>DAHUYE010000035.1 GCA_027315345.1 Actinomycetota bacterium
CGGCGTTGGTCAGCTCCTGAATGCGGCGCAGCCGGTCGATGTCCATGTCGCTGTAGCGGCGGTTACCGCCCACGGTACGGGCCGGGTCCAGTAGACCCTTGCGTTCATAGATGCGCAGGGTCTGGGGATGCACGCCGGCCAGCTCGGCCGCCACCGAGATGACGTAGACGGCCATCTGGCGGCGCAGCTCGTCCTCCCGCCCGCCCGGTTCCGACTGACCGTCAGCCACGTTGATCACCGTCCTTCACCGATTCATCCATACGCCCAGGTCCACTCATACGCCCAGGCCCTCCCGGGGCGCGGGAGGAAGCACCGAGGCCAGGGCCTCGACGGCCTTGCGCTGCTCCTCGTTCAACTTCTCCGGTACGGCCACCTCCACCGTTACCAACAGGTCGCCCACCCCGGTGGGGGCGTGCACGCCCCGGCCCCGGACCCGCAGGGTCCGGCCCGCCTTGGTGCCCGGGGGCACCTTCAAGGTGACCGGGGTGGTCAGGGTGGGCACCTTGATCTCGGTGCCCAGCGCCGCCTCGGCAAAGGTAACCGGGACGTTCACGGTCAGGTCCTTCCCCTTGCGCCCGAAGATGCGATGGGGCGAGATGTGCACAGTCACGAACAGGTCCCCGGGCGGTCCGCCGTTGCGGCCCGGACCGCCGCGGGCCTTGAGACGGATGCGCTGGCCTCCGACCACGCCGCCGGGGATGCGCACCCGCACCTGACGCTGGCGCATCTCCACCCCGCTGCCCTTGCAGTGGTGGCAGGGCTTTTCGATCTTGACGCCGGAGCCCCCGCAGTCCGGACAGGGCTGGGAGAAGGAGAACAGCCCCTGGTTCTCGTCCTTCACGCCGCGCCCGCCGCAGGTGGGACAGACGGTGGCCTTGGTGCCCGGCTCGGCGCCGGTGCCCCGGCACACGGCGCACTGGGCCTCGCTGAGGACGTTGACGCTGGTGGTCACCCCGTTGGCGGCATCCTCGAAGGTCAGATGCAACTCGGCCTCGAGGTCCGATCCCTTGCGGGGCGCCCGGGCTCCTCCCGATCCGGCCCCGCTGAACCCGCCACCGCCCCGGTTGCCTCGGCCGAATATCCCGCCCAGCAGATCGGAGAGGTCATCGACATGGAACCCACCGGCGCCACCGGCACCGCCGCCGAAGCCCCCAAAGCCGGCGGCGGCCGGACCGAGCCGGCGGACTTCGTCGTATTCCTTGCGCTTGTCCGCATCGCCCAGCACGTCGTAGGCGGCGGAGATCTCCTTGAACTTGTCCTCCGATCCCGGATGGGCGTCGGGGTGGTACTGCTTGGCCAGCTTGCGATAGGCGCGGGTGATGTCCTTATCGGTGGCGGCCTGCGTCACGCCGAGGACCTTGTAGTAGTCCTTCTCGAACCACTCCCGCTGGGGGGCCACGACTCAGCCCCTTACCTTCACCATGGCGGCCCGCAGCACCCGGCCCCGCCACCGGTAGCCGGGACGGAACACCTCCACCACCACCGCGCCAGTCTGGTCGTCCTCGGCCGGCTCGTGCATGACCGCCTCGGCCTCGTTGGGGTCGAACTCCTGATCCAGGGGATCCACCGTCTCCAGTCCCTCCTTGGCCAGGACCTCCCACACCGACGCCGAGACCTGGGCCAGCGTCCGGCCGGCGTCGCTGTCGGCGTCGGAATGCGACAGGGCCAAGGCGAGGGTGTCGAGGGCGGGCAGCAGCTTGTTGACCAGACCCTCGGCGGCCCGCTCCAGCTGCTCGGTCTGCTGGCGGAGCATGCGCTTCTTGTAGTTCTCGAAGTCGGCCTGGACCCGGCGCATGCCGTCGAGATATTCGTCCCGCTCGATGGTCATGGCCGTGAGCGGATCCAGCACCTCCTCCAGCCCTTGTGACTCGGCGTCACCGTCCGGCCCGCCACTGGCGGCCGCGCCGGCTCCACCGGCCGGCCCGTCAACCGAATCGCCGGCCGCGTTGCCGCCGGCCGGGTCATCGTCCGTGGGCGGCGCCGCACCGGCGCCTGCCCCCGGGTCTGGGGTACCGGAGGCAGCGTCGGTGGTCTCCTCCGCCGGAGCGGGGGAAGCGTCGGGCTCAGGCGCAGGAGGAGAAGTGGTGTCCTCGCTGCTCATGCCGACTGGTCGTCGACTATCTCGGCGTCGACCACCTCATCGTCGGCCGGAGCGGAATCACCCGACGCCCCGGCGGAAGCCGAAGCGCCGCTGGCATCGGCGCCGGCCTGGGCGTAGAGACGCTCGGCAAAGCTCTGGCTGGCCTTCATGAGCGTCTCGGTGGCGGTGCGGATGGCCTCCACGTCGCTGCCGTCCAGGGCCGTCTTGAGACCGGTGAGAGCGGACTCGACCGTCTCCTTCTCATCCCCGGTGAACTTCTCACCCTGGTCCTTGAGCAGCTTCTCGGTCTGGTAGACGAGGCTGTCGGCGGAGTTGCGGACCTCGGCCTCCTCCTTGCGCCGGCGGTCGTCCTCGGCGTGGGACTCGGCATCTCTGACCATGCGGTCGATCTCGTCCTTGGCCAGGGAGGACTGGCCGGTGATGGTCATGGACTGCTCCTTGCCCGTGGCCCGGTCCTTGGCCGACACGTGCACGATGCCGTTGGCGTCGATGTCGAAGGTGACCTCGATCTGGGGCACGCCACGGGGGGCGGGGGGCAGGTCGACCAGCTGGAACTTGCCCAGGGTCTTGTTGTACATGGCCATCTCCCGCTCGCCCTGCAGCACGTGGATCTCCACCGAGGGCTGATTGTCATCGGCGGTGGTGAAGACCTCGGTGCGCTTGGTCGGGATGGTGGTGTTGCGCTCGATCAGCTTGGTCATGACCGAGCCCTTGGTCTCGATACCGAGGGACAGCGGGGTCACGTCGAGGAGCAGGACGTCTTTGACCTCGCCCTTCAAGACGCCGGCCTGGATGGCGGCGCCCACGGCCACGACCTCATCGGGGTTGACGCCCTTGTGGGGGTCCTTGCCCAGCAGGCCCTTGACGAGATCCTGGATGGCCGGCATCCGGGTGGAGCCACCCACCAGCACCACGTGGTCGATCTTGTCCTTGGTCAGGCCGGCGTCGGTGATGGCCTGCTCGAAGGGGCCCCTGCAGGCGTCCACCAGGTCGGCGGTCAACTCATCGAACTTGGCCCGGGACAGGGTCAGGTCCAGGTGCTTGGGGCCCTCGTTGGTGGCAGTCACGAAGGGCAGGTTGATGCTGGCCTCCATCACCGAGGACAACTCGATCTTGGCCTTCTCGGCCGCCTCCTTGAGGCGCTGGGTGGCCATCTTGTCCACCGAGAGGTCCACGCCGTCGGAGTTCTTGAACTGGGTGACCAGCCAGTCGATGATGCGCTGGTCCCAGTCATCCCCACCGAGGTGGGTGTTACCGGAGGTGGACTTGACCTCGAAGACACCTTCCCCAATCTCGAGGACGGAGACGTCGAAGGTGCCTCCACCGAGGTCGAAGACCAGAACGGTCTGGTCGGCCCCTTCTTTATCCAGGCCGTAGGCCAGGGCGGCGGCGGTGGGCTCGTTGATGATGCGCAGGACCTCGAGGCCGGCGATGGCCCCGGCCTCCTTGGTGGCGGTGCGCTGGGCGTCATCGAAATAGGCCGGCACGGTGATGACGGCCTGGCTGACCGTGTCACCCAGGTAGGCCTCGGCGTCCCGCTTGAGCTTCATCAGGATGCGGGCGCTGATCTCCTGGGGCGTGTACGCCTTACCGTCGATGTCGGTGGTCCAGGACGTCCCCATGTGGCGCTTGACCGAGCGGATGGTCCGGTCCGGGTTGGTGATGGCCTGGCGCTTGGCCACCTCGCCCACCAGGACCTCCCCGCCCTTGGCGAAGCCGACCACGGAAGGGGTGGTCCGGCCCCCCTCGGCGTTGGGGATGACGACGGGCTCGCCCGCCTCCAGTACGGACACGACCGAGTTGGTCGTGCCCAGATCGATGCCTACAGCCTTGGGCATTGGTTACTCCTCTAATCTTTCTGGTACCGGACGATACTAACAACCTTGAGTGCAATGTTGTCAACGTTGCCGGTGCCGGGATCATTCCCGTCCCAGGCGGCGGGCCACCACGACGTCCGTGGAGGAGTGGGCGACGATGGAGACGGCCACTGTCACCACGGTCAGGAGGAAAATCCGCTCGGCCCTTGAGTTGTGCGACTGGAGGACCATCAGCCCATAGACCACCGATGCGAACCCCTTGGGTCCGAACCACGCCACCGCCGCTCGCTCGGCCCAGCCAAGGGCGCTGGCGTAAAGGGACAGGGTCAGAGCGGCCGGGCGGGCTATGACGATCACGGCGGCGGCGAAGGCCCAGCCGCCCACTCCCACGCTGACGAGGAGGGCCGGGGTGACCAGGGCGCCCAGGGCCAGCAGGGCGGCCAGCTTCAGCAGCTCGGTGATGAGCTCACCGAATCGGTGGAATGCGTCCCGGGCCGTCGGGCTCAGAGAGGCCACCGTGATCCCCCCGACGAAAGCGGCCAGGAACGGGTTGGCCCCGGTCACCTCGCACAGGGCCAGCAGCCCCAGACCGACGGCGAAGAGCCCCAGGGGCTCGTAGAGGGCGCTGGCGGCGAAGAGGCGCGTCTGCTCGAGGCGGATGTAGGCCCACGGCACCGCCACCCCGAGGGCCAGGCCGGCCACCAGGTCCCCGGCCAGGGAGACGGCATCCAACCGGTGGTCGCCGGTGACGGCCAGGAGCACGATGACTATGGGCAGGGCGAGCCCGTCGTTCAACCCGCTCTCAGCGTTGAGCAACTGACGCAGGCGGGCCGAGACCTCCTTCCGCCCGACGATGGCGGCGGCGAAGACCGGGTCGGTGGGGCTGAGGACCGCGCCCAGCAGGAAGGCGTCCGTCCAGCCCAGACCCCCCAACCAGCGGGCCAGGACGGCAATAATGGCCAGGGTGAGCGGAAGTCCGAGGAGGAGTGTCCGGCCCGGCAGGCGCCACGCCTTGCGCAGCTGGTCGGCCCCGGCGGCCATCCCGTCCGTGAACAGGACACTGAAGAGGGCCAGGTTGGCCAGTTGCTGCACCGCCGGCTGCCTGGGCGTGAGGCTGACGACCCCCAGGACCCCGGGGCCTGCCACCAGCCCGGCGACCAGGAACAGCACGGCGGTGGACAGCACGGTGCGATGCGCCAGCTGGGACAGGAGCACAGCCACGACCAGGCTGGCGGCAAAGACGAGCACGGCGACCACGCCCGGCAGTCTCCCAGCCTCGCCGCAGCCCGGGCCGATCTGACCGTGCAGCCCACCGCCCAGTCTGGGGGGCGCCAGGTCCCCCGCCACTCCCCCGCCGACCGGCGTCGGATAGTGGCCGCCCTCTACCCCGGCACCGGCGAGGCGCACCACTGGTGGTTCCGCTTCAGCCTCATGATGAGCCTCTCGATGGTCGTGGCCCTCATGGGCCTGTCCGAGAACTCGGCCGCGGTGGTCATCGGAGCCATGCTCATCGCCCCCCTCATGACCCCGGTGCTGGGCATGGGGGCGGCGGTGGCCATGGCCTGGGGCCGACGGCTGCGCCACTCCCTGTCGGCCACGGCGGTCGGGACCGTCGGCGGCGTGGCCCTGGCCTGGGCCCTGACCATGATGCTTCCCTCCTCGGACCGAGCCCTCACCGGTGAGGTCCTGGCCCGGACGAGCCCCGACCTGCGCGACCTGTTCATCGGGCTGGCCGCCGGCGGCGCCGGCGCCTACGCCACCAGCCGGGAGGACGTCTCCTCCGCCCTACCCGGGGTGGCCGTGGCCGTGGCCCTGGTCCCGCCCCTGGCCACGGTGGGCTTCACCCTGGCAGTGGGGCGGACCGATCTGGCCGGCGGGGCCCTGCTCCTGTACCTCACCAACCTGGCCGCCATCGTGCTGGCGGCCACGGTCGTGTTCCTGGTCACCGGCTTCGTGCCCGCCGGCCGGCGCCGGGCGCCGGGGATCCGCTTCGGATTGGTGGCCCTGGTGGTGGGGCTGGCCGCGGTGGCGGTGCCCCTCACCGCTCGCACACTGGGCGCCGTCGAGCACGCCGGCACCACCCGTCAGGTCACCCAGGCCGCCCTGGCGTGGCTGTCCGCCGAGCCGGGACTGCAGCTCGGTGCGGTCGAAATCAGCGGGGCCAAGGTGGCCGTGGAGGTGATCGGCCCCCAGGCCCCCCCGGCGTCGCCCGCCCTGGTGGCGGCCCTCCAGGGGATCCTTGGACCCCAGTCGGCGGTGCAGGTCCGCTGGTTCCAGACCGGGACCAGCTCCGACGCCTCGCGCTCGCCCTCCTCGGCCCCTCTCACCGAGTCCAAACTGCGGCCCCTGGTCCAGGCCTGGCTGGCTTCGGCCCCGGGAGGTCCGAACGGCACCCACGTCACCGACATCTCTGTAAGCGGCGACAACGTCACCGTGGCCCTGACCGGGCCCACCCCTCCGCCATCGGCGTCCTCCCTGGCCAGCCTGATGAGCACGACGCTCGCCCGCACCGTGCAGGTGTCCGTGGACTGGCGAGCTCCGCCCACCAGCTCCACGACGGTCCCTGACGCCACCAGCACGACGTCGTAGACCAGGTTGGCCGTGCGGCGGGATCCACTTCGGTACGGTGGGCCATGGGGTTGGATCCAGGCTGCGAGGTGGTGTTCCTCCCCGCCGATCCACCCCGGGCCAGCCGGTTCGGGCTGTGGGGACCGGCCGTGGACGCCGGCGCCACCGACAGCATCGAGCTGGTGCTGCCGGTGGGCCAGGGAGTGCGCCGGCGCCAGGTGAAAGCCCGGTGCATAGATATGGACACCGCACTGGCCGAGCTGGTCGACCTGGAGGCGGGCTCGGCGTCGGAGACGGCCATGGCCTGGTCGGTGGCCCTCAACGCCGGCCTCGGTCTGGTGTCCCGGGGCCGGCTCCACCCCGGGGCCACGCCCGCCGGGTGGGATACCTGGCGGGCAGGACCGCTGGACCCGCCCGATTCCGAGTACGTGCGCCGTCTGGCCGAGGCCCTCCCTCCCCGGGCCCACGCCCTGCCGGTGACCGGCTCCCGGCCCCTGGCCGTCCGCTCGCCCGAGGCCCTCATCCGGGCCTGCTGGGACGCGGTGGCCGACACCATGGTCCGCACCGCGGCGGCCCCGGCCGTCATGGCCGCCCTGGCCGGCGGGGCCGGGGCCGGCCGGGCCGCGGCAAAAGCCGGTGACTCCACCGGGGTGCTGACCGCGGCCGAGCCGGTGGCCGTCGGGGCGCTGGCCGACTGGCTGGCCGAGTGCGCGGCCGGCACCGACGCCGGAGGACGCCTGGGCCTGCGCCTCGAGCTGCCGGTCGACGCGGACGACGAGGCCCGGGCCGTCCTCCAGGTCCGTAGCCGGGCCGAGCCCAGCCTGGTGGTCGACGCCGCCGAGTTCTGGCGGGCCCCGGCCGCCGTCCTGGCCCGCTTCGGGGCCCGGGCCGAGGCCGATCTGCTCCGCTCGCTGCGCCAGGCGGCCCGGGCCTGGCCTCCCCTGGAGCCGGCCCTGCGCCAGCGGGCGCCCTGGGGGGTCGAGCTGGGCGACTCGGACGTGACCGACCTCCTGGGCCCGGCGGCCGAGGCCCTGGGTGCGGCCGGGGTCGAGCTCCTCTGGCCGGCCGAGCTGATGGAGTCCGGGCTGAGCCTGCGGGCCGTGGCCGTCCCCACGCCGTCGCCCGCCCCCGTGGCCGGAGCCGGCCTGGACCTGGCCGCCCTGGTCGAATACCGCTGGGAGCTGGCCATCGGTGACGAGGTCCTCACCGCCGAGGAGGTCGACGCCCTGGCCGAGGCCAAGCGTCCCTTCGTCCGGCTCCGGGGCCGCTGGGTGGCCGCCGACCCGGCTCTCCTGGAGAAGGCCCGCCGGCGCCAGGCCGCCCGCCGCCTGAGCGCGGCCCAGGTCCTGGCCGGGGCCCTGGCCGGGATGGTGGAGGTGGACGGGGAGCGGGTGGAGCTGGCCGTGGAGGGCCCGCTAGCCGACCTGGCCGGCCGACTTCGCCGTTTGGCCGGGGCCGATGGTCCCGGACCCGAGCCGGCCGGGGCCCCGGAGGGACTGACCGGCACCCTGCGGCCCTACCAGGCCCGAGGTCTGGCCTGGCTGGAGGAGATGTGCGCCACCGGCCTGGGGGGCTGCCTGGCCGATGACATGGGCCTGGGCAAGACCATCCAGGTCATCGCCCTTCACCTGGCCCGCCGGGCCACCGGCGCCGGCCCGACCCTGGTCGTCTGTCCCACCAGCCTGCTGGGCAGCTGGGAGCGCGAACTGGGCCGCTTCGCCCCCGACGTGACCGTCCGGCGCTTCCACGGCGCCGAGCGCCACCTGGCCGAAGTCGCCCCCGACGAAGTCGTCCTCGTCACCTACGGCGTCGTCCGCCGCGATCGCCCGGCGCTGGCGGAAATCGGGTGGGGCCTGGTGGTGGCCGACGAAGCCCAGCACGTCAAGAACCCCCTGGCCCGCACGGCCCGGGAGCTGCGCGCCATCCCCGCCGCCGCCCGGGTGGCGCTCACGGGCACCCCGGTGGAGAACCGGCTTTCGGACCTGTGGGCCATCCTGGACTGGACCACCCCGGGCCTGCTCGGTCCCCTGGAGCAGTTCCGGACCCGGGTGGCCGTCCCCGTGGAGCGCTACCGGGACCCGGAGGCCACCGAGGCCCTGGCCCGCATGACCCGGCCGTTCCTGCTGCGCCGGCGCAAGACCGATCCCGGCATCGCCCCAGAGCTGCCGGCCAAGACCGAGACCGACCGCCTCGTCCCCCTCACCCGGGAGCAGGCCACCCTCTATGAAGCGGTGGTGCGCGAGGCCATGGAGCGCATCCGCTCCCAAGAGGGCATCGCCCGCCGGGGCCTGGTCCTGGCCCTCCTGACCGGGCTCAAGCAGATCTGCAACCACCCGGCCCAGTACCTGCACCAGCCCGGGCCCATCCCCGGACGGTCGGGCAAGCTGGCCGCCCTGGACGAGCTGGTCGACATCGTCACCGGGGCCGGGGACTCCGTCCTGGTTTTCTCCCAGTACGTGGAGATGGGCCGGATCATCGAGGCCCACCTGCACACCCGCGGTATCGCCACCCGCTTCCTGCACGGCTCGGTGCCGGCCCGCCGGCGCGAGGCCATGGTGGAGGAGTTCCAGGCCGGGCTGGCCCCGGTCTTCCTCCTCTCCCTCAAGGCGGGGGGCACCGGTCTCAACCTCACCCGGGCCACCCACGTCATTCACTTCGACCGCTGGTGGAACCCGGCGGTGGAGGACCAGGCCACCGACCGGGCCTACCGCATCGGCCAGGACCGCCCCGTCCAGGTCCACCGTCTGGTGACCGAGGGCACGGTGGAAGACCGGGTGGCCACCTTGCTCAGCGCCAAGCGGGCCCTGGCCGAGGCCGTGGTCGGTTCGGGCGAGGGCTGGCTGAGCGAGATGTCCAATGACGACCTGGACGAGCTGGTCTCACTCGGAGCGGCCCGGTGAGCCCGCCCCGCCGGCGCCCTGCCGGCCGTCGCCCTTCCAGCCCGGGCCTGGCCCCCGGCACCCGCCGGGGCTTCGGTAAGACCCCGTGGGGAGCGGCCTGGGTCAACGCCCTGGAGACCCGGGCCCGCCTCGATCCCAACCGCCTGCCCCGGGGCCGCACCTACGCCCGGTGGGGACATGTCGGTCCCCTGACCGTGGCGCCGGGGCGGATCGAGGCCTCGGTCACCGGCAGCGCCGTGGACGCCTACCGGGTCTGGATCCGGGTGCGGGAGCTGGACCAGGCCGAGTGGGAGCGGCTCCTGGACATGATCTCGGCCCAGGTCGGCCACGCCGCCGCCCTCCTGGACGGTGAGCTGCCCCCCGAGCTGGTGGAAGAAGCCCGGTCGACCGGTGTCGATCTCCTGCCCGGACCCGGGGACCTCTCCCCCCGCTGTTCCTGTCCGGACTGGGCCGATCCCTGCAAGCACGCCGCCGCCGTCTGTTACCTGGTGGCCGATGTCCTGGATGCCGATCCGTTTGCCCTCCTGCTGCTGCGGGGCCGCTCCAGCCTGGAGGTGATGGCCGGCCTGCGGGCCCGCCGGGCCACCGGGCCGGCGGGAGTGGCCGGCTCGGACGACTCCGACCGCGGCGTCCCGGCGGCGGCCGCCTATCGCCGCGCCCAGGAGCCGGGGCGCCCGACCCTGCCCGCTCCGCCCCTTCCCCCTCCCCACCCGGGCACCCCTCTGCCCCTGGCCGCCGACCCCCCACCCACCTCGGGCCTCAGCTCGGCCGGCCTGGCCGCCGTGGCCGGCGACGCCGCCCGGCGGGCCCACGCCCTGGCCCTGGGAGCATCCACATCGGTGGCCCTGGGCCTGGACGCCCGGACCGACCTGGCCCGGTGGGCGGCCGGCCTGACCGGGGAAGGCGCGAGGCCGGCCGGCTTGAGCCTCGAAGCCCTGGCCCGGGCCGGCGGCGTGACCAAACCTCAGCTGGAACGCGACGCCCGGGCCTGGGCCGAGGCAGGTTCGGACGCCGCTGACCCTCAGGAGGCGGAGGTGGAGTAGAGGAGCTGCCTGGATAGACTAAGTCCATGACTAAGTCCGTCGGGGTCCATGAGGCCAAGACCCATTTGTCGCGCCTGTTGGACGAAGTGGCGGCCGGGGAGGAGGTCCTGATCACCCGGCGCGGCCAGCCGGCGGCCCGCCTGGTGGCCATGGCCACCGGCACGCCCCGCGCCTTCGGCCTGGACCGGGGTCGACTGACGGTGCCGGAGGACTTCGACGCCCCCCTGGACGATGAGATTCTCGACAGCTTCGAGGCCTGAGAATGCGCCTGCTGCTCGACACCCACGTCTTCCTGTGGCTCCTGGCCGAACCCGAGCGGCTCGGGAGCCGGCTCGGGGCCCTAGAAAATCCCGACAACGACCTGTTGCTCTCAGCAGTGAGTTCTTGGGAGATCGCCATCAAAGCGTCGGTGGGACGTCTCAACCTGCCCGAAGATCCGAAGCGCTACGTGCCCGACCGGATGCGAGCCATCGGAGCCGAACCCCTACCCGTGCAGCACAATCACGCCCTGGCCGTGGGCGACCTGCCCGGACTGCACCGGGATCCCTTCGACCGGCTGCTGGTGGCCCAAGCCCGGGACCTAGGTCTACACATCGTCACCGCCGATCGGCAGATCGCCCGCTACGACGTCGAGACGATCCTCGTCTGAATGTCGTGGAGACGATCCTCGTTTGATGTCGGAGAGCTACGGGGACGAGCTCAACTCCCCGTGGCCCCGGCACCGGGCGGTCCACGCCGTCGGGGTCACTCGCACCGCCATCCGTACGCCGCAGGACGCGCAGTACCGCGGGGGCTCATAGGCGCCCCGGCACGTCCCTCCCGTCGGACACTGATCGACGGCGCGCCCGCACCCCGGGCAGAACGGGTCCGCCTCCACCGGCCTCAGATGGCGGCGGACAGGGAGCCGATCGGCATGCGCAGGTCGGCCAGCATGTTCAGATCGGCTTGGGGCGCCCGGCCCAGGGTGGTGAGGTAGTTCCCCACAATCAAGGCATTGATGCCCGCCGTCATGCCCATGGTCTGCAGATCGCCCAGGGTGATCTCCCGCCCGCCGGCATAGCGCAGGATGGTGCGGGGCAGACCCAGCCGGAACAGGGCGATCCAGCGAATGGCATCCAGAGGTCGCACGGGCCGGCGGATGGCCAGGGGCGTTCCCGGCCGAGGATCGAGGAAGTTGACCGGCACCTCATCGGGATCGAGTTCCTGCAACTGTCCGATCAGCTCCAGGCGCTGGGGGTCGCTCTCCCCCATGCCGAGCAGCACTCCGCAGCACAGCTCCATACCGGCCGCCTTGACCTCCTGGCATGTCTCCCACCGCTCGTCCCAGCTGTGGGTGGTGACGATCTGGGGGAAGTGGCTTCGCGCCGTTTCGAGGTTGTGGTTGTAGCGGTGGGTACCGCCCTCGGCCAGGCGCTGGGCCTGGCCGGGACCGAGGATCCCGGACGAGACGGCCACGTTGAGCCCCGTCTCTTCGGTGATGAGCGGGACGAGCTCGAGGATGCGGGACAGGGTCCGCTCATCGGGGCCGCGCACGGCCAACACGATGCAGAACTCGGTGGCTCCCAGAGCCGCAGTCTCCCGGGCCGCGGCCAGGACCTCATCGGTGTCGAGAAAGGGGGTGGCCTTGACCGGTGTGTCGAAGCGGGAGGACTGGGCGCAGAAGTGGCAGTCCTCCGGACAGCCGCCGGTCTTGGCCGACAGGATGCCCTCCACCTCGACCGTGTCACCGCACCAGGCCAACCGGACCTCGTGGGCCAGAGCGGCCAGTGCCGGCACGGAACGGTCGGGTACCGCCGCCAGGGCAGCCAACTCGTCCGGGCGCAGAAGCCGCCGCTCCTCGAGCAGGGCCGCGCCGGCGCCGGCCATCAACTCCCGCACGAGAGACGGGTCTTCGGTTACTTGGCTGATCCCCATGGCGCCGGACGCTACAAGGACGTCGCCACCCCGTCGCCCATCTTCAGGCGGCCGGGGCGAGCTCTTCGCGTTCGTCCAGAAAGGCCCACCACGCCTCGGCCCCGGCCCGCAGGGCGGGGACCAACTCCTCGGCTGTCCCGGTCAGGCTGGACACGGCGTCCCACGCCCAGGCCCCGTGGCGGACATCGACCTCGGCGTGGTGGTCCCAGAACGACACCGCCGCGTCGCTCATGCCGTAGTGGGTGCGAAGGCCTTCGGCTTTGCTCAGGGCCACCTCGGCGGACTGGGACTCATCGGCCAGGTTGGCCGCCACCAGATCCCGTGCCTCTCCTTCGGGGAGCCCGGCCACCAACTGGGCCAGGAAGCCGGGCAGGTAGGCCTCGAAGTGACGGTACTGGGCGGCGTAGGAGGCCAGTTCCGCCTCCGACACCTCGCCGCGCTCCCAGCGCCGGTAGAAGGGATGGTCCAGCAGACGCCGGCCGGCCAGCGCGTCAGTCAATACGTCGTTCCCCAGTCGGTTGCTCATCCGCAGATCCTAACGGCCGACCGACAGTCACTCCCTGGCCGGCCGGGCGGCTGGCCAGCAGCCCGAACAGGGCGGTGGCTATGGCGTCGGGAGTCGGCGGGCAACCGGGGATCTGGAGGTCGACGGGCAGAACAAGCTCAACCGGCCCGAGGATGTCATCGGGGGAACCCAACAGGCCGATACCCAGCGCACAGTCTCCGAGGGCGGCCACCCGCCGCGGCTCGGGCATGGCCTCATAAGCGCGGCGCAAGGCGGTGCTCATCCGGCTCGTGATCGCCCCGGTGACCAAGAGGACGTCGGCGTGCCTGGGCGACGCCACCATCCCCAGTCCGAAGCGGGACAGGTCATAGTGAGGGCCCGACGCCAGCGTCAGCTCGTGCTCACAGCCGTTGCAGGAGCCGACGTCGCAGTGCCGGATGGCCAGGCTCCCCGTCCGATGGGGCAGATCCAGCTGCCGACGCAGGCGGCGCAGATCGCGCAGCAGTGTGAACATCAGCGGTCCACGCAGGCGTAGCAGAGCTCGAAGCTCTTGTTGATGAGTGGGAAGTCGGGCAACAGGCTCCCGGCCGCGGCGGCGGCCACCGCCGGCCAGTTGGCAAAAGAAGCCGTGCGCAGTTGCAGACGTATCACCTGTCCGTCACGAGCCTCGAGGATGCACACGGTCCGGCCCCGTGGCCCCTCCACCACGCCGATGCCGGTCTCATCCCCCGGCCCGGCTCCGGGGATACGCACGGCTGGACCGGGTTCAGCTCGAGACGCGGTCACGGGCCGATCCAGCAGCATCCCGAGGAGGTCGAAGGACTGCCAAAGTTCGAGCGCCCGCTGCTCGTAGCGGGCCCGGACGTCTCCGTCGGGCCGTTCGGGCAAGGCCGGCGCGAAACCGTCGTAGGAGAGCCGGCCAGAGTGGCAACGCTCGTCCCTGTCCAGGCCGGCGGCACGAGCGGCCGGGCCGACGACGCCGAGCGCCCGGGCCCGGCCGGCGTCGATCACGCCGACGCCGGCCAGCCGATCCTGGAAGGACGCATTGAAGGCCAGTTCCCGCCAGGCTCGGGCCGCGTCCGTCCGGACGGAGTCCAACTCGTTGGCCGCTCTCCGCACGGCGGAGGCGTCCCAGTCGAGGTCGCTGGCCCCGACCTGCACGGCTCCCCGAAGGAACCGGTGGCCAGTCAGAGCGTCATTGAGACGGCGGGCCCTTTCCGTCAGCGCCGCGAAGGCGGCATTGCCTGCCGCCATACCGACCCCGGCGCAGATGGCGGACACGTCGTTCAGGTGGTTCCAGACCCGCTCGAGCTCGACCAGGATGGTGCGCACCCGCCTCAGTTCGGAAGG
Organism: Actinomycetota bacterium; assembly: GCA_027315345.1. Taxonomy (GTDB): domain Bacteria; phylum Actinomycetota; class Acidimicrobiia; order Acidimicrobiales; family JAJPHE01; genus DAHUYE01. The sequence goes on from DAHUYE010000035.1 coordinate 14,199, forward strand.
GGGCTCCAGCGCCAGCACCTGCTCGCACGCGTCGGCGTAGGCGATGGCATTGGTGACCGAGCAGGCCGCACAGGTTCGGGCCACCAAGGCCATCGCCTCCCTCAATCGGCGCCCCTCGGCGGCGGCCTGCAATCCGCGGTGCTTGTAGAAGAGTTGAGCGTCGAGGTGGAGGATCCGGTCACCAACTACGTGAAAGCGGAAGTGCCCGGACTCGATCACCCCGGCGTGAATCGGCCCCACCGCCACCTGGTAGGCGTCATGGCCCGACACCCGCACCGTCCAATCCTCCAAGGCCGCGCCGTGGGCGACCAGGGGCCGCATCGGACTGTGACCGTTGAAGCCGACCCCGTAGAGATCCGCGGCCTCCCGCTCGTCCCAGCCGGCGGCGGGCGCCAGGTCCACGATGGACGGAACCGACCCTTCGACCACCGGAGCCGAGATGAGGCCGGGCGACCCGTCAGGACCGATGAGGACGGTGCGCACGACCGGTCCGGTCGCGTATAGGGCTCCAAAGATGGCCGACCCGGACAGGGCGTCGGCCACGTCGCCGCGGTACCCACTCACGACGCGCCCCGCACCAGGGCCGACACCAGGGCGCTGCCTGGCAACGAGAAGGCCACGGCCGTCAGGCCCAGCAAAAGACCGGAGGCGCCAACCGACAGGGCGACCACAGCGCCCAGACCGACCGGGTGGGCCGTGGTCCGGCGGCGGGACTTCCCGGCCAACATCTCGAGCAGGGCGTGGGCGAGCCCGAGAAAACCGAGGGCGAGAAGGGCGGCCGCCGCCGTAGCCGCCCAGGCATGACCGGAGCCGTAGCCACCGGCCAGGATCATCACCTCGCTCACGAACAACGGGGACGGCGGCAGTCCGGCCAGAGCCCCGAGGGAGACCCCCATGGCTGTGCCGAGTCCCGGGGCACTGCGGCCGATGCCGCTGGGGGCATGACCGGCGCAACGTGGATCGTGGACCAACAAGGGCGTCGAGGCATAGAAGCCCAGCGACTTGGCCAGAGCGTGCCCGACTATGTGCACGGCTACTCCGGCCAAAGCCAGGGGACTGCCGAAGCCGATACCCAGGGCCAGGACACCCATGTGCTCGAGGCTCGAATAGGCGAGCAGCCGCTTCCAGGCCAGGGACTGCCAGAGGAATGGAACAGCCACGGCCAGGGAGGCCAGCCCGAACACGATGAGGATCCGATGGGCCGATCTCGGACCCACCGCCGGGCCGATGGCCCGCTCGACTCTCCAGGCCACGACCAGGACAGCGGGCAACAAGGCGGCGGACAGGAGGGCCGAGACCGGGGGAGGCGCCTCCGAGTGGGCATCGGGCAACCAGTTGTGTACCGGCGCCCAGCCGACCTTGGCGGCCAGACCGACCAGGACGAGTACATAGGCCACCAGAGCCTCGTTGTGGCCGCCGGCGTAGTGGCCGAGATGGTGCCAGGACAGCCCGGCCCATCCGTCCCCGGGCAGTCCGCCGGCCAGCAGGCCCAGCCCGAGCAGGGCGACGCCGAGGCCGAGGGAGGTGAGGATCAGGTACTTCCATCCCGCCTCCAGGGCCCGAGGGCGCCCGGAGAAGCCGACCAGCAGGGCCGAGGTGGCGGTGGTGGCTTCGATCAGCAGCCAGGCCATGGCCAGGTTGCCAGCGATCGGCACCGCCAGCAGGGTGGCGATGAACACGAGCAGCACGACGTAATAGATGCGCTCGCGCCGCTGTGGGCCCACCACCGAGGTGGTCGACGTGCGCAGATACGAGGCCGAGAGCATCACACTGGCGAGGCCGACCACGCCGATGACCGGAACCAGGATGGCTCCCAGCGCGTCGAGGGCGATCCAGCTTCCGGCCGCCGGCTGGTTCGGGACACGCAGGACCACGGCGCTGAAGGCCAGGGCCAGACCCGCGGTCAGGGCCATGCCCAGGACGGCAATCCGCTGCACCATCCTGGCGGGTATCACCGCGGTGCCGGCCGCGGCCAGCACCGGGACCGCCACCACCGACTCGGCCAGGAACAGGGCGCTAGTCACGCAGGCTCCTGAGGGCGCCGGCATCACCGGCACCGAACTCGGCGAAGATCCTCTGGTGGAACACCGAGGCCACCAGGGTGAGCAGAGTCAGGTCGAGGGTGACCCCGAGCTCGATCTCCAGCGATGACCCCCCGTGCAGGGTCAGAGCGGCCAGGGCCAGGCCGTTCTCGACCAGGACTATCCCGAGGACGTGGAACAACGTCGCCCGTCGCGTCGCCACGGTCGACACGCCGAAGGCCACCAGGGCCAGAACGCCCTGATGGGCGTAATGGTCGGCGGCGGGTGAGATCGGCACCAGCCAGGTCAGGGCCAGTGCGAATCCCAGGGCCAGCCCGGCCCGGACCGGGGCGGCCACCTTGGCGCGCACCGGGCGCAGTTCCCTGGTCCTACTGACGAGGAACATCAACAGCCCGGCAAAGGCCACCGCCCTGACCGCCAGGGCCGCCGCCGCCAGCACGTCGTTGCCGGTGCGGGCGCGGGATAGCGCCACGCCGACCAGGACCAGGGCCTGGGCCGTGACCAAGCCGACCGCGGTCGAGCGCCGGCGCACGACCACGACGCCCAGCCCGAGCACCACCAGGGCCCACACGGCCGGACCGTTCATCGGGGCGCCAACCAGGCCGCCACGCCGAGCAGGGCGAGAGCCGACCCCACACCGAGCAGCCGAGGGACGAAGAGGACCCGCATCTTGGCCACCACGGTCTCCAGCACGGCCAGGGCGCCGGCCAGCACGGCCAGAACGGCGGGCAGCGCCACCAGCTGGACGGCCACCGTCCGGCCGTGGGGAAGGAAGACCTGGGCCGCAATGACCAGCACGATCCAGTGGCGCGCCGCCGCCGCCCACTGGAGATAGGCCTGATCCCGCCCGGCGTACTCCAGGAGCGGCCCCTCGTGGATCATGGTCAACTCCAGATGGGTGTCGGGGTTGTCCACCGGTTGGCGGCCGGTCTCGGCCACGACGACGATGCCGAAGGCGAGCGCGGCCAGAGCCAGGGCCGGAGTGGCCCACGCCCCGCCCCCGGCGGTTCCGGCCACCACTCCCCGCAGGTCGGTGGTCCCCGCCGACAGCGAAGCCACGCCGAGGCTGAGCACAAGCGTCGCCTCCATGAACACGGAGATGGTGAGGTCCCGGCTGGCTCCCATCAGGGAGAAGCCGTTGCCGGTGTCCCACGCCGCGGCGGCGATGGCGAAGCGGGCCAGCGCCAGCAGCCCGACCAGGGCGAAGGCGTCGTGGCCTACCCCCCAGCCCGGGGCCACGCCGGCGGCGGGGACGAGCAGCACCGCCGCCACCATGCACGCCGCCACCGTGGCCGGGGCCCACCGGTAGACCTGGGTGGCTCCCTCCACTTCCACCGTGCTCTTGGACCACAGGCGGCGCAGCTCCCGGTAGGGCTGTAACGGGCCGGGCCCGCGCCGGCCCTGGAGCCGGGCCTTGGCCGCCTGGATCAACCCGGGCAGGAGCGGAGCGCCGAGCACCCCGCCACAGACCTGCACCGAGGCCTCGGCCAGAGTGGCGCCACCCATCAGACCAGCCCCAGCCGGGCCGCCACCAGAAGGAGCAGGACGACGCCCATCAGGTAGCCGACGTAGGTTCCGAGGTTTCCGGACTGCAGGCGTCTGAGCCGGGTGGCGGCGGCCATGGCGAGCCGGTGCGTGGGCGCATAGACGCGCTCTTCGATCAGGTGGGGAACCTGACCCTGGTAGCCCACCTCCTGGAGGACTCCTGCCTCCTGGCGGCTCACCACGTCGCGCTGGGGACGCAGGACGACCTCCAAGGCCAGGCGCAGGGGCTTGGTGAAACCGGCGCCGGTCCACTCCAGTCGGCGGCTGACCACCTGGCCGCAGGCCCAGGTGGGGGCAGCGGGTGCGGCGGCCCGACCCCGACCTCGGAGAAGCACCAGGGCACCGGCCAGGACGATGAGAAGGACAGCGATGGCCGGGCTCGGCAGGGAGCCGGTCCCGGGTAAACGCAACCCCATCCCGACCGGTAGACCCGCCGACCAGGGCGCCAGACCGACCAGTCGCGCCAAAAGGACGCCCGGAGCCACGCCGAGGGCGGCACAGGCCAGGGCCAGAAAGGCCACCGCCCCGGCCATTCCCGCACTGGGTTGGCGGGCGTCCACCGGAGGATCCCGACGGGGCGAGCCCAGCAACACCAGACCCACCACCTTGACGAAACAGAAGGCGGCCAGGGCGGCGGTGGCCGCCAGGGCCCCCAGGGCGAGGGCACCGGCCAGGCCATCGGCCACTCGCCCGTAGCGGGGGACGTGCACCAGGGCCTGGAGGGTCAGCCACTCCGACGCGAACCCGTTGAGGGGTGGCAGACCGGCTATGGCCATCGAGCCGACCAGGAAGGAGCCGCCCACTACGGGCACCCGGCGCAACAGTCCGCCGAGGCGGTCCAGGTCCAGGCGGCCAGCCATCCGTTCGAAGGCGCCGGCGCAGAGGAACAGCAGCGACTTGAACACGGCGTGATTCACGGTGTGCAGGAGGGCGGCCCCCAGCGCCAGGGCGGCCCAACCGTCGGCTCCGCGGTTGCGCAGCAGCACACAGGCGCCTATGCCCATCACGATGATCCCGATGTTCTCGATCGAATGCATGGCCAGGAGCCGCTTGAGGTCATGCTCGAAGAGGGCGTAGGTCACGCCCCCCACCGCCGAGAGGGCGCCGGTGGCCAGGACGAGGATTCCCAGCCAGACCGGCAGCGGTCCGGCCCAGTCAACCAGCACCCTGACCATCAGGTAGATGCCGATCTTGATCATCACTCCGCTCATGAGCGCCGAGACCGGCGCCGGAGCGATGGGATGGGCGCGGGGCAGCCACACGTGCAGGGGCATGACCCCGGCCTTGGTGCCCAGTCCGACCAGGGCGGCCACCACCACGACCGCTTGCAGCCCGGAGCCGGCGTGGATCACCCCGGGTGAGCCGATGGCTCCGGCTCGGGCCAGGAGAAGGACGGCCACCCATGTCCCCACCCCGCCGAGATGGGTAACGGCCAGGTAGGTGAACACCGACTGGCGGGCGTGGCGATCCTCCTGGTGGGCCACCAGGATGACCGCGGCGGGCAGCAGGGTCATCAACTCCCAACCGGCCAGCAAGGTGGCCGGGTCCCGGGCGCAGAGGACGCCCACCATGGCCAGCAGGAAGCCGGCGGTGAGGGAACCGACCGCCCGGTCCTTACCCGTCGGGCGCAGGTAGTCCCGGGCGAAGCACAGGGCCGGAGCTCCGACCAGTCCCAGAGTGCCGAGGAACAGCCCGCTCAGCGGATCCAGGCCGAGGCGCGGGGTGAGGTGGTTGGTGAAGGTCCCGCCCACGGACGTCCCGGAGGCCAGGGCCCAGAAACCGGCCACCGCCACCGCCGCCGCCCCGGCGGCCTCAAGGGAAAGGCCCGTTCGAAAGCTGGATCGGGCGGCGCACAGCAGGCCTCCGGCTCCGACCAGGGCCACGCCGGTCAGCAACAGTGCACCGATCACTGGGCGCTCAGCTCACGCAGGATCGACTGCTGATTGACCAGTTGGGCGGTAATGATCTCCCGGCCGGCAGCCAGGAGATCGAAGACCCGGGGGTTCTCGACCCGGTAGTAGATGGTGGTGCCCTCCCGGCGCGATCCGACCAAGCCGATGCGACGGAGGGCGGCCAGGTGCTGAGAGGTGCTTCCCTCCCCCAGTGCCAGTTCGGCCTGCAGCCATCCGACCGACCGCTCCCCCTCCCGGAGGAGTTCGAGGATGCGCACCCGGGCCGGATGGCCGAGGACCCTGAACAGATTCGCCTTCACCTCGTGCACGGGACCGGAGGCCGGGCTCACGTAAATCAGTATATCTTTAGATCTTCTCAGATACGCTGATATCGAGAAGGGGGTTCCTCGGGAAGCTGATCAACCCGGCCGTGGTGGTATCCATCGGATTGGAGCGGCTGAGGACCGGCGCACCCTGGATCGTCTACGGAGGTCCCGGCCCCGAGCCGATGACGGCAGAGGCCTCGGGCGGGGCGTCCGCCGGTGCGTCGGCCGGATCACCACCCGTGGCGCCGCCGGCCAGCTCACCGTGCACAGCGGCGGCGCCGTGCCCGACCGTGGCCGAGCCGCTTCCCACCATCGTCACCATCACCGGAGTGCACCTGGGTCTGGCGCCAGGAGGCTGAACGAGTACCAGCAGTCCTTAGCTCCACCGTCCCGTCACCCCGGGCGGCAGGGCGACCTCGAAGGTGTTGAGGATGAACGAGATGAGGCAGTAGTAGCCGCACAGGCTGACCAGCTCGACCATGCCCTGGTGACCGAGAAGAGCCGACGCCCGGTCGTAGGTCCCCTGCTCCACCCGGCCGGTCGTAACCAACTGACGGGCGACGGCGTGGATGATCGCCTCGTCCTCCCGCTCGAAAGTCGGCATCTCCCCCGCCGCGATGGCCTCGATCACGGCCTCGGCCACCCCGTGCTCCCGGGCCATGCGGGCATGCGCCCACCACTCGAACTCGGCCTTCCAGGCCGCCCCGACCGTGATGATGGCCACCTCGGTGAGCCGACGCTCAAGGGATGTGTCGAAGCGAAGCACGGCCCCGAGTTCGGACAGCGCCCGCCCGGCCTCGGGCGCATGCAGCCAGGCGTTGAAGGGACCGACCAGACTCCCCGACTCGCCCACCACATTGCCCCGTCCCGAGCCCACGATGGCGTCCCAGAGCGAGCGGGCGTCTTGACCCAACTCACCCCGGGTCAGCCCCGGCAGTCGCTCGCCACTCATCCGAGCCGATCCATGGCCAACCCCCTCTTGGTGTAACCGACCCCGAATCTACCGAGGAGCGGATCGGTCTTCAGCTGGGCAGGGACCGGTCCTCCCGGCGTGGAACCCTGAAGAGTGGGTACACGCAACTGCATGCGCAGATCGGACGGGCTCAGGCGGGCTTCGGCAAATTGAAGCCGTCGATGAAGCTGGGCGTAGTGCTGTCAGGAGCCTTGGCGCTGGCTGGCCTGGCGCTGTCAGGGGCGCTGGCCCCGCCCGCCTTGGCCGGGACACAACCCACGGCCGCCGGTCCCGACGGGGGCCCACCCCTCACCGTGCCGGCCCCCGCCCTCTCTCATTCGCTCGCCTGCGTCAACGGCCGGCCCGGCCACGGCCACCACCGACCCGTTCTGCTGGTCCACGGCACCGGGCTGACCCCGGCCCAGAGTTGGGCCTGGAACTACGAGGCCGTCCTCCCGGCCGAGGGCTATCCCACCTGCACCGTCGCCTTGCCGCAGGCCGCCCTCGGTGACATCCAGGTGGCCAGTGAATACGTGGTGGCGGCGGTGGACACCATGACGGCCCGCTGGCACTCCCCGGTGGACATCATCGGCCACAGCCAGGGCGGCATCGAGCCCCGCTGGGCCCTCAAGTGGTGGCCGGGGCTGCGGGCCAAGGTGGACCACTACATCGGGCTGGCCTCACCCAACCACGGCATCTACGCCGCCGACGCCTGCGCCGACTCGGGCGACTGCTGGCCGGCGGTGTGGCAGATGGCGCAGGGCTCGCACTTCCTCACCGCCCTCAACGCCGGCGGGGAGGCGCCCGGACCCACCTCCTACACCGACATCTACTCCACGACCGATGACCTGGTGGAGCCGGCCGCCGTCGATCCCACCGCCGCGCTGTCCGGAAGGACCAACGTGGCCAACGTGTCGGTGCAGTCCGTCTGTCCCGGCCGGTACGTCAACCACGGCGGGATGCTGGCTGACGCCGTCGTCTACGCCCTGGTCATGGACACCCTGACCCACCCCGGGCCACTTGACCCCAAGCTGGTCCCGATCACGGTGTGCGCCCAGACCTTCATACCCGGGACCAGCCCGCCCGCCGATGTGGCCGGCAACGCCGAGGTCTACACCAACGCCGCCCAGGCCTTCTACGCCCATCCCGGCGTGCGCTCCGAACCCCCGCTGGCGGCCTACGCCGGCTGAAGCGGTGGCGGCGGCGTACACCGCCTAAACGGAGGCGGCGGACGGGGCCGGAGGCGGGCGCCGGCCATTTTGCCGGGAATGTCCCTATGCTCGGGGTCGGCGCTGGGGCCGAGGGGGGCTCGGGGCCGGGAACGAAGGAGCGAGGCATGCCCAACTCCGCCCGTCGACAGAGCGAACAGGTCGGATCACTCACCGATCCTTTCGCCCGCAGTTCACTGGTGGCGGCCTACCACGTGCGCCGCTACGCCCTGCTGTACGTCTGCGGGCTGATCGGGGTGGTGGCTCTCAGCGTCGTCCCATTCGTCAACGGATCCAGCCCGAGCCCGGCCACCGCCGGCAGTTCGCGCCTCGCCTCCGGCGGCTCCGCCAGCTCAGGCGTCTCCGGCTCGGGCGGATCCGCCACCCAGGCCTCGGTGGCCGCCGACGCCTCGGCCGCCGCCGGCGCGGGGACAGGGACCGGGGCGGGAGCAGGCGGGGCCGGTGCGGCCGGGACCTCCGCGGGTTCGACCGGGTCGGGCGGCGTCGTGGCGTCCTCAGGCGGCTCCGCCAACTCGGGTCCCATCGGCACGGTGACGGTCGGAGGGGGCCTGACCCGGGGCGGCACCGCCTGTGGGCCCGGCGTCCGCCAGATCCCCTACTCCGCCTACGCCGATTACTGCGAAACCAAGTTCAGCGGGAACAACGGAGGCGCCACGGCCAATGGGGTGACGGGCACGACCATCACCATTGCCGTCCGCAAGTATTCGGACTCCCAGGGGGCCAACGCCCTGGCCGTCCAGGCCGAGGGGGAGGCGGCCGGCGGGGTCAGCAGCGATGCCAACTGGGGCTACATCCAGCAGATCGTCAAGTACCTCAACACCCAGTTCGAACTGTACGGACGTCAGGTCAAGCTGGACCTGTTCAACGGCCAGGGCAGCGGCACCAACGAGACGCTGGGCCAGGGCCAGGCGGCGGCCTGCGCCGACGCCGACACCGCCGCCAACTCGGTGCATGCCTTCGGGGACTCAACTGGGGAGGCATATTCGAGTCCCAGCCCTTCTCCGACTGCGCCCCCCGCTATCACCTCTACGTTCCCGAGGGAGCGGCCTACTACCCCGAGTACATGTACAAATCCTGGAACCCCTATGTGTGGGGCATCACCATGAACTGCACCCTGATCGCCCTTGAGGTCGGTGAGTGGGCGGGCAAGCAGCTGACCTCCTATCCGACCAAGTGGGCCGGCTCGGACGGTGTCGTCCCTCTCAACGGCAAGCAGCGCAAGTTCGGGACCTACGTGCCCAACAACGCCGGTTATGAGTCCTGCGCCAACCAGATCGCCCAGGTGGAGGAGAGCCAGTACCACGTGGCCAAGAGCCGGGAGGACCAGTACGACTACGCCCTGGACGTCTCCACCTTCCCCCAGGATGCGCAGAAGGCGATCATCCAGTTTGCCGCCAACGACGACACCACCGTGGTGCTGGCCTGCGACCCGATCTCGCCCATATTCCTCACCCAGGACGCCGTCCAGCAGAACTACTACCCGGAGTGGGCCCTCATCGGAGTCGCACTGACCGACACCGACAATTGGGCCCAGCTGTGGGACCAGAAGGCGATCACCGGTCACCTCTTCGGCCTGTCCCAGGCTGCCTCCACCGCCTCGATCCTCGATCCCCATGCGGAGGCCTGCCGGGTGCTGGCCGCCGCCGGGGTGCCGCTCAACCCCTCCACGGCGGTGGACTATTTCGAGCTGGTCTCCATGTTCAATCAGCTCCAGATAGCCGGGCCCGACCTCACCGCCGCCGCCATCGGCGCCAATACGGCCAAGATCCCGGCGGGCACCGGCCAGGCCGGCACCTGGAACTTCAATCAAGGCTTCCACACCGCCATCGATGACTCCCGACAGATCTACTGGGATGCCAGCGGCACGTCCCAGGCCAACGGCAAGACCGGCACCTACCTGGAGGTCTACGGAGGCAAGCGCTTCGGGCTGGGACAGTTCCCGACCGGGGAGCCGCCCTACTACCCGTAGAGGACTCTCGAAGCCTGATAAAAGCGCCTCTACCGCGACGCAGCGTCTGTGCCCGCTACCCCGCCTCGGCCACGGCCTTGACCCGCTCCAGGGTGCTGAGCATGTCCCGCCGGTTGCGGCGCTCCCGCAGGAACCCACCCAGCGGCCGCCAGAGCTTGGTGAGGAAGTTGTCGCCCAGATCAAAGGACTCGGTGACGTCGGTGCCCCCCTCGGGGCTGGCCCGGAACTCGTAGCGCCAGGTGTTGACGGGCCGGTCCCGCATCACGACGGCAAACTCGAAGACCTCGCCCGGTACACACTCGGTGACCTTGCACGTCGTCCAGTAGAGAACGGGCCAGGTCTCGTTGCGCTTGACGTGGCCCCGGTAGCGGGCTCCGACGGCGGGGCCGGTGGCCCCGTCCATCCACTCCGCCTCGACCACCTCGGGGCTGTACTCGCCCATCTTGGTGATGTCGCTGACCAGCCCCCAGACCTTGTCCGGCGGGGCATTCATGTGGAGGCTGACCGAGGCGCGCATGGCCAAGACCCTAATGGGGGTCGACCACCTGACTCCCTCCGTGGACGAGGCTGGTCACCGAGCCGCCAACAGGTGAGCACTGACGGAGCCAGGGCCTTGAGCCCTAAGCCCGCCCCGTTCCGCCGGCTCAGCCGGCTCCGCCCCCCGCCTTCAGCAACTCGGCGTAGGCCTCATCGATGTTGCGGCGCAGCCCGGCCGGGTCGGTCACCGCGGCCGGATCGGCCAGGAGGCCCATGTCCAGGGAACCGTTCTGGCTGAGGGTGGTCAGGTTGGCAGCCGTGCCCGCCACCGGCCCAAGGGGAATGCCGGCCGTGACCTGGGCCCCGGCGATGAAGGTCGGGAAGGGCGCCCCCCGCAGGTTGGAGGTGGCCAGGTCGATCCGGGCCGCCTGCTGGCGGGCGAAGCGGGTGGTGACCGAGGTGGGCAGCAGGTTGGCCACGCCGGCCACCGAGCTCATGGCCCCCCGGCCGCTCACCCCGTGGCGGCGGGCCGCCATCAGGTCGCGCACCTGATCGAAGCGCTCCCGGGCCGTGTCGGCTCCGCCTCCGGGGACCTGCAGCGGGACCGGGGTGAAGGAGTTTCCCCCGGCCGCCTTATCGGCGCGGGTGCTGACCACGAAGGTCAGGTTGATGGCCTCGACGGGAGTGTCCCGCTCGGCGTGATAGGCGAGGGCGCCCAGGGCGGCCCCGGCCACGAAGAAGTCGTTGACCGATCCGCCCATGGCCTTGGCGGCCGCCTTGGCCGGCTCCAGGGGGACCTGGATGACCTCCAGATGCCGGCGGCGGGAGCGATGGGTCCACAGCGGCGCCCCGGCGTTGATGCTCCGGCCGCCGGCGGCGGTGTCCAAGGTGGAGCGGATCTGGCCCACGGCGCTGCCGACCCCACCCGGAATGCGGCCGGGGTTACCCAGGAGACCGCCGACCTCTCCGGCCAGGCGGGTCACCATGCCGCCCTGGCGGCGCAGGTTGTGGCCCAGGGTCCGGGTGGCGGTGTCGAGGATGGAGTCGCTCATGTCGGCGCCGGCCTCGAGCAGCTCGCCTTCCTCGGCCGCGGCCGCCTCCGCGAAGATCGCCTCCAAATCCACATCGGGGGGCCGGGGCACCTTCCGCTCCAGGTCGGTGTACACCTCGGCCATACGCAGGGCCCCGATCCCGTCGGCCACGGCGTGGTGCTGCTTGGTGAACAGGGCGCCGCTCCCGTCGGCCAGACCCTCGATCACATAGAACATCCACAGCGGCCGGGTGCGGTCGTAGGGCTCCTCGTAGAGCCGGGTCACCAGGTCCAGCAGCTGGCGCATGGAACCGGGCGCAGGCAGGCTCAGGTGGCGGACGTGGTAGGCCAGATCGAACTCCGGATCGGTGGCCCACACCGGGGGGGCCAGGCGGCCCAGGCCGGGGACGACCCGTTCCCGCAGCCGGGGCACCTTGGCCAGGCCGTACTTGACCTTGGCCAGCATCAGGTCGTAGTCCCCGGGCTGGTCGAGGAGGGTCAGGATGGCCCCGCTGGGGTTCATCCAGGGGTCCTTCTCGATGTTCCACATCAGCGCTTCCTGATCGGACATACGCCGGTCGAAGGCCATCTCCCGGGGGCGGTACTCGGTGGGGTGCTTATCGGGGGATGGCATGGTGGCTCCGATCAGGTGTCGCGGCCTGGACGGCGGTCCGCCTCGGCGTTGGGATCGCCCCGGTATCCCGGAGGGTAGGTCCGGATCAGTTCCTCCTCCGTCGGGGTCCGCCGCCGGCGGGCCTCGATGGGGAGAAGGGCCGTGATCTTCTTCATGATGGCCCGGGTGGCCACATCCGGGTCCTTGGCTGTCACCTTGAAGGGCTGACCGACTCTCACCGTCACCACCGGCTTGGCCTGGCCCGGCCAGGGCAGGCGGGGCAGGCGCTCACTGCGGGGCCAGACCTTCTCGGTTCCCCACAGCCCGACCGGCACCACCGGCACGCCGGTCATGGCCGCCAGCCGGGCCGCACCCCAGCGCCCCTTGAGCTCGGGGTCGAAGAAGGCCGGGCCCCGGGGGATGGTGCCCTGGGGCGCCATGGCGATCAGATACCCGGCCCGCAGGGAGTCGGCGGCCCGCTCCAGCGGCTCGTCCGAGCCGGTCCCCCGCTCCACCCGGATGCCGCCCATGGCCTTGGCGATGGCTCCGACCACCGGTACGTCGAAGACCTCCTTCTTTCCCAGGAAGCGCCCGTTCCGCCCCGACTTGGCCACCAGGTAGCTGACCGCCACCGAGTCGTAGTAACTGCGGTGGTTGAACACCAGGATGGCGCCGCCGGTGGCGGGGATGTTCTCGATGCCCTCGATGACGATGCGGGCCCAGGGATCGAGCCCCGGCTGACTCAGAGGCCGCAGCCAGGCCTGCAGTTCCCGCCCGGCCAGTCGGACCACGCTCCCGGCACCCTCAGCCACACCTGGACCGTAGGCCCAACGGGGCAATCTGTCGACGGGGCACCTTCGTCCCCCGACCCCTGGCGGCCAGGATCCGCCAGTGGGGTGGCCTCCTCAGCCCGAGGACTCGGGGGCGGGGTACTCCTTGGACAAGGCCGTCATCACCCCGCCCAGGGCCACCAGCGCCACCGCCCCGGCCGCTTCGACCGCCTCGGTGGAGTCCATCCCCGTAGAGGCCAGGGCTGCGCCCGAAGCCGGGGCGGTGGGCGGCACGGCAGCGGGCGGGGCCGACCCGGTGGTGGCCGGGGCCGAGGTGCCGGTGGGCCCGGCGGCGGCGCTGACGCAGACCACCCCGCTGGGCTGGCGGCGGGGCGGACCGGGCTCCTGAGTGGGCTGGGCGTTGGGCGGGACGGTGTAGGGACGACCCATTCCATCCGTGGCCAGTACCCCGTTGGACAAGCCCTGCTGGTCGATCTCCTCGGTGGAGGTGGTGTCGATGGTGATGCCGCCGGGTCCGCCCAGGACCAGTCCGTCCAGGGGCATCGGCACCGCCGGCAGCACCGGGGCGGCCGGGTTGGAAGCGGCGGCGAAGTTGAAGGCGCCGGTCAGATCCCCGACCGTCCTCCGCCTCCAGGCGCTGAGATTGGGAACCGGCGTGCCAAAGCGCGTTTCGATGAGACGGAGCTGGGAGGTGTGGTCGGACACGCCCGAATAGACCAGGCCGCCCCGGCTGTAGGGGGAGATGACCACGCAGGGAACCCGGAAGCCGAGCCCGATCGGGCCGGTGACGCCTTCGGACTCGGCCACCGAGGCGATCGGGACAGTGATGTATTCGTCGGGTGTACCCGGGGGCGCCGTCGGGGGTGGGACGTGATCGAAGAATCCCCCGTTTTCGTCATAGCTGAGGATCACGGCCGTCTTCTCCCACACGGCCGGATTGGACAGAAGGGTGTCGAGGATGTGGGCCAAGGCGTACTGCCCGTACTGCGGCGGGGCGGCCGGGTGCTCGCAGTAGAGGAAGTCGGTCACGACCCAGGACACCGACGGCAGGGAATTGGTGGCCACGTCGATTTCGAAGTTTCCGGGAGTGGCCGGGCTCATCCCGATGGTGGGGAGCAGCGCCTTCTGATTGAGCGTCCCGGCCGAGTTGTACTGCTTGAAGTAGCGCAGGATGTTGTCCATGAGGAGGCCGCCCTCCAGGCCCTCAAGGGAATCCGGGCTCTGGTAGACCTTCCAGCTCACGCCGGCCTCCTCCAGCACCTCGGGCATGGTCTTCCAGGTGTAGGAGTTGTAGAGCTGGGGCTGGGCCGCCAAGGACCCGAAGGTCTCCACCAGCGGTCCGCCGTACTGGCCGTGGGGATCGAGCATCCCGGACATCCAGTACAGCCGGTTGGGGTAGGTGGGCCCGATGACCGAGCAGTGGTAGGCGTCGCAGACGGTGAAGGCGTCGGCGAGGGCGTAATAGAAGGGCAGGGTGGAGCGGTTGTAGTGGCCCATGATGATGGGAGCGTTGGCCGCTCCATCCACCGCCACGTGGGTGCGCAGCCAGTTGTCCATGGCCCCGTTGTTCCAGCACCGGTGCTGGGGTCCCCAGTCATGGGTCGGGTCGTTGAGCCACTGGCCGTCGTGGGTGGCATCCTCGAGCAGCTCGAAGGGCGAGGTGTAGCCCACGCTGGTGGCGCCCACCCCCGGCTCCCACCCGAACTGGTTCCAGATCGGATAGCTCTTACCGCCGACCTGTTGCTCGAGCACGGTGGGGTCATCGAAGCCGCGCACACCGGACAGGGTGCCGAAGTAGTGGTCGAAACTGCGGTTCTCCTGCATGACGAAAACGAAGTGCTCTATATCGGACAGGTCCCCACAGCCGGCCGGGTCGGAGGCGGCGAAGGCCCGGTCGACCACCGAGGCCAGCCAGGAGTCGAGGCCGGTGGCCCCGAGGCCGATAGCGGCGGCCGCCCCCAGGAACTTCCTCCGGCTGAGACCTCTACTGACTGACGCCATCGGATGGGAGCCCCTTCCTCGACCCGGGGGCGGAGCTTACGAACCGGCTCAGCCGCCAAAACCCGCCCTACCCTGAACAGTCGGCGTCGTCACCGTGAACATGAGGTCGCATTCCGACAAAGGGGAGATGGTCCAACTCGGGCCCGGTCGGGCGAAGGCCTCCTCGGATGCTTCGGAGATGGCCGGGCCCTGCAGGTCACCGAGCAGGTCGGTCCCGTCAGTGGCGGGCGGACCTCAGAGGTGAGGCCGGGCGGCTCCGGCCCTCCAGCCCGTCCATGCGGTCCCCCAGACGGCCCTCCAAGGAGTCCAGATCGCGCTCTGTCGCCACGTCGGCGGGTCCGACGCTACCGAGAGGGTGCAACGGTCCTTGAGCCGGCCACCAGGGCCAGGCGGGCGGCCCGCTCCTCCTCGGCGGCCAGGGGGACATGCGCCTCGTCGATGTCCTCATCGCTGAAGCCGGCCAGCTTGCGGAACTGGCGGGCGTCCTCTTTGGACTCCTCGGCCCGCCCGGCGCTGGAGAAGATCTTGTCCACCAGGCGCTGGAACTCCAGGGCCCGCTCCCGCCGCTCAGGGTCATCGGCGGTGAGGCGGCGAAGCCAATCCGATCCCATCTTCACGTGGGTGACCTCATCGGCCAGCATCCAGTCCTCGCAGAAGGTGAGGACCGGGTCCCCCGCCGCCTGGCCGAACTTTCGCATGGTGGCGAACACGTCGATGGCCAGGCCCTCGATGCCCCGGTTGACGGCGGTGAGGCGCAGGGCCGGGTCGGGGTTGCAGGCGGCCTGGTAGAGGCCCCGGCCCTCCCCGAACTCACCGATCTCGGTGCCCATCCACTCGGCCAGCTTGATGGAGATCTCCACGTGGCGGGACTCGTCCCAGCACTGGCGGGCCATGTCCAGCTTCAAGGCGTAGGGGGCCTCGTGCTCACCGGCGCCGGTGTCGAAGTCCCAGCAGGTCCGCCCGGCTCCCTCCAGGGCCTGGACCTCGCCCATGAAGATGCCGTGCATGAGGCCCCGGGCCCGGTCCAGGCTGTCCTCGTCATCGGGGGAGAAACGGGGCGCCCGCTGGTAGTTACCGTTGTTCTGGGGCCCGGAGCGTGGGTCGTTGGTCCGCTCGGACTCGTGGATCCAGGCGAAGCGGGCGTCCCGGGCCAGCTCGTCCACCGGCAGAAACCTCTTCATCAGGCCCCCTTTGTGTTGCTTGGGGCCAATGTTAGGCCGGCCCCCGGGGCGAAGGAGCTGTCGATCAGAGGTGGGGTAGGGCGGCCACCAGCCCCATGGCGGCGATGAGGGCGCCGGCGAAGCTCCAGGTCTGGACCCGGGCCACGTGCTCGATCCGGCCCAGCACCCGCTCCTCCATCGCCTCCATGCGGCCACCCAGCCCGTCGATGCGGCCGCTGAGGCGGGCATCCAACGCTTCGATCCGTCCGCCGAGGCGGCCCTCGAGGGCATCCAGGTCCCCCTTGGTCGCCACGTCGGCCCACCCCACGGGCGGAAGCAGTTCCATCAGAGAGTTGGCCCCCGACTGACCGAGGACCCCCTCCAGGAGTTGGTGCAGGCTGTAGCGGGACTGCTCATCTATGGCCATGGTGCCCCTCCGGACCGGTCGGAATCAACTGTTGAGGGGGAAGGAAGTTCAACCTACGAAGGACTTGTAACGGCTGCCGAGCCAGGCGCTTCACGCCGCCGCCCGGAACAACGACGGCCGTGACGCCGGCGGAGCCGTAGTAGCCAGCACCGTCCCGTTGGGCCGGTGGAAACTCAGCTCGACATTGGCGTCACCACTGGCCCGGTATCCCTGATGGACCAGAGAATGGTGTCGACCACACAGCAAGGCCCCATTACTGACATCGGTCGGCCCGCCTTCCTCCCATTCGACCACGTGGTGGATGTCAGTAATGCCCCGCTGACAACCAGGGAAGCGACACCGCCCTCTATCCCGCACCGTGATGGCCCGGCGCTGGGCCGTGGTCCAGTCCCGGACCTTGCGACCCAGATAGAGAGGCTCACCACCTTCGCGGATGAGGTGGGTGATGAAGCTGGCATCACAGGCGATGCGGGCGGCCACCTCTTTATCCAGGGGTGATCCATCCACCAGCTCCGCCGGCCCGCCCGGCAGACCGGAGCTATCCGCCACCTCGGCCACCAGGTGTACCAGGTAACGGTCAGCACCAGACGCGTGGCCTTCCCCTATATGGGCCATGGCCACCGCCACGCCGTCCATGAACGCATCCGCCCGGGTCTGGCCATACTTCACCCGCCAGTCCAACTCCGCCGAGAGGTCGACCCCCTCATCGTGCGCACGTGCAGACTGGTCATCGGACTCCGCCGGCGCTCCCGGGAAGGCGTCCTCGCCACCAGAGCCCTCATCGTGCGCACGTGCAGACTGCCCATCGGCCTCCGCCGGCGAGTCGGGGAAGGGGTCCACGCCACCAGAGCCCTCATCGTGCGCACGTGCCGACTGCCCATCGGCCGCCGCCGGCGCCTCCGGGAAGGGATCCTCTCCACCCGGGGGTGCCATAAAGGCCCGCAGCATGGCCTCGACCGCGGCCAGCTCGTCATTGCTCAGGGTGGCCCGGAGCTGGCCCAGTCCGTGATGGCCCTTCCAGATACGTATCTCCCGGCGTTCGGGTTTGTCATAGGGACCACCCCGCTCCTGGGAGGCGAGGGCGGCGTAGTAGCGCACGGCAGCTTCCACATCGTGCACGGTGCCGGAACGGGCCAGTTCCACCAGGGCGGTATCCACCTCGGTCGAGGCGTCATCGAGTGAACAGATGGCCCGGGCGGCTGAATAGGAGATCTCCGCGCTGGCAAAGGCGTCATGGACCACGCCACGCCGGGACAGCTCATGGGCCAGACGCAATTTCTCATAAGCGGTGGAGCGAGCAAGACCACACCGCCACGAAAGCCAGGCGGCGCAGTGCAACTGACCGTCGGCGGCCCAGCCCTCGTCACG
>DAHUYE010000040.1 GCA_027315345.1 Actinomycetota bacterium
TCAACGAAAGAAGGTGCTTTACAACCCAGACGATCCGCGGTATCAATCATCCACGAGTTGAGAGCAACCGCCTTCAGCTCGAGGTTGATGCGAAGACTGTCGCAGACGACGGCTTCCTACACCACCGCGCGGGACTCAACCTCGACTGAATCGTCAGGGGACACTCGGACAAGGGCGAGGATGTAGTGGTCGCCTTTGTTGAGTCCAGTCAGGATCTCGTTCCTCGTAATGGTGACGGTCGCTGCACCTACGACCCTGCCCTTCACCTCGACGAACAGCAGCTCGCCCCATCCAGCCTTGGATTCGACGTCGTAACCTGGATGGTTGTGGGGCATCTCCTTCGGGTTACGACCAAGGGACCGCTCTGCCGCCTTAACCGCGTCGACGGCGAGGCGCTCAACCCTCTGGGTCTCCCGGGCAAACAGCGCAGCCTGCGGGTCGCTCTCTCCGGCCAGCCGTCGAAGTAGGCCAGATGGCACGACAAGAGCCGCACCGATAACGAGGGGCCGCTGGGGAGCGAGCTGGCGTTCCCGGTCCAGCTCGGCGAGCCGCCGCTGGAGCCGGTTGTCGAACTCTGCCGCCCGGTCCCGAGCCGCCTGGGCATTCATCCGGGGCTGGCGGCCCGACGCTTCCTGCTGGGCGAATCGGTTCGCCCTGTTGTCCCAATCGGCGATGACCCGCAGAAGCCGCTCTCGGACCTTCTGCTCGGTTTTGTCGACACGAGCGACGGTGCGCGCCCTCACCTGCGCCAAGTGCTCGGGGGCAAGCTGGCTGATGGCATAGTCCACCGCTCTCTTCTCCACGTCGTTGCGCACCCAGTCCTCGGCCCGAAGGCCCTCGACCGTCGCCAGCTCGTCGGGAGTCGCGGGGCGGTAATCCAGGTACGGAGCTCCTTCGGTGCCCGTCGTCTCGCCCTTCGAGTTCATGAAGACGAACTGAAAGCGTCGCGAGACGGTGTTCGCTCGGCCCGTCGCCGTAACGCGGCCATCGGTAATCGAATGTTCGAGGTACATCAACAGGCGGGGCTCGTCACCTTGGTCGCTGTCATCAACCAAGACCGCACCCTGGTCCAAGAGGCTCCCGACTCGCTCCAGGGTGCGGCCGAGAACAGCATCGAATAGCGGGTCTCCCGGGGCGATGAGCGATGCAGGAGGACGGCCTGCGACCAACATCCGGTCGCGCTCGAAGGTCACCCGTTCGTACTTCCGCTGCACCGATACACCGGAGCCGCTCCTCGGCTGCAGGTCCCTCGCCGCCGCCGGAACGTGAGTGATCTCGTACCGCCGGTCCTCCCGGCGGGCCATTCTCCCGCCGATCTTCTGGAATGCCTGCTCGAAGAAGAGTCGAATGAAGTGGGGCTGGAGCCGACGCGCGGCGGCTCGCTCCATGTCGAGGCGAATCTCCTCGACGTCCGCCAGGCTCATCATCTGCGAGTGCAGGGCTTGCTCCGCCAATACCTCACGGAGGCCATCACTCACGTGTTCGTCAATGACCCGGTCGAGTCGCGCCTTCACTTCCGGCTGATTGCCGTAGCGGATCGCCTCGATGAGCAACTTCTTCAACTCGTCGCCAGCGAAGACCTGACCCAACACGTCGAACACCCGTCCGCCAAGCGATAGCCGCTCCTGTTCGAGCTTCAAGAGGAGGCGGTTGTAGACATCGCCTTCCCGCGTCTCGGTCGCCACCAGGTTCCACATGTGGCAGACCTCGATCTGCCCGATGCGGTGAATTCGACCGAACCGCTGCTCAATGCGATTCGGGTTCCACGGCAGGTCGTAGTTGACGAGGAGGTTCGCCCGCTGCAGGTTGATGCCCTCACCGGCCGCATCCGTGGCAACGAGGAAGGTCACGTCCGGGTCGACGGTGAACGACTCCTGACGTTCCTTACGGTCTTTGCGCTTGGTACTGCCGTCGATGACGACAACCGCGCCGTCACGGCCGAGGTTGTTGCGTAGTCGTTCGGCTAGGTAGTTAAGGGTGTCCTTGTACTCAGTGAAGATGATGACCTTGCGACGCTTCCCGGACGCGTCCTTCATCTCGGGCGCTTCGGACAGGAGGCCTCGCAACTGCTCCCACTTCGTGTCCTTGGCAGATCGACGGACTTGGAGAGCGAGTTGCACCAGCCCGATCAAAGTCTGAATCTCTGCTTCTAGTTCAGCAACCGTGGCGGCAGCGCTCGCCTCATCAACCAACTCGTCTTCAAGGTCCTCGCGCTCCTCATCGGGCAGGTCGTCGAAGTCCTCGATATCGTCATCAGACATTTCTGGACCGGCAGTTAGCGTCGTCTGGTTTCCTTGTTGCGCTTCCTCCAGCCGTGCCATGAGCCGTTCTTGCCGTCGTTCGAGCGAACGGAGGATGGCCGCGGGTGACGAGGCGAGACGCCGTTGCAGGATGGTCAGCGCGAACCCGACAGTATTTCGCCGACGACCTTGTCCTTCGCCCAGCCGGTCGGCGCGGTTCATCTCATCGGTCACATAGTTCGTCACCTTCTCGTAGAGGCGAGCCTCCAATGGTGAGAGCTGGTAGTTCACCGTGTACGCCCGCCGCTCGGTGAACAGCGGCGTCCCGTCGAAGCGGAGGAGGTCCTCCTTCAACATCCTGCGCATGATGTCGGAGACGTCGACGGCGTGGTTGTCCTGTGGCTTGCCGGCAAACCGCTCCGGGTCGATCAGCGCCATGAAGGGCTGGAATTGGTCCTCATAGCCGGAGTGTGGGGTGGCGGTCATGAGAAGGATGTTCCGAGTAGCCCGGCCGAGCGCCTCACCGAGGATGTAACGCTTCGTGCGCTTCAGCTCGTTGCCGTAGTAGGAGGCGCTCATCTTGTGGGCTTCATCGACCACAACCAGGTCCCACTCGACAGCTCCAACCTTCGCCACCAACTCGTCATTTCGCGCCAGGTGGTCGAGGCGGGCGATGCGGAGGCTGCGCTCCTCGAAGGGGTTGCCGATTCTCGAAGCCTCAATGTCCTGATTGGTGAGGATGAAGAATTCGAGGCCGAACCGTTCTCCCATCTCGTCCTGCCACTGCTCGACCAGGTTGCCGGGAGCGACGATGAGGCAGCGGTGAAGATCGCCTCGGAGTATCAGCTCTTTAATGAGCAGCCCCGCCATAATCGTCTTGCCCGCTCCGGGATCGTCGGCGAGGAGATACTTGAGAGGGAGCCGGTGCAGCATCTCGCCATAAACGGCGCGGATTTGGTGTGGCAGCGGATCGATGGCGCTGGCGTTGACCGCCAGCAGCGGGTCGAAGAGGTGTGCCACAGAGAGCCTTCGGGCCTCGCTGGCGAGCAGGAACTCTTCGCCGTTGGCGTCGAAGGTCCAGTTGCGACCGGCCAGCTCGACTTTGAGGGCATTCAGGTCGTCCTGATACACGAGGCGGGACGCCAGACCACCATTTGAGTCCCGCCAGGTGACGGTGGCGACGTTGTCGCCGTGAGGCTCCACCAGGATGATCTCGACGGCCCCCTCACCAACCAGGCCGTGGGCGCGGGAACCAGTCGTCAGGTCTGAGAATTTCATCGACGAGCCCCTCCTCCCGGCCTTCCGCTCCACATGACTTGGGCAGCGTAGGGGTGGGGTGTGACGGCTCTTCCCCTTCGAAGTACCGACACGGACCTCATGGCTTCTCGGCCGCAGCGGTCGACACCGAATCTGTGCGCCTCTCGTACTTCCGCCGGGGGTGCTCCTCGAACCATCTGAGCGCTACTTGCTTGCGCCATAGTCGGGTGCCATTGGGAAGGATCACCTCGGGGTCGGGAAAGTCATCGGCGTTTCGGATGATGTCGGCGACCCTGGTATGGGTGACGCCCAAGCTCTCCCCGAGCTGCCCCGTCGTCACCAGGTTGCTGGCCATCGTGCGTGTCTACTCGATTCTTTGCTGGACAGCAAGGAATGAGTGGTGTTGCCCATCGCCGCCCGGCCTCGCAGGACCTGAGCTGAGTGCTCGCGCGAGAACGACGCCGAGAGGGACCACGTCCGGCCCGACCAGCCGATACGGCGGATCGGACCCGAAGAACAGGTCGAGGGTCTGGTGCTCGGGGTAGCGACGCACATCGGTGATGCCCGACAGCCACACCGACCACCAAACTTGTTGGTGCCAGACCAACAGGCGCTCGGAGCTGACGACGATCCGCAAGGACCCGAGCGGCCTCCATTGCGGGGCCGCCGCCGCCTCGGCCACTAGGCGGGCGTTTCGGTTCCCGATGGCGCTGGCCAGCCCGGTGGCCATCATAAGCAGCGGCCCGCCCACCAGGACCGTCCGTTTCTCATACAGAGCCTGGCCGAGGCCGAAGTAGCGCCAGCCAGTGGCGGTGAGCTCGCCGTAGGCCACCTCCCCCACCCCGAGCGGCGCCCCCTGGACCACGCGCTCCTCCAGTCGTCCGCCGTTGGCCAGGGCTTCGGCCAGGCGATCCGCCTCTTCCCGTGCGCGCGGGGCGCCGACAGACGGCGCCGGCGGCCGGCGCTGGGAGCTACGCAACCTCGCCACCCCTCTCCCACATGACCGGCCCGGCGATGTCGGTCGGATCCGCCAGTCGGGTGTAGATCTCCCCGGCGCCGCCCACCCGCACGATCACCACCATCTCCCGCCCGTGCCGGGCCAGGACCCCCTGGGCCAGGCGAAAGTTCTCGCCCGGCGCGCCCGGTCGGGGCGGCGGGCCGAGTGAGATCACCTCGAAGCCGGAGCGGAGGAGGTGGCCTTCGATCTCGGCCCTGAGGCCGCCGGGCGCCCCGGGGGCGAAGGAGCGAGGCGGCCCGGCCCAACCGGTCCGGAAGACCGCCGCATCGAGGTCTGCCTCGATCTGGCGGGGCACCCAAGCCCCGAACAGCTCGGCGTCGTGGTCGTGGCCGGCGTCGGCCAGGCTGACCCACCCGCTCGCGCCGTAGCGGGCCTGCACCATCTCCGAAAGCGCTCCGAGGCAGTCCGCCTCTTCGATAACCACCGCGGCCGTGCCCGACACGGGTGCCCCAACGCCGTCGTCGCTCCAGGTCCCGGCGCGCCGCAGCGTCATGACGCTCCAGGTCTGCTCCTGGCGGAAGAGCCAAACCTGATCGAGGGGCTGGTAGGTCATCGGGCGGCGCTCCGCCTCGACGCTCGTGACGAGGATGCCGTCGAGGCTGAGCGAGGAGCGGGGTGGATGGGCCCGGAGGCGGGTGTCGCCACCGGCGTCATCCTCGGGACTGTGGGACAGGTTGTGGGCGAGTCGATGCATGTCGCCCCTCCTTTCCAGGTTGATCACCTTGGGAGGGGGCCATGTCGCCAACCCCGAGCGCCCGCCGAAGACCTGGCGGAATCCGACTCATCGAGCCGTGAGGATCATCGTAGCGCCCGACGCCAGGCGCCAGAGTGACCCTGGCAAGGGCTCATCTGGACACCCGGCCCGGCCCGATGGCGGGCTCAGCGGGCCAGGGACGGCGGGGGATGGCCCTCCTCCCGCCGGCCCAGGGCGGCGAGGCGGGCCGCCATGCGCTCCGGCGCGCTGGAATCGGCTGATACCGCCTCGCCCGAGACGGGCTCGGGGCCAGGCAGAAGCGCCTCGGTGATCTCGGCCTGTCGATGGGCCAGGCGGCGCAGCGCCTCGTCGTAGGCGAAGGGGGCACCGATGCGGGCCCGGGCCCGCTCCGCCTCGGCGGTGGCGGCCCCCTGTTCGGCGCGGGCGTCGGCCAGGACGCCCTCCAGTCCCTGGATGCGTCGCTCCAGGCGCCCGACCAGCCCGGCTGGCTCGATCCCGGCCCACTCCTGGGCCGAGTAGGCCAGCACGACGCCGGCCTGGGGAAGGGCGAGGGACACCTCGTCGTCGTCGCGACGATCCACTCCGCCGTGAAGCTCCAGCCCGGCCAGGGTACCGATGGGACCCGAGTCGACCCCGCCGGCGCCGGTGGCGGCCAGACGGGCGCTAAGGGCGGCGTGCAGGTGACCACCGGCCTCGGCGCGCTTGGTGTGGCGGGTGTCGCCCACGGTCATCCCGAAGCGCTCACCCCGGGTGTCGAGGCGGCGGGAGATGGCCGCCTCCAGGGCGGCGATGCGCTCGGCGGCGGTCCGGGCCCGGCGCTCGGCGGCGTCCAAGGCCCCACGCAGTCGGTGCTGGTCATCGAGATGGGCCCGCCGGAGCCGGCCGAGGCGGGACGCCTCGGTATCCACGGCCGCCTTTTCCAGGATGAGCGGGTTGCCCGTGGCCAGGGCCTTGACCTCGGCGTAGGACAGCGCCTGGTCGCCGATGTCGTCCACCTCCCGGTCAGTGGCGCGCCCGGTGGCCACCTGGTTGATGAAGGCGGCCTTGCGCTCCAGGGTCTGCCACATGTAGATGTCTTGTCTCGAGATTTTGCGCGAGAGACAAGGGTCCGCGTTACCTGGAGCGCCGGTTCGTAGCGTTCTGGCGGAGCCCTGATGAGGACCGACAGCCGCCCGGGGATACCGGAAACCGACCTCGCGGAGTTCCTCGCCCACCTGGCCGTCCGAGGAGCCAGCAGCTACACGGTGCGCTCCTACCGGCTCGGCCTCGCCGACTTCGGGCGCTGGCTCGTCGAGCACGACGCCCCCCTCACCGCCGTCAAGCGGGGGGACATCACCGCCTACATCGACGGCTTCGCCCGGGGAGATCGGACCGCGGGCTCTGATGGCCGCCGACCAGCCGGAGGTCCGCGGGCTGCCCGCACGATCAACCACCGCCTCAGCGTGCTGGGGTCGTTCTTCGCCTTTCTCATCCGCCGGGACGATGACCGGGCCAGCGGGTCCTGGGTGGGGCGCTCCAGCCCGGTCCCGGCAGCCAAGCCGGCCTACCCGTCCCACGGCATGCCGGGTCGGGACCTCCCCCTGCGGCGGGGACGAGCCGAGCTGCGCCGCCGTGTCCCCCGCCGCCTGCCAGCTGACCTGGACCCCGAGCTGGTGCGCAGCCTGATCGAGGCGGCCGTGTCCTGGCGGGACACCTCGATCCTGCTGCTGCTGGCCACCACCGGCCAGCGCATCGGCGACTGGAGCGACGAGCACGGACGCCACGGCATCCTCGGCATGTCCCTGGCCGACCTCGACCGCCGCCGCTCGGCCATCGTGGTGCGGCTGAAGGGTGCCCGCGACGAGCACCGGGTTCCGGTGGTGTCCGAGTTCTGGGCCGCCTTCGACCGATATCTGACCGAGGAGCGCGGTGAACCGGAAACAGACGCGGCCTGGGTCGGGCTGCGCCGGGGACGGGGTCGCCCTCTCGGCTATTCGGCTTTCGAGGCCTCCCTGCGCTACGCGGCGGGCAAGGCCGGCGTGAAGGTCCGCGCCCACATGTTCCGCCACACCGTGGCCCAGCACGTGACCGAGACCTCCGGGCTCAAGGTGGCCCAGGAGCTCCTGGGCCACCAGCACATCAGCACCACCGCTGACATCTACGCCCATGTCGACCAGGCCGCCATGGTCCAGGCCGTGGCCGGCCTCGAGACCCGCCTGCTCACCGGCGCCGCCCGCGCCACGGAGCGTCCGGAATCTGATGAGCCCGTCTACGCGTTCCATTACGACTCCTCCACGATCGAGGAGCTCGACGCGATCGCCTCGCCCCGAGTGCTGCCCGGGGAGCCAGCGTGAGCACCAGCCATCCCGACCTGGACGCGGCCCGGCTTCTCGCCGTGTCCCCCTACGACCGAGAGGCGCTCCTGGCCCACGTGGCAGCGGTCCTGCCCCGCTACCGGTGGGACCCCGACCGCACCCGACGCGTGCGCCGAGCGACCGCCCTCACCGCCGATGTCCTCGACGGACTTCCCGGTGAGCGCCTGCAGGATCGCTGGGACGCCTTCGAGTCTTCGGTGTGGCCGGGCTGGGTCGCCGGGCGGGAGCGACTGCCGGTCGGCGTGTGCTGGACATGGGGAGCCTGGATGCTGGTCATCTCCCGTCTGGCCCGACCGAGCCTGACCATGTCGGGCATGCGGCTTAACCAGTGGGTCGAACGCCTTCCCGCCGACGATCCGCTCTGGGCCGCCCGGGCCATCTTCACCAAGACCGCCGAGTCACTGGAGTGGGGGACGCCCTGGTTCAAGAACCTGGCGCTGCGCTCGGGGCTGCATCTGCTTCTCAGCCGGGGATGTGACAGCTGGGACCAGCTCGGCGAGGCCGACCCGGCCGCCTTGCCCCTCGGGTGTCAGGGGGCCGACTTGATCGACGCCGTCCTGAGCCGCCTGGGAGTGATCGAACGGGGTCCGCTGCGCGGCAGCACCCGGCGGCTGCGCGTTGAGCGGCTCAGCCCTACCCAGTTGGCCGAGACCGCCGACATTCCCGCCTGGGCCAAGCCCATCACCGCCCTGTATCTCGAGACCTACGCCACTCGACTGAGCGACCGCTATGCCACCCTTCGCCACAAGACAGGCGCGATGGTGCACTTCTGGCGCTACCTGGAGCTCCAGCACCCGGAGATCACCGCCTGTCGCGACGTGACACCGGCAGCGGCCCGGGGCTTCGTCGAATACGTGCTCAGCCGAGCCCGGGAAACAAGCCGCCAGAGCGACGGCGATGTGAGCACGAGTGCCCACGCCTTCTTGGTCAACGCCAGGACGTTCTTCGCCGACATCTGCACCTGGGCCACCGAAGAGGACTCCCCCTTCGCCGAGCACGCCCCACCGATGGTGCCCTTGACCCGCCTCGACTTTCTCGATGCCGGGTTCCGCCAGGCCCGCTTGCGCCGGGACGCACGCATGACCGCCACCGTCCTGGACCTGGAGCGGGAGATGCCCAACATCCGGGCCTTCGCCCTGCGGCGCTGGCACGAGGCCGAGCAGGCCCTGGCCGCCAGGCCGGGCGACCAGCGCGCTCTGGCCGCCGAGGCCACCAGCTTCTGGGACTGGGCGCTGGTGGAGCTGTTGGTGACCAGCGGGCTGCGGGTGGAAGAGGTATGCGAGCTGACGACCTTCGACGTGTTGCGCCGCCAGTTGCTCGACGGGAAGATCTACTACCTGCTCCACGTCAAGCCGTCCAAGCTCGGCGGGGCCCGCACCATCCCTATCGGCGACGGTCTCGGCCGGGTCATCGCCGAGGTCGTCCGCCACGTCCGGGCCTTCTATGGCACAGATCAGGTCCCGGCTTGTGACCGGCGGGACGATCACGAGCTGCGGCCCCTTCCCCGGGCTCCCTACCTGCTTCAAGGCGCCGGGCATCCGAGCGCCATGGGCACCAACACCATTCGCTACCGGCTGCGCAAGTTGTCCTCGGCCGCTGGCGCCCGCCACTCCGACGGAAGCCCACTGGTGCTGCGCCCGCATGACTGCCGGCGGGTGTTCGCCTCCGAGCACCTGAACAACAACACGCCGGTCCAGGTGATCCAGTCCCTTCTCGGCCACACCAGCCTCGACACCGTCATGATCTATGCCAAGCTCTATCCGGCCCGGATGGTCGAGGAATACCGCAAGGCCGTGCGCGGCATGTACCTCGGTGTCTACGGCGCTGACTCCCTGCGCGCACCCACGCTGGCGGAATGGAGAGCCTTCTCCACCAGCTGCTCGATGCGGGACATGGGAACCCACCTCTGTGCCCTGCCCACCGGTGAGCACTGCCCGCGGGGCCTGGTCTGTCTCGACTGCGCCCATGCCCAGCCCAAGCGCAGCGCCATTCCGGTCTTCCGCCAGATGCTGGCCTCCCACAGCCGGGCCCTGGTCCGCGCCCGGGAAGCAGCCGAGCCCGCCGGCCAGCTGGCGGCGAGGGAGCTGGAAATCGACCGCATCCGCAGCGCTCTGCGCCGGGCCGAGGACCTCGACGATGATGTCGCCGCCGCCCTTGAGACCGCGGCGGGATGAGGGACGGCTTGGACCGCCATGGCCGAGGGCGACCTTGACAACCGGGGCGGCGGGGTCTCCACTGTCGCGGTGGCCTCCCGCCGCTACCGCCGTCGTCAGTTTCCTGCCAGCGCGCCACTTCGGCTTGCCACTCCCCGCGGAGCGGGCAAGGCGGAGGACCGCCGTCGGCAGACCGAGCGGCTCTTCCTCGATCCGCCCTTCCCGCTCTACGGCCTGCCAGGCGACTGGGAAGGTGGACGGAGCCTTGGAGGAGTTGGCGGGGCGCAGCGTCTCCGACACTTCGGCCCCTTCGGGATGTTCAACCGGCTCGGACCGATCGAGGTCCAGACAATGGCCTTGCGCCACGTCGCTCCCGATGGTGCCGAGCTTCGAGTGGCATCGCAGAGGAGCGACGGTGGGGACCCACCACTGCGCGAGCAGCTCGAGGCCGAGCTCTGCTGGCACCTGGGGTTGGACGAGAGCCCTCGTCCTTCGCCCGAGAACATGGGCGCGGCATCCGATGTCTGGAGTGAGCGCCTCGTTCGCGAGGAGTTCGGCTGGCAGGCCGTCCGCATCCCGGTCAACGAGGTGCCGGTCGAGTTCTCCGCTCTTTCCGCCGCGAACCGCTGGGTCGCCAAGACGCAGACGCGCGAGACTGCTCTGGTGCTCAAGGCTCACCGCTTCGCTATTGAGCGCGTCAAGCTGGTGCAGCTCACTGACCTGTCGGCCTACGGGGTCAATGGAAGTGTCTGACCGGGAGGCTGCCCGGGCCCGCCCGGAATCTCGGGATAACGGGTCGAACGACCCCTCCGTGGCATAGCGGTAGATGGATACCTCCGGGCTCTGGTTGCCCTGGCGGCGGATCCGGCCCTCTCGCTGCTCGATATCCGCCGGCCGCCAGGGGCAGTCGAGGTGGTGCAGGGCGATAGCGCGGGCCTGGACGTTGGTGCCCACCCCCATCTTGTCGGTGGAGCCGACCAGCACGGCCACCCTCCCGTCCCGAGCGGCGGCGAAGAGCTCGGCCTTGGCCTGGTCGGTGCCCGCCTCGTGCACGAAGGCCACCTCGCCGGCCGGCACGCCGCGTTCGGCCAAGAGGCCCCGCAGCTCGTCATAGGCGTTCCAGCCCTTGCCCGCCGGGGTGGACACGTCACAGAACACCAGCTGGAGGGACCCGGCCCGCGGGTGGGGCTCCCCCCAGGCGTCGAGATAGAGGTGATGGCGGCTGGCGTGATGGATGCCGGCGATGCGCGCGGCGGCGACGGCCAGCTTGCCGGCTTGGGGGTCAGAGCGCCCACCGACCAGGCGCAGATCGAGGGCGGCTCGGCGTCCGTCGCCGGTGATGGCCAACATGTTGTCCTCGGCCGGGGTGACCGAGCGGGAGCGCACCGCCTCGGCCCGGGCGGCCAGGCCGGCCACATAGGCCCGTAGCTCGTCGGTGGCGGGGACGATGACCGTCTCGGGTCCGCCCCCGGTCAGCTCGGGTGTGGGCAGGGCCAGGTCCTCGGTGGTCCGCACGTCGGCCACCTGGCGGTAAAGGGTGAGCAGTTCGGGGATGTTCTGGAACCGGGCGAAGCGGGTCTGCATCCGATAGCCCGCTCCATCCGGCGCCAGCTCCAAGGCGGTGACGGTGCGTCCGAAGGTGGCGGCCCAGGAGTCGAAGGCGCCGAGGTCAAGCTCGCCCAGCACGTCGGGCTGGAGGTAGGACTGCATGGTCCAGCACTCGGCGATGGAGTTGGTCACCGGGGTGGCGGTGGCGAAGGTGACCACGCGCGGCCCATGGGCGCGCCGCAGGACCCACAGCTTGGCGTCGAGGTCCTGGGCCCGCTGAGAGCCAGGGGTGCCGATCCCCTCGATGGCCGAGTCCACCCGCCGGTTCTTGAAGGCTTGGGCCTCGTCGACGAACACGTAGTCGATGCCGGTCTCGGTGAAGCACACCCCGTCGTCCTTGCTCGTCGCGGCCAGGAGGCGCTGGTAGGTCTCCTCCAGGGCGGCGATGCGGCGCTCCAGGCGCTTGACGCTGAGCCCCTTTCCCGCCCGGGATACCCCGAGCGCCTCCCGGGCGGCCTCGAGCTCGTTTCCCAGGTAGGCGCTGAGGGCCTCGTTGCCCAGAGGCAGGCGTCCGAAGCCCGAGTGGGTGAAGACCACCCCGTCCCAGTCCCCGGTGGCCACCCGTCCCACGAAGGCCTTGCGGGCGTCCTTGGACAGCGCCCCCCGGTCGGCCAAGAGGATCCGGGCCGTGGGATAGAGCTGGAGCCACTCGCGGCTGAACTGTTCGAGCATGTGATTGGGCACCACCACCGCCGGCTTGGCGGCCAGGCCCAGTCGGCGCAGCTCCATGGCGGCGATGACCATGGTGGCCGTCTTGCCCGCCCCCACCGCGTGGGCCAGCAGAGCCCGGCCGTCGGTGAGGACCCGGGCCACCGCGTCGCGCTGATGAGGATGGGGGGTGAAGTCCTCAGCCAGGCCGGGCAGGCTCAGGTGAGCCCCGTCATGGGCGGGCAGGACCACGCTGGCGAAAGCCTCGTTGTAGCGCGCCGCCAGCCGGGTGGCGCGGGCTGGCTCCTCCCACACCCAGGACGAGAAGCGGGCGCCCAGGGCGTCGGCCTTGTCCCGCGCCGCGATCGTCTCGGCGTCGTTGCGGACCCGACGGCCGTCGGGCGCCTCGTCGGTGACGGTGTGCAGGCGCTGGTTCAAGCCGGCGTCGAGGAGGGTGACGGCGTCGGCCCGGGCCGTTCCCCACTCCGAGCTCAACGCCACCGAGGCGCGCCGCCCGGCCCGAAGGGCCACGCTCCAACGTCCCAGGGCGGCCACCCGCTCGATCTCCACCTCGGCCCCCAGCACCTCAGCACAGAACGCCTCGACGTCCTCCGCGCCGATCCACGGCGCCCCCAGCCCGGCGGTGATCTCGCCCGGCTCGAGCTGGCGGGGCATGACCCCGGCCAAGGCGGTGGCGTTGGCCTCGAAGCGCGCATCGTCACGCGCCGCGGCCCGGGCGGCGGCCAGCTTGGTCCGGATGTTGCCCGACAGGTAGGCAGACGCGGGCACCCACTCGCCGCCCTCCGGGTCCTCGAAGGCCAGACCGACCAGCTCGGCCCGGGCGGTGTCGGTGTCGGTGCCCAAGAGCTCGGCCACCCGCTCCAGGTGCAGTTGGCCCGTCTCATCCAGACAGACGGCCACGGCCTCGGCGGCGCTGTCCACCCCCAGGCGCGACACCGGGGGCCCGATGACCCGCTGGGTGAAGATGGCGGCCGGGCGGGCGGCGCCGGTGTCGTCGTCGAAGACCTCCAGGGCGGCCACGAAGGGCCAGTCGGGGTCGTCCCGGAACCCGCCCATCCGGGGTCGGAGGCGACGCAGGATCGCCTCCCCGGTCTCGGGGTCCACCCGCCCGGTGGGCGAGGACTTGAACCGGTTGAGCGCTCCGTGGGCGGAGCGGTAGGCGTCATAGCAACCCAACAGCTCGGCCTGGAGGGCTTCGAGCTCGGCGTCGGGCGCGTCGGCGACCTGGGCGCCCAGCACGGCGCGGGCCGCGTCGCGCAAGGCGATCAGGCGGCGCAGCTCGGGCGTGTCGCGGGCGTAGCGGGGCCGGTAGGGCCGGGCCTGGCCCTCCTCGATTCGCACGACGCCGGCCCCGGTCAGGGCGAATCCGCCTTCCTGGGCGAAGCGGGCCGAGCCCTCATCGCCGGGTTGGCCCAGCCTGGCAGGCCCCTGCCCGCTGGCCGGAGGGCGGGCCTGGTAGCCAAGGCCCCTGCGCCCGGCGTCGGCCACGATCCGGCCCAGGCCAGCCTCGAGGGCGGGTAGGAGGTCCCCGGTGGGCTCGACGGTCAACTCGTTGTCCCTGTACAGGCCCCGTCCCATCCCCAGCCTCCCGAGGACCTGGGCCGGGTTGGCCAGGAGGTACTCATTGACGAAGGGCGCCTCGGAGCCGTGCGTGTCGATGGACGCCGGCCCGGTGGCGATGAACCGATGGCCGGCGCGGGCCTCCCCCTCGCCCCGGCGGCGCAGGATCACCAGGTCCGCCACCACATCGGTGCCCGCCGAGGCGGCGAAGGCACCCGCCGGGAGGCGAACTGCACCGAGGAGGTCCCCCAGGCCGTCCAGCTCACGCCGTGCCGCCGGGTTGCGGGCATCCAAGCTGTAGCGGGAGGTCACCACGGCCACCAGGCCCCCCGGGCGGGTCAGACGCAGAGCCTTGACCAAGAAGTAGTTATGAAGCGCGTGACGGCCGCGGTTATGGCGGGGGTCATGGGGGGTGATGCCGGCGAAGGGCACGTTGCCGATGACCAGGTCGAAATAGCCCTCGGGGGCGGTGAAGGTCTCGAAGCGCCGGGCCTGGATCTCGGCCCGGGCGCCGTAGAGGTGCCCGGCGATGGCCGCGGTGGTGGCGTCGGCCTCCACCCCGGTGATCTCGGCCGCCTCGGGGGCCAGACCGATGAAGTTGCCTGAGCCACAACCCGGCTCGAGAACCCGCCCGGCCTGGAAGCCGAGCTCTCCCACCGCCGCCCAGATGGCGCCCACCACCTCGGCGGGGGTGTAGTGGGCGTTGAGCGTACTCCGGCGGGCCTCGGCCCAGGCCTCCTCGGTCCCGAGCAGCGCCCGGGCTCGGACCCGGGCGGGGGCGTAGTCGGAGCGGGCCTCGTCGAAGACTTGGGGCAGGCTCCCCCAGCCCGACCAGCGGGCCAGGACCGCCTGCTCGTCGGGGCGGGCGGGACGGTCCTGGGTCCGGAGTTGGTCCAGCACCTCGAGAACGGCCAGGTTGGCCGCCAGCTTGGCGCCTGGCCCGGGCGGAGCCAGGTCGCCCGGCCCGGTGATCCGGAAGGCTAGGCCGGCCCGGGCGCCTCCGCCGGGGTGTCGGTCCAGGTCCGATCCGCCTCGGCCCGGGCCGCCGCGCTGGCCCCCAGGGCGCCCCGGTAGGCCAGCACCACCTCGTCGGTCTCCGGGGTCGGGTCCTCCTCCGCCGCCAGCCAGACCATCTCGGCCAGGACCGTCTCCTCGGCCTGAGCCCGCGCCGAATAAGCCCGGCGTCGGTAGGCGTCGAGGTCCTCCCCGGGCCGGGGCGGGCCCAGAATCTCGTCGCGCAGGTCCGTGATCCGGGCTGCGGTCTCCTCCCCCAGCCGGGCGAAGTAGGCCCTCGGGTCCACCAGGCTCGCCAAGGACCGTGGCCGGTGCCGAGCGTTGTGTCGAAAAGCCATCGCGCCATCGCGGTTCATCCCCGCCCTCCTCCCCCGGCGGGGGCGCCAGCCCACCGTCGGTCTGGGGGAGCGAGTCGAACAGCGAGAGCTGCGAGGGTTGGCCCTCGCTCCGAGACCGGGACAAACCCTACCCCCGGCCCGGCGCGCCGACGCCCATCCCTCAGGCCAGGCGACAAGCAGGCGGGGTGGCGGCCAGCGCGGCGCAGGCGGTCCGCTCGAGGCGGCGGCCGGCGGCGGCGGAGCGATCCCGGATCCACATCTGGTTCTC
Source organism: Actinomycetota bacterium (assembly GCA_027315345.1). Taxonomy (GTDB): domain Bacteria; phylum Actinomycetota; class Acidimicrobiia; order Acidimicrobiales; family JAJPHE01; genus DAHUYE01. The sequence goes on from DAHUYE010000040.1 coordinate 15,195, forward strand.
GCCGTCGGTACTGGCCCGCTTCCATCCGGTGTCGGAAAGCCCCTCGGCCAGGCCCGGCGAGGCGGCGCCGCGGAGGAAGACCACGTCGTGGCCGGCCGGGTCATAGACGACCTCCATCGCCCGGCCGGCCCAGAGTCCCGCCGGCGCCGTCGTCCGCCCCGGCGGGGGTGGATCGCCCGGTGCCCCCTCGGGGGAGGTGGGGCGCAGGTAGGGATCGCTCATGGCCGCGCTGCGTCTTTGGCCATCGCCGGGTGGAGGCGACGGCCGGGGTCAAGGCGGCCCCGGGGGCCGAGTCGGCGGTCCGCCCACCACGGCCGGGTCCTGACATGGGCCGGGGGCAGGGTGCCGTGGATGAGCAGGGCGTCTCCGGGGGACATCTGGCGGGCCATGTGGGGCGGAACGAGGGGCTCTCGGGTGGTGGAGAGCGACAAGGAGGTGCGTCCCGCCTCGGCCTGGGAACGGGCCCGGGTCTCCACCTCGACGTCGCCGAGCACGGCGGCGATGTATCGGAAGGCGGCCGGATCGGACAGGCCGGAGTAGAAGAGTTTGGAGAGGTGGTTGGTGAGAATGGTGTCGGCCTGGTGGCCATAGGCGGCTTCGATCTGGGCGGTGGACTGCCAGATCGTCACCATCAACACCCCCAGTCCGGCCAGGGTCGAGGCGTACTGGGGCAGGGACCGAAGCGGGGTGTTGCCGGCCTCGTCGATCACCAGCAAGAGCGGCGGGTCCAACGGTGCCCCGGTGGCCGCCACCCGCAGGAACACGGCTTTGACCAGGTCGTTGAGCAGGCCCCCGAAGGCCGGAGCCAGGCGTTCCTGGTCCTCGATGGGGGCGCAGAGGTAGACCGTGTTCTGGCCGGCGAGCAGCCAGTCCAGATTCACGCTGTCGCCCCGGGAGGCGGCGGCCACCCCGGGGTCGGCCCAGGGCCAGACCACCGTCTGGGCCGTCCCATAGACCGAGGAGCGGGTCTCGGCCTCCATCTCCCAGATGCTCACGATGGCCTGGGAGGCCCGGGTGGCCCCGTCCCGGATGATCGGGTTGGTGGACTCCAGCAAACCGTTGAGCGCCACCTGCACGTCGCCAGGGCCGTCGTCGCGGGGCCGGTCCTGGGTCATGACCCACTCACAGACCCGGGCCATGTCAACCCCGGTCTGGGCGGCCACGTACAAAAGCCCGGACAGAAGGATCTCGGACTGGGCCAGCCAGTAGCCCAGTCCCCCCTTGACTTCCTCGCCCCGGGGTGCCGCCTCGCACAGGGCCCGGGCGGCGCGCTGGGCGCCGAGGGTCGTCTTAGCCCCCCGCAACGGGGACCACGTGGCCGAGTCGTTTCCGGTGCTACGGGTCGGGTCGTAGACCAGGACCTCGCCCACCTCGCGGCGCCAGCCGGCGGTGGCCCCGAGCAGGTCAGCCTTGACCGAGGACAGCACGGCCGGTCCCTCCCACTCGAGGATCCCGGTGATGGCCGCGGTGGTCTTGCCGGAGCGCGCCGGTCCGATCAGCGCCACTGCCCCCCGGTCACCGCGCCGCGCCCGCCGGCGCCGAGGCCCGGGCGTGGGGGGCAGCTCGGTGGCCAGCAGGCGCCGCCCGTGGCGCCCGAGGGCGAAACGGCCGGGATGTGACCTGCCCACCACCAGCGACTTGAGGTCAGCCGCCCGGGCGAAGTGGGCTCGGGCATCCACCCCCAAGGGGCGACGAGGCAGTGTGCCCACCTTGGATCGGCCGACGAAGCGCAAGACGAGCACCGCCATCCCCGCCGCGGCCAGAAGCAGCACCGCGTTGGCCCCCCAGTACAGGACCGGCCCGGGCAAGCCCGCTCGGGCTTTGGGGCCCCAGGCCAGGCGCGGGTCCCCGAGGTGGGCCGGGAGATGCGCTGCGGCACTCAGGGCACCGGCGAAGGTCGCATGCAGTCCGATCCCGGTGGCCTGGGCGGCCAGCCACGCCCCTGCCCAGACGATGCCCCCAAAACCTGCGAGAAGGCCGACCCCAACAAGGACGAAGAGCTCGAAACCGGAAAGGCCATGGCGTTCCATGCCCCCACTAGGCCGGCGCGCGTGGCCGAATCTCGCGGTTCGTCCTTCTTCAGTTGGGAGTGACGAACTCAACTGAGCCGATGTCGATGGCCGGACACGACCCCGGCCGCCACCCTCGGTGATCAAAGCGCCGAGCGCCCCTGCGCGGTCAGCCGGGCGTGCTCCGGGAAATAACCGTCGATCTCGATCACGTCTGTGTCCTCGTCAACTTGTAAGACTTGCCGTCCTCCTGATCGTTATACGTGCCGATAGGGGCGGGATCCCACGGCGGGCCGGCAGCCCGTCCCTCCTGTACCCGAGATCTGTGGCAGCCTCGAACTCGTGGCACCCAGTTGGATGGAGTACCCGATCTTCGACGGACGGGGCCTTACCTATCGGGGGACGCGATGCGGCTAGCCAACCTTGACGGACGTGCTGCCTTTGTCCTCGACGATGAGACCTTCGATGCCGAAGAGGCCTCCGACGGGAGACTCTCACCAGATCCAATGGGAGTCCTTCAGGAGTGGGACCTGGCCCGCGCCGTGGCCGCCTCATTGAAGCGCGGCTCCGGTAGATCACTCGACCTGTCCGCGCTGCGCTCTCCGGTTCCTCGGCCGGGTGCCATTTACGGAGTTGTGGCCAACTACCCGCCCGCCGTACTTCCCGAGCCCGCGCTACCTATGATCTTCGGCAAGTTCCCTACCGCCGTCACCGGACCCTACGACCCCATCTGCCTTCCCCGGCCGGAGCGCCTGCCCATGAAGGCGGAATGGACGGTCTTGGAGGCAGAACTGGCGGTCGTGATCGGACGGGGTGGTCGTCACATCCCAGTCGACGAGGCGTTCTCTCGAGTGGCCGGCTACACCGTGGCCCAGGACGTGACCGAACGTATCCACGAGTTCGGGCCCCGGGGCTCGTCGGTCGGGACCATGGACTACGCCTCACTCAAGGCCCTCGGCAAGAGCCTCGACACCTTCTGTCCGCTGGGCCCACTCTTGGTCAGCCTTGATGAGCTGGCAGACCCCGACAGCTTGGAGTTGGTGTGCCGCCTGAACGGGACCGTCGTCCAACAGGCCTCCACCGCTGAATTGCTCCTGGGCGTCAGCGGTCTCGTAGCCATGCTGTCCAGCTTTTGCACCCTCCGCCCGGGAGACGTGATCCTGACCGGGACACCAACCCCCGTCGATGGCCAGTTGCCGCGTCTCGCCGCCGGCGATGTTGTGGAGACGACGATCACCGGGATCGGCACCATGCGGAACGAGTGCCTCGCGGAAGACTGATGCACCGACGGCCGACCGCCCATGTCACGTTTAACCTGGCAGGAGCAGAGTCGGAGCGGCCTAGCTGGTCAAACACTGCCTGACGGTGGCCGAGACCCACCTGTGCTAAGGAGGGCTCCGTATGGTGCCCTGGGGTGTCGATGAGACGGCCATGGTCGACTGCTCGAGGCGGGCGCGTGCCTGACCCGAACCCGTATCCGTCCAGGCCCGACCCGGACCAGCTCCTACCGGAACCAACGATGTCCCTCGAGGGTGAGGCGCCGGCGGTCCAATTCCCCCTTCGCGCCGTCGCCAGCCCGGAGCTGATCGACAAGGTCGCCGGCCTGTACGAGCTGGACTGGACTGGCGAGAGCGCAGACGTCGGCGGCGGAATCAACCTGAATCTCGCTCTGAGTTGCCCCGACGGTCCCGCCTACGTGATGCGCGTGTACGCGCCCTCGGTGAGCGCCAAGCGGGTGCGGTTCATCCAGGCGCTTCGGAGCCACCTACGGGACAGCGGTCTGCCGTTCACAGAGACACTGCTTACAAAGCACGGCCAAGGTGTGGTCGAGGTGGATGGGCGAGTCGTGGAAGTCGACCGGTACGTCGCCGGCACGACGATGACTTGGGACCCAAGTCGTCAACTCCGCCCCGCCCTTGCCATGTTGGGTCGCATCCATGGCGCGATGGCGGGGGCGACCCGGCTCGGCGAGCCGCCCGCGCCAGGGTGGCGGAATCATGTGGAATCCGACGAGGCGCTCGGCTGGGCCAGGCGGGCAGCAGCAGTCGTAAGGGACTGGGAGGACGCAACCGAAGCCGAGCTGGCGCTGGCCCGGGACATCGTCCGCCTAGCGGAGTTCCTTCGTCCCCGGGAGGCCGAGTTAGCAGGCGCTGCCCGGCGCCAGCTCGTGCACAGCGACTTCTGGGAGCACAATGTGTTGTTCGACTCCGATGGCAACATCGCCGCCGTGCTGGACTTGGACCTCTGTGGGTCCCGCCCCCGCGTTGACGATCTCGCATACACCTTGAGCGGCACTGCCTCGGCGTTAAGGAGTCCGAAGGTGGACCATGGGCACTGGGAGGCCATTCGGCCAGACGTGGAAGCCTACTTCGACGCTGTGGAGCCTCCGCTGTCCCTCGAGGAGCGCTGGTCGCTGCCCTTGGCCGTCGCCCGGGTAGTGCTGTTCATGGCCCGCAACCTGGTGGTGCAGGATGAGTTGGGAGACGCAGCTGGCTTCAGCCGCGACTACCAGCGCCGCGATCTAGCCGAGATAGGTGACTGCGTGGCGTGGTCGTTGGCGCTCGCACAAGACCCCGGACCAGTCCAAGCCGTCTTCACTGGGTAGCGAGGATCCGTCACCTTGAGCAAGGGACGCCCTCTGGGCTGGAGGCACCACCTGGACTGGCGAACCGGCCACTTCGATCTGACGCCTGGACGGTTCACTCAAGGACTGATCCAAGGCCGATAGGTGTTGAATTCGAGCTCCCGGGAACCGTCTGATTGAGTATCCACCATCTCGGTAGGTCCACCTTCCTACCGTCACGGCTTCCGATGGCCTGGCTCATGAACCGTCTGCCGACCGCCTCGCGGCCTGGCTTGCGAACGAGGTGCCAGGCCATCGGATCCCTG
>DAHUYE010000044.1 GCA_027315345.1 Actinomycetota bacterium
CACGTCCACGAAGCTGGTGGCATAGAAGGTGTTGCGGGTCCGGGAGGCGGCCAGCATCTTGTGTTCGTCCACGCCCAGGGCGCTAACCCTGCCCAGGCGAGCCGGGTCCTCCACCAGAGGGGTGCCGTGGCGGGTCACCGCCGCCATGGCCGTGGCCCAGCCCACCCCGAAGTCCCGGGCCACCGAAGCCACCGAGGAGCCCTGCTCACCCACCCGTCGGCAGATGTCCTTGGCCGCCCGGGTGGTCAGGCAGTCCTCGACCAGCGCGGAATCCTCGCTGAAGGTCTTGGTCTCACAGTCGGCCTCGGGACAGACCCAGCGCCGCTTGGCCCACACCAGGCGGACCGGTCTTCCTCCGGCGGGCAGGTCCCGGATCTGGATCCTCGTCCGCCCATGGCCCACGGCCCGGGTGCCACACGCCCCACAGCCCACCGGCGCCGGCCGGGTCTGGACCGAGATGAAGACCTCACCGGCCTCCTCGGTCATGGCCAGCACCTCGAAACCGTCCATCCCCAGCAGTGCGGTGGCGCCAGCATTACCGTTTGTCATTGTCCCGTGTCCTTCGCAGTCGAGCAGTTCGGAAGACCGCAAGACTCGGGGGCCACGGGGCCCAAGTGGTGGATCTATAGGCAGATCACCGAGTTGACACCGCCCCACAGCTCAACGCGAAGAGCCCGTTATATTGCTGGCCGCCCGCCTCGGTGACCTCGGTTCCATCAGCGACACGGATGGAACCCAGGCCAGTGAGGCGGCTGACCAGGATCCTGATCTGGGAGGGATCCAGCGGGGCGGGATGCGCGTCCCGACACTGGAGGGCATAGAGCAGCTCGGCTCGCACGAGGTTCGACAAAGGCGCCAGGGAGAACTGGTGTGCTCCGAGCTTCGGGCTCTGGCGCGCCGCCCAAGTCGTGACATCCTCGAGGCCGTTCCGGCGGGCATCTTGGCGGAAGCGGCCGACGTGGAACCGGCACAGTCCCGGTCGGCTGCGTCGCTCCCGTTCGCAGCCGTCCACCAGGCAGGCCGCACGCCTGGCGAAGCCGACGGCGTGGGCGACGAAGTCCTCGAAGCTGGTGCTGGCTTGCTCGCGCTCCCAGACGCGCAGATGACGCAGGCAGAGGTCCTGGCAGTGGAGATCGCTTTCACAGTCACCCACGACGCAGCGCGGGGGGACCAATGCCCGCACGCCAGCCCTCTCGGGCGAGACATCGAAGTCCTCCTCCGAGCGATCTGAGTCCGACAGTGCCCGTCGACACGCATCGCAGCGCCCGTTGTGCCGGCGCGTCGTAGCCGGGCACCCCGGGCTGCGACAGGACCAGGCCCGGGTGCGGGGGTTGTCCAGGTCCCCGGTGAACAGCCAGATGCCTTGGTCCCACTCGCCCGGCCTCCAGCGGGGATCGATGTGAGCCTCGAGCCAGGTCAACCACTCGGCGTCGGCGGGCGGAATCGGCCGGGGAGTCCCAGACCGGACCAGCGACAGGGCGGCGGGCCTCATCGAGAGGGCTTTCCGGCGGCCACCGCCTCCACCGCCCGGCGGCGGTCTTCATCTCTGGCGTGCAGGTACACCAGCGTGGAGGCGGGACTTACATGACCCAACAGATCCTGGACTACATCGAGGTCGACCCCGGCCCGCACCCAGTTGGTGGCCGCAGTCTGGCGCAGCATGTGGGGCCGTAGATCGAAGCCCACCTGGCGGGCCAGGCGCTCGAAGAAGCCCTTGGCCCCCCGGTAGGTCATCGGTCCACCGAAGGGCGCGTGGTAGAGGTCGACCAGAACCATGTCGGTGTCATCCTCGGGGAGGATCTGGGACCGCTCGAAGGCGTAGTCGGCGTAGGTGGACAGGACCACATCACTGGCGGGAACGGTGCGGGGGTAGCGGGACTTGGCCAGGGCTCCGTTGGGGTTGAGCCGGTGACGGACGTGCACGTGTGGCCCCACCACGCCACAGCCGAGTGTCCGGGAGTCGGGCAAGAAGTGCATGTCCCCCCGACGCAGGCCGAGGGCTTCGCCGATGCGCAGGCCAGTGTCATGCAGCAGTTGGACCATGAAGGCCTCTCGTGGCCCACGACAGGCGCCGAAGGCCGCCGCTGACTGATCGGCGCTCAACGCCTCGGGGAAGGCGGTCTGGGCCCGGGCACGCACCTGGCGGGCTCGCACGGTGCGGAACTGGCCCCGCTCACCGGGGTCGAACCCGGCGGGCAGGAAGGCCATCCAGCGGGGCTCGACCAGCTGGTCGGCCACCCGGGCGCCGACCCGCCCGGTCCGGGCGCAGAAGCGGAGGAACTCGCAGACGGCGATGAGGATGGCGTCCACGGTCCCTCCCCGGCGGTAGCCGGTCCGGCCCGGCGTCATCTCCACCCAGGCCTTGAACCGGGCCAGGTCGGCCAGACCGATCGTTTTCCAGTCGACCCCGGTGGCCGAGCACCAGCTCAAGAACATGGCGGTCCGACTGGCGTAGACCCGGATGGTGTTGGGCGACCGGTCAGCGCCGTGGAGACCCCAGCAGAACTCGGTGGCCTCGGCGTGGATGACCAGGTAGGGGTCCAGCACCACCCAGCGCACCGAACCGTCGGCGGGCGAGACGGCCCGCTCGGCCTGGAAGCGATGCTCAGCCTCCGGTCTCTGTTCCTCGGTGGACCACTCCAGGTCCTCGGTGGTCATTGCCTTGAAGTATCAGACTTCCGGGCATCGAACGGGTGGACCGTCCGACGCGGTAGCAATCGAGCTATGCCCTCCCAGCAGGAACGACGGAGCCAGCACCAGATCATGTCCGAGATCGCCAAGCTCGGCTTCTGCTTGCCCGGCAGCCTGGTGACTCGTAGTTCGCGCTGTGGCAGCCTGACCTGCGCCTGCCACAGCGACCCTGGCCGGCTGCATGGGCCCTACCTGTCCTGGACCCGCAAGGTCGACGGCAAGACGGTCACCCGCAACCTGAGCCCGGACCAGGTCGATCGCTATCGGGCATGGTTCGACAACGCCAAGCGACTACGTCAGCTGGTCGGCGAGCTGGAGGAGCTGTCGGTGAGCGTGGCGGCCGAAGCCGAAGGATGGAACTCACCTCACTGAGGATGAGCCCTGATTCGGCTTACGTGACCCACGTGCCCTGCAACTGCCAGATAACAGTGAGTCACGAGAGCTTCAGGCTACGTAGCTCATGTCCCTCAGGGGCATATGGGCAGGGGAGATAACGCCGGTGTGTTTGAGGTCATGTGGACGCAACGGTTCCAGATCTGCGGCGCGAACGGCCGGACGCCAGCTGAGCCTGCGGAAGTCCGAGGCGTAGAGGGGCCGCTCGCCGCTCGGACCGAAGACATAAGTCATTCCGGGCTGGCGCACCAGGTGGTCGCGCAACTCGGACACGATCGAGTCCGGCAGGGTCATCGACCGCCGCCCCGCCTTGGTCTTCGGGGGCCCCTCAAGGACCCGGCCCCGGACCTGCACGGCGTTGTTGGCGATCCGGATCGTTCCGACCTCCAGTTCTTGGTCCACCCGACGCAGGCCGGCCGCTTCGCCGATCCGCAAAGTGGCCCAAGCCATCACCAGGACCATCGCCCGGTACCGGGGATCGATGCTGTCCGCCAGGCGTTCCAGCTCGGCCGGGGTGAGGAACCGGCCTTCGTGGCGGACCAACCGCGGGAGCCGCACTCCGGTCGCCGGAGTGATGCCAATAACTCCACGGTCGACGGCGGAGCGCAGTAGTTGGTCCATGACCGTGAAGGTGCGTCGCACGGTGGCGGGCGCCATCCGCTCCGCGAGTTGATCGACCCACTCCTGCACGTCCGCCCGATCGAGCCGCCCCAGTTGGGCCGCACCGAAGAAAGGCAGGACGTCACGGTCCAGCGCCTGGCGGTCCCGGATCCTGGTCGACGGTCGGTGCCCTTGGCGCTGCTTCCACCAGAGCTCGGCGAAGTCGGTGACTGTCTGACGGCCGGCCTGGCGATCCGGCCGATGTAGAGCTTGGGTCTTGCCCTGGAACTCCGCCAAGGCCTGACCGGGCCCTGGAAATCGGGGGTCGCCGCCGGGTCTGGGCGACCAGGCCGGATCAACCTCTGCTGAAGGGGACGGGGGTCCGGGGACTGTCTTTCTCGCCAGGCGCTGGCCAGCTGGGCGCTCAAGCCTTGCGGAGTTCCACCGGCCGTGGCCCACGGAGGTCAGACCCGCCATAGGACCTCCACCCGGTCAAGATCGACCGTCTTGCTTCCGCGCCGAGATGCTGGCTTGATTCGTACCTCGGCGATGACAGCCTGGAGGATGGCGCGCTGACGGGTGAAGGGCAGGTCGGGCCAAAGCACGTCAACAGGAGCGGGGTCTCGTGCCAGGTCGGCGACGGCCTTCTCCTGCAGGTCCCGAGCCAGTTCGGCCTCGGCCGCCTCGCGACGGGCGGCCAGCGCCTCCCGGGCCTCTAGCCATTCGCTCCTCGTTATCCGTTCGGCGGCCCAGTCCTGGGCCAACTCCTTGAGCTTGGAGTCCACGGCGCTCAGTTCCCTGGCCAGATCACGGCTCGGAGCGGGCAGGCCAGGCCGACGGCGCTCGTCCAGGGCGGGGGAGGAGAGGCGGTAAATGACCTGGGCCACGACGAAGTCCTCGACGGGTTGCATGGCGATCGTGATACCGCCGCACTGAGGACGGCCCGGTCGTTTAGTGCACCTCAGCCGAAGGCGTTCGCCCACGGGGACGGGCTCCAACTTGCATCCGCAGAGACCGCAGGTCCCCAATCCCCGGAGCAGGATGCTTCGGGGGGCGTTCGGTCCCGGTCTGCCGGCGGATGCCCTAAAGCGCGCGCGTACCTGCTCCCAGGCGGCCCGGTCGATCAGGGCGGGCCAGAGCGCCTCACCTACCACCTCACCGCGATGCTGGCGTAGCCCGGCGATGCGCGGGGCCAGGAGGATGTTCCGCAGGGTGGCGTCGCTCCACAATTTGCCCGTCGGCGTTCGATGACCAGCTCGGTTCCAGGACCGGACGATCGAGAGGAGCCCCTCCCCGGACAGGAACCGGTCTGTTGCCTGGCGGACGAGCGCGGCCTCCTCCTCCTGAACGGTGACCCGGTCGTACTCGTATCCGAAAGGCCGGTGGTTGTTCCGGCCGCTCGGGCGGCCCTGGGCGGCGTGTCGGGCCTTCATGTCCCGCAGACGGGCTTCAGTCTTCTTCGACTCCTCCCGGTCCATTGTGGCCCGGATCCCGAGCTCGAACTCCGACATGAAGCCGGACCCTGGGATGAGGACGAAGCGGTCCAGGTCCAGCCCCGCCTCCTCGGCGGCCTCGAAGAGCGGAGCCCACCCGGGTCCGCCGCCCCGGGATAGCCGGTCGGTCTTGTAGGCGATCACGGTGTCAACTTCGCCAGATCGGAGCAACTCGAGGACCTCAGGGAAGCGTGGCCGGAGCCGGCCCCGCTCCGTGTAAGCCGAGGTTGACGGAGGCTCCAGGATGACGTGGCGGACCTCGATCCCGAACTGGTCCGCGGTGGCCTGGCATGCCTTTGTCTGTGTGTCCAGGGACTCGCTCAGCTCGCGCGTCTTCGACTGACGGCCGTAAACGACTCCCGTCCGGATTGGAGTGACCGGGACACTCCGCCTCCTCCTCGCTGCCGCGACCCCCATGGTGCTGATGCTAGGCCCATCATAGGTGTAAATCAAGTAGTAGCCGTGGCCACCACCACCGGGCGGCCCGAGAGGATGGCCGGGACCAGATAGGCCAGGGATTTGCCCGTCCCGGTCCCGGCCTGGACCACGAGGTGGCGACGCGAACTGAGGGCCCGGCCGACGGCCTGGGCCATGTCCACCTGGCCGGGGCGGGCCTCACCCCCGCCCGGCAGGCCGGCGGTCACCCGGGCCAGGGTCGAGGTTATGGAGTCGTTCGGTGCCACCTCCGGAAGGTACCGGCCGGGGGTGACGGCCGGCGCGAGCATAGGGTCATGTGTAGAAGCATCGTGGTCCTGAGGGGCGAGGAGCCGGCCACCCCGGCCGAGGTGGAAGCGGCGTCCCGCCAGTACGTGCGCAAGGTGGCCGGCGCCCGGGTGCCCTCCAAGCCGAACGAGGCGGCCTTCGAGCGGGCCGTGGAGGAGGTGACCAGGGCGACCGCCCGCCTGCTGGAGGAGTGGGTCACCCCCAAAGGCTCCCGTCCTCCGGCCCTGGCCAAAAGCAGAGCGGTGGCCCGGGCCAAAGCCGTCGGAAGCGGCTGAAAGGGTCTTTGGTTACCATTCCGGCCCGTGCCAGGGGGTCGGAGGCGGAGCAGTCTGATGGCAGTGGCGGTGGCGGCTGCCCTCGGAGTGGCCGGCTGCTCGTCATCGACAGCCAAGACAGCCCACTCCGCCACCAGCAAGGCCGCGCCCACCACGGCCCCCACCGCCACTTCCACTACCGCCGCCGCGGCCACCAGTTCGACCAGTTCGACCAGCACCACCGTGCACGCCACCACCACCTCGAACACTGTGCACGTCACCACGACCACGGCCCCGCCCAGGACCGTCACGGCCGGGTCGTCGGACAACGGTCGAACCATCGACCTGCACGTGGGCGACACCCTCGAGGTGGTCCTGTCCGGCTGCGGGGGGTGCGGCTACCAGTGGGAGATGACCGGCCAGCCCAGCCCGGTCGTCTTCCGCTACGAGGGTGAGTCGACCACCACCCCGACCAGCTCGACGGCGCCGGGGGCGGCCCCGATCGTCGGCAGCCCCGTCACCTACACCTGGACCTTCAAGGCCCTCTCGGCTCACTCCACCGGGTTCGTGGCCGGCTACTACCCGCCCAGCCAGAAGCAACCCACCCAGACCTACACCCTCCACCTGGTGGTCTCCTCCTAGCCTCGGGCCTGTTCCGCCCGGGCCAAGCCGGCCCGGGGGCGGGTCCACCTCGGGGGCGGCGGCTCCGGGCCAGACTTCCGGGGTGCCGATACCCCCGGTTCGCCCACCCTGGGCGGAGTTGGTGGCCCGGTCGGCGGCGGAGCGGGGCCTGGCCGGGGCGGAGGTGGCCCGCCAGCTCGGGTTGAGCCCGGCGGCCTGGCGGGCCCGTCTCTCGGGCCGGGTGCGGCCCCTGACCTCCGAGCTGGTCCGCGTCGGCCAGCTCCTGGGCCTGTCCGCTGATGAGCTGATGGCGGCCGAGGTGGGACCGGGAGGTCCCGATCTGGAGCTGCTGACCGAGCGGGACCGGAGTGTCTACCGGGCCAGTGCCGCTCTGGATGGAGGGGACGAACTGGCCGGCCTGGAGGACGTGCGGGCTTTCGTCCATTCGGTCCTGTCCGGCCCGTGGTGGCAGCGGTGGGGCTCGGGGGTGACCGAGGTCGGCCTGGATCCGGCTCCCGGGCTGGGGGAGGGCGCTCCGGCCTGGCACGAGCCCCGGCTGGGTCAGGCCGGCGTCGCCCACGTTCTCCATCTGCCCCCGTGGTCCCGGCGGCCTGTCACCATCCTCCATGAGCTGGCCCACGTGGCCGCCCAACCCATCCTGTGGGCCAAGCCTCACGGTCCTCAATGGGCCCGGCTGTGGGTGGACCTGGTCGCCTCGGTCATGGGCCGCCCCGCTGCCCGCCGGCTGCGGGCCGCCCTGGGCGGGGAGGGAATCGGACTGGCCGGACCCAGCCGGGTGGCGGCCGAGTTGGCTCGGGGCCGCGCCGAACTGGAGAGGCTCCTCGGGATGGAGGGCGGGGAGGGGTAGCTTCGCCGGGGACCGGTCGAGGTGAGGTGGTTGTGGCGGTGGGCATCGAAGGCATCGACATGAGCCGGGTGCCCGCCCACGTCGCCTGCGTCATGGACGGGAACGGCCGGTGGGCGGAGAAGCGGGGCCTGGCCCGCACCGAAGGTCACGCCGCCGGGGAGGAGGCCCTCTTCGACACCGTCGAGGGGGCCCTCGAGGTCGGCCTGTCCTGGTTGACCGTCTACGCCTTCTCCACCGAGAACTGGTCCCGTCCCGTCGACGAGGTCCGCTTCCTCATGAACTTCAACGAGCAGATCCTCACCCGGCACCGGGACGACCTCAACGGAAAAGGCGTCCGTATCCTGTTCTCGGGCCGGCGCGACTGGCGGGTCCCCCGGCGCCTGCTCCGCCACATCGAGCAGTCCGAGGCCCTGACCGCGACCAACCGCCGGATGACCCTCAACTTCGCTTTCAACTACGGGGGCCGGGCCGAGATCATCGACGCCGTGCGTCGACTGGTGGCCGACAATGTGGCGGTGGGGAAGGTCGATGACAAGGCCATCCGGGCCCGGCTGTACCAGCCCGCTATGCCCGATCCCGATCTGGTGGTGCGGACCTCGGGGGAGTACCGCCTGTCCAACTTCCTGCTCTGGGAGGTGGCCTACAGCGAGATGATCTTCACGGACGTGCTCTGGCCCGACTTCCGCCGGGAGGACCTCTTCGACGCCATCCGGGAGTACCAGGGCCGGGACCGCCGCTTCGGCGGCGTACAGGCGAAGAAGCGGAGGGGCCGGGGGCGATGAGCCTCTACCGCGACCGGGGGGTGGTGCTGCGCACCATCCGGCTGGGCGAGGCCGACCGGATCGTCACCCTCATGACCGAGGCCCACGGAAAGGTGCGGGCCGTGGCCAAGGGCGTGCGCAAGACCAAGAGCCGCTTCGGGGCCCGGCTCGAGCCCCTCGGCCACGTGGCCCTCCTGCTCTACCAGGGCCGGGAGCTGGACATCATCACCCAGGCGGATTCGGTCGAGCACTTCCGCAGCGTTCGGGAGGACCTCGAGGCGGTCACCATGGCCACGGCCATGCTGGAGGCGGTGGACCAGGTGGCCCAGGAACGGCAGTCCAACCCCCGCCTGTACGCCATGCTGGTCGGGGCCCTGCGGGCGCTGGCCTCGTCCCGCTCGACCATGGTGGTTCCCTCCTTCTTCCTCAAGCTGCTGGCCCTGGAGGGTTTCGAGCCCGTGCTGGACCAGTGCGCGTCGTGTGGAGCCGTCGCGGAGCTGGTCGGCTTTGACATCAACGAGGGCGGCGCCCTGTGCCGGCAGTGCCGGCGGGGCCCGGCGCTCAGTCCCGAGGCCCTCGGACTCATGACGAGGATCCTGGGTGGGGGCCTGTCCGGGGTTCTCTCCGAGCCGGACCCCCCCGGCGCCCACGACGTGTCGATCCTGGCCTCGCGGGCCATGGAGCACCACCTGGAGCGCCGGTTGCGCAGCCTGGGGGTCCTGGACCGGGCCTGAAACCCTTCCGGGAGCGGGGAGGCGGCCCGGTATCCTCCCCGGATGGCCCCGACCGACGATCTCATGGAACGCGTCGTCAACCTGTGCAAGCGGCGCGGGTTCGTCTTCCCTTCCAGCGAGATCTACGGCGGCTTCCGGTCCACCTACGACTACGGGCCGCTCGGCTCGCTCATGCTCCGCAATGTCCGGGACGCTTGGTGGCGCTCCATGGTCCAGCTGCGCGACGACGTGGTCGGCATCGACGCCGCCATCCTGTCCAGCCCGAAGATCTGGGAGGCGTCCGGCCACGTGGCCACCTTTACCGATCCGCTGGTCGATTGCCGGAAGTGCCACGAGCGGTGGCGGGAGGACCAGATCGAGGGGGTCTGCCCCAACTGCGGCTCGACCGACCTGACCGAGGCCCGCGCCTTCAATCTCATGTTCAAGACCTACGTGGGCCCGGTGGAAGCCGACTCCAACGTGGCCTATCTCCGCCCGGAGACGGCCCAGGGGATGTTCGTCAACTTCCTCAACGTCCTGCAGACCTCGCGCAAGAAGCCTCCCTTCGGGATCGCCCAGGTGGGCAAGTCGTTCCGGAACGAGATCACCCCGGGCAACTTCGTGTTCCGCACCCGTGAGTTCGAGCAGATGGAGATGGAGTACTTCGTGCCGCCGGGCGACGGGCCCAAGTGGTTCGAATACTGGTGCGAGGAGCGCATGAACTGGTACACCGGCCTCGGCGTGCCACCCGAGATGCTGCGCCTGCGGCACCACGAGACGGATGAGCTGAGCCACTACTCCTCGGGCACGGCCGACATCGAATACGCCTTCCCATGGGGATGGGGTGAACTCGAAGGGATCGCCCAGCGCACCGACTTCGACCTGCGCCAGCACGCCGAGCACTCCGGGGAGAAGCTCGAGTACTTCGACCAGGCCACCGGGGAGCGCTACGTCCCGCACGTGGTGGAACCGGCGGCGGGGGCCACCCGGGCCATGATGATCTTCCTCCTGTCCTCCTACCAGGAGGACACGGTTGGGGGTGAGGCCCGTACCGTCCTGCGCCTGCATCCCCGCCTGGCCCCGTTCAAGGTGGCGGTGCTGCCGCTGTCCAAGAAGGAGCCCCTGGTGGAGCTCTCCCGTTCCGTGCTGGGCCGGCTCCAGCCCTACTTGCAATGCGACTATGACGAGACCCAGTCCATCGGGCGCCGCTACCGCCGCCAGGACGAGATCGGCACCCCGCTGGCCATCACAGTGGACTTCGACAGCCTGGAGGACTCGGCTGTGACCATCCGGGACCGGGACACCACCGAGCAGTCCCGGGTGCCCATCGAGGATCTGACCCACGAGGTCTTCCGCCGCCTCGGGCTCTGACCGACCGCCGACCGCCGGTCGTCCTAGGCTGACGGCCGGATCGTCCCCAGGAGAACCCGACTTGCCCTACACCTTCGCTTTCGACCACAAGCACCGCCGGCCCCCGATGGCCATGAAGGATCTCCTGGGGGGCAAAGGGGCCAACCTGGCCGAGATGACCTCGGTCCTGGGTCTTCCCGTTCCTCCGGGCTTCACCATCTCCACCGAGGCCTGCCGCGCCTACATGGAGTCGGGCTGGCCGGAGGGGCTGTCCGAGGAGGTGGCCAAGCACCGCCAGCGCCTGGAGAAGGCCATGGGCAAGCGCCTGGGGGACCCGGCCGATCCGCTGCTGGTCAGCGTGCGTTCCGGGGCTGCCTTCTCCATGCCCGGGATGATGGACACTGTTCTCAACCTGGGCCTCAATGACGAATCGGTGGAGGGCCTGGCCAAGCAGACCAGCGATGAGCGCTTCGCTTATGACTCCTACCGCCGCTTCATCGCCATGTACGGGCGCATCGTGCTGGGCCTGGACGGAGGTCCCTTCGAGGAGTTGTTCGATGCCGCCAAGGAGCTGGCCGACACGCACTCCGATGCCGAGGTGCCCACCGAATTGCTGCGCTACCTGGTGCGTTCCTACAAGCAGATAGTCGAGCGCGAGACCGGTAAGCCTTTCCCCCAGGATCCCGACCAGCAGCTCCGGGGCGCCATCGAGGCCGTGTTCAGCTCATGGAACTCACCGCGCGCCATCGCCTACCGGAACCGGGAACACATCGCCCACACGTTGGGCACGGCCGTGAACGTGCAGACCATGGTCTTCGGGAACCGGGATGAGAACTCCGGCACCGGCGTCGGCTTCACCCGGGACCCGTCCACCGGGGCTCAGGGCGCCTATGGCGATTTCCTGGTCAACGCCCAGGGTGAGGATGTGGTGGCCGGCATCCGGAACACCGAGCCCCTGTCTGCTCTCGAGACCCGCTTCCCCAAGATCTACAAGGAACTGATGGGGATCTTCGAGCGGCTGGAGCGGCACTACCGCGACATGTGCGACACCGAGTTCACCATCGACCAGGGCCGGCTGTGGATGCTGCAGACCCGGGTGGGCAAGCGCACCGGGGCCGCCGCCCTGCGGATGGCGGTGGAGATGACCAGGGACCGCAAGATCAAGCTGTCCAAGGAGGAGGCGGTCAAGCGGGTCACCGGGGACCATCTGGACCAGGTACTGCATCCCCAGTTCGCGTCCAGCGACATCAAGGTCCTGGCCAAGGGCCTCGGAGCCTCGCCCGGGGCAGCGGTGGGCAAGGCCTACTTCACCGCCGACGGCGCCGCCGGCGCCGCCGAGAAGGGCGAGAAGGTCATCCTGGTCCGCTCCGAGACCTCCCCCGAGGATGTTCACGGCATGATCGTCTCGGAGGGCATTCTCACCTCCCGGGGCGGCCTGGTCAGCCACGCCGCCGTGGTGGCCCGAGGCTGGGGCAAGCCGGCCGTGGTCGGCGCCGAAGCCGTCCGGATCACCCGCAACCAGTTCCGGGTCGGGGACACGGTCGTCAGTGAGGGTGACACCATCTCCATCGACGGCACCACCGGCCAGATCGTGCTGGGGGCGGTCAGCCTGTCGGCGCCCGAGCCGCCCGAGGAGTTCCACACCATCCTGGGCTGGGCCGACACCATCCGGGCCGGCAAGCTGGCCGTCCGGGCCAACGCCGACAACGGTGCTGACGCCGCCAACGCCCGCCAGTTCGGAGCCGAGGGGATCGGGCTGTGCCGGACCGAGCACATGTTCCTGGCCGAGGACCGCCTGCCCATCGTCAGGCGGATGATCCTGGCCGAGGGCGAGGACGAGGAAGCGGCCGCGCTGGAGGAGCTGCGTAAGGCCCAGAAGTCCGACTTCGAGGCCATCCTGGAAGCCATGGACGGCCTGCCGGTCACGGTGAGGCTGCTCGACCCGCCCCTCCACGAGTTCCTGCCCCCCACCGAGGAGCTGGCCATCAAGGAGGCCACCACCGGCCTGACCGATGAGGAGCGCAAGCTTTACGGCGCCGCCCTGTCCTGGCAGGAGACCAACCCCATGCTCGGCACCCGCGGTGTGCGCCTGGGGGTGCTCAAGCCGGGCCTCTACGCCATGCAGGTGCGGGCCCTGATGGAGGCGGCCGCCGCCCGGGCGAAGAAGGGGGGCAAGCCGGTGGTGGAGGTGATGATCCCCCTGACCGTGACCCGGGAGGAACTGGCCCTGGCCCGTTCCTGGGTGACCGACGCCATAGCCGCCGCCACCAAGGGGACCAAGGGCATCGATGTCACCATCGGGACCATGATCGAGACCCCCCGGGCGGCCCTGCGGGCCGATGAGATAGCCGAGGAAGCCGACTTCTTCTCCTTCGGGACCAACGACCTGACCCAGATGACCTTCGGCTTCAGCCGGGACGACGTCGAGGGCCGGATGATGACCGCCTACCTCGATGCCGGGCTGCTGCCCCGGAACCCGTTCGAAACCATCGATATCGGCGGGGTGGGCGAGCTGGTCCGGCTGGCGGCCAAGCGGGGCCGGGAGACCAAGCCCGGGCTCAAGCTGGGGGTGTGCGGTGAGCACGGTGGCGACCCGGAGTCGATCGCCCTGTTTGCCGCCGCCGGCCTGGATTACGTGAGCTGTTCCCCCTTCCGGGTGCCCATCGCCCGGCTGGCGGCGGCCCAGGCCGTCCTGGGCTCCCAGGAGTACTCCACGGCCTGATTGAGCCGGGCGGGGCCGGGGCGGGAGTACCGTCGATCTGTGGCGATCCTGGACGAGGACATCGCCCGGGTGCGGTCCGAGACGGACTTCGTGGCCGTGGCCAGCGAGCACATAGCCCTGCGCCAGCAGGGCCGCCGTTGGGTCGGCCTGTGCCCGTTCCACTCCGAGAAGACCCCCTCCTTCTCCCTCAACGCCGCCGAGGGGCTGTACTACTGCTTCGGCTGCGGGGCCAAGGGGGACGTCATCAGCTTTGTCCGGGAGCTCGAGCACCTGGACTTCGTCGAAGCGGTGGAACGGCTGGCGGCCCGGAACGGGATCCAGCTGCGCTACGACCAGACGGCGGGCGGACCGGACCGCCGCCGCCAGGGTGTGCTGACCGCCGCCATGGAGAGGGCGGTGGAGTACTACCACGATCAGTTGTTGTCCGGGCCCGGGTCGGGGGCGGCCCGGCGCTACCTGCGGGACCAGAGGGGATACGACGGGGACGTCGTGCGCCGGTTCAAGATCGGCTGGGCCCCCGACCAGTGGGATGCGCTCTACCGGGAGCTGAAGCTGTCCGACGACGTCATGAAGGACACCGGTCTCGGTTACGTCAACGACCGCGGCCGCCGGCGCGACGCCTTCAAGGCCCGCATCATGTTCCCCATCTTCGACTCCGGCGGCCGACCGGTCGCATTCGGGGGGCGGATCCTCCCCGACGCCGCCTATGAAGGCCCCAAGTACAAGAACTCGGCCGAGTCGCCCATCTACTCCAAGAACCGCATCCTCTACGGCCTCAACTGGGCCAAGACCGGGATCGTGGATTCGGGCGAGGTGGTCGTCTGCGAGGGCTACACCGATGTCATCGGGATGTTCCTGGCCGGCGTGCCCCGGGCGGTGGCCACCTGCGGCACGGCCCTGGCCGATGGGCACTTCCGGCTGCTCAAGAACTTCGCCCGCCGGGTGGTGCTGGCCTACGACGCCGACGCGGCCGGACAAGCCGCTGCCGAGCGGTTCCACGCCTGGGAGCGCGAGTACGAGATGGACATCACCGTGGCCGCCCTGCCCCGCGGCGCCGATCCCGGGGACGTGGCCCGCACCGACCCGGACGCCCTCCGCCGAGCGGTGGAACAGGCCCAGCCGTTCATGCTCTTCCGGGTGGAGCGGGTCCTCGGTTCGCGGGATCTGTCCAGTCCGGAAGGAAGGGCGCGAGCCGCCGAAGAGGCGCTGTTGGTCATCTCTGAACACCCGCACCAGTTGGTCCGCGATCAGTACGTGACTCTGGTGGCGGAGCGGTGCCGGGTGGAAGTCGGGGAGTTGCGCCGGATGATGGCCAACCCCGAGTCGTTGCGGCGCATGCTGCCGGCTTCGGGCCCGTCGTCCCGGCGGGGCGGCGCCGGAACCGAAGGCGGCCAATCCGCCCGAGCGGATGGGTCCGGTCAGGAACGGGGTGCGGGCCGCGGCCGCCAGGCGCCGGCGCCCCGACGGAGCACGCTGGTGGAGCGCGATGCTCTGCGGCTGGCCGTGCACCGGCCCGAGGAAGTGGCTGACCGGTTGGAAGAAGCCCTCTTTGTCGATCCGCTTCATCAGTCGGCCTTCGTCCGCCTGGCCAACTCCACCACTCTGCACCAGGCCATCGAGGAGGCCGAGCCCGAGGTGGGCGCCCTACTGGCCCGACTGGCCGTGGAGGAGTCGGATGAGGACGCCGATGAGACGATGGCCACCCTGGTGTGGGCGGCCGCATCGCGCGCCGAGGTCGAGCTGCGCGCCGAGTCGAGAGCGTCGGAGGACAGATTTGCCGAGATCGCCCAGACACTGGGTTGGCTCAAATTGGAGATGGAGGCTCTGGCCGACCCCAATGAGAGGGTGGAGGCATCCCGGCGGCTGGTAGCGTGGCTGGCGGAACGAGGGGAGGGCGAAAATTGAGTGATAGCGCCATATCGCCTTCCATCGACTCCACCTTGTCACTGGAGGAATCGGTGGCGGCGGGCGGCGCAAAGTTCGCTCAGCTTTTGGCTGCCGGACGCGAGCGGGGCGTCCTCACCCAGGACGATCTGATGGCCGTCCTCGACCGCGTTGAACTCAGCGCCGCGCTTATCGATGCGGTGGTGGCCCGGGTCCGGGCGGAGGGAATCGTCTACATCGATGACCCGGACGAGGGCGATCCTCTGATTGCCGATCCGGTGGCCGAGTTGCACGAACAGGTCGGTCTGGTGCCGGCCGTTCTGGACGAGGCCGAGGCGGAGCCCGTCGCCCAGTCTCTGGTGGAAGAGGACAAGCCCGACGCCGCCACATCGGCCGTGGTGAGCCCGGCCGTGCGGAGGCGCACGGGGGAACCCCGTAACGATGACGAGACCCGTGCCGGTGGGGCCGCCTTCGGTTCCGATCCGGTCCGGGCTTATCTGAAGGAGATCGGTAAGGTCGCCCTGCTCCGGCCCGACCAGGAAGTGTCCCTGGCTCGTCGGGTCGAGGCCGGCCTGCACGCCTCCGAGCGCATCAGCGCCCTGGAGGCCAACTTCGGGGAGCTGGCCCAGTCCGAGGTGCTGCAGGCCGAGGCGCTGGTGGTGGCCGACGGCCTGCAGGCCAAGGAGTTGCTGATAGAGGCCAACCTCCGCCTGGTCGTGTCGATCGCCAAGCGTTACCGCAACCGGGGCATGGCCTTTCTGGATCTCATCCAGGAGGGGAACCTCGGCCTGATGCGGGCCGTGGACAAGTTCGATTACACCAAGGGCTTCAAGTTCTCGACCTACGCCACCTGGTGGATCCGCCAGGCCATCACCCGGGCCATTGCCGATCAGGCCCGCACCATCCGCATTCCGGTGCACATGGTGGAGACCATCAACAAGGTGACCAGGATGCAGCGTTCCATGCTCCAGGAACTGGGGCGGGAGCCGACGGCCGAGGAGATCGGCCAGAAGCTGGAGATGACCGCCGAGCGCGTGCGCGAGATCCAGCGCATCGGCCAGGACACCGTTTCCCTGGAGCAACCCATGGGAGACGAGGACTTCAGCCTGTCCGACGTCATCGAGGACGAGGACGCCGTCATGCCCCTCGATGCCGCCACCCGCAGCATGCTCAACGAGGCCATCAAGAACGCGCTGGATCAACTCAGCGACCGGGAGCAGGAGGTGATGCGCCTCCGCTTCGGCCTGGACGACGGCCAGATGCGCACCCTGGAGGAAGTGGGCCGGGTCTTCGGAGTGACCCGGGAGCGCATCCGCCAGATAGAAGCCAAGACCCTGGCCAAGCTCCGCCATCCGATGCGGAGCCAACCGCTGCGGGACTACCTGGAAGAGCAGTAGCCGGCCCGCCGCTCCCGGCGGCGGGGTGTTGTGGCTCCCGTCGTTCCCCGCTCAGGCAGGGATGACGTCCGGCGTCGCCGGGAGGGAGGGGGTCAGCCGGTCAGGCCCCGACGCCGTTGAGGGTCACGGCCTTGCCGTTCGGGATGTCCCGGTGCACATGAACCCCGGTGATTGTGCCGGGGGGCGGGCTGGCCTGGTGGGAACCGCCTCTGACCCTGGCATCGACGGCATCCCGGGCCCGCTCCAGGGTCAGGTCGATGACGGCCCTGGCCTTGCTCCCGACCGTGGTCACGGCCCCCGAACTGCCCGCCCGGTCCAGGAGGCGCCGGAGCTGGTCGTACCGGGCCCGGCCCGCCGCCGCCCCGAGGTAGTAGCCCACGCCCGCCCCGACCACCAACCCGGTCTTGAATCGCATCCCCCGTTCATACCCCGTTATCCGTCCCCTGTGAAGGGCGGACCTGTTACAGCTGCCTGGAAGTCTCTGGATATGGGCTACCGGGGCAAGCTGGCCGAGCGGGCGGCGGCCCGGGAGTTGCGAGCCTCGGGCCTGACCCTGGCTGAGATCGCCTCCGGCCTGGGGGTCTCCCGGTCCTCGGCCTCGGTGTGGGTCAGGGACGTGGAACTGCCTGGGCCGATCCGGAGGCGCGGCCCCCGCCGGCGGGGCCCCAACGCCCTCCAGCGCCGGAAGGCGGCCGAGATCGAGGCCGGCCTGGCCTGGGGCCGGGAGGTGATCGGGGAGCTGAGCGACCGGGACCTGCTCATAGCCGGGACTGCCCTCTACGCCGGGGAGGGGTCGAAGGCAGACGGGCGTGTCCGCTTCGCCAACACGGACTCAGCCATGGTCGGCTTGTTCATGGACTGGCTACGACGCTTTTTCAACCCAGAAGAGGCCCGGCTCCGGGCCCGTGTCTATCTGCACCAGGGCCTTGACCTGGCCGCAGCCCATCAGTTCTGGTCAACTGTTACAGGGCTTCCTTTGGGCCAGTTCGGGAAGCCCTACCGGGCCGTGCCCGACCCGAGTATCCGCATTTCGAAGCACCCGTTCGGCTGTGTGTACGTCTCTTACTCGTCATCTTTGGCGCATCGGCGGATCACGGGCCTGATGGAGGCACTGCTATCGTCGTCGTCGCATCGTTCCGGGGTAGCTCAACTGGCGGAGCATTCGACTGTTAATCGAAGGGCTGTGGGTTCGAGTCCCACCCCCGGAGCCAGCGACGGACTCTTGCGGCACGGTCCGTCACATTCGTAAGCGAACATATGTACCGTGTCTATCTCCGGGCCCGTAGCTCAGTGGTCAGAGCACCCGACTCATAATCGGAGGGTCGCAGGTTCGATACCTGCCGGGCCCACCCGTACCCGTCCGCATTGATCCGGTTGATCCACGACGGATCGGCTCCGGTTGATACACGACACTGGTTCGGCTGATGCCTGACGCGCGGACCAATTTTGATCTGGGGATGTGGCTCGGGAAGTTGTAGTTCGTGGGAAGCTTGTGGTGCACGCCGGGGTTGTTAGGGATGTCCAGAGGAGGCTCATCCAGTGTTCTTCGACCGCCAGCACAAGACCCGCCTCATCGACGCCGGGGAGGCCCTGCCGGGCCGGACCCAGACGATGCGCCTGCCGGAGCGCCACCTGGTGCTCGGCACTCCCATCGGCCCCCCGTTCCCCGAGAGGACCGAGCAGGTCGTCTTCGGGATGGGCTGCTTCTGGGGGGCGGAGCGGAAGTTCTGGACCCTCCCGGGCGTCTACACCACCGCCGCCGGCTACGCCGGGGGCTACACCCCCAATCCGACCTACGAGGAGGTCTGCAGCGCCCGCACCGGCCACACTGAGGCGGTGCTGGTGGTGTTCGACCCGGCCCAGGTCTCCTACGCCGAGCTGCTGCGGGTCTTCTGGGAGAGCCACGACCCCACCCAGGGAATGCGCCAGGGCAACGACGTCGGGACCCAATACCGCTCGGCCATCTACACCACGACCCGGGCCCAGGCCGCCGAAGCCGAGGCGTCCCGCCAGGCCTACGAGTCCGAATTGAAGGCGGCCGGCTACGACGGCATCACCACCGAGATCGCCCCGGCGGGACCCTTCTATTACGCCGAGGACTACCACCAGCAGTACCTGGCCGCCAACCCCGGCGGCTACTGCGGACTGGGCGGGACCGGTGTGTGTCTAAGTAACCCTCTCTCGGAGGCCGCCGAAGCCGGCTGAAGAACCGGTCGTGGTGTATATCATAGGTGTATGCACCGCACCAACCTCTACCTGACTCCTGAACAGGAGAAGGCGCTGGATGCTCGGGCCCGGGATGCCGGGGTGTCCCGAAGCGCACTAGTCCGAGCGATCATCGACCAGGAGTTGTCGCGTCCCCGAATACCGGACAGCGAACTGGAGGAACTTTTCGGGACGTTCGCCGACAGCTACCAGCGCGCCGTCGCCGGGCTCTTCCATGATGACCCGGACCTGCGGATCGATCGTTGATCATCATCGATGACAAGCTGAGCCTCGACGCCCTGGCGGGCAGGCTGGTCGGCGCCGAGCCGGTAGCCACAACCTGGAGCTTTCACTACCGGCTCATGCGGGCGCTGCGAGATGAGACCCGTTGGGGTGTCCTCAGCCGAACCGCAACCGCCGAGGCGCTTCGGATTGCGGCCGATCCACCCGAGTCGCGGCTACGGGTATTGGATCCCCGCGCCGTCACGGAGGGCGCCGCCCAACTGGCCGTGCGCCATGGGCTCAATGTTCTGGCCGCCGAGCTCATCGCTGCGGCCAAGCAGCATCACGCCGCCGTCCACCTGAGCGCTCCAAACGTGGGGCGCCACTGGTCAGAGGTGATGGAGGCCGAGGGGATCTCGCTGACCGTCATCTGACCGTCGGGCACGCGGTTGGAGCGCTGCGGACTCGGCGGGACGGGCGTCTCCTGCCCCACCGGTCTCACCGCGGCACCGCCAACCAGCTCGGTCAGGGGATGACCGAGGCCTCCTTCAACTCGATGATGCGGTCCCAGTCGTAGCCGAGTTCGAGGAGGATCTCCTCGGTGTGCTGGCCCAGCTCCGGACAAGGCCGGGACGGAGCCCAGCGGCTCTCGCTGAAGTCGACCGGACTGGCCACGACTTTGGCCGTCCCCTCCGGGACAGGTGCGTCGATGAACACCCCGTTGGCCTCGGCCTGGGGATCGCGGAGCAGCTCCTCGGTGGTCTGGACCGGAGCCCACCAGACGTCTTCCCGGTCGAAGATCGGCCCCCACTCGGCCAGCGTCCTCTCGGCGAATATCCCGTCCAGCATGGACACGATCTCCTCCGCCTTTCCCATCCGGTCCCGCAGGGTGGCGTAACCCTCCCGGCCGATCAGATCCTCCCGCCCGACCGCCCGCATGAGGTCGGGCCAGTGCCGGTCGCCCTCCAGCCCCAGTAGCCAGAACCAGCGACCCTCGGCGTCGGCGTAGGAGTTGAAGGCCGGGTTGATGCTGCGCTCCCGCCTCATGCCCACCGGGTTGGGCGCCCCGGAACGCAGGGAGAGGCTGGTGTCCCAACTCATCACGAAGACCCCGGCCCGGAACAGCGAGGTGGACACCAGCTGGCCCGAGCCGGTCCGCTCCCGCTCGAACAGGGCGGCGGCCACCCCGGCGCAGAGGCCCATGGCCGTGGTGTGGTCGCCCATGCCGCCCCGGGCGGCGGGGGGAATCTCGTGAGGGCGGGTCAGAGCGGCGGCCATGCCGGAGCGGGCCCAGAAACCGCCGAAGTCGTAACTGGCCCTGTCCTTCTCCGGACCCTCCGTCCCGTAGCCGGTCACGGAGGCGTAGACGAGACGGGGGAACCGCTCCCGCAGGCTGTCGTAGTCGAGGCCCCACCGATCCAGCACCCGCTGGCGGAGGTTGGTGAGGAACACGTCGGCCCCGGCGATCAGCTCGAGGGCGATCTCCAGGCCGGCTGGGGAACCCATATCCAGGGCCAGGCTGCGTTTGCCCCGGTTGTCCATCTCGAAGGCCCCGTTGATAGCGGCGTTTCCGTACAGACCGCGAAAGGGATCTCCTCCCGGGGCCTCGATCTTCACCACTTCGGCCCCCCAGTCGGCCAGCAAACCCCCGCAGGACGGCCCCGCCACCCATACGCCCAACTCGACCACTGTGATCCCCGTCATCGGCCCGCTCATGGCTCCGATGCTGGCACGCCGGGAGGTGGTCGGGCCGGGTTGCGGGCAGCCGACCCCCGCTCGCAATAGTCTGGTCGGCGACTCGAACGCCGTGGGGGACGGCCGAACCTCTCCGCTGGGATGATCAGATGACCGCTGTCGATAAGACTCCCAAGGAGTCGGCGGGACGCCGCTCCCGGCTGCCGGCCCCCCTGCGCCGGGACCAGTTACTCGACGCCGCTCGGACGCTCGTGCTGGAGGACGGCACCGAGGCCGTCACCATGGAGTCGGTGGCCGCCGCCGGCGGGGTGTCGAAAACGCTGGGCTACGCCTACTTCGATAACCGCACCGAGCTACTGCTTGCCCTCTTCGATCGGGAGGTGGGCGAACTGCAGCGGCGGGCGGCAGCCGAAATGGCCGAGTCCCCCGGCCTGATGGACAAGCTGAGGGCGGCGGTGCGGGTCTGGTTCGATGTGGTCGCCTCCGAAGGGGGAGTGGCTTCGGTCCTGCTCCAGTCCAGCCAGTTGAGGGGCCGCCTGGGGGAGCGACGCCAGGCCGCCCTGCGCAGCATCGAGGAGCTCTACGGGCGTCAGGTGGCTGCCGAGTTCGGTGTGCCGGAGGAGCGGGCCGTGGTCGTCATGGCCGCCCTGATGGCCGCCCTGGGCGGGGTCATCGACCGCTGGACATCGACGGGAGAGCCCCGGGAGCTGGTCGAGTCGGTCTACCTGGAGATGGCCGACGCCTCCCTCCGCCAGCTGGTCCGCAGCGGCCGCCCCCGGCCC
This sequence comes from Actinomycetota bacterium, assembly GCA_027315345.1. Classification (GTDB taxonomy): domain Bacteria; phylum Actinomycetota; class Acidimicrobiia; order Acidimicrobiales; family JAJPHE01; genus DAHUYE01. The sequence goes on from DAHUYE010000044.1 coordinate 21,375, forward strand.
TAGCCGTTGGCCGGGCGGACCTTGAAGCGCCCGCCCATGCGTCCCACCGCGGTCAGGGTGGCCCCCTCCGAGGCCGGGCTCCGGTCGGTGGGCTCCGGCTCGGCGCCGGCACCATCCTGAACCGCATCAGACGGCTCCTCGTCCGCCGCTGACGGGGCTGCGTCCCCGACGGACTCAGCCGGGCCATCCGGTGCACCACCGAAGCGGGGGAGGCGCACCTTGGACAGGCCCGGGGTCCGGCCCCCGGGCGGGGCGATGCTCACCTTGGGCCGGGCGCTGACCTCGACCAAGCCCGCCGTGACCAACTCGGCCAGAGCGAAAGACAACTCGAAGTGGCTGAGTCCGAGGGTGCGAGCCAGGGCGAGGCCATTTCGCCGGCCGTCCAGGGCGGCCAGTATGCGCCAGGACGAGCGGGAAACGGTCACCTCCGGGCTGGCCAGCTCGCTCACCAGCCGGGGCTGCACGTCCAGGGACGGGATGATGAGCTGGACCCGCTCCCACTCCTCGACCCGGCGCCGGGCTCCGGACAGGACGGAGTCCACCGGGGCGTCGAGGTTCCGGCTCGAGGTGGGCACGGCGTTGGGGTGGAACTCGAAGCTGCCGTGGTCCCAGCGCAGCACCTCGAAGCAGGTCTCCTCCAGACGGGACCGGCTGTCGGCCACCCGGACCGGAATGCCGTGGTCGGAGGACTCGGCGTGGGTCAGCCGGCCTTCGGCCAGGTAGAGCTCCACCACGGCCGAGCCGCAGTGCATCCTCAGCTTCCCCGACTGGCGTTTGCGCGACAACATCCCGAGGACCTCGGGGAAATCGAGAGTGTCGAAACTGCCCTGCAACATGGGATGGCTCCGTTTTCGCTGACGCCGATCCCATTGTGGCGTGTCCTGGCCGGGCGCGCGAGTCGGTCAAGGACGCTTTACCCGGTCACGTCCACGGTGATCGTCCAGAGCCTCACGAAGTCGGGGCAGGCCTGTCCGGCGGTGCAGATCGGCCGGGCTTGGGAGCTCACCCGGGTACTTCCGGCGGTCCGGGCCACGAACGTGGCCGAGGCGTCACCGCTGGTGGGATCGGCCGAGGAGGCTGTGCCCTCCAGCACGCCGGTATCCGCCGCTCGGGGCACGCTCCATTGCTGGGAGCGGCCACCCGAGAGGTGCACCTCCAGGGTCTGGCCGACGGTCATTGTGACCGTCCCGCCCTGGTCGGCCTGGGTCACGACCACCGGCGCCGAACCGCCCGAGGTCCCACCCGGGGCGGACCCACCGCCGGCGCCGGCGCTGATACCGCCGGCCGCCCCGTCGGAACCGGCACTGAGCCCACCAGAGCCGGCACCGAGCTCGCCGGAGCCGGCCCCGGCCGTCGAATGGGCAGCACCGCTCTCAGCCGAGCGGGAGGCGGTGGACAGGCTGGTGGTCGAGGTCCCGACCGCCACAAGGGCAGCCACCGCCGCCGCGGCCCCGGCTACGACCAGGCCGGCCAGCCACCGGTTCCGGGCCGGACCGGGAGACCGGGCCCCGCCCAGGCGCTCCCGCCCCGACCGGGGGGACGGGATCCAGGCCTCGCGGAGGAAGGCGTCGGCGGCGGCCTCGGCGCCCAGCGAAGGCTGGTGGACGGAGGCGGCTTCCGACAGCCCCCGGCGGAGCCGGTTCTCGAGTTCGTCAACCATGGGCGGTCCCTTCCTCCCCCAGCCGGCGGCCCAGGGACGCCCGGGCTTTGGCCAGCTGGGATTTGATGGTCCCCACCGAGCAGCCCAGGGCCCGGGCGATGTCAGCTTCGGGCAGGTCTTCGTAGTAGCGCAGGACCACCGCCGCCCGCTGTCGGGGCGGGAGGCAGCGCACGGCCGCGGCCACCCGGAGGGCCTCGTCAGGCTCGAGCCGGCCGGAAGCATCGGCGGCCTGGGTCTCGGTGTGGCGGAAGGTGATGGCGTTGACCCGGGCCTCCACCGAGCGGCGCCGGAGCCGGGAGCGGCACAGGTTGACCACGGCGGTGCGCAAATAAAGGTCGACCCGGTCCAACTCACCCAGGCGGGCCAGCCCCGCCGGCGTCCCGCACGTTCTCATGAACGCCTCCTGGACGACCTCCTCGGCGGCGGCGAAGTCACCGAGGATCAGGCCGGCCAGCCGGCACAACCCCACCCAGTGGGCGGCAAAGAGACTCCGCACCAGAGCATCGCCGTTCACCCCGCTCCCGTCCTCCGGGCGGCCGGCCACCTCGGGAGCCCCCATCAGGTCGCGGGGGAAGGATGTGACGCCCACACCCTCACAGACGTACGAACCGGACCTGGGGTTGCCTGCCCGCCTGCCTGCCCATCCACGCTCCCCTTCCCGTCCGGGCGGACCCTATAGCGGCAAAAGTTGACTCATTTGGTCAGGAATGGTTCAATGATCGATCCCCCCCCGGTCCCGGTCAGGACCGGAGCGTCCCCCGGAGTAGCAGAGTGGAGTTCCTCCGCCCCAACGTCGAGTTGAACGAGATCGAGCAGTGGAAGCTCGAGCGTCATCCGCTGGACGTCCGGGACGCCATCATCGAGCGTTACTCCATCGAGGGCCCCGCCGCCATCGGGCGGGTCGACGGGGAGCTGGAGCGGTTCAAGTGGGCCGGCCTCTACCCCCAGCGCCAGGGACCGGAGTGGTTCATGCTGCGGATCAAGGTCCCCGGCGGCGGGTTGAGCGTTGCTCAGGCCACCGAGATCGGCCGGATAGCCGATGAACTGGCCCGGGGCCCGGAGCCCCATCCGGTCTGGGGGAGCGGGTACCTCGACATCACCACCCGTCAGAGCATCCAGATGCACTGGCTGTTGATCAAGGACATCCCCCGCATCTGGGATCGGCTGGAGTCCGTCGGCCTCACCACCGTCCAGGCCTGCGGTGACTGCTCCCGGAACGTGCTGTGCTGCCCGGTGTCGGGCGTGGATGCCGAGGAGGCCTTCGATGCCTACCCGGTGGCGCTGGCCATATCCGACTACTTCACCGGCAACCGGGACTACGCCAACCTGCCCCGGAAGTTCAAGATCAGCGTCACCGGCTGCCTGGATGACTGCGCCCAGGGCGAGATCAACGACATCGGCCTGCAGCCGGCCCGGCTGGACGACGGGACCCTGGGCTTCAACGTCCTGGTGGGCGGGGGACTCTCCGACGGGGCCCGCATGGCCACCGACATCGACGTCTTCGTGGACCGGGATCAGGCCGTGGAGATCACCCGGGCCATCGCCCAGCTCTTCGGGGAGCTGGGCAACCGCGGCAACCGGGGCGTGGCCCGCATGCGCTACCTGGTCCAGGAACTCGGCGGGGAGGGGTTCCGTACCGAGCTGGCCAAGCGGGCCTCCTTCGAGCTGCGCCCGGCCGGGACCAACCTGACCCGGAGCTACCGGGGCGACCATATCGGCGTCCACGCCCAGAAGGAGTCGGGCCTCTCCTACGTCGGGCTGAATGTCCCCGTGGGCCGGTTGCTGGGCCGGGATTTGGTGGAAGCGGCCCGGTTGGCCGAGCAGTACGGAGATGCTCGTATCCGGCTGGCCACCGACCAGAACCTCATCCTCACCGGGGTGCGGACCGAGGTTCTCGAGGCGCTGCTGGCCGAACCGTTGTTGGTCACCTACTCACCCAAGCCGAAGGCCTTCGAGCGCGGGGTGGTGGCCTGTACCGGGAACGAGTTCTGCCGCTACGCGGTGGTCGAGACCAAGGTCCGCGCCCTGGAGTGGGCCCGTTACCTGGACGAGCGGATCACCCTGCCGGAGGGTGAGGTGGTGCGCATGCACTTCTCGGGCTGCTCCGCCTCCTGCGCCCAACCCCAGATAGGCGACATCGCCTTCCGGGGCGAGACGGCTCACGCCGGCGATCAGATCGTGGAGGCGGTCGACGTGGGCCTGGGGGGAAGTCTGGGGATCGACGCCGCCTTCATCGACTGGGTCGACGGGGCCCGGCCGGTGGACGAGGTGCCCGGGGCGCTGTTGAACCTCCTCACCCGCTTCCAGGCCGAGCACCGCCCGGGTGAGGCTTTTCACGAGTGGTGCCGGCGGCGGGACAACCAGGAGTTGCGCCAGGTCCTGGCCGAAGGAGCACGGGCGTGAGCAAGACCTTCGACATCCGCCGCGAGATGAACGACATCACCGAGGCACCGGGTAAGACCTGGTTCTTCGAGCTGGCCGCCGGGGTCATCGACGCCGGCCGTTGCATCCAGTGCGGCACCTGCGTGGCCGCCTGTCCCTCCGACTCGATCGGAATCGGGACCCGGGGACTGCCGGCCCTGGTCAAGATGTGCACCGGCTGCTCGCTGTGCTGGGACTTCTGTCCCCGCGGCGGATTGCGTTACGAGACGACCTGGCCCGAGGACGCCATGGTCGACGCCGGACCCGGACCCGTGATCACCGGTGACGGGGCCCGGGTTCACCTGGGCCAGGAGTTGGCCACCTATACGGCCCGGGTCAGTGAGCCGATCCCCGGTGCCCAGGACGGCGGGTTCGTCAGCGCCCTTCTCATCAGCCTGATGCGCCAGGGCCACATCAACGGCGCCATCCTGGCCCGGCCCAGCCCCACCGAGACCTGGAAGGGTGAGGCCTTCCTGGCCCGCGACCCCCATGACATCGAGACGGCAGCGGGAAGTTTCTACAACCAGACCATGGCCCTGGCTCATCTGGATTGCAAGGGCCTGGGCCTCGAGCCCCGTATAGCCGTGGTGGGAACGCCCTGTGAGATTCAGGGGCTGCGCGCCCTGCAGGCCCGGGACTGGTACTGGGGCAAGTCCCACCCCGAGGCGGTGGTGGTCACCATCGCCCTGCTGTGCACCAAGAGCTTTGACTACACCGGCCTGATGCTGACCGAGCTACGGGACAACCGGGGCATCGATCTTGACGACGTGGCCCGGGTGGACATCCTGCACGGGAAGCTGATGGTCGATGCCCACGACGGCACCCGCCTGGTGGACGAGCCCATCCGTGACTTCCACGGCGCATCGCTCAAAGGCTGTGACGAATGCGCCGACTTCCTCGGCCACGCCGCCGACATCTCGGTCGGCAGCGTCGGCAGCGCCGATGGCTACTCGAGCGTGATCATCCGGACCGAGGCCGGACAGAAGGCCTTCGATGCCGTCAAGCACCGCCTGGAGTTGCGGGAGCTGGACCGCCCCGAGGCTCTGCAGAAGCTGGAGAACATGGACAAGAAGACGGCCTTCGCCAGCCTGCCCCGGCCCTTCGACCCGGACGGCCCGATGTTCATCGACTACGCCGAGCACGTCTCCCTCTACGCCGGCACCGACCGGGAGCCGGCATGGATATCCAGCTCCAATGGCTGAGCTGGTCTTTCCGGCCGCCGGCTCCGTACTCCCATCACCCCCCGAGCCGACCGAACTGCGTCACCGGACCCGATCCGAAGCCGGGGAGGACCCGGCCCGGACCCGGGCCCGCCTGACCGAGGGGGAGTGGATCACCGAGTGGCTCTGGTCGGCTTGGGCTGCAGAGCTGGAGCCGAGCGGGGTCAGCCGGGACCAGCTTCGCCAGGAGGCCGGCCGCTGGTCCCGTGAGCTGTGGCTATGGGTGATGGGGGAGCGCCAGTGGGCGGAGGTGGGCGCCCTGATCTACGGCGGTCTGCTCAGGCGGGTGGCGCCCGGCGCCAGGCCATGAGCCCGTCCCTCGAGAGCCGTATCGAACTCTGTCACGCCCCCACTCCACTGGAGCCCATGGACCGGCTGGGGGAGTGGCTGGGCCTGGCGCCCGGAACCTTGTGGGTCAAGCGCGAAGACTGCACCGGTCTGGCCGGGGGCGGGAACAAGGCCCGCAAGCTCGAGTATCTCTGCGCCGAGGCGCGGGCGGAGGGCTGCGACGTGCTGGTGACCGGGGGAGGGCGCCAGAGCAACCACGCCCGCAGCACGGCGGCCGCCGCCAACCGGCTGGGGCTGGGTTGCACGCTGGTCCTGGCCGGCACCCGGCCGGACCATCCCACCGGAAACGTCCTGCTGGACCAGCTGCTGGGCGCCGACCTCGTCTGGGCCGGGGACCTCGACTACTACGGTACCGAGGCAGCCATAACCGAGGCCTGCGACCGGTTGCGGGCCGCCGGCCGACGGCCCTACGCCGTGCCGGTGGGCGGGGCCAGCCCCGTGGGCACCCTCGGCTACGTCCGGGCCGGCCTCGAGTTGGTCGCCCAGCTTCCGGACCTCGACCTGGCCGTGGTGGCCGACGGCTCCGGGGGGACCCACTCTGGGCTGGTGGCGGCCCTGGGTGATCACCAGCGGGTGCTCGGGGTCGACGTGGGGACCAGGCCCGATCTGGATGACCGGGTTCCGGAGATGGCCCGGGCCGCCGCCGCCCTGGCCGGCCTGCCCGAGCCGGCCGGCCGGGTCCAGATCGACCACGACCGCATCGGGCCCGGCTACGGCGCCCCGACCCCCGAGACCCGGATAGCCCTGGATGCCGCCGCCCGCTGGGAAGGACTGCTTCTCGACCCCGTGTACACCGGAAGGGCCATGGCCGGTCTGATCCGGGCCGCCCGTGAGGGCCGGATCCGCTCCGGGCAGAAGGTTGTGTACATGCACACGGGAGGGACACCGGCGCTCTTTGCGGCTGGGTATGCGGAATGGATCGAGACGGGGGCCGGTTCGGCCGGTCCGCCGGTGCGGTGATCCGGAGGGTCAGTCCATCCAGGTGGGCGCTGCCTCCAGCAGGAAGTGGCTCACGGCCAGGCAGCGGTCGAACGTCTCACACATGAGTTCCTCCCCGCCCAGCACCCGGGCCAGGGATACCTGCTGGTGGGCGACGATGTTGAGCCGCCGCTCCGGCGCATCGGTGGCCGAGGCGAACGAGTCGATGGCCGAGGCCTCCAGGGGCAGCTCGATCCCCCCGACCCCGGCCAGGTCGATGGCCAGGCGGAGCAGGTCGGGGCCCTTGGGCAGGGGAGGCAGGGCCCAGGTGAAGTCGAGCGGGAAGTGGAACCGGTCGGGCGGCTCCTCGTCCTCGGGCAGGTCGACCACCAGGTCCTCGAAGGACAGCAGGACCCGCGGGTCGACTTCCAGGGCCAGGTGCAGGTCGATCGGCCCTCCGCAGCCCTCCTCGGGGTGCAGGTCGACCTCCCAGACCTGTCGGAGCGAGTAGGTCTCCACGAAGTGCCGCTCATCGTGCACGTGGAAACCGTGGTCCACGGCATGGTCCTTGAGCTCGGCCACGTAGCCGGCCACGTCTATCACCGCCACCACCAGAGCCTACGGCCGCGGCCGGCCTGGTCGGGTCCCCGGGCCGGATCCCCGGGCCGGATCCCTCCGGCCGGGCCGGTAGCCTCCGGCGGTGGAGGAGTCGAGGCTGCTGGAGGTTCTGGGGGAGGCGGCCGGGGCGGTGAGGACCGCCCTGAACACGGTCACCGACTGGGGGATGTCGGGCCAAAAGGAGGACCAGTACAGCCTGGACCTGACCGCCGACGCCGCTGCCCTGGAGGTCCTCCACCAGGCCGGCCTTGGAGTACTTAGCGAGGAGTCGGGCCTCACTCAGGGCGGTGCCCCCCTGCTGGCCGTGCTGGACCCGGTGGACGGATCCACCAACGCCTCCCGGGGCGTCCCGTGGTACGCCACCAGCATCTGCGTCCTCGATGAGGAAGGTCCGCTGGCGGCTCTGGTGGTCAACCAGGCCAACGGCTGGTGCTACCAGGCGGTTAGGGGGGCCGGCGCCACCCGGGACGGCGGGTCGATCGGCCCTTCCGGGGCGGTCGGACTGGAGCACGCCCTAGTCGGGGTATCCGGCCTGCCGACGGGGTCGCCCCCCTGGTGGCAGACCCGGGCCCTGGGTGCCGCCGCCCTGGACCTCTGCGCCGTGGCCGAGGGCCAGCTGGACGGTTTCTGCTCCTACGGCACCGAGGGTCTGGGGCCCTGGGACTACCTGGGGGGCCTGCTGGTCTGCCAGGAGGCCGGGGTCGTGCTGGCCGAGGCAGGGGACCTCGACCTGGTGGTCCGGGATGCTGCCGCCCGGCGGCACCCGGTGGCGGCGGCCACGCCTGAGCTGCTCGACCGGATGGTCCGATTTCGGAAAATAAGTTGACGGCCAAACGGAACCGTTGTTTGCTTATCGGAGCCGGCCCCAGGGTCGGCTGGACCGCCGATACCCCGTAGGAAGACGGAATGCGCACAGTCACCTGGTTCACCATGAAGCCGATGGGCCGACTCGGTGACGTGGCGCGCGCTCGCGGCTATGCCGCAGCTACGTCCAACCGGTCCGCCAACCACGGTTGTTTCATCGACACCACCGTGCGGCCGAGGGGCTCCTGTGGAGGTTCAACTGGCTAGAGCCAGAACCACCGCAGGAAGAGGCCCCAAGGCCGCCGGCACCAGCCGGCGGCCTTTTTGTTTGCCCGGGGGGGCAGCCCCCAAACCACCGAAAGGGGACGGCGACATGATCGCCCAGCAGGACCTGGAAACAAGAATCGAAGAATGGGACCCACCGGTCGACTGGACCGCGGCCGCCTGCCGGGCTGAGGGCGGCTCCCTCGTGGACCTGTTCTTCTCCGAGCAGCTGGACGACATCGCCCGGGCCAAGTCGATCTGCACCGCCTGCCCGGTGGTGGAGCCCTGCCTGGCCGGGGCCCGGGAGCGGCGCGAGCCCTGGGGAGTCTGGGGCGGCCAGCTGTTCATGAACGGGGTGATCCTTCCCTACAAGCGGAAGCGGGGAAGGCCCCCCAAGCACCTGTCGGTGGCCGCTCTGGGCGCCTGATGGCGACAGAGGCCGGCCGGCAGATCGGTGGCAGCCAGGGTGGACCGGCTCGGACCGGCCGCCCGGCTGCTGCCGCGGGGCACCCGGGGGGAGGGCTGGACTCCTAGGAGGGGTGGGCGGACCGCTCGGCCCGTACCGCCCGCAGGCGGTGGGCGAAGAACACGGCCACGATGACCACGGCCACGGCGGTGGCCACGTAGCCGGCGTCCTTGAAGTCGTTGAGGAGCTTGCTCCAGCTCGCCCCCAGGGCGTAGCCCATGAGGGTCAAGCCCACGCACCAGATCGAGCAGGCGATGGTGGTGAAGAGGAGGAACTTGGCCAGGGTCATCTCGGCCACGCCGGCCACTACCGACACGAAGGACCGCACCAGGGGGATGAAGCGGCCGAAGAGGACGGCTGACTCCCCGAAGCGGTCGAACCAGGCTTCGGCCCGGTCCAGATCCTTGTGGGTGAGCAGGAGGTACTTGCCCACCCGGTCGACCAGCGCCCGGCCCCCGAAGCGGCCGATGGCATAGCCGATGGACGAACCGGCCACATCTCCGATCGAGGCCACGATGGCGACCAGGACGATGTCCAGATGGTCGTGGCGCCCGGTCAGGTGCCCGCTGGCCAGGGCCCCGGCGTAGGCCATCGCCAATTCCGAGCCCACCGGGATGCCCAGGGCGGAAAGCGTCGTGATGATGAAGAGGGCCAGGTAGCCCCACGTGGCGAGAAAATGCTCCATCGAAGTGCCTTCCTGGGCGGTGGGGTGGGCCGGGCCACACGGTAGAGGGTGGGCGACAGGGATGGAACGACGTGGCCCACCGCAGGCTGGTGGTCAGGCCCAGCCCAACTCCTTGAGCCGGTCGTCCCCGATCCCGAAATGGTGGGCGACCTCGTGGATGACGGTCTTGCGCACCTGTCGGACCAGGTCCTCCTCCGAGAAGCAGACCGAGGAGATGGTCTCCTGAAAGATGGTGATCCGGTCCGGCATGACCCCGGTGTAGGAAGCGGGGGTCCGCTGGGTCAGGGGAATCCCTTCATACAGACCGAACAGGCTGCGGCCGTCGGATGACCGGTTCTCCACTACCACGACCACGTTCTCCATGGTCCGGCCCAGGAAATCCGGCAGGGAGTCGAGCGACTCGGCTACCAGCTCCTCGAAGCGCTCCCCGGAGACCTGGATCACCTCCCCAACGGTACGGGTCTCCGGCGTGGGCGGGGCCAGAGATCGGTTCCGGCCGGGGACCCGTCCGGTATGGGGCCCGAGCGGGCGCCGCCCTAAGATGGCGGGCGCCCTGCGGGGGGCGACCCGGCCGACGATGAGGCCACCCCGGCTCCCTGGTCAGGGGCCATATTTCCGGGCGTTTAGCTCAGTTGGTTAGAGCAGCTGGCTTACAACCAGCAGGTCGGGGGTTCGAGTCCCTCAACGCCCACTGAAGCAGGAACCTGGTCGGAGCATCCTCGCGACCTTGGACTCTCGGTTGGAGGCGATGGCGAAAAGGAGAGCACGCACCGCCTCCTCGTCGGGTCCGTCGCCCCTATTGGCCACGCCCTAGATTGCCCGACCTGACGGTTCGGACGACGCCAGCGGAGAATACTCGAGCTTTCCTTCCCGACTCGCCTGTTCGACCATCAAGGCGACCGCCTCGGGATCAGCTGGTGGGTCGAGAACGAGATGGCGACCGTCGATCTGAGCGTTGAGGAACTCTGCGTGCATCTTCCGTGTTGCCGCCTCGTCCCTGAAGCCGTGACCGCGACGGGAGGCAACCCGGCGGACGCACTCTTCGACATCCGGCAGCAGGATGACGTAATCGAGGCCGTCCAGGTTGGTCTCCCTGAAGAAGGTCGAAAGTAGCCATGGTCCGACCACACCGTCATACACGGTGAAGTACCCACCCGAGGCGTAGTGGCCGGCGGCCGATGCTGCCGCCCGGGTGACGACCTCGTTCTGCCTCCCGGACTCGGTCAACCAGGGTGCGATCGCTCCGCCTGCCAAGAAGCCGAAGAAGGCGTCTCCGCTGACGAGCGCGCTGAGCTCCGCCCGTTCTGCCAGCACCCCCGCCACCGTCGATTTGCCAGCCCCGGGTGGTCCACTGATCACCAGTAGTCGGCCCACGCAGGGGATTATGGCGGCTTGGCGGGAGCGGGGGCCTGACGTCGGGCGGCAGGGGGCCGATATTGCCGGCCTGTTCTGTCCTGCCGGATTGACATACGGTATGAGCCAACGTATATATATGTTGTGCCTATTACGACGGTCCGTAAGATCACGGAGCGATCCCGGTTCCTGGAGGAGCTCGAGGCGAAGTTGCACCATGGCAACGCGCCACTGGCCCTGGCCCTGACCGACCTCGACGACTTCGCACAGATCAATGACGAGTACGGTCACGAGACCGGTGACGCCGTGCTGGCCGCCTGGGATCGGGTACTAGCCACCAACGCTCCAAAAGGGGCCTCGGTGGTCAGGTTGGGTGGAGATGAGTTTGTGCTGGTCCTCCCGGGGATATCGGCCGAGAACGCCGTGGTACTCCTGGAGGAGCTCCGCGGACATTTCTCGACCATGGCCGTCGAGGGGGTGGTCGCTGCGCTCACTGCCTCCGCCGGGATAGCCGCCAATCCGCCGCACGGAACCACGGCCGAGGACCTGTGGAGGGCCTCCGGCGAGGCGCTGATGCGGGCCAAGCGGGACGGACGCGACCGCATTGCTCTCTACGTCGAAGAGAAGATGATTCTCAAGAGCAACTACTACAGCAAGGCCAATCTAGAGCGGCTGGCCAAACTGTCGGCGGCTACCGATCGGACCGAGGCCAGCCTGCTACGCGAAGCCCTGGATGACGCCTTGTACAAGTACCGAGACGCCTTATAGCGGGCCCCAGCCGACCGCGCCTGGCGGCGTCGTGGGCGACTGGCCTTAACCCTTGGCCGGGAGCGAGCGGGCCTACTCGATGCCGATCGTGACCCACTTCTCCAGCTGCCGCTTGGCTGCCACTCCATCCGGAGGAACCCGCAGCCAACCGGCCATTACTCGTCCCCGCATCTCCATCGGCTCTGCCTTGGATCGAGCCACCAGGCGCTCCGACTGAGCCGGATCCACCCGAACGAGTAGGCCCCCTTGGCTGCCCGCGGCCACGGCCATGTGGCCGTTCACCAGGAAGGCGAGGCCACCAAACATCGTCTGTTTAGTCAGGCAGGTCCGCGACGAGATGAGGGCGCGGATCCGGTCGGCCAGTTCCTGGAGGAACCAATGTCAGCCGACCCGGTGGCCCTCCCCAATCTGGGGAAGCCGGGCCAGCTCGTAGGAGCAACTGGCCGTGCAACGGAAGGTTCCATCCTCGGAGAGCGGCCCGAGCCGGTCGGTGAGATCGCGTTCGAACTCCTCCGACTTGGCGCCGAGGGCCGCAGGGTTGAGCATCGAAGTCGAGTAGGCGAAGCCGATCAGGCTTTCGACCGTCCACTCCTGATGCGTCGTGTACTCGAACTTGCCGGTGTACTCGAGACCGGCCCGTTGCAGGACGAACTCATGAGGGTCATTTATGATGACCGACCCCCAGGTGGCCGGCACCCGGTGGGCCGTGCCGGCCTTGGCCATCCACTGGACGAACAGTTCCTGCAGAGCCAGCTGCCAGGGTTGGTCCCCCTGGGGTGGCGTGTCGGCCCAAATCAGCGCCGCTCCTCCGCTCGGCTGAAGCCACGATGCCAACCGGTCGGCCACGACCTGGCGCCTGAGCCGGTGGAACGCATTGCCGATGGTGACCAGCTCGAAGGTGCCGCGCAGTTCCACGGTCTCGGCTGAGCCTGCCACCCAGTGGATGTTTCCGGCCGCGGCGCCGGCTGCCTTGGCCCGGCCAAAGGCGATCGCCTCTTCCTCCTGATCCACCGCTACCACCTCCACGAAACTGGGTGCCAGAGGAAGGGCGATCTGGCCCGTCCCGCAGGCCAGGTCCAGCAGCCGGCCGTGGCCGGACGCCGGCAGCCGCCCGATCAGGTCCTCGAAGAGCGCCCGGGGGTACGGCGGCCGGTAGCGGTCGTAATAGGGCGCCGTGCCCCGATAGAGGTCGTTGGCGAACTCGGGCTCACTGGTCAACGCTCGGCGTTGGAGCAGGGCACCAGGGCAGGATATTCAAAAAGCGGAAGGACACATGTTAGAAATCCGGCATGGCGCGGTCGTCGACGCGGCTCGTACTGATCTGTGGGCTTCCAGCCGCAGGTAAGTCGACTCTGGCCCGGGAACTCGCCGGCAGGATTCCCGCCATACGGTTGAACAAGGACGACTGGGTGGCACAGCTGGGCGGTGACGTGTGGGATGACGAGTTTCGAGTTCGCGTCGAACAACAGCTGTGGATTCTCACCCAGGCGCTCTTGGCCCACGGCCAGAGTGTGATCCTGGAGTGGGGCCATTGGGGCCGGGCCGAAAGGGATGAGAAGCGGCTCGGGGCCAGGGATCTGGGGGTGGGCGTCGAGTTGCACTACCTCGATGCACCTCTGGAGGAGTTGATCGAGCGAGCCGAGCGACGGAACATCTCGGGTGAATGGACCGCCGCACCGATCACCCGGGCTCACTTCGAGGAATGGGCCTCGATCTTCCAGGCGCCTGACGAGGAGGAGATCCGCTTGTTCGACCCACCCGCCTCCGAGGGCGGCGGTCCTGGAGCTCCATGCTCCGGTGGGCCGGCGGCGCGGTGACGACTGCGGCCGAAGGATCAGTCCGGGCTGGAGGAGCCCATGAGATGACGGAGGAAGAATTCCGTCCGCCGGGACTCAAGGAAGGCCCGGTCCTCCTCCCGTCGTGGCATGTGGCGCTCCTCAGGAAAGATGAGGAGTTCATGCCGGATGCCGGCCGACACCAGGGCCTGAACCAGGCGGGCGGTGTGGCGGAAGTGCACGTTCTCGTCCACCAGGCCGTGAACGAGCATCAGGTGGCCTCGGACGGCACCGACATGGGTCATGACACTGCTCGACTCGTAGCCGGCCGAGTTATCGCCCGGCGTACCCATGTAGCGCTCGGTGTAGTGGGTGTCATAGCCGTCCCAGGAGGTCACCGGAGCCCCGGCTACGGCCACCGAGAAGACGTCGGGGGCCCGGGCGAGGCAGAGGGCCGACATGTAGCCGCCATAGCTCCACCCGGTGATGCCGACCCGGGCCGGGTCCGTGATCCCCGCCGCCGCCGCCCATTGCACCCCGGCCACCTGGTCGGCCACCTCCAGGTCGCCCAGGTGACGGCTGACGGCGCCTTCGAACCCCAGCCCCCGCCGGGCCGAGCCCCGGTTGTCCAGAACGACCACCGCCAAGCCGAGAGCTCGTAGGCGTTGGATGCCCAGGTTGGCCGTCATCGACCAATCGTCGATCACCCGTTGGACATGCGGCCCCCCGTAGACGCTGACCACGGTCGGAGCCGGAACCTCGGCGGGGGCGTAGTAGGCGCCGTACAGCACTGAGCCATCGTCCGCCGGGGTGGTGAACCACTTCGGGGGATGTAGGGCCATTTCATCGATGCGGGTGTCGCGGCTGTCATGGATGGTCAGGATGGGCTCGCCCCCGGAGAGATCGCGTAGCGTCACGCTCGGCGGCTGGTCGAGGCTTGAGGCAGTGTCCGTGAACCGGCGGGTGCCGTGGTCGATGAGGACCTGGTGGTATCCACCAGCCGGAGTCAGGCGGCGGGGCTCACTGCCGCCCATCGACACCTCGTAGAGATGCCTCTGACGGGGATCGTCACGGTTCCCGCAGAACCACACTCGACCGGTCGCCTCATCCACGGCCTCCAGCGAGTCGACCACCCAGTCACCCTCGGTGAGTTGACGCTGGGGGGTTCCGTCGGGGTCGTGGAGCCACAGATGCCGGTAACCGGTTCGCTCGCTGGCCCAGATGAAGCCCCCCGAGTCGAGGGGGTGGAACATGTCGTGGAGGTTGATCCAGGGCTCGCCCTCCTCCACCCAGATCCGCTCCCGATCTGCGCTGGCCGGGTCGAAGCGCCACACATCCAGCCGGCGCTGGCCGCGGCTCTCCACCTGGGCTACGAGTCGCCCGTCGGGAGTCCAGTCCACCCGGGCCAGGTAGGCATCATCGGGCCCGAGGTCGAGCCAGTGGACTTCCGCTTCCGATGACCGGCCGCCGGCATCTCCGACCCGGACCACGCCCAGGCGGACCCTGGCATTGGCCTCACCAACAAAGGGGTATCGGTGGACCTCCTCGGCGGCATCACCCGTCAGGTCGGAGCCGAGATGAGCGATGCGCAGCGGCGCCACGCCGGACTCATCGACCTCGGTGAAGGCCAGCCAGGCGGCGTCTTTTGACCACCACATTCCGTGCTGGCGGTCCATCTCCTCCTGGGCGATGAACTCGGCCAAGCCGTAGGTGATCCCGGCGGCCGGATCCCCGGACTCGGTGATGCGCCGGACCTCGGAGGTGGCGACATCGAGTAGGTAAATGTCCCCGTCGCGTCCGAAGGCGACCGTCGACCCGTCCGGCGCCAGCCGGGGGTCCAGGACCGGCCCGGAGTCTGCATCGAGGATGGCGCGAGGTTCACCGGTGGGACCTTCCAACAGGTGCAGTCCGGCGCGGCTGGGAATGAGGAGGCGTTCGCCCTGCTCGGCCCACCAGTACCTGGTGACCCCGCCGGCCAGCTCGCGAGCCCGCTCCTTGCGCAGCTGCTCGTCCAGTGACAGTTCCTCCTGAGGTTCCTCACCGGGACCGAAGAGCTGGTGGGTGTCCCCGGAAGCCAGATCGACCACGAACAGCTGCTGGGTCAGCCCCCCCTCGGGATTGTGCAGATAGGTCAACCAGGTGTCGTCGGCGCTGAAGGCGATCCGGGTCGGATAGGACATACCCGGAGCCGGGGCATGGGCGACGTCAGCGGCCCGGATGGCGGCCCCGGCCGATCCGGGCGCTGAGCGGGAAGGTGCCGGCGGGTCGGGTGGCGTCGGGTGGCTGGCCATGGGTGGCGGGCCAGGATAACGACTGGATGTAGCCGAACGGTTCTTTGCCTACTCCACGATTTCGCTGGTCTGGAGAACAGGGGCGATGGTGGTGTAGTTGGCCACATCGCCCAGGACCTCCCCGGTACCGGCCGAGCCCATGGCCGCCTGCAACGCCTCGGGCGAGTCGAACTTGAAGTGGACGGCGGCCACGTAGGGACCGTCCACGCCCTTGTCGATCTCGGCGCTCGGCAGGCCCCAGGCTCGCAGGCAAAGAGGGACGTGGGAGTTCCGGTAGTAGTCGTGATCGAAGGTGGCGCCCTCCGTGGTCGGGTAGAACACGCTCAATCGGATCATCTCGTTGTCCTTTGGCTCGTCCGGCGGGCCGAAGTATGTCAGCTGGCCGCGCCGAGCGGCCGGGCCGGCCGGGAGCGGTGCGGTTTTATGCAAACTGGCCCTGGCTCCGCCACCGGCGCAGGGACGGGTACTGGCAGGCTGATTCGGCGGTCCCCGATGTGGCGCCGGCCGTGTCAGGCTCGCAGCGTGGACCACTCCGTCAACGACCGGCTGGATGGCATCGACTGGAAGGCGGTCAAGCAGGACCTGGCCGACGACTACTTCGATAACGGCCGGTCTCCCGAGGCCTTGCGCCGCTCCTTCGAGGCCTCGGCCCACGTGGCCGTGTGCCGGGTGGGGGAGCGGGTGATCGGACTGGCCCGGCTCCTCTCCGACGGGGTGTGCAACGCCTATTTGGTTGACGTGTGGACAGCGTCCTCTCATCGGCGCCAAGGAGTTGCGCGGGCCATGGTGAGCGAACTGGCCGGCCGGGTGGCGGGCCAGCACATCGGCCTCCAGGTGGACTCGGAGCCGGGACGCGCCCTCTACCGCTCCCTCGGCTTCCGGCCCCAGCCGGAGTTCATGTCGATGGTGGTGGGCGCCTGGTTGGACAACGACGCCAACCGGTAGCGATCAGACCGGCGGGATCAGACCGGCGGTACGCCGTGGCGCCGGGGGGGCATGTCCCGCTCCCAGGGCGAGGCCCCCGACAGCCTGGTCACCAGCTCCCGGCGCAGATCCTCGAAGGGGACGATGGCATCGACCACCAGATCCGAACCCAGTCGCAGGATGTCGACGTCGGTCTCGTACTCCTCCCGCTTGGCCCGGACGAACTCGGCCCGTTCCTCGGGGTCACTCAGAGCGGCGATGCGGTTGGCGTAGACCGCGTTGACGGCCGCCTCCGGGCCCATGACCGCAATCTTGGCCGTGGGCAGGGCGATGGTCGCCACCGGGTCGAAGGCGGGACCGGCCATGGCGTAGAGCCCGGCGCCGTAGGCCTTGCGTACCACCACGCAGACCTTGGGAACGGTCGCTTCCGTGACGGCGGTGATCATCTTGGCCCCGTGGCGGATGATGCCCTGTCGCTCGACCTGGGTCCCGATCATGAAGCCAGGTACGTCGGCCAGGAACACCAGGGGGATGTTGTAGGCGTCGCACATCCAGATGAACCGGGCGGCCTTGTCCGCCGAGTCGACAAAGAGCACCCCACCTTTGTGCTGGGGATTGTTGGCCACCACGCCGATGACGTGTCCCTCCAGGCGGGCGAAGCCGGTGACCAGTTCCGGTGCGAAGAGCGGCTTTATCTCGAACAGCGAGTCGGCGTCGACGATCCCGCTGATCACGTCGTGGATGTCATAGCCGGCCGACTCGGACTCAGGCAGGTCCTGCCGGGTCAGGGGGTGGGCGGGGCCGACGGCGGCCTCGGGAGTGGGGGATTCGCGCCAGTTGGCCGGGAGGTAGGAGAACAGCCACTGGGCTTGGGCGATGGCGTCGGCGTCATCGGTGGCCAGGTTGTCCCCGCAGCCCGAGACGGTGGCGTGCATGCGGGCGCCGCCCATCTCCTCCAGGGTCACCTTCTCACCCACCACCTCCTCGGCCATGCGGGGCGATCCGAGGTACATGGAGGCATTTCCCTCGACCATGATCACGACATCGCAGAAGGCGGGGATGTAGGCACCCCCGGCCGCCGAGGGGCCGAACAGGCAGCAGATCTGGGGGGCCCGGCCCGAGAGGCGCACCTGGTTGGCGAAGATCCGCCCCGCTCCCCGCCGGCCCGGGAACAGCTCGACCTGATCGGTGATCCGGGCGCCGGCCGAGTCGACCAGCCAGAACATCGGTAGTTCGTGGCGCAGGGCCACCTCGGTCATCCGGAGCATCTTCTCGACCGTCCTGGCCCCCCAGGAGCCCGCCTTGACGGTCGGGTCGTTGGCCACCACCACCACCGGTCGGCCCTGCACCCGGGCCGTCCCGGTCACCACCCCGTCGGCGGGCAGGTCAGCGGCGCCGGCATTGGCCAGCAGGCCGTCCTCGGCCCACGTCCCTTCATCGATCAGCAGGGCGATGCGGTCCCGGACGAACAGCTTGCTCTGGGCCGACAGCTTCCCGGCGTCGCGCTCCAGGTTGCCCCGCCGGGCCCGGTCCGCCGTCGCCGCCAGGCGGTCTGGTTCGCTCATGGGGAGACCGGCAGGTCGAGACCCTTGGCGATCACCAGGCGTTGGACCTCGCTGGTGCCTTCCCCGATCTCGAGCACCTTGGCGTCCCGGTAGAAGCGGGCCACCGGGTTCTCCTCCAGGAAGCCGGCCCCGCCGAAGATCTGGGTGGCGGCCCGGGTGGCGGAGACGGCCGTCTCGGTGGCGTAGAGCTTGGCCATGGCCGCCGCCTGCTTGTACGGACGTTGGTGATCCTTGAGCCAGGCCGCCCGCATCACCAGCCCGCGGGCCGCCTCCAGGGCCGTGGCCATGTCGGCCAGGGAGAAGGCCACGGCCTGGAACCTTCCGATGGGTCCTCCGAAGGCGTTGCGGGTCCGGGCGTAATCGCTGGCTGCGTCCAGGCAGGCCCGGGCGCAGCCGAGAGCCAGGGCGGCAATGGAGATCCGCCCGTCGTCGAGGGTGGCCAGGAAGTTCCGGTAACCGGAGCCCTCCTGGCCGAGCATGTTGTCCCTCGGGATGGCGCAGTCGGCCAGCACCAGGCCGTGGGTGTCACTGGCGTGCCAGCCCAGCTTCCGGTAGGCGGGCTCGACCTGTAGACCCGGAGTCCCCGCCGGCACCAGAAAGGCGGACACGCCGCCGTGGGCGTGGCGGGCCGTGACGGTGATGACCGAGGTGATGGGGGTACCGGAGTTGGTGATGAAGGCCTTGGCCCCGTCCAGCACCCACCCGTCCGGACCCTCCCGGACCCGGGTGCGCAGGGCGCCGGCATCGCTGCCGCCGTCCGGCTCGGTCAGGCCGAAGGCGGCCAGGGCCCGCCCCGTGGCCAGGTCGGGGAGCCAGGCCGACCGCTGGGCGTCATCCCCGAAGCGGTAGATGGGCACCGCCCCCAGGCCCACCCCGGCGGACAGGGTGATACCCACGGACTGGTCGGCCCACCCGATCTCCTCCACCGCCAGGCAGAAGGCGGTGAAACTGGCCCCGCTGCCTCCCCACTCCGGAGGTAGGACCAGCCCGAACAGGCCCAGGTCACCCATCTGGTGGACGACCTCCACGGGGAGACGGGCCTCTTGGTCCCACTGCTCGGCCCGGGGGGCGATCTCCTTACGGGCGAACTCCCTCACCACCTGCTGGAAGGCGGCGTCCTCTTCGGTTAGGTCAAAGTCCATTGAGCTCCTGGCCGCCAGGCCGAGACATCCCTGGAGCGGAGTGTACGGTCGGACCGGATGGTTCAAGACGAATGGCCGCGGGGGACCGCCCGGCGTTGGGCGGAGGGTGGGCCCTGGGTGGCCATACGAGAGGTGGGGCCCAGGGACGGACTACAGGTGGAAAGTCCTCTCCCGGTCGAGGCCCGGGTGGAGTTCATCCTGGAGTTGATCGAAGCCGGCCTGACCTGCATTGAGGTGGCCGCCTTCGTCTCGCCCTCCCGGGTTCCGTCCATGGCTGATGCTTCCGCGGTGCTGAAAGCTCTGCCCGCCGATCCCGAGGTGAGCTACTTCGCCCTGGTCCCCAATCTGCGTGGTGCCCAGATGGCCATGGAAGCCGGGGTCGGGGCCCTCACCGTCACCGTGTCCGCCTCCGAGTCCTATTCGGTGGCCAACGTCGGACGGGGCCGGGACGAAGCGTCGGGCGAGGTGGACCGGATCCTGGCCCTGGCCGCTGGCGTGGTGCCGGTCGACGTGGTCGTCTCCTGCGCCTTTGGCTACGCCGGTACCGATCCCGCCGACCTGGACTGGGTGGCCGCCCAGGCCCGGCGCTGGGCCGGTACCGGGCCGTGCTCCCTGACCCTGGCTGACACCACCGGGGAGGCCGGTCCTCCCGGCATCGAGGAGGCGGTGGAGCGGTTCGGGCCCGATTTCGGTCTGCACCTCCACGAGACCAGGCGGACCGGGCTGGTCAACGCCTACGCCGCTTTGGAGGCCGGAGTGCGGCGCTTCGACACGTCCGTGGCCGGACTGGGCGGATCGCCCTTCGCCCACGGGGCGGCCGGAAACCTGGCCACCGAGGACCTGGTCCACCTCCTAGACCTCCTCGGTCTGGACACCGGGGTGAGACTGGACCGGCTGTTCGAGGCCTCCGGGCGGATCAGTCAGCTGCTCGGGCGCGACCCCACCGCCGTGGTCCGGAGCGGCCCGGCTGCCGGCCTGCGCCGGGCCTGAAGGCGGGCCACCGTGGTCGAGCGCGGAGAGGTGCTGTGGTCACCCCGGGATCCGGCGCCGGCCCTGTCCGGATTCCGGGCCCATCTACAGCGCCAACACGGTGTCTCCTTCGGCTCCTACGGGGAGTTGTGGGCCTGGAGTGTGGCCAACCTGGCCTCCTTCTGGGCGGCGGTGTGGGATCACTTCGAGGTGATCGGGACCCGGACCGAGCGGGTGCTGGAGGGGGACCTTCCCGCCGCCCGGTGGTTCGGGGACGCGTCGGTCAACTACGCCCAGAACGCCCTGGCCCGGGCCGATCCGGGGGCGGCGGTGACGGCCCTTTCCCAGGACCGCGACCCCGTCCGCCTCGATCGCCAGGCCCTCATCGACCTGGTGGGCGGGGTCCGGACCGGGTTGGTCCGCTTGGGCGTGGGCCGGGGCGACCGGGTGGCCGGTTACCTGCCCAACGGGGTGGAGGCGCTGGGGTGTTTCCTGGCCTCGGCCTCCTTGGGAGCGGTGTGGTCGTCCTGCGCCCCCGAGTTCGGGACCCGGGCCGTGCTGGACCGCTTCGGACAGATCCGCCCCCGGGTCCTGGTGGCCGTGGATGGCTACACCTACGGTGACCGTCGCATCGACCGGACCCGGGAGGTGGCCGAGCTGGCCGGGGGCCTGCCCGGAGTGGAGACCGTGGTCGTCCCCCGGATGAGGGAGCGGCCCACCCTGGCCGGAGCCACCTCTTGGGAGGAACTCGTAGCCCATCCTGGTCCGTTGGACTTCGAGTTGGTTCCCTTTGATCATCCTCTCTACATCCTGTATTCCTCCGGCACCACCGGGCCGCCCAAGGCCATTGTCCACGGCCACGGTGGCATCCTCCTCGAGCACCTCAAGGCCCTGTGCCTGCACGCGGACATCCGACCCGGTGACCGCTTCTTCTGGTTCTCCACCACCGGCTGGATGATGTGGAACTTCCTGGTCTCGGGCCTGTTGGCCGGGGCCACCGTGCTGGCCTTCGACGGAAGCCCGACCTATCCGGGTCCCACCGCTCTGTGGGAAATGGCCGCCTCCGAGAGGCTCACCTACTTCGGCACCAGCGCCACTTTCATCACCGCCTGCCGGCGGGCCGGCCTGCGGCCCGGAAGCGACTGCGACCTGACCGCCCTGCGTACGGTGGGCTCGACCGGGGCCCCGCTCCCCGCTGCCGGCTACCGGTGGGTGTACGAGGCGGTCAAGAGCGACGTCGTCCTGTCATCCATCTCCGGGGGGACCGACGTGTGCACGGCTTTCGTCGGCGGCAGCCCGGAGCTGCCCGTACGGGCCGGGGAGATTTCCTGCCGGTATCTGGGTGCGGCCGTGGAGGCCTTCGATTCCGACGGGCTGCCAGTGGTCGGACGGCAGGGGGAGCTGGTCGTGACCGCGCCTATGCCGTCCATGCCAGTAGGGCTCTGGGGGGACGCGGATGGGAGCCGCTATCGGGACACGTACTTCGGCACCTACCCGGGGGTCTGGCGCCACGGGGACTGGGTGACGATCTTCGAGGACGGCGCCTGCGTGATCACCGGGAGGTCCGACGCCACCCTCAACCGGGCCGGCGTGAGGATCGGGACGGCCGAGCTGTATGCCGTGGTGGAGTCCGTCCCCGGCGTGGCCGACAGCCTGGTCATCCACCTGGAGGACCCCGAGGGCGGTCCCGGCCGGCTCATGCTCTTCGTGGTGACCGACGCCGGCCACCCCTTCGACGAGGCCCTGGCCGGGCGGATCAGGGAGGCGCTGCGCTCCGAACTGTCCCCCCGCCACGTGCCCGACTCCATCCAGGCGGTACCCGAGATCCCCAAGACCCTCTCCGGTAAGAAGCTGGAGGTCCCGGTCAAGCGGATTCTCTCCGGGGAGCCCGCCTCCGCCGTGCTCGAACCGGGGGCGCTGGCCAATCCGGAGGCCCTTCAGGTCTTCCTCAACGGGCCCGGGACCGATGGCCTGGATACCCTGGGCCGATGAGCGAGAGAATGCCGGCTGTCACCGACTCGGACGAGGTCATCCGGGAGGCCCTCGAGTTC
Source organism: Actinomycetota bacterium (assembly GCA_027315345.1). GTDB lineage: Bacteria > Actinomycetota > Acidimicrobiia > Acidimicrobiales > JAJPHE01 > DAHUYE01. The sequence continues at coordinate 43,617 of DAHUYE010000044.1, forward strand.
ATCGACCCGCCTCTGCTGGCCGCCCTGGCCGCTCTCACCGGGGACGAGTCGATCCTGCGCGATGACCTGCGTCCCGATCTGTCCAACCCCTTGGATCCCACCGGGGGCTGGACGCCGGACAAGGTCGCTCAGGCCGCCGGGCTGGCCCTGGAGCTGATCGGCAGGTGGAGGGATGGCGGCTGTCCGCCGCCGGGGGAGCTGAGCCGGTCGACGCTGAGTCGGATCATGGCCTTCACGGTGGGCGGCTCGCTGCCGGAGGCCTATACCGAGTTGTTCGTGGAGGAACTGGGCGGAGCCGGGGACGATCTGCGGGCGCCGCACTGGCGCAAGGAGGATGTGGCGCCCGAGCGCGACTTCACCGTGGCCGTGGTCGGGGCCGGCATGTCCGGCCTGCTGGCCGCCCACCGTCTCCACCAGGCCGGCGTCCCCTTCGTGATCCTGGAGAAGAACGAGGACGTGGGTGGGACCTGGTACGAGAACACCTACCCGGGCTGCCGGGTCGACGTGGCCAACCACTTCTACAGCTACTCCTGTGCCCAGAATCCGGACTGGCCGGAGCACTTCTCCTCCCAGTCGGTCCTGCTCGATTACTTCCGCCAGTTCGCCCGGGACGGGGCCTTGAACGACCACATCCGCTTCTCCACCGAGGTGGTGGCGGCGGTGTGGTCGGAGCAGGACTGCGCCTGGGACCTGGAGCTGTCCGGGCCGGACGGGCCGGCGTCCCTGCGGGTCCAGGCGGTGGTGATGGCCCTGGGCCAGCTCAACCGGCCCCACCTGCCCGAGATCCCCGGCCTGGCCGATTTCCGGGGTCCTTCCTTCCACTCCGCCCGATGGGACCACGGCGTCGATCTGAACGGAAAGCGGGTGGCGGTCATAGGCACCGGGGCCAGCGCCGCCCAGTTCGTACCGGTGGTGGCCACCCAGGCGGATCAGCTCACCATCTACCAGCGCACCCCCAACTGGCTGGTGCCGGTTCCTCACTACCAGGAGGAGATCCCGGAGGGTAAGAGATGGCTGTTCCGCCACGTGCCGGGCTACAACCAGTGGTACCGGCTGTGGCTGTTCTACCGGACCTCGGACGGGTTGCTCCCGGCCACCGAAGTGGATCCGGCCTGGGGGGACGAGCGTTCGGTCGGGCTGGTCAACGATCTCATGAGGGCCTTCATGTCCGCCTACCTGGAGGAGCAGGCCGGGGGGGACCAGGAGCTGCTGGCCAAGACACTGCCTGGTTATCCTCCTTTCTCCAAGCGGATGCTGATGGACAACGGCAGCTGGTTCTCCACCCTCAAGCGGCCCAACGTGGAGCTGGTCACCGATCCCATCGAGAAGGTGACCCGAGCCGGGGTGGTGACCGCCGACGGTCAGGAGCGCCCCGCCGACGTCATCGTCTACGGGACCGGCTTTCTGGCCTCACACTTTCTCAGCCCGGTGCGCATAGTCGGGCGGGGCGGGACGGAGATCCATGAGCACTGGGCCGGTGAACCCCGGGCCTACCTGGGCATGACCGTGCCGGGCTATCCCAACCTGTTCTGCATGTACGGGCCCAACACCAACATCGTGGTCAACGGGAGCATCATCTATTTCAGCGAGTGTGAGGTTCGCTACATACTCGGCTGCATCGAGCTCCTGCTGTCCGAGGGCCATGACGCCATGGATGTGCGGGAGGATGTCCACGACGCCTTCAACATCGAGATCGATGAGGGCAACCTGCGCCGGGTGTGGGGAGCCGCCCACGTGAACACCTGGTACAAGAACGCCCAGGGCCGGGTCACCCAGAACTGGCCCTTCAGCCTCCAGGAGTACTGGGACCGCAGCCGCCGGCCCGATCCGTCCGAATACCGGTTCTACCAGGCGAGCCGTGAGCTCGAGCCAACCAAGGGAGCATGATGGTCATAGTCAGCGGAGTGTTCGAGCTGGAGCCGTCGGAGCGGGACACCTTCCTGGCCGGACGGAGTGACGCCATGCGGCGCTCGAGGGCCGAAGCCGGCTGCCTGGAATACGTGTTCAGCGCCGATCCCCTGGAGCCAGGAAGGGTGGTGCTGTTCGAGAAGTGGGAGAGCAGCGAGGCCCTGGCCGCCCACATGGCCGGCATGCGGGAGTGGCCTCGCCCGGAGGGTCAGCCGGTGAGGCCGAAGTCGTCCTCGCTGGTGCGCTATGAGGTCAGCGGGGAGCAGAAGCTGGGCTGATCAGGCGAAGGTCTCCAACCGGGCCACCGCGCTCAGCACCGCCCGGAAGGACGCCGTGAGGATGCTCTCGTCCACTCCGACGCCCCAGGAGATGCCGCCCAGGCCCCGGACCTCGACGTAGGCCACCGCCGTGGCATCGGTGCCTTCGGCTACGGCATGCTCGGCGTAGTCCATGACCTCCAGCTGGGTCCCGAGTTCGCCCTGGAGGGCGTGGACGAAGGCGGCCACGGGACCGTTGCCCTGGCCGGACACGGTCTTGTGCCCGGTGTCGACCAGGAGTTGGGCCACTGTGGACGAGCCCTCGGCATTGGTGGTCGTCTCATGGCTGACCAGCTGGATGCGGGGCTGGTCGGGCAGATACTGGGATCGGAATGTGTCCCACATCCGGGCCGGGGAGATCTCTGTGCCGGTGTCCTCGGTGATGGTCTGTATGGCTTTGGAGAACTCGATCTGGAGCCGGCGGGGAAGGTCGAAGCCGTGCTCGGCCTTCATGATGTAGGCGACCCCGCCCTTGCCCGACTGACTGTTGACCCGGATGACGGCTTCGTAGCTGCGGCCCACGTGCTTGGGGTCGATGGGGAGGTAGGGAACCTCCCAGGTGCGGTAGTCCGGAGGCAGGGCTTCCATCCCCTTTTTGATGGCGTCTTGGTGCGAACCGGAAAAGGCGGTGTACACGAGGTCCCCGGCATAGGGGTGGCGGGGGTGGACCGGGAGACGGTTGCAGTACTCGGCCACCCGCCGGAGGGCATCGATGTCGCTGATGTCCAACTCCGGGTCGACCCCCTGGCTGAAGAGATTCATGGCCAGGGTGACCACATCCACGTTGCCGGTGCGCTCCCCGTTTCCGAACAGGGTGCCCTCGACCCGGTCGGCACCGGCCATGACACCGAACTCGGCCGCTGCCACCGCCGTGCCCCGGTCGTTGTGGGGGTGTAGCGACAGGATGACGCTGTCCCGGTTGGGGATGTGGCCGAGGAACCACTCGATGGCATCGGCGTAGATGTTGGGGGTGTACATCTCCACCGTGGCCGGCAGGTTGAGGACGAGGGGCCGCTGGGGTGTGGGCTGGATCTCGTCCATGACGGCCGCGCAGATCTCCACCGCGTAGTCGAGTTCGGTTCCAGTGAAGCTCTCCGGGGAGTACTCGTAGTGCACATCCGTGCCGGCGAGGACGTCTTTCTCCAGCTTGCGGCAGCGACGGGCCGCCTCCACCGCGATCTGAGTGATCCCGTCCCGGTCCAGCCCGAAGACGACCCGGCGCTGGAGAACCGAGGTGGAGTTGTAGAAGTGGACGATGGCCCGGGGGGCGCCCTGGAGGCACTCATAGGTCCGGTCGATCAACTCGTCCCGGCACTGCACCAGTACCTGAATGGTGACGTCATCGGGGATGAGGTCCTCTTCGATCAACTCCCGGACGAAGTCGTAGTCAGGCTGGCTGGCCGATGGGAAGCCGACCTCTATCTCCTTGAAGCCCATCTTGACCAGGGTCTCGAACATGCGCCGTTTGCGGACCGGGTCCATGGGGTCGATCAGGGCCTGATTTCCGTCCCGGAGGTCCACCGAGCACCACCGCGGCGCCTTCTCGATGCGGCGATTGGGCCACTGCCGTCCGGGGATGTCGAGGGGAAGGGGCAGGAAGGGTTGGTACCGGTCGAACGGCATGGACTTGGGAATTGCGTTCTGCGGTGGCATGGCTTCCTTGTCTCACTTTCCGGTCACATCGGGTACAGCGGGCAACAAAAAACCTCCTGCGGGGTCGCAGGAGGTCGAGTAGGCGAGCACCGGTAGGGTGCCCGCCTCAGGTAAGCAGGAGGATATCGGTGGCGAGGGTGGAACTCATCTAGTCCCCAATGCTAACCCGCTTCGGCCCGGAGCTGTCAATGGGCACGGCATCCGGGACACGGCAACCGGTGCCGGCCGTCAGGATGAGGCGGCCATGCCCAGGATGGGGCGTACCAGCCGGATGGCGCCGGCTGAGCCCAGGAAGGCGGCGTCCCCGAAGCTGAAGATCCCGCCGTCGGAGGCGACCAGCCAGTAGCCGTCCCCGGAGGCGGTGGAGGCCATTCCGACCACGGGCTGGGCCAGGGCGGTGCCCTGCAGGTTGCCCAGCTGGGTGGCGTCACCCAGGGCGTACACGTTCCCGTCCGAGCCGGCCAGGCGCAGACCGGCATCATCGGGAGTGGCGGCCAATCCCACCACCGGTGCGCTGAGAGTAGGGGCGGGCCCGAAGCTCGGCGCGTCGAAAGCCAGCACCGTCCCGGAGGCGGTGGCCAGCCAGTAGCCACCGGTGGCCGAGTCCGGAGCCATGCCCACCACCCGGGACAAGCCGATCTGGCCGCTCCCCGATCCGTGGAAGGTGGCATCCCCGAACGTGAAGATGCCCCCGTCGGCGGCCACCAGCCAGTAACCCCGGCCGTCCGGGGTGGCGGCCATGCCGACCACGGGCCGATTGAGCCGTTCGGCCCCGGTCGAGCCGTAGAAGGCCGCCGAGCCGTAGTCGAAGATGCCCCCGTCGGAGGCGACCAGGCGGTAGCCCGGACTACTGGTCCGGGTGGAGGTGATGCTGGAGCACAACTCCGAGGCCAGTACCGGGGCCACCGGTGAGCCCAGCCCGCTGGCCATGTCGTAGCCGGGCGTGGCCGGGTAGAGGCCGTAGCGGCCGAGCAGGTCGTTGTTGCCCGACACGATGTCGTTGGTGGCGCCGGTGGCGATTGCCCCTCCGCCCACCTCGTAGAGGGTCGGGTTCAGGAAGCCCGCCGGCCCGGCCGGGCAGGTCTGGTTGGATAGCGCCACCAGGGCGGCCCAGACCGGGGAGGCCAGACTGGTCCCTCCCACCGAGGCCCATCCGGCCCCGGCGCAGTCCCCGGCCTCGCAGTAGAAGTAGTAGCCGTGGTTGGCGTCGGCCGAGGCGCTGACATCGGGCACCTCCCGGCAGTCACCCGAACCGGCCCCGCATGGGCTGCCCGAGGAGAGGGAACTGACCACGCCTTGCTGGTAAGCGGGCATGGCCCAGTCCTGGGAGATCCCACCCCCACCCGAGCCGCCTGAAGCGTTCCAGACCGTTTCATCCCGGGGAGACGCCGACACCAGGCTGGTGCCCCCGACACCCGTCACATAGGGCTGGCTGGCCGGGTCGTCCACCGCCAGTTCCGGATCCGGATTCACCCCGGCCTGGTAGCAGTCCTCCGAGCCGGAGTCGCCCGAGGCGGCCACCACCGTCTGGCCCTGGACGGCGGCCTCCTGGAAGAGGGTGTTCTCCCCCTCGACCATGGCCGGGGTGGTCAGGGGTTCGCACTGGCCCCAGCTGGTGGCCACCACCTGAGCCCGGTCCTGGCTGATGATGGCGGCGTAATTGTCATAGATGCCCTGGGCCGAGTCGGGGGCCTCGTAGACCTGGATGTGCAGGTCGGGGGCCAGGCCCAGAAGGTTCTCGACGTCGGCGGTGGCCTCGGATGTACCTGAGCCGATGGAAGCGCCGCCATCGGTCAGGACCCGGGACACGTCGGCGTCGTTGCCTCCGAAGCACGCGGTGTAGGCGGTCACGTCGCTGTCGGAGTAGTCGGCCAACTCGAAGCTGGCCACCGTCTGACCGGCTCCGCTGAAGCCGTTGTCATAGAGCGAGGTGAGCCCGTAGGCCTGGGCGATCTGGCTGGGCAGGTAGGCCGAGCCCGACCCGGCCGTCGGACAGGCCGATGAGTTCCGGGGGGAGGCGGGACTTCTTGCCCGCCCGGCCAGGGCCAGGTCATCCAGTCCGAGGACACCATCGGACCCGGCCGGAACGGTGGCGGGCGAGGTGTTGGCGAAGAACAGGCGCCCGTTCAGTCGCTCGCGCCCCAACGACACGCCGAAGGCCCGCTCCACCGTGGCGGCCGGGGCCTGGACGCTCAGGGAGAGGTGGTCGGCCGCCTCGGCTGTGACCGCCAGGCCGTCGGCCCGGAGCCGGGTCCGCAGGGCCGAGATCACCCCCGGGTCCCCACCGAAGCGCTCGGCAAACTGACTCTCGCTCAGATAGGCCCCCCGCTTCCTCCCCCCGGGCTGAGAGACGGCCTGGGCCAGGGCGGCCAGCCCGGCCGGATCCCGGGAGGGCACCAGGACGCTGAGGCTGAGCGGCTGGGACGCCGGCACCGCACCGGCACCAACGCTGCCCCGGGGCAGTACGGCGGCGGCCTGCAGATGCGGGGCCAGAGTGGCTGTGGCCGTGGTCTGAGCCCCGGCCGGGGCGGGGGCCAGGGAGGCCGCCGCCGTCAGAACAGCCATGAGGGCGGCCAGGCCCAGCCCGGCCGCACGCTGGGCCCGAGGGTGGAACATGTCGGCCTCCGAGGTCCTCAACTCAGCCGGCGCGCTGGACGCTGACCGGCTCGGCCACCGGGCGGAGAGTGCCCACCTCGGCGCCGTCCTCCTCGTCCCGCCAGTGGTACTGGCCGCCCCGCAGCCACGACGCCACCGCCGCCACCAGGCAGGCCAGGATGGCGAAATCGAAGGCGGCGTGCAGGCCGGAGCGGAAGGGGCTGGAGATGAGGTTGGGGAAGAAGCTGCGCCCGACCAGGACGGCGGCCTGGCCGGGGGGCAGGTGGGCGAGGACGGAGGAGCCGACCAGGTGCTGCACCGGGCTGTAGCCCAGGAAGGCGCCGAAGAGGATCGACACCGGCGGAAGGTGGGACACCCGAGCGGCCACCGCCGCCGGTACACCGTGGGCGGTCAGGCCGGAGTACAGGCTGGAGGGCAGGGTGGACGCCAGCCCGGCGATCATCAGGCTGAAGAAGATCCCGATGGACAGGACCTGAGCCGAATTCTGGAAGGTGGAGTTCATGCCGGCGCCGGCGCCGCGGTGCTGGGGCGGCAGGCTGTTCATCACCCCGGCCCGGTTGGGGGAGGCGAACGCACCCATGGACAGCCCGTTCAGTAGTAACAGCAGGGCGAAGAGGATGTAGTTGAAGTTGGTGGGCAGGAACTCGAGCAGCAGGAAACTGGCCGCCGCCCCCAGCATCCCGCCCGTAGCGAAGGGCCGGGAGCCGTACCGGTCGGACAGGATCCCCGAGACCGGGCCGGCCAGGAGGAACCCGGCTGTGAGGGGCAGCATGTAGATGCCGGCCCATAGGGGAGTGGAGGAGAAGGAGTAGCCGTGGCGGGGCAGCCAGATTCCCTGCAGCCAGATGATGAGCATGAACATCAGGCCGCCGCGGCCCACCGCGGCCAGGAAGCTGGACAGGGTCCCGGCTGTGAAGGCACGGATGCGGAACAACTGCAGCCTGAACATGGGCGCCTTGGCCCGTAGCTCGATGAGGCAGAAGGCCAGCAGCAGGCCGAAGCCTGCCCCGAGTTCGGCGATGACCCGCGGACTGGACCACCCCATGGCGTGGGCACCGTAGGGCTCGATCCCGTAGGTGATGCCGATCATGACCAGGATCAAACCCACGCCGAAGGTGAGGTTACCGGCCCAGTCGACCTTGGACCGGGTCCGCATGCCGCGGTCCTCCAGTTTGCGGTAGGCCCACACCGTGCCCAGTACTCCGAAGGGAACCGACACCAAGAAGACCAGGCGCCACTGGATGGGGGCCAGCACGCCCCCGAGCACCAGTCCCAGGAACGTCCCGCTGATGGCGGCCACGTTGTTGATGCCGAGCGCCATGCCCCGCTGGTTCTCGGGGAAAGCGTCGGTGAGGATGGCCGATGAGTTACCGATGAGGAAGGCGGCCCCGAAGCCCTGGAAGATGCGCATCCCGACCAGCCACAGGGCGCCGGAGCGCCCGGTCATCCAGGTGATGGTGAGCAGGAGCGAGGCCAGGGTGTAGAGGGCGAAGCCCAGGTTGTACATCCGGACCCGGCCGAACATGTCGCCCAGCCGTCCGAGGCTGACGACCAGGACGCTGCTGACGACCATGTAGCTAAGGATCATCCACAACAGGTAGAAGCTGTTGGACGGGATGAGCGGGTCCAGCTTGATCCCCTTGAAGATGTCGGGCAGGGCGATCAGGACGATGGACGAGTCGATGGTGGCCATGACCACGCCCAGGGTGGTGTTGAACAGGGCGATCCACTTGTAGTTGTCAGGCCGCTCGGCGCGCTCGGTCCGCATCCCCACAGCATGTCTCCCCGAGCCCGAATAACCGAAACCGGCCCGGGAGGGCCCGCCGGTAGCCTCGGTCCGGTGAGGAGCACCTGGCTGTCGGGGCGGGCCCTGGCTCTGCACCTGACCGTGGTGGTGGTGGTGACCAGCTTCTGCCTGCTGGCCCGCTGGCAGGTCCACCGGGCCCTCTCCGGCAACACTCTGAGCTGGGCCTACGCCTTCGAGTGGCCCTTCTTCGCCCTCTACGCCATCTACATGTGGTGGCGGCTGCTCCACGACGCCGATGACGCCAATCCCCGCCTGGCCCGCCAGTCCGAGGAGGAGGCCCGGGCCCTGGAGGAGTACAACCGCTGGCTGGCCGAGCTCCACGCCGAGGACCGGCGTCGGGCTACTTAGGATGCCCGGCCGTGTCCAGCCGGCCGATCCCCCCGGCGGAGGGAATTGTCGACCCCAGCACCGATCGGTAGCGGGTGTCATGGAAGAGCTTGGCCGACAACACCACCCCCGGGGAGACCGCCCATACTCCCGCCGCCACCAGCGAGCCGAGCAGGGGCCCGGCTACGTAGACCCAGTAGTCGTGCCAGTCCCCGCTCACCAGAGCCGGCCCGAAACTCCGGGCCGGGTTGAGGCTGGTCCCGGTGTAGGGCGCCCCCCACCAGACCAGCACCGCCACCGTCACCAGCACGGCCAGCGGCGTCCAGTGCATGGTGCGGCGGGAGGAGAGGAAGGCGTAGATGACCAGGACCAGGGTGGCCGTCATGGCCGCCTCGACCAGGAGCCCCTCCGCCGCGTTCAGCCCGTTGCCGGGCTGAGTCAGCCCGTCGTGCACCGAGGCGGCCCGACTGCCCCACAACGCCCGTACCGTCAGTGTTCCCAGGGTGGCCCCGATCAACTGGCTGACGGAGTATCCGGCCAGGTCGTGAGCATGCACCTTGCCCTGCAGCCACATGGCGAAGGTGACGGCCGGATTCAGATGGGCGCCGCTGCGGCGGCCCAGAGGCGAGATGGTGACCAGGGCTCCGCTGGAGGCGAAGAGGAGCCCGGTGACCAGCAGGCGCCAGGATTGGGAGGGCAGGACCGAGGCCAGGGGGGAGTGAGGTGAGAAGTCGAAGCTGACCGCCGACAGTCCTCCGAGGACCAACAGGGCCGTTCCCGTCAACTCGGCCAGCCACTCGACGGTATGGAAGCCGGACTGGGGCCCTTGGCCGGGAGGGCGAGCAGGCACCCGCCTCAGGACCGGTTCGCCAGCCGGCGGATCACATCGGCGGTGTGGGCCGCCGATCCACCCTTTTCCAGATAGCCGACTGCCCCCAGGGCCAGCACATCCGACTCGGCGTAGGTGTGGTCGTGGCCGGACATGACCACCACCTTGGTCCCGGGGGAGGCGGCCAGCAGGGCCGGGATGGTGGCCCGTCCGTCCATGCCGGGCATGTTGAGGTCGAGGATGACCACATCCGGGCGGTGCCGGCCGGCCAGGTCCACCGCCCCGGCGCCGTCGGCGGCTTCGCCCACCACGGCCATGTCCCCCTCCCGCTCCAGGCTCAGCCGCAGCATGAGGCGAATGTCCTCGGCGTCGTCAGCCAGCACCACCGTGATCCGTCCTACGGCAGGAGGATCGGCGGTGGTCACAACCGGACAGAGTAGGACCGGGGACCGTTCCGGCCCTGAGCGCTGCCCGGGGTGGGGCGGCACGGTCCCGGGTACCCTCTGGCCGAGGTGAAGACGCGGGTCGGGCGCTTGTACATGGTGATCGGGCCGGCGGGGACGGTCCTGGCTCTGGGACTGGCTGCTCTCATTCTGCTGAGCCGGCTGGCTTTGGCCGGCACTGTGAGTCACTCCGCCGAACAGCCTGTCCGGCTCGGGTCACTGGCCCAGCCCTCGGTGGTTTATGACCGCGACGGCAACGTCCTGGCCGTTCTCGACGGCGGGGTCAACCGCACCCCGGTGCCCTTCTCGGCTATATCCAGGACGACGGTCAATGCCGTGTTGGCTGCCGAGGATCACCAGTTCTTCACTCACGGGGCCATCGACGTGCGCTCCATCCTGCGGGCCGCCGCCACCGACCTGCGCCACGGTGGATCCCGCCAGGGCGGATCGACCATCACCCAGCAGCTGATCAAGAACACCGTCCTGACCTCCCAGAAGACGCTCAGCCGGAAGATCCACGAGGCCGTCGACGCCGTTCGTCTCCAGGATGAGATCTCGCGCGACCAGATCCTGGACGACTACCTCAACACCGTGTACTTCGGCAGCGGCGCCTACGGGGTCCAGGCCGCCGCCGAAGCGTACTTCGGTGTTCCCGCCGCCGGGCTGGGCCTGGCCCAGGCCGCCCTGCTGGCCGGCCTCATCCAGGACCCGACCGGTTACGACCCGCTGGTCTACCCGGCCCAGGCCCGGGCCCGTCGGGCCGTGGTGCTCGGCCTCATGCAACGCTACGGATACATCACCGCCTCCGCCGGGCGCACCGCGGCGGCCGCTCCCCTCCCCACCGGTCTGCACAACGCCGCGCCGCCGTTGGGCCAGAACGGCTACTTCGTGCAGGAGGTGACCGAGGCCCTGTTGTCCGATCCCAACCTGGGGGAGACGGCCAGCCAGCGCTACGGCCAGGTTTTCGAAGGCGGCCTGCGCATCACCACTACCCTGGATCGGAAGATGCAAGCCGCCGCCGAGGCGTCGCTGAGCACCGAGTTGCCCAATACCGGTGGCCGCTTTACGGCCGCGGTGGTGGCGGTGGATCCGGACGGCGGGGGGGTCAGGGCGCTGGCCGACGGCACGGACTTCGCCGACATCAAGTACGACGTTGCCACCGGCCGGGGCGGCTCCGGGCGCCAGGTGGGTTCATCCTTCAAGCCCTTCGTGCTCATGGCCGCCATCTCCGAGGGCTACTCCCCGAACGATTACATCAACGGGTCCGGGCCCTGTCACATCGACATCCCCGGCTTCGCCCCTTACACGGCCGAGAACTACGAAGGCGAGGCCTTCGGCAGCATCAGCCTCACCGACGCCCTGGCCCATTCCGTCAATTGCGCCTACCTACGGCTCGGGGCGGCGGTCGGGCTGGACAAGGTGGTGGACATGGCCCGCCAACTGGGCATCACCAGTCCCCTGACCGCCCTTCCATCGCTCCCCCTGGGTACGGAGGAGCTGACGCCGCTGCAGATGGCCTCGGCCTACTGCAGCATCGACGACGCCGGCATCCGCTACGCCCCCCACTTCATCCAGAAGATCACCGGCCCCGGGGGCCGGGTGATCGAGAACGATGGGAGTGCCGCCGGCCATCGGGTCGCCTCGGCGGCGGCGGCCGAGGAGACCACCGCCGCCATGGAACAGGTGGTGACCATTGGTACAGGGACGGCCGCGGCCGTGCCCGGTCGCCAAGTGGCCGGTAAGACCGGGACCACGTCGAACTTCGGGGACGCCTGGTTCGTCGGGTTCGCCCGCCAACTGTGCTCGGCGGTCTGGATGGGCTCTCCCACCGGCGTGGTTCCGATGGACGATGTTGACGGGACGGCCGTGGCCGGAGGGACCTTCCCGGCCCGGATCTGGCAGGCCTTCATGTCCACCGCCCTGGCCGGTCAGGTCGATGAGCCGCTCTCAGATTTGCTTCCGCCCGGCTTCGGCCGATCCAGCTACATCGCCTGGCCCCCACCCAGTTATGTGGGCTACACCAACTACAACGGCACCTTCGCCGCCAATCCGGCCGGCGGCGGCGGAACGTCGACCGCTCCCACCACTACCTTGGCCCCCGGAAAGTCCGGTTCCACCTCGACCACGGCCGGGTCCGGGACTTCGACCACCTCGACTCAGGGGGGCAGCGGCCCTCCCGGATCGGGCCCGCCCGGTTCCACCAGTCCGTCCACCAGCACTCCGTCCACCAGCACTCCGTCCACCACCAGCCCGCCAACCACCGGTTCACCCACCACCAGCTCACCGTGACCGACGCCATCCACCGACTGCTCGAGATCCAGGAACAGGACACGCGGGGCGACCAGCTGCGCCATCGCCGTGAGCATCACCCGCTTCGCACCGAACTGGCCGAGATCACCGGGGCGCTTACCGACCTGCGCCTCCGACACGAGGAGGCGGTCGGCCGACGTGATGCCATCCGCCGGCGCCAGGCCGACCTGGAGGCGGAGGTGGCCGCCAACAACGAGCGCCTGGCCGGGATCGAGCGGCGAATGTACTCAGGGGAGGTTTCCGCCCCCCGCGACCTTCAGGCCCTCTCCTCCGAGGCCGACGGCCTCCGGGCCCGCACCTCCCGCCTCGAGGATCTCGTCCTGGAGGCCATGGAAGAGGCCGAGCCGGTGGCGGCGGCCGTGGCCGCCCTGGAGTCGGAAGCCGGCTCCCTGTCGCGGCGCCGGGCCGAAGCCGAGGCCCAGTTGGGGGAGGAGGACGCCGTCCTGGGAGCGGAGGAGACCGACCACGTCCGGGCCCGGGCCGTCCTGGCCGAGGAGGTGCCGGCCGACCTGCTGCAGCGTTATGAACAACTCCGGGCCCGGCTGGGGGGCGTGGCGGTGGCCTCCCTCCACAACGGCGCCTGCGGCGGTTGTCACCTGAGTCTGCCGGCCACCGAGCTGGACCGGATCCGTAAGGCGCCGCCGGACTCGCTCATCACCTGCGAGCAGTGCGGGCGGATCCTGGTCCGGCCGTGACCCGGCCGGCCTCCCTTCCGTCACCGTGCTGATCCTGGTCCGGCACGGCCGCACCGCCGTCAACGCCTCCGGCCGGCTTCAGGGCCGGGCCGATCCGCCCCTGGACGAAACCGGCCTGGCTCAAGCCGAGGCCCTCCGAGCGGTGCTGCCGGAGGGGGCGAGCATCATCAGCAGTCCTCTGGTGCGGGCCCGCCAGACGGCCGAAGTGGTGGCCGGCGGCCGGCCGGTCGAGGTCGACGGACGCTGGGTGGAGCTCGACTACGGGGACTGGGACGGCCTTCCGTTGGACGGGGTCCCGGCCTCGGAGTGGGCCCGCTGGCGCTCGGACCCCTCCTTCCGGCCCCCCGGGGGCGAGTCCCTGACCGAGTGCGGAGCCCGGGTCAGGCTCGCCTGTGAGGACCTGTCCGACCGGGCCCGGTCCGGGGACGTGGTCGTGGTCAGCCACGTTTCTCCTATCAAGGCGGCGGTGGCCTGGGCGCTTGGGGTCGGGGACGAGAGCTCGTGGCGGATGTTCCTGGGGGTGGCGGCCGTCTGCCGGGTGGCGGTCACGGACCGGGGCCCGAGCCTGCGCAGCTTCAACGAGCTGGGACATCTGCCCACCCCTTCACAATCGGTTATCCGCTGAGACTCACTCCGTTAACACGCCGGGCGTAGCGTCTTGGTCATGAGCCGACTGGTACTCAGGATCTGGCTGCCCGACCGCCCCGGAGCCCTGGGGGCCGTGGCCAGCCGGGTCGGCGCCATACGGGGTGACGTGGTGGGCATCGAGGTCGTAGAGCGCGACGGCGGGGTGGCCGTGGACGATCTGGTGGTCGATCTGCCCAGCGATGACCTGATCGAACCCATGCTGGCCGAGGTCCGCCAGGTGGACGGGGTGCGCATCGAGGACATTCACCCCGATTCGTCCGCCCCGGCCGATCCCACCCGGGCCGCCTTCGAGTCGGCCTGCGCCCTGATGAAGGCCGAGGACCTGGAGGAACTGGCCCGCCTTACCGTCGATCAGGCCGGCCGGTTGGTCGGCGCCGACTGGGTCTGCCTGCTGGATCAGGCCGGCCAGGTGGTGGCCGGCAGCGGCACTGTTCCCCACGCCTCCTGGCTGGGCGCCTTCCGGGACGGGGTAAAGGGGGGCGGCGCGGACGGACCCCCCGATCCCGTCTGCCTGGAGGTGACCGGTCCGGAGTGGGACCTGGTGATCGGCCGCCAGTCCCGGGCCCTGCGGGGCCGGGAGCGGGACCGGGTCCTCGGTCTGGCCGGCCTGTCGTCGGCCCGGTGGATCGAGTTGGGCCGCCGGCAGGCCCGGCGTATGCACCCCAGCGGTGCGAGCAAGGCCCAGACGGCCTGAAGTCCGAGGCCCGTGCCGGGCCCCGGCGTGCTGACCGGGGAATGTTGCACGAGCAAGTAATGTTGGACCGAGTGCCGCTCAACGCCGGGGACGTCCCGGCGCTGGTGGGCGCACTGGAGACGACATGCCTGCCATCACCGTCGAGGACAACCTCAGCCTGACCCCGGTCCCCAAGTCCGGCCCTGGGGCGGTGGAGCGCCCCCTGCGGTCGGTCACCACCGCTCCCTCCGGATTCGAAGGGGAGGGCTTCCCGGTGCGGAGGGCCTTTGCCGGAGTCGATCTGGCCGACCTGGATCCGTTCGTGCACATGGACCAGATGGGCGAGGTGGACTATGCCCCGGGGGAGCCCAAGGGCACGGCCTGGCATCCCCATCGCGGTTTCGAGACGGTCACCTACATGATCGACGGCCAGATGGCCCACCAGGACTCCAACGGGGGCGGCGGGCTGATCACCAACGGGGACACCCAGTGGATGACGGCGGGAGCCGGCATCCTGCACATCGAGACCCCGCCTGAGTACCTGGTGGCCAGCGGCGGCCTGTTCCACGGCTTCCAACTGTGGGTGAATCTGCCCGCCGAGGACAAGATGGCGGCGCCCCGCTACCAGGACATCCGGGCCGGGGAGGTTGGCCTGTTGAGCTCGCCCGACGGGGGCGCCCTGGTCAGGGTCATAGCCGGAGACGTGGCCGGCCACGCCGGCCCGGGCGTCACCCACACTCCGATCACTCTCGTACACGCCACCCTGAGCCCGGGGGCGTCGTTGAGCCTGCCCTGGCGGGCCGACTTCAACGCCCTGGCCTATGTTATGGCTGGCCGGGGTCACTTCGGCCTGGCCCGGGCCGAGGTGCGGACCGGCCAGCTCGGCGTCTTCGGGGCGGGCGACACCCTGACCGTCTCGGCCGCCGCCCAACAGGACGGCTCCAGCCCGACCTTCGACGTCCTCCTCCTCGGAGGGCGCCCCATCCGCCAGCCAGTGGTGGCCTACGGGCCCTTCGTCATGAACACCAAGGCCGAGATCGCCCAGGCCATGGAGGACTTCCGGGCCGGGCGGCTGGGCACCATCCCGGCCCAACCAGCCTGAGCCCGGTCGCGCCTGGGCCCGGCCGGCCGGGCCTCACCGCTCCAGGGCGTCGAGCACGGCTGCCCGCCAACGGCGCAGGTCCGGGTAGTGCTCGGCCGGGGTGTTGCCCAGCCGGACCACCACCGCGTCGAGGGCGGGACAGATGACGATGCACTGACCGGTGTAACCGCTGGCCCAGAAGGTGCCCCGGCCATCCTCGACCACCCACCAGTGGGCGCCGTAGACGGACCCGTCCTCCGGATCGACGGAACGGGGCCGCCGGCCGTGGTCCACCCATCCCTCGGGCACCACCCGGTCAGAACCCCATCGCCCATCTCTTAGGTACAGGTAGCCGAACCGGGCCCAGTCCCGGGCGGTGGCGTAGGCGTAGCTGGAGGCCACCCAGTGGCCGGCGGCATCGAAGCCGAGGCGGGCCGAGCTCATCCCGATCGGCCCGAACAGTCTCTCCCCGGCGAAGGCCACCATCTCCGCCTCGCCCCCCACCACCCCGGCCAGGGCGGCGGACAGCAGGTTGCTGGTGCCACTGGAGTAGTTGAAGACCCGACCGGGTGGGTGGCGAAGGGGACGGTCGGCGGCGAAGGCGACCACGTCCTCCTGGCCAGGCCCGAAGAGCATGGCGATGGTGTCGGACACCCGGTCGTCCACGTAGTCCTCGTTGAAGTCGATCCCGTCGCGCATCTCCAGCAACTGCTGGACCGTGATGAGCCGGCGCCGGTCGTCATCGGGGGCGGGCGTTCCCTGGACCGTCCAGGCGATCCCCTCCGGGGGGGCGTCGAGGGCCAGGCGGCCGGATGCCACCGGCTCGCCCAGCAGGGCGTGCAGGACGGATTTGGCCATGGACCAGGACAGCAAGGGCGTCTCGGGGGTGACCGGTTCGGCCGGCCGGTCGAAATGGGGAAGGGCCCCGCCGTAGCGCTCGGCCACCAGCCGCCCGCCTTGGATGACGACCACCGCGTAGGTCTCGGCCAGCGGCCCGCCCGGGTCCATGGCCGCGTCCAGGACCGGTCCCAACCCCGCCGGGGCCGGCCCCTCGGCCCACTGGAGCGTGGGCCAGGCCACTCCCGGGGGCTGGGCCGGCAGCGGGGTCAGGGGCGCACCCGGGTCGAAGCCGGGACCGGTTTCATCGCTCACGGTGGACGATTCTTCCTCCTATGACCGTGGCCGCCACGGCCGCTCCACTTCCGCCTCGGACGGCCTCGGCCACCGGACAGCCCAGGACGAACAAGTCAGCCGGCCCGCCCACCTCGACCCGGCGCACCCGGCCCAGGTCCAAGGGGTCGCTCAGGAACCACCCCAGCGCCGTCGGCGCCCCGACCGCCTCAGAGGGCCCCCAGGCCCGGCCGGCGGCGCTGCGGCGCTGAACAGCTGCCTGCATGGCCACCCAGGGGTCGGCCGGGCCGAAGGGGGCGTCGGTGCCGGCCGACACCGTGATCCCGGCCTCGACCAGGGTCCGAGCCCGGTAGAGATGGGGCTGGTCTTCGGCTTCGACATCGGCCAGGTACTCCTCCCCCCGCTGGACGACGAAGCCGGGATTGGTCACTACCGCCAGGCGCAGCCGGCCGATGACCGGCACCGCCTCTCCGGGGATGACCGACCCGTGCTCGATGCGGTCCCCGGGCCGCGGGCCGGCCTCGTCCAGGGCGGCCAGGGTCAGGAAGAGCTGGGCCCGGGTCACGCAGTGGACGGCCACCGCCCGCCCGGCCCGGTGGACCCGCCGGAAGCGGCGGGTGAGTTCCTCCAGTCCGGGCAGGGAGTCATCGTCGAGGAGGAACTTGGCCGGCCCCCAGGCCAGGCCGGGAGCATCCGCCTCCCCTCCGGTCGGGGCCATGACCACCAAGCGCTGGGCCAGCCGTCCCCGCCTCCGCTGGCCGTCCAGCCACTCCACCGCCGCCGGGGTGGGCTCGGGGCCGGCCTCGGTGAAGCCGGTGACCCCGGCTCGGGCGGCCCGGGCGCTCACCTCGGCCAGGTCGATAGGGGCGGGGGGGACCCGGGTCGCCAGCCAGTCGTCCAGGCGAAAGAGCCGTCCCGTCGGCCGGCCGTGCCGGTCCCGCTCCACCCCGGCGTGGTGAGGCAGCTCGGCGCCCAGAGCGGCCAGCCCGGCGCTGTTGAGCATCCAGAGGGCGCCGGAACGGTGCTGCACCCGCACCGGCCGGTCCCGGACCAGCCCATCGAGGCCGTATCGGTCCAGGGGCCCGGCCACCGAGTCGTGATATCCGACCGCCCGGATCCAGCCCGAACCGGGCTGGCTCAGGGCCCGGGCCAGCCCGGCGACGTCCCGGACCGTGGGAGGCCCGGCCTGGACCGAGTCCAGAGCGGCGGCGGCGGCCCGGAGATGGACGTGATGGTCATGCAGACCGGGCAGGATCAGCCCCCCGGCCGCGTCCAGGGTCTCCTCGGCCGGCCCGCCGGCGCCGGCGCCGGCCCGGTGGGGCTCGACGGCCGCCACCCGCCCGGCCCGGGCGGTGAGGTCGACGGCCGGGCCCCCCTCCTCCAGCCGGGCGTCGGTGATGAGCAGTACCCCGGCGGCGTTACTCTCGCCCGGGTGAGTCCCGAGCCCGCCCCGCCGGTCCGTCATGGCCGCATTCTGGCTCTGGCCTGTCTGGCCCAGTTCATGGTGGTGCTCGACGTGTCCATCGTCAACGTGGCGCTGCCGTCCATCCGGGGGGACCTCCACTTCTCCGCCTCCGGGTTGCAGTGGGTGGTCAACGCCTATGTCCTGACCTTTGCCGGGTTCCTGCTGCTGGGTGGAAGGGCGGCCGACCTGTTCGGGCGCCGGCGCATCTTCGTGCTCGGCCTGGGCCTGTTCTCCCTGGCCAGCCTGGCCGGTGGACTGGCCGACAGCGCCAACATGCTGACTGCGGCCCGGGCTGCCCAGGGCCTGGGCGGGGCCATCCTGTCCCCGGCCACCCTGACCATCATCATGACCACCTTCGATGAGGGGGCGGCGCGCAACCGGGCCCTCGGTACGTGGAGCTCGGTGGCCGGCGCCGGAGGAGCCGCCGGGGGGATCCTGGGCGGTGTGCTGACCAACTACCTGTCGTGGCGGTGGGTCCTGTTCGTCAACGTCCCCATCGGGGCGGTGGCCATAGCCGCCGGGCTGGCCTACCTGACCGAGGGCCGCCGCCCCGTCCGGGCCCGCAGCCTCGACGTGGCCGGGGCCATCACCGTCACGGCCGGCCTGGCCGCCCTGGTCTACGCCATCGTCAACACCGCCAGCGTCCCCTGGGGCTCGGCCCGGACCCTCGGCGTGCTGGGCGGCGCGGTGGTGCTGCTGGGGGCCTTCGTGGTGATCCAGATGCGCTCGGCCGCCCCGTTGGTCCCGCTTTCCCTGTTCCGGAGCCGGCCCCTGGCCGCCGCCAACGTGGTGATGCTGCTGACCGGGGCCATCTTCTTCTCCTTCTGGTACTTCCTGTCCCTCTACATGCAGAGCGTGCTCGGCTACAGCCCGATCAAGGCCGGCCTGGCCTTCCTGCCCATGGCCGTCAGCATCATCCTCGGGGCCCAGGTCAGCTCGAGGTTCATGGGCCGTCTTGGGGCCAGGCCCATCCTGGTGGCAGGGATTCTGATGTCAGCCGGGGGCTTCTTCTGGATGGGTCATCTGAGCCTGCACAGCCCCTACACCGGCGCCCTGCTCGTCCCGGGCATCCTGGTCTCGGTGGGGGTGGGTCTGTGCTTCACGCCCCTGGCGGCGGTGGCGACCTCGGGAGTTCACTACACCCAGGCCGGGCTGGCCTCGGGCCTCCTCAACACCTCGCGGCAGGTGGGCGGTTCCATCGGCCTGGCCGCCTTGGCCACCCTGGCCGCCGACCGGACCCACGCCCTGGTGCGGGGCGGAGCCGCCACCGCCGTGGTCAATGGAGCCCAGCCGGCGGCGGTGGGCCGGGCCCTCACCTCCGGCTATGACCGGGCCTTCCTGGTCGGCGCCCTGGTCAGCCTGGTGGCGGCCGCCGTCGGCCTCACCATCCCCGACATCCGCCGCCGGAATCCGGCGGCCGAGCCAGCCCGGACCGCGGTCGGGGCCCCCACACCGGTAGGAGTCATGGAATGAAGATCCCGCCCAAGCCCGCCGCCCTGGTTGGCGCCCTGGCCACCATGGCCGGTGTCTGGTGGTTCGCCCTCCGGCCCCGCCGCAAGCGGCGCTGAGCGTCGTGGGGGCGGCCTTCTTCACCCGCCAGGCCGACCAGCTGGTTCCCTCCCCGGATGCGCGCAGCCCCTGGTCCGACCAGATGCTGCACGGCCGGCTGCTGGCCGCCCTG
Source organism: Actinomycetota bacterium (assembly GCA_027315345.1). GTDB lineage: Bacteria > Actinomycetota > Acidimicrobiia > Acidimicrobiales > JAJPHE01 > DAHUYE01. The sequence goes on from DAHUYE010000044.1 coordinate 63,201, forward strand.
GCTGCCCGGGCCGTGGAGGGCGAGGTGCTGGAGGAGGGAATGGTCCCGGTGCGCCTCACCATCGACCTCTTCCGGGCCGCCCCGATGTCCCCGGTCAGCGTCTCCACCACCGTGGTGCGCGACGGGCACCGGGTGAAGATGGCCGAGGTGGGCATCACCTGCGAGGGGCGGGAGGTGGCCCGGGCCAGTGCCCTCATGATCCGGGGCGGTCCTCCGGTGGCGGGGCGGGTGTGGGGCCCCGACCCCTGGGACGTACCCGATCCGGAATCCCTCCCGGCCGCCCCCGACCCCGCCGACGGGCGGCGCTTCCCCATGGACATCCGCATGGCCGGCTCCGGGGGCTTCGGCACCTACTCCCGCAAGCGGGCCTGGGTGCGGGAGGTCAGGGAACTGGTCGAAGGCGAGCAGCCCAGCCCCTTCGTGCGGGCCGCCGGCGCCGCCGATCTGGCCAACCCTCTCTCCAACTCCGGCGAAGGCGGCCTCGGCTTCATCAACGCCGACCTCTCCGTTTACCTGGCCCGGCTGCCTGAGGGGGAGTGGTTGGGCCTCGACGTGACCACCCACACCAGCGAGGGAGCCGTGGCGGTGGGGGGCTGTGATCTCTACGACCGCCGGGGCCGCATCGGCACGGCCACGGTGGCGGCCGTGGCCAACCCCCGCCTCGGCTTCTGACGCCCTCCGGACCGGACGGGCGGGGGGCCCGGGCCGCCCTGGCCGTCGGCCGTCTCGTTCCCGCCTCTACGGCTGGGGGACGGCCCGCAGCTTCCGGAGTCAGCTCCAGCCGGGCGGAGTGACCGCGGTGACCAGGACGGACCGGTAGGTGGTGGTGAACGACCCGCCCCAGCGGTCCTCGATCAGGCGGTCGACGGCGGCCAGGAGGGGACCCCGGATCCCGGGGTCCATGGTCTGGTGGTCGCTGTGGGTGAGCAGGTGGTCGTGCCAGTGGGCCGCCGTATAGGTGGCCGGCCAGCGGAACTCGGCCTGCTCGATGCGCTCGAAGCCGGCCTCGGCCAGCCCGCCGGCGGCCAGCCCGAAGCGGTCATCGGCCCCCATGCCGAGAACGATGGAGTGCCCGTCCAGGCCGGGGGCCAACGCGGAATAGACGGCGTCGAAGGCCTCGCCCACCTCGGGCGGGTGCAGGGCCCAGTTCCAGAACAGGCCGATGCGCCCCCCGGGGCGCAGGACGGCGGTGGCTTTGACGGCCCCGGCCACCGGGTCGACCCAGTGCCAGGCCTGGCCGGCCACCAGCAGGTCGAAGCGGCGGCCGCCCGGATCCCAGTCCTCCAGGCGGCCGGGCTCCACGCTCAGGCCAGAGCGGCGGGCGAACTCGGCCATGCGCGGGTCGGGCTCGACACCTATGACCTGGCAGCCCCGGGCCCGGAAGAGCCGGCTGACGATGCCCGTTCCGCAGCCCACATCGAGCACGTCCCGGGCCCCGTCGGCCAGCAGGCGATCGAGGAGGGCATCGGGATAGGAGGGCCGGGTCCGGTCGTAGAGGCCGGGGTCGGCGCCGAAGGACATGGCCCGTCGGCGGTCCTCATGCAGCCTTGGTGCGCTTCCGCTCGACCCCGACCCCGATCCCGACTCTGTGGTCACTCGCCTGTCAGTCGACCCGGGCCGAGGCGTACCCGGAGAAGACCTCGGTCCCGTCCTGGTTGACGGTTCGCACGGTCAGATCGACCACCTTGCCGCCGTCCTCCTCCCTCACCGCGTCCACGGTGGCCGTGGCGGTCAGGGTGTCCCCGGGCCAGACCTGAGAGGTGAAACGGCCACCGTAACGGGTGAGGCGGGCGTCGCCCACATAGTCGGTGAGCAGCCTCCCGGTCATGCCCATGGTCAGCATCCCGTGGGCGAACACGGAGGGGTACCCGGCCGCCTTGGTGGCGAAGACCTCATCGGTGTGGAGGGGGTTGTAGTCCCCCGAGGCCCCGGCGTACTGGACGATCTGGGTGCGGGACAGGTTCTCGACTATCACCGACTCGTACTTGTCACCGGCCTTGAGATCGGCTGCCTTGAGTGCCATCAGGACTCCACCACCCTTTCGGTCCGCACGCCGACGCCGCGTGCCGTGACCACCAGCTCACCGTTCTGGTCCCGGTATTCGGTGATGCTCTCGCTGAAGACCAGCTTTCCGGCCCGCCGGCCCTCCTTTTCCCAGGTCTTGCCCGGCTTGGTGGTGGGGGTGAGCACGTCCCCGGCCCGGAGGGGTCGGTGGTACTCGTAGTGCTGCTCGGCGTGCAGGCCGGTGCCGCCGCCACCGCCACCGCCACCTCCTGCGCCTCCGCCACTCCCGCCTCCGCCGGCGGCGGGGCGCTCCCGGCGGGCCCCGCTGGGCTCCTTGCCCGAGCCGAACCACGGTTGGCCGATTTTGGGCCGCAGTCCGTAGTCGGGATCGAACTGGGCGCTGGCCTGGACGAAGGTCGGCGGGGCGATGATGCCGCCGGCCTCGGTGGCCTTGGCCTGATCCTCGTCGTAATAGACGGGATTGGGATCACCCACCGACCGGGCGAACATCATGATGTGGCCGGCCTCGACCGGGAATCGCTTGGCTGCCATGTCCGCCTCAGCTCCCGGACCGGGCCTGATGGGCGGCGGCCCGGGCGGCGGCCCGCTCACCGGTCATGGCCACGTTGGGCTCGGCCTTGGCCACCAGGTCGGGGACGACCTTGCCCAGCTCGGCCGGATCCCAGCGGTCGCCCTTATCGGCGGAGGGCCCGGCATGCCAGCCCTCGGCCACGCTGATGCGCCCGCCGGCCACGTTGAAGACCCGTCCGGTGACGTCCTTGGACTCCGGGCTGCCCAGCCACACCACCAGGGGGGCGATGTTGTCGGGGTGGGAGGCGTTGAACTCCTCCGGCTTGGGCTGGGGCCGGTTGGGGTTGAGGTTCTCGGTCATCCGGGTCAGGGCCCCGGGGGCGATGGCGTTGACCGTTACCCCGTAGCGGCCCAGCTCCATGGCGGCGATGATGGTGAAGCTGGCGATGCCGGCCTTGGCCGCCCCGTAGTTGGCCTGGCCGACGTTCCCGTAGATGCCCGAGGACGAGCTGGTGTTGATCAGGCGGGCGTCGTTGGTCTCCCCCGCCTTGGACCGCTCCCGCCAGTAGGCGGCCGCCCACCGGGAGGGGGCGAAGGTGCCCCGCAGGTGGACCTTGATGACGGCGTCCCACTCCTCGATGGTCATGTTGGTCAGCATCCGGTC
>DAHUYE010000056.1 GCA_027315345.1 Actinomycetota bacterium
GGTGGTGGCCATGAGAAGTCCCTGATTTTGGCCACGAGAAGTCCCGGCCCTCGCTGAAGCATCCACCTGAGGGTCCCCTCGGCCGGACACGGTGGCGGTGCAAGCCAACCGCCGCACCGACCGAAGGGACAGCTCCATGAAATCAGCGAGGGAACGAATGGACATGTATGCCACCTACCAAGATGTGGGCTCCTACTCGGCCGCAGCGCAGATCTGTGGCACCACCCCCAAGACCGTCAAGCGGGCCGTGGCCAAGGCCAGGGCGGCCGAGGATGCCAGCTCGGGTCAGGGTCGCCCCGTCGAGCACAACTACGACGAGGTGAGCGACCTCATCGCCGAGCGGGTGGCCAAGACCCAGGGCCGGATCTCGGCCAAGCGGCTCCTGCCCGTGGTGCGGGTCGCCGGCTACACCGGCTCGGCCCGCAACCTGCGCCGAGGGGTGGCGCTGGCCAAGGCCACCTGGCGCCGGGACCATCACCGGGGGCGTCGGCCCGGGATCTGGGCGCCGGGGGACATGCTGGTCTTCGACTGGGGCGAGATCGGGCCCCTCTTCGTCTTCTGCGCCGTGCTGGCCTGGAGCCGGTTCCGCTTCGTGTACTTCGCCGACAACCTCGGCGCCGAGGCCACCATGGCCGCCCTGGCGGCGTGCATGGAGAGGATCGGCGGGGTGCCCAAGACGCTGCTCACCGACCGCATGGGCTGCCTGAAGGGTGGCACCGTCGCCGGCCTGGTCATTCCCACGCCGGCCTATGTCCGCTTCGTCACCCACTACGGCACGCGCCCAGATTTCTGTGAGGGGGCGGACCCCGCCTCGAAAGGAATCGTCGAGAACCTCGTGGGCTACGTGAAGTCCGACCTCATGATCCCCGAGGAGCTCAGCGTCGACGATCTCCCCCGGGCCAACGCTCTGGGGGTGGCCTGGTGCGCCGAGGTGAACGGGGTGGTCCACTCGGATATCGCGGCCATCCCAGCCGAGCGCCTTGAGATCGAGGCGACCCTGCTCGGCCCGTTGCCGTCCCTGCGGGCCCGGATCGGCAAGGTCGTCCGGCGCAAGGTCGACCGCCTCAGCTGCGTGCGGGTTGACTCGGCCCGCTACTCGGTGCCCGACGTCCACATCGGGCGCCGGGTCGAGGTCCGGGTGGCCGACGGCGAAGTCATGGTGGTGTTCTTGGGGGAGATCATCGCCACCCACGACGTCATCGCCCCTGGTGAGGCCTGTGTACATGACGAGCACTACGGGGGCGGGCGGCCCGCCCCCCGCCGGGCTGTCCGGCCCAAGACCGCCACCGAGAAGGCCTTCGTCGCCCTGGGGCCGGTGGCCGAAGCCTTCATAAAGGGGGCAGCCGCCCGGGGGATGACCACCCTGGCCGCCGACCTCGCCGAACTGGTGGCCATGGAGGCCGCCCACGGGACCGGGCCTCTCGTTGCCGCCCTCACCCGGGCCCTCGAGTTCGGGCGCTTCCGGGCCGCCGACGTGCGCTCGATCCTGGCTGCAGGCAGTGGGGTGCCCCGTCCCCGGGGACCGGGCGACGCGCTCATCCTCGACCTGCCGGCCGTCTCCACCGGCTCGCTCGGGGACTACGCCGTCGGGGGCGAGTCATGAGCACGACACCCCCGCCCCTCGCCGCCGACCTCGACGCCGCCCTGCGACGGCTGCGCCTCCGTGCCATGCGCACCATGGCGCCCGAGCTGTTGGTGGTGGCCAAGACCCAACGCTGGCGCCCCGATGAGTTCCTGCGCACTCTGGTCGAGGCCGAGCTCGCCTCGCGCGATGCCTCCAACGCCGCGGGGCGCATGAAGACCGCCTCCTTCCCCGTGACCAAGTCCTTGGACGAGTTCGACGTCGCCGCCAGCTCAGTGCCCCGGGCCACCTTCGACTACCTGGTCTCCCTCGAGTGGGTGGAGGCCAAGGAGAACCTGTGCCTCGTGGGCCCGGCCGGGACGGGCAAGTCCCACCTCCTCGTCGCTCTGGGCCGCCACGCCGTCGAGGCCGGCAGGCGGGTGCGCTACTTCAGCGCCACCGACTTGGTCGAGACCCTCTATCGAGGTCTGGCTGACAACTCGGTCGGCCGGGTGATCGAGGCGATCCTGCGGGCCGACCTCATCTTGATCGACGAGATCGGCTTCGCCCCGATGGACGACACCGGTGCCCAGCTCTTCTTCAGGCTGGTGGCCGGCGCCTACGAGCGAAAGTCACTCGGCATCGGCTCGCACTGGCCGTTCGAGGACTGGGGCAAGTTCCTTCCCGAGCACTCCACGGCCGTCAGCCTGCTCGACCGGCTCCTCCACCACAGTGTCTTGGTGGTCACCTCGGGAGAGTCGTTCCGTCTCCGAGAGTCACGCCAGAAGAGGGGAGGTGCCAAGCCCGCCTAGAGTTGAAAATCACTGCGAGGCGTCGGGACTTCTCGTGGCCAAAAACGGGGACCTGAGATTGGCCACGGACAGACGTCCTCCTGGAGCTGGCCAACTCGTCCTTACCGGGGGGCCCGGTCGTTCCGTCCCAGTGCTCAGCCCCGGGCGGGCCCGAGCGTCTCTTCCACCGCGGCCACCGCCCGGTTGATGTCGGCCATCACGTCCTCGGCGTCCTCCAGGCCGACGCTCAGGCGGACCAGGCCGTCGGAGATCCCCTGGGCGGCCCGGGCGGCGGGGGCCATCTGCCGGTGGGTGGTGAGAGCGGGGTGGGCCACCAGGCTGTGGCTGCCGCCCAAACTGGCCCCGATCCAGAGGAGCTGCAGGGCCTCGCAGAATCTGCGGGCCGCCTCCAGCCCCCCCGTCAGCTCGACCGAGACCATGCCCCCGAATCCGGCCAGCTGCCGGCGGGCCAGTGGATGGGAGGGGTGCTGTTCCAGCCCGGGGTAGTAGACCCGGGCCACCGCCGGCGAAGCGGCCAGGCGGGCGGCCACCTGGCCGGCGGTGGCGCAGTGGCGCTCCATCCGCAGGGCCAGGGTGGCCAGGCCCCGCACGGCCAGCCAAGCCTCGAAGGGCGATATGGCGCCGCCCACCTCCACGGCCGTGGCCCGCAGCCCCACCCGGTCCTCGGCCCGACAACAGACGACCCCCGCCAACAGGTCGGAGTGGCCCCCGATGTACTTGGTGGCCGAGTGCAGGACGTAGTCGAAGCCGTACTCGGCCGGCCGGCACAGATAGGGGGAGGCAAAAGTGTTGTCGATGACCGTGGGGACCCCGGCGTCGGCACACACGCGGACCAGCGCGGCCAGGTCGGGGACCGATAGGAGCGGGTTGTCGATGGTCTCCACATAGAACAGCCGGGCCCCGGGCAGGGCGGCGGCCACCGCCGCCGGGTCGGCGGCGTCAACCATCGTCACCTCGATGCCGTAGCGGGGGAGGACCTCGTGGAAGAGGGACCAGGTGCCGCCGTAGAGGGCCCGGCTGGCCACGATGCGCGAGCCGGCGGCGGCCAGGGAAGTCACCACCGCGTGGACCGCCGCCGTGCCCGAGTCGAAGGCGAAGGCCGATTCCGTCCCCTCCAGGTCGGCCATCACCGTCTCGAAGGCCGACACCGTGGGGTTCCCGTAGCCCCGGCCGTAAACGTGGCCCGGGCGGCGGTCCTCGATGACGGCGGCGAAGTCGTCCAGGCGGTCGAAGCGCCAGGTCGAGGTCTGGTAGAGCGGGACCGAGGAGGAGACCTGGTCGACCTCGGGAGCTCGGGCCGAGTGGACGGCCCGGGTGGAGAAGCCGGCCCCCTCCCGGGGCGGGCGGGGGGACGGACCGTGGGGGCTCAATGGGCTCACCGGGCCATGGTAGGGAAGGGTCAGCCGCCCCGGGCGGGGAGGACCGAACCGAGTGTGCTGCGGTAGCGGGGATCGTGAAAGAGCTTGGCGGTGAGCACCACCCGGGGCACCTGGGCCCAGAGGACCGCGGCCAAGAGGGACCCGCCCAGGGGACCGGCCAGGTAAACCCACCAGTCGGTGAAGTGACCCGCCACCACGGCCGGGGCCAGGCTGCGGGCCGGATTCGGGCTGGTGCCGGTGTAGGGCGCCCCCTGCCACACCTCCAGGGCCACCGTCACCAGCACGGCCAAGGGGGTCCAGCGGTTGGTCCGTCGGGAGGAGAGGAAGGTGAAGATCACCAACAGCAGCAGGGCCGTCATCAGCATCTCCAGGGCCATCGCGGATCCCGGCCGGACCCGGGGTCCGGGGAGGGTCACCCCGTAGCCGACGGAGGCGGCCCGGGCCCCCCACGCCGCCCGCAGGGCCAAGGCTCCGCCCAGGGCTCCCAGACCCTGAGCCGCCTAGTAGCCGGCCAGATCGTGGCGGTGCACGTGGCCGCCCAGCCAAAAGCCGAAGGTCACCGCCGGGTTGAGGTGGGCCCCGCTGCGCCGGCCCAGGGGGGAGATGGTCACCAGGGCACCGGTGGAGGCGAAGAGCACGCCGGTCAGAAGCAGGCGTAACGAGTGAGACGGAATGGCCGACGCCACCGGGGAGGCCCTCCCAAAGTCGAGGGTGGCGGCCGAGAGGCCCCCGAAGACGAGGATGGCGGTGCCGGCCGCCTCGGCCGCCCATTCGGCGCCGTGACGGCCGCCCCGAGCACTTCCCACCGGGGGAAACTATCCAGCCGCCCCGCCGGCGACACCGCGAGTCGTAAACCGGAGCGGGCCGGGACCGGGCCGACCCGGCTTGAGGGTGCCCGGGCCCGGGACCGCGGCTTCTCAGACGAGCTGCTGGGTGAGCTCGGCCACCTCGTCAAAGTTCTTGATCTCGGGCAGCGACAGGGAGCGGTCTCGGTAAGGCTGTCTCGACATGTCCTCACCCTGGGCCAGAAAGGGCCTCTGAGAGGGCTTCGTCACGGAGAGCGGGCGACGAGAATCGAACTCGCGTTCTCAGCTTGGGAAACAGCACACCAGGGCTCTTGTCGAACGCGAGCGAACGGCTGCGGAAAGAAAGTCCAGGTCAAACGGGGTGGCCGAACAGGGGCGAACCCCTATGGAAGAATATGGATGCGCCATAAATGTGCCATGGCGGGCTCTGGACCTATCGATCGAGCTGCCCGGCGAGGTGGCCGACCGGCTGGAGGAGCGGGCCGCCGAAGCCGGCATCACCATTGGCGAGGGCGTCGCCTCTGTGCTCATGAGCATCCTGGCCGACGGCTAACCGGCGATGTCGCTCCAACGGCCACGCCACCGGGCCGGGGGCACGGGCTGTCCCGTAACGAGGGAGTCCATCCTGTCGGCGGCGGCACGCAGCTCCTGTTGCCAGCGCTCCGGTGTCTTTGCGTCGTGGACCAGCGCGGACCAGACCCAGACTGCGTCATCCCCGAGCTTCTGGGTGCGTACCGCTCCGCCGATGGCTGCTTTCAGCTGGGACCGGACCCGGCGGCGGAATGACTCCAGCCGAGGAACCGGGACCTCCTCGACCAGCGCCTCACCGAACTCCAGGACCGTCTCAACGGCCCAGGCGACCACCTCATCCTCGCCATCCGCCGGAGCGGGTGGGACGAGCCATCTTTCCACCCTGCGCCAGCAGGCGCGACAGACGAGTCCACGGTGGAATCCGAAAATGTCCAGCTCCAGGTCGGCGACCATCGGACCCCGATCCCGGCCGCAGAGCGTGACCGGCCCCCAGGCAGGTTCTTTCAGCGGATCGGCGCCGGCGCCACCGGCGAAAGGTGGTCGTGATGGGTTCCGGAACTCGGCCAGGCCCGCGCTTCCAGCCAGCTCCCCGGGCCGAGCCCGTTCTGCCAGGTGGACGGTGCCTGTCCAGCCCTCCTCGAGCTCGACCGGAATCACGTCGTGAGAGGCGACCTGCAGAGGCCAGTCCATTGGAGTGGAGGGTACGCCCCGGGCCAACTCGATTCCCCTGGCGTGACCGTACCGTTTCTAGTACGGTTGTGACACAAGGAGGCCCTGATGGTCCTGGCAGACACCTACCGCCGACGGCTCTACCCCCGGGCGCTCGATCAGTACGGCTACGTCACGACCCGCGATGCCGAGGACCTCGCGGTGCCCGCGGTGGAGCTCCGGAAGATCGCCCAGCGGGGCGGCGTCGAGCACCTCGCCTACGGCCTCTACCGGTTCGATGACGTGCCGCGCACCAGTCGCGACCAGTTCATGGAGGCCGTCCTGCGCGTCGGACCGGAGGCCTACCTGACCCATGACGCCGTCCTGGCCCTTCACGACTTGGGACTGGTGAACCCCCGGCGCATCCGGGTTGGCACGCCAAGGCGGGCGCGTCCACGCCTGCCCGAGTACATCGAGGTCGTCCAGCGGAGGCTCGGCCCGCATGACCTGACCGTCTATGAGGGCATCCCGTCAGCGAGCATCGCTCGAGCGTTACTCGACTGCCGCGGCCTGGTCATGGGAGAGCGCCTGGCTGACGCCGCTCGCGAGGCTGCTCGGAGCGGCCTGCTCCGGAGAGGCGAAGCCGACCGGGTCCTCACCGAGCTGGGCTCCGCAGCGTGAGCCCAAAGCGGCAGGACCCGCCGTCGAACCTGCGGTCGCTCGAGACACGGATAAGCAACCTCGCACGGGCTGAAGGCCGACCGGTGCGGCGAATACAGCGCGCCGTGGCGAACGCGGTCGTCGGCCAGATGCTGCCGCCTGGCGTCGTCAAAGGGGGTACGGCGATGAAGCTCCGCGTCGGGGAGGCCGCCAGCCGCTTCACACCCGACTTCGACACCTCTCGCTCGGCGAACATCGCCCTTGATGCCTACCTCGACGAGCTGGCAGATCGACTGGCTACCGGATGGGGTGGCTTCACCGGCACCGTCGAGGTCCTCGAAGCGCCGCAACCGGAGGGCGTCCCGCAGGAGTACGTGATGCTGCCCTTCGTCATCCGACTCGCATTCCAAACCCGGCAGTGGCTGACTGTGCCGTTCGAACTTGGTCGCGACGAGATCGGCAGCACAATTCGCTTCGAGCTTCGCATGGCCGACGATATCGTCGAGCTGTTCCACACGATCGGGCTCGAAACTCCGGCCCCGATCCCCGTGCTGGCCCTCGACCATCAGATCGCCCAGAAGCTCCACGCCTGCACAGCTATCAACGCGAAGACGGGCGGGAACGAGCGCGCTCACGATCTGGTCGACCTCCAGATCCTCGACCAAGAGGAGACCATCGACATGTCCGCCGTCGGTGCGACCGCTGAAAGGTTGTTCGCAGCCCGGCGCGGTCACCATTGGCCGCCGACCGTCGTTGTCCACGAGGGTTGGGACGCGATCTATGCCGAGGCCGCCGATGGTCTCGACGTGATCGACAACGCCACCGACGCCGTCGCCTGGGCGAACGACTTCATCGCTCGCGCCGTCCGCTGAACCGGCGTCGGCCGTAATGTAAATCCAGTGCAACCGGGGATCAAGCTGCCGCGTCAGACGGACGCAGGCGGACGCACACAGATGGGTTCGGACAGCAGGTCAACTCGCTGCTAATGAGTCCGGCCCCCGCACCTATTACCCTCGCTGAGCAGGGACTTTAGCCTGAAACCCCTGGTCACGGGGCCTTTCGGTCTCGGCGAACCCTACTCAAGGCTCCTCATTCCTCATCACTCTGCATCACTGGAAATGTAAATCCAATGTAAATTGAAAGTCGGCACCTGGGCCCCCCGACCCCTTCCATCAGACTCACTTGAAGTGAGTCCCACTGTCGTCCTGAACTTTCCCCCTGGGTCGCGGCGATCCCGTGGTCGACGCAGCGGGGTCTGGGACCCGCCGACCTGACGCAGTGGGACGTTCGGCCGGCTACCGGTCAGATGTGATGTCGGACCAGTGCTTCCGAGACCTGGCGGGCGCAACGGCCTGGCCGGCGTCGAGCGCCTCCATCCGATCGACCGCAGCGCGCATCTCGTCCTGCCAGGCCTCCGGGGTCTTGGCGCCGTTGACGAGCCCGGACCACACCCAAAGGCCGCCCTCGCCGACCTTGGTGGTGCGGACCGATCCGCCCACGGCGGCCTTGAGCTCGGATCGGACACGGCGGCGAAGCGACTCCAGGCGCGGCACGGGGACGCCTTCGAGGAGTGCCTCCCCGGTCTCCAGCACCGCGCCGAGCACCCAGGCGACGACGTCGTCCTCGCCGGCTGCCGCCGGTGGCGGACTCAACCACCCCTCCACGGTCCGCCAGCATCCCCGGCACAACAGCCCGCGGTCCTCGCCAAGGAGATCGAGCGACTCCTCATCGACTAGCGCGCCCCGGGTCCGCCCGCACAGGGTGCGGCTTTGCCAGGCGGTCGTGGTCCAATCGACCGGTGTCGCCGGCGATCCGGTCTCTTGCGAGTCGCCATCGTCGCCGTCGTTGAACGTGGCCCCGGCGACCCCCTCGCCCGGGGACGCTCTCTCCGCCAGGTGGACCTTGCCCGCCCAGCCCAGATCGAGCTCGACGGGGACCACCTCATGCGACGCAACCCGCAGCGGCCAAGACCCTTCCACGCCACGGCAGGGTAGCCCTGGACTCTTGCCGCCACGGCGGATGGCGGCGACCTCGGGGCGGCCCGCGTGCGGTGGGTTATGAACCATCCCAGACCGGCACTTATGCCCGCACCACGGGCGGGTTTTTGGGGCAGGCCTACCCGTCTTATCGGGCTAGGCACCCGGCCGACGAGGCAGGCGCGGTTCTAGACTTGAGGTCAGTGGACGTTGAGGAGCCGACAACGACGAGCGAGTACGTCCGGCAGCAGCGCCTCGCCGCCGGCCTGAGCGTCGAGGAGCTTGCCGCTCGAGTGCGAGTCGAGCCGACCTGGCTGGCCGCCTTCGAGGACGGCTCCCGGACGGAGGAGCTGAGCTACGAGCTCCTCCTCGAGCTGGTGCGGGCCACGCAGCCGACGAGGCCGGAGTGGTGGGACTCGGGCCACGAGCACGACCTCCATCTGGGGCCTAATCCGACGCCGCCTGGTCAAGAGCCACGACCGACGGGCTATTGGTCACGGATCGCCAGAGTCCGGGCCGCCAACCGCACGGCCCGTGTCCAGCCCTGAACCACCTCCTGACGATCCGGCCCAACCTCAGGTCAAGGCCCTCTGCGACGCCCTCAATGGCCATGGCGTCCAATACGTGCTGTTTGGCAGCTTCGCCGGGTTGCTTCAGGGCGTACCTCTGCGCACGGTCGACATCGACATAGTCCCGGAGGCCTCCCCGGCCAACCTGCAACGCCTCTGCGACGCCCTCAACTCCCTGGAGCCACGGTGGCGGGTTGACGACCTGTCGGCCGGACTCAAGATCGACGGCGGCAAGCTGGAGCCGCGCCACATTCTCGGTTCCTCGATAGCCCTCGGGCTGGTGACGACGGCGGGGATGGTGGATATCGTGCTCGAACCCAAGGGCTTCGAAGGCGGCTTCCGAGACCTGACCGGCTCTGCCATAGGCGTGGAGGTCGATGGGACCCGAGTCCGCGTCGGCACCCTGGCCGCCCTCATCGCCTCGAAGCACCTGCTGAATCGGGAGAAGGACCGCGAGCACCTCCCGCTGCTGCAGCAGCGTGTGGCCGAGTTGGCAGCCGAGATTAGGGAGAGGAGGGAAGAGCGCGGGCCTAGAGGCCCAGGGCGTGAGCCTGACGGGGGAATCGACCTCGGGCGCTGATGACGAGGGCGGCGAGCGGCCTTTCGGCCCTGCCCCGGTTCGGCCTCCGCCGTATCGTGTGACACCGTCCCCGTCCGCCGGGTTGAGGTCGCGACAGGCCAAGCCCTACAGCGGCGTCCACTGGGGCGCCTCGGGGTCGCCCATCCAGTAGCGCAGGCGCACCTTGGCTTCGTCGCGGGCGCGGTCGTTCGAAGCCGCCAAGCGAACGATGTTGATCGTTGGACCGATGAGCCTGACCCGAGCAAGACGACGGGCCAGAGCATCCGCGGACAGATCCGCCCCGTAGCCCTTGGCGAAGTCTGAATAGTCAGCGGGGTTACCTCCCCAGCGCCCCGGCCAGGTCAGGAGAGCGGCATGATCCCAGGCCCGTGGGCCCAGACAGATCAGGTCCCAATCGATGATCACCGGGCGGCCATCCCGCATCAGCACGTTGGCCGGGTGCACATCACCGTGGCAGACCACAACTGTTTGGTCAGAATCCAGGATGTCCCAGTTGCGTAACTCTTCACAGACCTGCTGGAGGGCATCCACCTCGGCGGCATCCAGGATCCCGGTGCTGGCTGCCGTATCGAGGTTGGCCTTGATCTGGAGCCAGGGGGCCTCCCCGTACCAGGGGAGCGGAACCAACTCGGCCAGGTGCTCCGGGGGGATGGCGTGCAGGCGGGCGATCCCGTGGCCCAACTCTGCATAGTCCAGGCGCGTTCCCGGCTCGATGTAGTCCCAGAGAGTCACCCGAGCCCCTCCCACGATGCCGAGGTCGGCCTGAGGCTCCAGCACGGGCACGCCGGCTTCGGACAGCCGTCGAATCAGGGCGAGCTGGCCGGCCTGGCACGAGCCAGCGTCCGAGATTCTGAGAACCGTGTCACCCGCCCGGAACACGTAGTTCGCCCCGCTGCGCAGCAGGCGGAGGGGACCCTCGACAGTCCCGCGGCGCACCAGATCCTCGGCGATCCGGTTAGCGCTCCGCTGGTCGAGGACATCGTCATTGGCCACAGGGACAATTTGACCTGATTGGCGGCGGCAGGCCAACGAAATTGGGCCCCATGCTCTCCGGCTGAACGGACGCCGCACCGGAAGGAAGAGGCTCCGTCGGCGCTGCTACTGCTTCCTCCCGCGCGATTGGCTGGCTCAGTGCGCCTCGGGACTGCCCCCGATATCCCTCTTCCAGCTCTTGCCACCTCGCCCCAACCGCCGGGCGTGAGGCGGTCCCCACACCGTCAGGGTTGACTTAGCGGATCGACTTTCGTCCAGGAGGTCCCTCCATTGTTGGTGATCAAGACTTCGGAGTTAGGCCCATCCTGTACCTGCAACAAGGCAGCGGAGCTCGTGCGCGGGTACACAAGCGGGGGACAAGGAGCTGGGCCGGGTAGCCGGACGGCTCTCCAACTAAGGCCGCCGTCGCCGCTGACCTCGACGACCGCCGCACCGTCGGAGAGTTGGTTCCCGGTGACCCACCAACTGCCATCCCTGCCCACCCATCCAGCCGGGTAGGCAGTCCTCTCCGAACAGGCCTGGATGGTGGTCCGGACCGGCTCGAACACAGCCGGCGCTTCACCTGAGAGCACGAAGTGGGCACCTGAGTCGTGGGTGGTAAGAAAGCCAACCCGCGACTCGCTGGCGGTGGCCAGCCCCACCGGCATCACACCAATCGAGGGGCTGGTAAAGGTGGGTACGGCCAGGGCGCAGAGTTCCTGGCCGGCCACGACGGGAACCCCGGCAATGACCGCAGGAGACCACAACGTGGCCCCCTCGGAGCTAAAGAACACTCCAGGGCCACGAGCTGGGTCGCCGGCAGAGGGATAGGGCTGTCCACAGCCCACCTGACTACCCAGCACCGAAACCCCATGGAGCGCATCGGCGAAGGCGACGTCGCCATTGATGGGCAGTGACTGAGACGTCGGGGGATTGGAATCCGCCAACGGCTGCCAGCTGGCCCCCCCGTCATGGGTGACGCTGAGGAAGGACCTGGGTGCGGTGGCCTCGATGGTGTTCATGAAGCCCAGAGACGGACTGAGGAACTGGATCGTGGTGCTGTCCCCGGCGTGGTCGCCCACGGTGCCGCTGGCCATGGTCTGCCAGTGCAGACCCCCGTCGGTCGTCCGATAGATGGAGAGAATGAGACGGTCCGGATCGCCATAGGCCACCCAGCCCCGCTGGGCATCCAGGAAAGAAGCCTGCATGAAGTACTGGGGGTCGGCTGAGGCCAGCGCTTGGGGCGGGGTGACGTCGGTCCAGCTGCGGTAGTCCAGTGTTCGGAACAGGTGACCGGTAGGAGGCGTAGCCACCCCCGGGGAAAGCCGGGTGATATCCACAAGTCCCAGCCCCGGGCCGATGTAGACGGGGCCGGCCTGGTCCCCCGTGGGCGCCTCGGTCGTGGTTGTGGGAGCTATAGGAATGCTCACGGGAGGCTTCAAGGTGGAGGTCGTGGCCGACACGGCCCGGGCGGTCCTACGGTGGCCCGAGCCCGAGCAGGCGGCCAATCCCAGGGCTGTAGCCACCAGGATCATCACCGCTGACCAAGCGACACCCCTGGAACCACCCGGAGGTTCTGTGACTACCCGCCGTCGTGCCACAGGAAGATTGTGGCAGTCGGAGGTGCCCTTCGCCGACTTCGGCTAGTCCCCTTGGTGTCATGCCATGGAGTTGATCCATAGCCCAGGAGGGCCGAGAGCCCAGGACCACCCTTGCGCCGACAACGGCGCCGCCGGGGGCGGGCCGGGAACACGCACGGGATCTCTCGACGACGAGCATGACCTGTCCCCGAAGATCGAGTGCACGAATGTAGTGAAGCGTCCCCGTTCGCCGGCCTGGGGGCGCGTTATGCGTTGGACCGGCCGGCGCGCGAGCCCTCGTTCGGAGCGGCTTCCCAGCGCTGGTCAGAGGGTGCGACACCGCTGCAGATCGGACGATGGGCATCGTGCTCGCTTGGGCAATTGGATGTGCAGTGCGGACCGTGGGCATGTCCGCCTTCTGGGACCGGCGGCGGTTTTTCGGCGACTTGCCGAGCAACGACCGACCGCAGTTGACCGTCTCGTCGCTCCGGCTCAGGCAGAGGCGGACAGGACATCTTGGCCACAGCGAAAGTGGCCGCGAGAGCGTGTCCGAATGTTAAGCGATCCGAGGTGGGCGCGCCGGCAAGAGCAGGGCGAACTTGTGATGGCGACGCTCGGCGTAGTCGCGACTTTGGCGTTGTTGGTTCTGGCGCTGGCGTAGCTCCGAACACTCCGTCCCGCGTCGGTCCCAATCGTGGGGCCAACCGAAGGACCGATGCGTATTCGGCCTTGGGGGCTATGGACCTTCGTCAAAAGGTTCGCGCCATTTACTAGCGATCTTGGCACTTCGGGGAGCTCGAAGAACGAGCAGTGTCGGACTGCCAGGGACACGGGCAACCATCCGACGCCCAGAGTCCCCGGCGACTTCGACCTCGCCGGCACGGCTTACTCCGTTCTTCTTCGTATGCCTAACTAGCGCACTGATAGTCAGAATCGTTGGTGGCGCACCATCGGGCATGGAGAGCATTAAAGAGCTTACACTAATACCTTGACGTAATTACATAGTTGTGAGACAATGACGTGTGGCTACTTCCCTGAAGACGCGAGCCACCGCCAAGCCGACGCGCCAGACTCGGCGAGTGGCGCCCCGCCGTGACTTCGAGGGAATGAAGGAGCGTCGCCTGCGGGCGGCGGACATGTTCCGCCGGGGCAAGTCGCAAGCCGACGTCGCCGCCGCCCTGG
>DAHUYE010000079.1 GCA_027315345.1 Actinomycetota bacterium
GGCGGTTCGGCCCTGGTCTATGACCAGGGTGGCTACGTCTCGGCGGAACTCCCTCGGATACCTACCCCGACGCCTGACCGGCTCGGGCTTCTTCTCGGTCACCGTTGGCATGACTACCTCCTAATCGAGGTGTCCGGCCAATGGGGGGATGCTCAACTCACGGTCACCAGCCACTGAGGATTTACGCCAGACGGGTGGAAGGCGCAATCCGAGCGTCGGGCCCTCAGCCGTTTGGGTCAGCCGGGGACCGCCTAATGGGCGTCGGCCCTCACCTCGTCACTGGTTCGCCCGGCCCTCGTACATGTGGCGGATGACATCCTCGATTGACGGTTCCTCGACGGCGAGGTCCCGTAGTGTCGCTTGAGCGACCACGGAGGCCAGGACCTCGGCTGCGGTGGTCTGATCCTGTCGGAAGCGGATGCGCTGGCGGGGTCCGTCGACTTGGATCACCTCAGCCGAAGGGACAGTGAGGGCGGCCATGGGTTCGGTGAGATCGGCCTGCTCGGCATCTGGACCGATGGCATCGAGTGCGGAGAGGTCCGCGCCGGCCCAAGCGATGGCATCGACGACCGCGATGGCGTCAGCGTAAGGCTTGGGCCGCCAGTACGGGCTGATGTCGATGACGGCGGGCGGCAGCGCCGGGTGGTAGAGGATGTTCCCCCCGAGGTCACCATGTATCAACTGGATGGGTAGATCAACGGGGCGGCGTATGGCGCACAGCCGTTCGATGCCATCCCGCAGCGACCTAGGGACCTCGATGCCAGTTTCGCCCCAGGCGAACCGGTCGGCCATTGCCCAGGGGTGCTGGCCGGGGACGACCGGATCGTGGGCAACGCCAGCGACGGCGGCATGGAACAAGTCCGAAACGACCAGGGCATCCCGCCACCGCGAGCCGTCGGTCTCGCCTTCGAGATACTCCCAGGCGCACCACCCGCCGGCTGACCAGTTCCCATCAGTGTTCGGTACCGGGCGGATGATTCGGAGGTCGTCTCTCCCCTGGATCTGGTTGAGGATCGAGGCCAGCAAGGCGTGAAGGCGTGCGTCGGTAACGGGCTTGAAAACGAGCCTCCCGGTCACCCATGACTGTCCCTGGCCCCCGGGAAGTGGCGTTGGGGCGTGGACCGCCCAGGCTCGACAGACCCAGGTCGGGGGCCCAGCCCTCGTCGGAGGACGATCCACTCCGCCATCATGCCGGGGCAGAGCGATCCAGACGGTGTTCTGCGCTGTCCGGCTACCCCTCGCGACCACGCCTCAACCGTCGATCGCGCCGGTCCGGCCGGGTTCGCAGGCGACACCGGACGGCGGGCTCCGACGGAGTGGATTGCTGGCGATATGTGCGCGGATAGAGGTAATCCGAACGGATCCATCGCCACGGCCAGCGAGTCACTGGCGGCCGGCGCTCGGTCCGACAGCGGAGCATCTGTACCTTCCTCGGGCGCGCAAGTCGGTGGAATTGCCTGGTGACCTTCCAGTGGAGCCGCCTAACCTGGGTGACGTGCCGATCGCCTCCTCAGCCTTGGTGATGATGCGGCCCCACTCGGGGCGGGAGTCGAGCACGCACTAGCTCACGTCCGCCCCGGAAGCTTCCGGGGTCTCCTTTGGGTGTCTCCGGTGCGCCGGGTCCAACCTCGGAGGAAGCCATGAGCACCACCTACTTCACCGTCGCCATCCCCTATGTGAACTCGGCTCCGCACCTGGGCTATGCCTATGAATTGGTCCTGGCCGATGTGGCCGCCCGAGCCCGGCGAGCCCTCCCGGATGCCTCAGTGCGCTTCCTGGGCGGTACCGACGACTACTCCTTGAAGAACGTCCTGGCCGCCGAGGCGGCCGGTGTCCCGACCGCCGATTTCGTCACCGCCAACGCCCAACGCTTCGCCGAGCTGGCCGGCCCGCTTGGTCTGAGCTTCGACGACTTCATCCACACCAGCAGCGACCCCCGCCACGTGCCGGCAGTGGATCGTCTCTGGAGGCAGGTGGCCGCCAACGGCGATCTGTACCGCCGGGTCTACGAGGGTGACTACTGCGTCGGATGCGAGCAGTTCTATGTCGAGTCCGAGCTGGTGGACGGATGCTGTCCGGAGCACCTGGCACCCGTGGAGCGAGTGGAGGAGGAGAACTGGTTCTTCCGCCTCTCCGCCTACCAGGACCACCTGGAGCGGATCCTGAGCTCCGACACTCTGAGAGTGGAGCCGTCGGCCTTCCGGCAGGAGGTCCTGGCCTTCGTGCGTTCGGGACTGGAGGACATCAGCGTCTCGCGCTCGGCCTCCCGGGCCCGGGGATGGGGCGTACCGGTGCCCGGCGATCCCACCCAGGTCGTCTACGTGTGGTTCGACGCCCTGGCCAACTACATCAGCGCCCTCGGCTACGGGACCAACTCCCCCGACTACCAGCGCTGGTGGCACGAGGCGGACGAGCGCATCCACGTCATCGGCAAGGGGATCCTGCGCTTCCACGCCGTCTACTGGCCGGCGTTCCTGGCCGCCGCCGGACAGCCTCTGCCGACTCGGATTCAGGTCCATCCATACCTGACCGTCGAAGGCGCCAAGATCTCCAAGTCAGCCGGAGCAGGCGTTGACCCCGTCGCCGTCGTGGACGAGTTCGGCCCCGACGCCCTCCGATGGTGGTTCGCCCGGGATGTCAATCCGGTGACCGACAGCGACTTCACAACCGAGCGCTTGGTGGCCAGGGCCAACGAGGACCTGGCCGGGGGCCTGGGTAACCTCATCAACCGCATCGTCACCCTCATCCACCGCCACCGTGACGGCGTCGTGCCCGACGGTGACGGGCCCTGCCTGGCTGAGGTGGTCCAGGCCGTTGACCAAGCCGTCGCGGCGCTGGCGGACTTCGAGTTGCGTAGGGGAACGACCGCCCTCCTCGATGGGGTGGCGGCTCTGAACCGGGACCTGGAGCGGACTGAGCCCTGGCGACTGGCCCGAGACCCGGCAGACGGCGGACGCCTCGATCCTCTCCTTGTCCGCTACTGGAAGAGCGCCCTTCTCTTGGCCGAGTCCTCTTCCCCAGTGATTCCCGACCTGGCAGCCCGCCTCACCTCCCTGCTCGGCGATGGTGGGCGTCACCTCCCTTCGCCGGCAGCAGCGTTCTCCCGAATCGAGGTCCGACCGGGATAGTCGATTCGACCGCGCTGTTAGGCGTTGCCGGGCGTGGTGCGCTTCCCACCCGGGAACCGTCGATCACGGCTTCACTGTCGATCCCTATCGGTCGCGCGGCTGCTGATGCACGGCGCTCATTCTCTCGCACGATATGGGTGCTCGACTTCAGAGGCGGGCAGAGAGGCGAAGTACCCGGACGGT
The DNA here is from genome assembly GCA_027315345.1 of Actinomycetota bacterium. Lineage (GTDB taxonomy): Bacteria > Actinomycetota > Acidimicrobiia > Acidimicrobiales > JAJPHE01 > DAHUYE01. Next base: position 3,312 of record DAHUYE010000079.1, read on the forward strand.
CTCTGGAAAGGTCGGAGCACCCACGAGGTTGTGATCGTCTGTTAGGAACGCGGCCTGTAGATGCTCGGCGAGGGCGACATAGAGGGCGTCGGCAATGGTCATGTTGTGGCGGTAGGGCCAGGCGGCCTTGAGCAGCGAGGCCACCCCGGCTCTTCGCAGCTTCCAGGCTTCCAGCCCTGACAGCGCCTCCTGGGCCTTGGCCTCAGGGAGGCTCCGCTGGATAACCACCCACCGTCTCAGGGTGCCGCCAACCTCGGCGTAGAAGTGCTCGGGTACCCAGCCCTCGGAGTCACGGGGGATAAGCCGGGCCAGAGCCCTGCCTCGGCGGGTGTCCGCGACGATCTCAGCCCCGGCTGAAGCGTCGATGACGACTGCACTCAACCGGCGGCGTCTCGAAGCTCCCGCACCGCCTGGGCGGCACCGATGGACTCCAGCTCGGGCTCCGGACCGCTGAGAAGCTGGTCAAGAAAAGTCCAGAAGGCAGCTGGGGAGCAGTCGTCGTCCGGGTTCAGCACGACGACGGCAGGATCCTCGGGGCGGTCGGTCGGGCGAGTGGCCACCGCCATAGCCTACCGGCACCCTCCGCGCCCCATCACCCCAGCTGACAGGGACCGGCGGCCGGGAACCAGACGACCGCGAACGGCACTTCGGGCACTGGGTGAGAGTCCCAGACGCCGCCCGTGATCTCACCTACCTCGGTCGTGGTGGAATCAGGTAGCTGGGCCGTACCGGCCCTATCAGCCAGTCTTGCTCAATCGCGACTCCGGTCAGGCGCTCCATCAAGGCGAGCATGGCTGCCCGAGGCTGTCCCGGGTATCCGAAGGGGAGTGCGTCCTCCTCCGGCAGGGGGCTTCCCTCCCCATGGCCGAGGAGTGGGTCGAACCAGCGCCGGAGGTGGCCGTCGATGGCCCAGGCGAAGATCATGAGGGCATTTACGTTCCAGTAGGACGACGCGGCTCGACCGTCGGTCGATAGGAGAGCGGTCAGCTCGGGCCCGGGGGTGATGAAGCCGTTGGGCTCGATGACCACTGTCCAATCGTCCAAGCGGTCGAGTTGGACGATGCTCGCGCCCTCGGCGATGGCGTCGGATTGGCGGTCGGAGGCGCCGTCCCAGTCGAGGTCCTCGCGGCTGGTGGGATCCAGGTTCATCCGGTTCATCAGCGTGGCGTCATCGGGTCCACGTATGACGGAGATGGTCGACGCCATTACCTCATCGGCCCACAGGTAGCGGTTCCACAAGCTCGCCGCCATTGGCATGCCACCCCACTCGCTCTGGCTCGGAAGAGCATTGTCGTGCCTGACGCTCGGGGATGCCCAATCATCGAGTGGCATGACCGTCGTGGCGTCTGAGCCGCACAGAATGCCGGTTCTCGGGCGTCAACGGCGAATGACTGGGCGCGCTGTCCGCCCCTGAGCCCGGCGTGATGGCGGTCCCCTATGTCCGGGACTGGCGGACGGGGCCCCTCTGAGGATGAAGCTCGATGCGGCCTTCTCTGCGCTCTGGCGCATCCGCACCGAACCACAGCGCAAGATGCCGACCGCCACCGAGGCCATAACGCCCCGGTCCGATTTTCGGGAGCGTCCGCTAGTCGGCGATAGAGGTCAACATCGGTTGTTCCCGAATGTGCGCCCCGTTATCCCCCCTTGTGATCCCGCGATCCTGGATCGGCGATCTCCCAGCCGGTGGCGAAAGTGGGGTACCTCGCAGTGGGAGGAACCCCCCAGTGTTGGAACCGCCCTGCGGAGCTGACCAGGGGAGCACCACGCTGAGGATCATCCCGGCCGGGGCTCAGGGGTGGAACGCCAGCTCGCATGTGGCCCCGGACTTCGACGGTAAGGACGGTAAGGATCGCGGTGAGTCCCTCAGGACCCCCGCCGCCGACGATTACCCCTTTGGGCCGCCCGGCGCTGTGCCCGGTTAAGGCCGAGGGAACCACCCTGAAGGTTCGGCTCCAGCTTTGCCCGGGAGCGCTCCTGCTGCAGCTCGGCCCAGATGGCGGCCCGGAGGCGGTCCAGGTGTTGGATCCGTTCCTCGGCCCGCTGGGCGTCTCGGACCCGCTGGGCCAGCTCCTGGCGCAGGGCGGTGTTGGCCGCCGTGGCCGCCTCGGCGCGCTGGGTGGCCGCTGCCAGCTCCTCTTCGAGCTGGCGGATGCGCTCCAGTCCGCCGACCCCGAGAGCGGCCTCCAGACGTTTTGCCCGGCGCCGGCGGTAGGCGGCCTGGCGCTCGGCATCCGAGTGGTAGATCCGGGGTCGTCCCATGGCGGTGAATCTGCGCTTTGGCCCTTACCGGAATCCTTACCGGGATCCTTACCGCGCCCCTCCGGCCGGTCCCGCTGGGCCGCTGCGACGGCGGGTCCTCAGGAGCCGGGGAGCACCACAATCGCAACGCGACAAAACCCCGTCACGGGACCGTGCAAGGGTGCCCGTACATTGATGCCAGTCCCTGGAATGGGACCTGCCTTGTCCGCCAGGGCGTCGACGGTAAGGGGCAGCGGCGAGGCGAGTAGGCCGGAGCGGGGCGTGGGGTCAAGCTTTTGTCGGAAGGGTCGGTCGACGGCGCATTTTGAGCATGCCGGGGCCGGCCAGTGGCCCAAGTTCCGGGCCGAGGCGATTTCGTCCCCTCCGGCCAGCGGAGCGCTGCCGCCGGTCACCACCGCCTTCCGCTCTCAATCCGTCCCTCCATGGCCGTCCTAGGGAGCCCTCCCGCCCTTGGAGGAGGCAGCGGCCACCCCGGTGACCTGCGGTCGCCCCTATGACCGAGGACCGACCTGTCGGAAGTTCCTGAGCTATGACGCCAGAAGAGGCGTGGTCCAAAATCGGGTGCGAGCCGGCACGGGCGCTTCAGAGGAGCATCGAGAAGGGCGGTAGGGGGCCGCGGTAAGGATGGTGGTAAGGAGGTGCGCCCAGCCCCTCCGGCTCCAGCCAGGTAGTTACCGGGCCGCGGTAAGGATCGCGGTAAGTCCGGGTCCTCACCATTGGGAACCATGACTGACAACTCGCCCCTGGTTCTGACCCACAGTGATGACCGGCGCCATCAGCCGCCACTGACCATCGCCCAGACCGCCGCCTTCCTCAACGTCGACGTTCGATGGGTGCGCCGTGCCGTGTTCGAGCGGCGGATCCCCTATTACAAGGTCGGCCGGTTCATCCGCTTCGACCCGGCGGACCTGGATCGGTTCCTGACTCAGTCCCGGGTCCCGGCCGCCCAGTCGAGCGTGCCGAGGCGGGTCGCTAGATAGAGCCGCTAGGTAGAACTGGCGTGCCGAACCAGGCTGAGATGATCCTTGGCCGGGCCGTCGAGCACCCTGAGGAGAACTACCCCGTCCGGGCGCACGTCGACCACCTCGGCCACCGCCGGCTCAGCGTCCTCAGCCCCGACCACCAGGTACTCCCCTGCCGTCAGCTCAAGACCGGCTCGACCGTGCTTGGCTAAGGCCGGAGTGAGGCCATCGGTCCGCCGGGCCTGGTAGTCGATCCATAGGTCGTAGTTCATTGCGCCCCCATTCTCTCACTGGGGTTGGGGACGGCGGGGTCGAAGCAGGTCTGGAGACGCTCGAGGGTGGGGTCGGCCAGATCCGGCAGCACCACGTCATAGTGAGGATGGTCCTGGGTCGGAACCAGTGGGAACCCGGCGGAGCGCAGCCGGCCGACCGTGCTGGTGCGCACCTGGCGGTACCGGTCCGGGCCCAGCTCGGGGACGCTAGCCACCAGTGCGGCGGCGGTCAGGCCGGCGGCGGAGAAGACGGACAGGCCGAAGAACCCGTAGAGCCGCATCGAGGCCTGGGCGCTGCGCCGGACCGAATCTGAGGCCATCACCCCACCCCTGACGACCACGACAGCGTCGTCAGGCGGCTCCTCATCCCGCAGGATCAGCGGCTCCATCAGCCGAACAGGGCTGCGCCGATCTTGGCCGCCGCCTCCTTTTGCATGGTGGGCGTGACGTGGCTGTACAGGTTCGTGAACAAGGTGGCGTCGGCGTGGCCGAGCCTCTCGGCGGCGACCTTGGGAGGCACGCCGTTGGCCAGCATCAGGGTGGCGCAGGTGTGTCGCAGCCCGTGGGCCGTCAGGCGTGGCAGCCCGAGTTCCTGGGTGTAGTTGCCCAGAGTCCTCGAAAGGAACTGCGGGTGGTAGGGCTTGCCCAGGCGGTTGGTGAAGACGTAGTCGGAGCTTTCGTACTCCGCGGCAGCCAGCCTCTCTTCGGCCTGGAGACGGCGCTGGAGCCGCAGGACCCCTATCAGCCCGGTATCGAGGTCGATGCTGCGGACGGCGTCACGGCTCTTGCCCTCCGAAGCCACCAGCCCGTGGCCGGCGTAGGTGGCGAAGTCGACCACCCTGACCAATCCAGCCTCCAGTTCGACGTTGGACCAGCGCAGCCAGACCAACTCCCCTATCCGCAGACCGGACCCCAGGAGGAAAGCCCAGATGGTGTAGGTCCGGTCACCCTCCATGAGGGAGAGGAAGTCCCGGGCCTGCTCCGGCGTCCAGTGCCGGGGGATCGACCGGCGCGGCTTCGGACGGGGAGCGCCGGCCACCGGGTTGAGAGCCACCATGCCGAGCGACACCGCCAGCTTGAAGGCTCCGGCCAGCGGGGCCCGGGCCAAGCGCACGGTGTTGGGCGCCAGAGGCTCTCCGTCGCTCCGGCGGCGGAGCTTGCGCTGCCAGCTCAATACCGCCTCCGGCGTGACGTCACGGACCTTGAGCCGGCCGATGGACTCTTTCACATACGTCTCGGCCAGGACCCGGTAGTCGTGCCTGGTCTTGACCGAAAGCCGCTGGTCGTCCTCCAGGCCCTCGAGATACAGCTCCATCAACTCGTTGACGGTCATCCCGGCCGGGCTCGGCTTGAGGCGGCCGGAGTCGATCCCAGCCTCCACCTGACGCCGGGCCTTGGCCGCTTCCGTCGCCGTGCGGAAGCCCCGCCGGGTGATCTGATCCCGCCTACCGGTCAGAGGGTCGCGCCCGACGGTGATCTTGAAATACCACCCGCCCCGCCCGTCGGAGTAGACCCCCTCAGGCCTAGCTGGCACCCGTCCCCACCCCCTCCCGCGGTCCCCGTGAGAACCGTTTGGTTCTCAACCGGTTCTCACAAGGCTTCCACGGGCCGATCCGGGGCGCAAGCACCAGGCCAGAAATGGGATCTGACCTGGTACTTCACTGGTCGGGCTGCCGAGATTTGAACTCGGGACCTCTTGACCCCCAGTCAAGCGCGCTAACCAAGCTGCGCTACAGCCCGTCAGCGGGCATCGTAGACGACCATCCGGGGGACCCCGTCAGGCGTGGCGGCCGGCATAACGGGCCAGCCAGTCCAGACCCTGGCCCAGCCGCCAGAGGAGGTAGACGGCCGAGCCGGCCACGAGCAGGCGGAAGTGCCAGGCCGGCCGGCGGGGGGCCAGGGAGGCACCACAGGTGCGACAGGTCCGTTCCGGGCCCAACTCCTCGTCCGGCCACAGGTGGCTGCACGTCTCGCACCAGGCCGAACGGGCCACCTCTTCGGTTACCGGCGCCGGACGGCCAGGATGGCGACGTCGTCACCGAAGGGCTGGTCGGCAAACTCCCGGGCCGCATCCCGGACCGTCTTGCACAGAGTCTGGGCGTCCAGGCCCGGCTCCCGGCGCAGAACCCCGGCCACCCGCTCCTCCCCGAACAGGCTCTCCCCGGCCCGGGCCTCGGCCAACCCGTCGGTGTACAGCAGCACCACATCCTGGGGGCCCAGCTCCAGCTCCCGGCTGGAGTAACAGGCGTCCTCCATCAGGGTCAGCAGAGGCCCGGTGGAGCGCAGCGGGCTGACCTCTCCCTGCCGCCAGTGCCAGGCGGGCGGATGCCCGGCCGACGCGTAGCGCATGGTCCCCGCCCCCGGGTCGAAGACGACTACGCACAACGACACCAGCTCCTCGGTGCGGGTCTGATCGCTGAGCAGTCGGTTGAGCTCCTCCACCGCCTGGGCCGGGTCCCGGTACTGGCGCAGGAAGATGCGCAGCAGGTACTTGACCTGGAAGGCGGTGATGGACGGCTCGATGCCGTGGCCGGCCACGTCACCGATGACGGCGGCCAGGCGTCCCCCGGCGGTCGGGAAAAGGTCGTAGAAGTCCCCGGCCATGGCCCCGGCGCCGGGTTCGTAGACGCTGCCGACCTCGAATCCCTCGATGACGGGCAGCTCGGCCGGGGCCAGGCGGGCCGCCCACCGAAGCGGGGCCAGCTCCTCCTGGGCCAAGACCTCTTCGGCCCGTCGCTCGATGGTCGAGCGCTCCTCGGCCAGCCGGGCGGCGGTGAGGAAGCGCCCGGCGTTGCGGAAGGAGACGCCGATGGGGGCGAAGACGAACAGAAAAGGCAGGTAGTACAGGCTGTGGCCGAAGACGGCTATGAGCAGGGCTCCCAGCCCGATGAAGCCGTACAGCAGGGTGGTGTGGAGATCCTTGTCGAAGGACACCCGGGCCAGGAAGGTGGCGTCGCTGCTGGCCCCCGGGCCCTGGGAGATCCGGCGCGAGGCGCGCAGCAACCGGCGGCTGGAGCGGCCCCACAGCAGGGCCGCCACTGAGCAGCCCAGGATCACGGCCACCAGCACGATGCGCTCTACCACCGCGCACCTCGGGTCATGACCGCCTCCGCACCCTCAGCTTGAGCGGGGTGGGCCCGAAGCCGAAGTGCTCCCGGATGCAACGCTCCAGATAGCGCAGATACGGAGCCGGCAGCGAGCGGTTGGTGAAGAGGGTGAAGGTGGGGGGATCGGTGGCCCCCTGGGTGGCGTAGAGGATTCGGGCCCCGGGAGCGGCGTGGGCGGCCTGGGCCGCCTGCACCACCTTGTTGAGCTCGGCGGTGGGGATCCGGCGGTGGTACTCGGAGATGGCCTGGTCCAGGGCGGGCATCAGCTTGTGCACCCCCAGACCCGTTCGGGCGCTCACCTTCAGGACCGGGGCGTAGCCCAGGAACCCGAGCCGGTCGGCCACATCGATGGACACCGTCTCCCGGGCCTCGGTGCCGAGCTGTTCCCATTTGTTGAGCACGATCACCACCGGACTGCCGGCGGCATCGATCCGCTCGGCCAGGCGCTGGTCCTGATGGGTGACGCCCTCGGTGGCGTCGATGACCAGCAGGGCGGCGTCGGCCCGGTCGATGGCCTGCAGGGCCCGCACCAGCGAGTAGTACTCGGTGGCCTCGCCCGCCTTGGCCCGCCGGCGCAGCCCGGCGGTGTCGAGGAACCGGATGGGGCCGCTGTCGGTCTCCACCACGGTGTCCACCGTGTCCCTGGTCGTGCCGGGGGCGTCGTGGGTGACCGACCGCTCCTCCCCGATCAGGCGGTTGAACAGCGTTGACTTGCCCACGTTGGGCCGTCCCACGATGGCGATGGCCGGGACGGAGGGAAGGTCGGGACCGCACCGTTCCTCGGGGTCGCCATCCGGGTCGGGCATCCAGGTCGGGACCGGCTCCACGCCGTCGCCCACGGCCGGATCGGCCCGCAGCCGGGTGACGATCTCGTCCAGGAGGTCCCCCGTCCCCCGGCCGTGTAGGGCGCTGACCGCCCAGGGGTCCCCGAAGCCCAGGCCGGCGAAGTCCCAGATGTCGGACTCCCGGGTCTCGGAGTCGACCTTGTTGGCCAGCACCAGCACCGGCCGGCCCAGACGGCGCAGCAGGCCGGCCACCCGCTCGTCCTCCTCGGTCAGCCCGACCGAGGTGTCCACCACCATCAGCACCACGTCGGCCTCGCGGATGGCCCGCTCCGACTGCTGGCTGACCTGGCGGTCCAGGGGATCGGCGCTGGCCAGCCACCCGCCGGTGTCGACCAGGTCGAAGTTCACCCCGGCCCACTCCGCGCTGACGATCTTGCGATCCCGGGTCACCCCGGGACGCTCCTCCACGATGGCGTCGCGCCGGCCGATGATGCGGTTGACGAGGGTGGATTTGCCGACATTGGGGCGGCCGACCACAGCCACCACCCCCCGCCTCAGGGCGACACTCATCGGCTCTTCCCGGCCAGGGCCAGTCGCAGGGATAGCCCGTCGGAGGCCACCACCTCCACCGGCCGGGGGAGATCCTCCAGGCCCAGACCATCCAGGAAGCGTCCCTCGGACAGGCACACGTCGGGCAGCAGGTAGCGGTCGCCCTCCGGCTGGGTGGCCAGGGCCGAGGCGACATCCTGGCCGGTGAGCAGGCCGGCCACGCCGATGTTGCCCCCGAAGAACCCGTTCTCCACCACCACGGTGCGAGCCCCGCTCCCCTCCCCGGCCAGAAGGGGACCGAGCACCTCGGCGCCGTAGGTGCCGGTGATCACCGCCACCGACCCGGAACGGGGCCGGGGCCGCAGGGTCACGGCCGTGCCCTGACCCTGACGTGGGGCCCGGTAGCCCTGGGCCGGGGCGCCGTCGACCCAGGCGAAAAAGCCCGGCTTCCGCCCGTGGGCGGCGCCGGCGTCCCCGCCGAAGGCGGCCGCGAAGGCCGAGGCCATGCCGATCCCGTTCTCGTGCTGAGGAAAGCCCTCGTAGGCCTCGGCCGGCGGAAAGGGCCGGCCGGCCATCAGGTAGTACTCATCGGCCAGGAAGACCAGGCGCCGGCCCAGGCACTCCAGGAACGTCTGCTGCCAGGACTCGACCAGATCGACCACGGCTTCGGCCTGGGCCCGGGAGTGGGGCCGCAGGGATGCCTCGGTGGAATAGCGGCTGATTCCGAGCGGGACCACGGCGGCGGTAGCCAGATCCGGGTAGCGGTCCAGGATCCCGGCCAGGGTCGATTCGAGCACGGCGCCGTCGTTGGCCCCCGGGCAGACGACCACCTGCCCGTGGACCTCGATGCCGTGGTCGAGCAGGGCCCGCAGCCAGCGCAAGCTGACCGCTCCCCGGGGGTTGCGCAGCATCCTCGAGCGCACCTCGGGATCGGTGGCGTGGATGCTCACGAACAGCGGGCTCAGCCGTTCGGCCACCACTCGCTCCAGATCGGCCTCGGTGAAGCGGGTCAGGGTGGTGAAGTTCCCGTACAGGAAGGAGAGGCGGTAGTCATCGTCCTTCATGTACAGGCTGCGGCGCAGGCCCTTGGGCAGTTGGTAGATGAAGCAGAACTCGCAGTGGTTGTCACAGGTCCGGACCCGGTCGAACAGGGCGGAGGTGACCTCGGCCCCCAGGGGCGCTCCCGCCGTCTTCCGGATCGACAAATCGACCTCCAGCCCCCCACGGCGGAGCTCCAGGTCAACCTCGTCCTCGTCCACCAGAAGGCGGTACTGGATCACGTCTCGGGGGACTCGGCCGTTGATGGAGACGATTTCGTCCCCGGGCAGCAACCCGGCCAGTTCGGCCGGGCTACCTGGGTCAACGGCCGCCACCCGGGGCAGCGACATGCCCACCAGGATACGTGACGTACCGTTGCTACCGTGAAGGTCGACCGGGTATTGCTGGCCGAGCCCCGTGGCTTCTGCGCCGGGGTGGAGATGGCCATCAAGGCCCTGGCCTGGATGGTGAGGCTCTTCGAACCTCCCGTTTACTGCTATCACGAGATCGTCCACAACCAGACGGTGGTGGACCGCTTCCGCCGCCTGGGGGTCATCTTCGTCGATGACATCGCCGATGTACCCCCCGGCGCCCCCCTCATGCTGTCCGCCCACGGCTCGGCCCCCGAGGTGGTGGAGGCGGCCCGGGCCGCCGGGGGCGTGGTGGTCAATGCCGTCTGCCCCCTGGTCACCAAGGTCCACCACGAGGTCAAGACCCGGGCCGGAAAGGGCTACACGATCGTCTACGTCGGCCACCAGGGCCACGAGGAGGCCACCGGGACCATGGCGGTGGCCCCCCAGGCCGTCCGCCTGGTCGAGACCGAGGCGGATGTGGCCTCGCTGGGCCCGATCACCGGACCGGTGGCCCTCCTGGCCCAGACCACCCTCAGCCATGACGAATGGAGCGGGATCACCGACCGGGTCAGGGAGCGCTTCCCCGATGTGTGGACCCCGGGGCGGTCCGATCTGTGTTTCGCCACCACCAACCGTCAGGCGGCCCTCAAGGCGGTGGCAGCCGGGGCCGACGCGGTGGTGGTGATCGGATCGGCCAACTCCTCCAACACGGTGGCCCTGACCAAAGTGGCCCGGGCCGCCGGCTGTCCCCGGGTCCTGCGCATCGACAGCCCGGACGAGTTGCCCGATGACCTGAGCGGAACCGTGGCCGTGACGGCCGGCGCCTCCGCCCCCGAGGGCCTGATCGAAGCGGTCATCGCCCGGCTCGACCCGGTCCACCCTCCCGAAGTGGTCTCGGCGGTGGAGGAGGACGAGTACTTCCCCCCGCCCCGGGAGTTGCGCGACCTCATCCGGGCCAGCGGAGCCGGTCTGGAGGACGACCGGGCCGTGTCTGCCAGCGCCGTGCTGGCCGACCTCGGTCCCGGCTGAGACCCGGCCCTCCGGACCGATCGGGCGGGCCCGAACCCGGACGGTCCCCATTGACCCCGCCGGTCGCCTTCCCGACGCCCAAGCGCGAGAATGGGGACATGTCCGAAGCCACCATCACCTCGTTCACCAGCATGGATACCTCCACAGCCGAGCAGTGGGCCGTGATCGGGGCCGAGACAGCCAAGAACCAGTCCCGGGTGGCCGAGCGGGTCCTGTGGATGCTGGGCTCGCTGGGCGAGATCATCGACGGCTTCTCCACCGACCAGCTCACGCACTGCCTGCAGACGGCCACCCGGGCCGAGCGGGCCGGGGCCGACACCCAGATGGTGGTGGCCTCCCTGTGCCACGACATCGGTAAGGCCATCTCCGTTCCCAACCATCCGGCCATAGCCGCCGAGATCCTCAAGCCCTACGTCCGCTCCGAGGTCTACAACGTCATCCGCACCCATCAGGACTTCCAGGGCCGGCACTACTACCACCACTTCGGTGGGGATCAGAACGCCCGGGAGCAGTACCGCGGTGAGGAGTGGTTCTCACTGGGCGAGCAGTTCGCCGATGAGTGGGACCAGACCGCCTTCGATCCCGAGTACGACACCCTCCCGCTGGAACACTTCGCTCCGATGGTCCGCGAAGTCTTCGGAGGAACCGCCTCAGCCGTGCCGCGCCCGAAGAGCTGAACACGGCGGCCCGACCCGCCGCGGCCGAGTCGGAATGCGATTGGCTTCAGCCCGCCCCGCCCGCCCGGGCCTGGGCGGCGTCGAAGAGAACCTGCAATTCCTTGTGCAGCGCCGCGGTCATGTCGTGCACGGCGCTGCGCGGCACCCGCCCGCCCGAGGGCGGATGGATGGGCCGGCCGATGACCAGGTGCACCTTCACCGGGTGGATGAGCTTGGAGCCCTTCGGCATGGCCCGTTCCGAACCCCCGATGCCGACCGGCACGATCGGCACGCCCGTGCGGGAGGCCACATAGGCGGCCCCTTCGAACAGGCTCTCCACCACCGGGCCCGACTGGCGGGTCCCCTCCGGGAACAGCACCAGGGGCTCGCCTCCTTGGATCACCTCCATGCACTTTCGGAGCGCCTCCCGGTCGGCACTGCCCCGGTGGACCGGAAAGCCCCCCAGGGCTGAGAACACGAAGGCCGTCACCGGGTTCTTCCACAGCGAGTCCTTGCCCATGAACCGCAGCCGGCGCCGGCTGATGCCCCCGACGTAGAGGGTGTCCAGGTTGGAACGGTGGACGGGGGCCACCACGAAGGCGCCGGAGGCGGGCAGGTTCTCCTGGCCCTCCACGCTCAGGCGGAACAGCAGCCGGCAGGCCACCGCCACCAACAGGAACCGGGCCACCCGGTAGAAGACGAGGTCGGGTCTCAAAGTGCGCTCATCAGCCGGTCGACTATCTCCTCGACACCAAGGTCGGTGGTGTCTATCACCACCGATCCGTCGGCCACGGTGAGCGGACTGGCGGCCCGGGTGGAGTCGAGCCGGTCCCGGCGGGCCAGATCGGCCTCACCCCTCCGCCGCCGGATCCGTTCCTCCTCGCTGGCGGTCAGGTAAACCTTCAGCCGGGCACCGGGGAAGACCACCGATCCGATGTCCCTGCCCTCCACCACGGCTCCGCCCCGGTCGGCCACCCACTGGCGCTGGCGGCGGACCATCTCCTCCCGCACGCCGGGGTGGGCGGAGACCGCCGATACGGCCGCAGATACCTCCGGGCCCCGGATGGCGACGGTGACGTCCCGGCCGTCGATGGTGACCTCCCTGGCGCCGTCGGCCAGTTCCAGGCGGGCCTCCCGGCTCAGGGTCGTGATGGCCTCGGCGTCGGCGGGGTCGATGCCGGCGTCGAGCACGGCCCAGGTCAGGGCCCGGTACATGGCCCCGGTGTCGAGGTGGGCCAGACCGGCACGGGCGGCCAGGCGGCGGGCCACGGTCGACTTACCGGCGCCGCCGGGGCCGTCGATGGCCACCACGTTCATCGGGTCAGGCTGGCCAGGTGCTCGGCAAAGGCCGGGTAGGACGTTCCCACCGCTTCCCATCCCTCGATGGTGGTGGTCCCCTCCCCGGCCAGGCCGGCCACGGCCAGGGCCATGGCGATGCGGTGGTCCCCGTGGGAGTTGACCTCTCCCCCCGACGCCGCCTTGCCCCCGTGGATGACGAGCCCGTCGGACAGCGGCTCGGCCCGGGCCCCGAGGGCGGACAGTTCCGAGGTGATGGAGGCGACCCGGTCGGTTTCCTTCACCCTCAACTCGGCGGCGTCCCGGAAGACCGTCGATCCTTCCGCCGTCATGGCCGCCACGGCCAGGGCCGGGATCTCATCCACCAGGGAGGGAATCTCCGGGCCGGAGACGACCGTGGCCGACAGGGCGGAGTGACGGGCCCGGATGTCGGCCACCTGGCCCCGGTGGTTCTCCAGAGCGACGTCGGCCCCCATGCGCTCCAGCACGTCCAGGAAGCCGGCCCGGCCCGGGCCCACGTAGACGTTCTCCACCACCACGTCGCTGCCGGGGATGATGCAAGCCCCCACCACCCAGAAGGCGGCCTGGGACGGGTCTCCGGGCACGTCGATCTCGAAGGCGTGCAGCCGGGACGGCCGCAGCCGGGCCACCAAACCCGGGCCGACCCGGTGCAGGGTGATGTCGGCTCCGGCCGCCTTGAGCATCTCCTCGGTATGGGACCGGGTGGCCACCTGCTCTCTCACCACCGTCTCCCCGGAGGCGGCCAGCCCGGCCAGCAGGACGGCCGACTTGACCTGGGCGCTGGCCACGGGCGGGGTGTAGTCGACCCCATGGACATCCCCGCCCCGGATGACCAGCGGGGTGAAGCGTCCTCCGGCCCGTCCGTCGATGGCCGCCCCCATCTGGCGCAGCGGCGCGGCGATGCGGTCCATAGGGCGCCGGGCGATGGATTCGTCCCCGGTCAGCACACTCAGCCACGGCAGGCCGGCGCACAGTCCCGCCAGCAGGCGAATGCCCGTGCCGGAGTTACCCAGGTCGATGACGGCACCGGGCTCGTGCAGCCGGCCTCCGGTTATCTGCTCCCCGTCGATGACGGCTCCCATGGCGATCATGGCCGCCGCCGTGCGCAGGACATCGTCCCCGTCCGAGAGCCCCCGGACCCGGGAGGTGCCCTCGGCCCGGGCGGCCAGCATCAGGGCGCGATGGGAGATGGACTTGTCCCCCGGCACCCGCAGCCGGCCCCGCAGCGGCGTGGGGCCCTCGACGCTGAAGCGGGTCACAGGGGCTGGGCCGAGGGGCGGAATCCCCGCCCCAGGAGGGCGCCCCGCATGAGGTCGCCGAGGCCGGCGTCCACCACGATCAGCAGCGTTCCCTGGTCCCCCTCCACCGAGTGGGCGATGCCGAAGTCGTAGATGTTGACGCCGAGTTCGGCGGCCAGGGTGGTGATCTCGGCCAGGGTGCCGGGCCGGTCCGGGATGGGGACCCGGATCTCGACCAGGTCCTCGGGCCGGGTCAGGCGGGCGGGCAGATTGCGCCGGGCCACGTGGGCCTTCTCCAGCAGCTCGAGCAGGCCGGACCGGTCTCCCCGGTCCACCAGGCCCCGGACACTGTCCAGCTTGTCGATCAACCCGTCCAGGGACGCCAGGATGGCGTCCCGGTTGGCGGCGCAGATGTCCGGCCAGATGCCGGGGTGGCCGGCGGCTATACGGGTCATGTCCCGGAACCCGCCGGCGGCCAGCCGGAGCATGGAGGCGTGCTCCTCGGCCCCGGCCGAGGCCAGGGTCATCAGGGCGGCGGCGGTGAGATGCGGCACGTGGGAGACCACCGCCACCAGGGCGTCGTGGTCGGACGGGGAGACGGCCACCACATGGGCGCCTAGAGAGGTGGCCATCTCCCTGACCCGGGTGAAGGCGGCCGGGTCGGTCTCGGCGGTCGGGGTCAGCACCCAGGTGGCCCCCTCGAACAGATCGGGGTCGGCCCCGTCCAGGCCCAGCTGCTCGGAGCCGGCCATGGGATGGCCGCCAACGAAGCGGGCGTCGCCCACCGTCTCGACCACCGAGGCCTTCACCCCGGCCACGTCGGTCACCACCCGGCTGAAGGCCAGGGCGGCCCGGGCCACCGGGGCCACCGCGTCCACCGGGGTGGCCACCACCGTCAGGTCGAACCGGGGTGGGTCCGGGACGGCCCCCGGGCCCAGGAGGTCATCGGCCGCCCCCACCTCCAGAGCCCGGGTACCCCGGGCCGGGTCGGTGTCGGACCCGGTGACCCGCCAGCCCCGCTTGCGCAGGGCCAGACCCACCGATCCGCCGATCAGGCCGGTCCCGATGACCAGGGCCCGGCCCGGTTCCGAGCCTGCCTCAGCTGCGGGCGGCATCGGCACCCGCCGATCGTCCTCCGGTGGCCTGGAGGCTGGCCGCCCGGTGCAGGTACACGTGCTCTATGCGCTCCCGGGGCAGCTCGGTCTCCACGTGCAGCATCACCCGGACGCAGAGATCCATCCCGCCCTCCACGTCCAGTTCCTGGGCCCCCATGACCGGTACCCCGTCGAGGCCCATCAACCGGGCGGAGGTAGCGGGGAAGGCGCTGCGGATGTCGGGGGTGGCGGTGAAGAAGATGCTGATGATGCCCTCGGCGTCGAGGGCGTTGCGCTCCAGGATGGCCCCCACCAGCTCCCTCACCCGGGAGTCGATCTCCTCGGCACTGTCCGTCTCCAGGGTGGTGGCGCCCCGGATGGCGCGGACATGGGGGGTCATCGGGCCGGGAGCCTACTTTCGCCGTGGCCGGCGGCGGCCTGCTCCAGGGCCCGCACCTCGCTCAATTCCAGCTCCCGCCACTGCCCGGGCCGGAGGCGGCGGTCGCTGAGCGGTCCGATGCGGGAGCGGACCAGGCGCACCACCGGATGTCCGACCGCCTCGCACATCCGCCTGACCTGACGGTTGCGGCCCTCGTGGATGACGATGCGCAACAGCTCCGGGCCCAGGAGGCTGACCCGGGCCGGGGCGGTGATCCCGTCCTCCAGGACCACGCCCTCCCGCAGGCGGCGCACGTCCCAGGGGCTGGGCCGGCCCTCCACCTCGGCCAGATACTCCTTCTCCACCCCGTGGCTGGGATGGGAGAGCCGCTGGGCCAGATCCCCGTCATTGGTCAGGATCAGCAGGCCTTCGGTGTCGGCGTCGAGGCGGCCGACCGGAAAGACCCGGGGCTCATCCGGCACCAATTCGACCACGGTGGGTCGCCCATGGGTGTCCGCCGCCGTGGAGAGAACCCCCCGGGGCTTGTTGAGCAGGTAGTGGACCAGGCCCGGCGCCACTCCCACCGCCACCCCGTCGACCTCCACCCGGTCGACGCTGATGTCGACCCGCCGGCCCAGGACGGCCACCTGGCCGTTGACGGTGACCCGTCCCCCGGCGATCATCTCCTCGCTGACCCGGCGGCTGCCGATCCCGGCCCGGGCCAGGACCTTCTGCAGCCTCTCCCCCGCCTCCGGCTGATCACTCACCCGTCGGTGATGCGCAGCCCGACTTCCAGGGCCTCCACCACCTCGGGGCCGGGGATGAACTCGGCCACCGAGGGCAACTCGTCCAGGCTGTCGATCCCCAGTTTCTCCAGGAAGAGCGGGGTGGTCCCGTACAGGGAGGCCTGGCCCGGACCCGGGTCCCGGGCCACCATCTCGATGTAGCCCCGCTGCTGGAGGGTCCGGATGACGCCGTCGACGTTCACCCCCCGGATGGCGGCCACCTGGGCCCGGGAGACGGGTTGCTTGTAACAGATGATGGCCAGGGTCTCCAGGGCCGCCGCCGACAGCCGGGCCGACTGGCCCTCCAGGACGAAGCGCTCGACGTAGGCATCCACATCGGGGTGGGTCTGGAAGCGGTACCCACCCGCCACCCGGGTCAGGACGAAGCCCCGCTCCTCCGCCTCGTAGCCGGCCTGCAACTCGGCGGCCAGGGCTTCGACCGCCTCGGCGGAGATCTCGAGCAGTTCGGCCAGAAGGTGCGGCGGGACCGGCCCGTCGGCCACCATCACCAGCGCTTCCAGGGCCTGACGGGTGGTGCGGTCCGCGGTCAACGTCCTGCGCTCATCCCTGGTACTCCTCGATGGGCAGGTCCCCCAGTTGGGGGGCCAGACCCAGCCAGGTGACCCGCAGTTCGCCCAGCCGCTCGGTCTGTTCCAGGTCGATGGCACCCTGCTTGTACAGCTCCAGCACGGCCAGGAAGCGCACGATCACGGCCAGGCGCTCGACCAGTCCCTGGGTCAGACGCCGGAAGGTGATGACCCCGACCCGGGGCAGCTCGTCCAAAAGCTCCTCCACGGCGTCGGCCACGCTGACCCGGATGGGAGCCACGTGATCCATCTGCACCCGCGGCACCGGCTTGGGGGTGGCAGCCCGGATGAAGGCATCCCGCAGCGCCTCGGGCGTGATCCCGGCCAGCAGGTCGGGGGCGAGGGAGAGGAAACGCTCATCCGGGCCGGTCAGGCGGGGATAGGAACGCGACGCCTGCTCCGACAACCGGTGCAGGGCCGCCGCCGCGTCCTTGAAGGTCTTGCACTCCAGCAGGCGGGACAGGAGAAGGTCCCGCTCCTCCCAGAGGGCCAGCTCCTCGTCCAGGTCCCCGTCGTCAAGGCCGGGCAGGAGCCGGCGGCTCTTGAGTTCGACCAGGGTGGCGGCTATGAGCAGGAACTCAGTGGCCATGTCCAGATCGAGAGATTCCATCCGCTCCAGCTCGGCCAGGTAGCCGTCCACGATCCGGCAGATGCTGATCTCGTACAGGTCGACCTGGTCAGCCGTGATGAGCTGAAGGAGAAGGTCGAATGGGCCCTCGAAAACCGAGGTGCTGACCTCGTACGGCACCCTCAGAGATTACCGGGGGGCCGGGACGAACCGGCGCATACGATGGCGGCCCATGACCAGGGTCCTATCCGGCGTCCAGCCCTCGGGAGATCTCCATCTGGGGAACTATTTCGGGGCCTTCCGGAACTGGGTCAGCGACCAGCACCAGCATGACTCCTACTACTGCGTGGTCGACCTCCACGCCCTCACCCTCGACCATGACCCCGCCGCCCTGCGCAAGCGGACCCTGGACGTGGCCACCTGGCTGCTGGCCATCGGGCTCGACCCCGAGGTCTGCACCCTGTTCGTGCAGAGCCACCGGCCCGAACACACCGAGTTGTCCTGGCTGCTGGAGTGCACGGCCACGTTCGGGGAGCTGCGGCGCATGACCCAGTTCAAGGACAAGAGCGACGGACAGGAGACGGTCCGGGCCGGCCTGCTCACCTACCCGGTGCTCATGGCCGCCGACATCCTCCTCTACGACGCCGACCGGGTCCCGGTCGGGGACGACCAGCGCCAGCACCTGGAGCTGGCCCGGAACCTGGCCCAGCGCTGGAACACCCGCTACGGGGAGACCTTCGTGGTGCCCGAAGCGGCCATCCCCACTGTGGGGGCCCGGGTCATGGACCTGCAGGAGCCGACCCGGAAGATGTCCAAGTCCACCGGGACCGACGCCGGTGTCGTCTACCTCAACGATGAGCCGGCCGTGATCGCGCGCAAGATCAAACGGGCCGTCACCGACACCGCCACGGATGTGACCTACGACCCGGCCGCCCGGCCCGGGGTGGCCAACCTGCTTTCCCTCCTGGGCGCGTCCACCGGCGCCGATCCCCGGCGCCTGGCCGAGGACTACAGCCAGTACGGACCGCTAAAGGCCGACACCGCCGCCGCCGTCATCTCCGCCATGGCGCCGGTCCAGGAGCGCTACCGCACCCTGGCCGCCGACCCTGGTTCGGTGGAGAAGATCCTGGCTCAGGGGGCGTCCCGGGCCCGGGAGGCGGCCGCCGCCACCTTGCTGCGGGCCCGGCGGGCCGTCGGCCTGCTCGATCCGGCCTGAGTTCAATCGTCGTCGGCGGCCTTGAGGACCCGGCCCGTCTCCACGGGGACAGCCGGGTCCCAGCGTTCCTCGGGGCGGTGATGGGACTCGGACCAGGCCCGGGTCAGGCTGTCGCTGCCGGCCGCCCGCAGCAGATCACCGCCTATCTCGGGGTGGCGCAGGTAGCGCCCCAGCCGCCCCAGCGGCCCGCCCCGCCCGGCCAGTTCCGCCGAGCGACGCCGGACGGCCGGGCGGCCGGCCACGGTGGCCAGGACCCGGGCCAGCGTGCCCAACCCCGAGTCGACCTTGCCCACGTCGTGGAGGAGGGCGGCGGCCAGGACCGGCCGGGTGGCGGCCGGGCCCATCTCGGCCTGCACCGCCCGGGCCACGCCCACGGCATGACGACGGTCGGGGGCCGACATCCGCGCCCACAGACCACGCTCACCGGGCAGCAGCACACCCTCCACCCAGGCGGTGTCGGCTGGGCCGGGCTCGGCCCGGGACAGCGAACCGAAGAAGCGCCGGGCCAGGTGCAGGCCCTGGCCCAACGGGCCTTTCACCCCAGCAGGTCGCCCCACGCCCGCAGCGCCCAGGTGCCCACGGCGCTGCGGATGGGACTGAAGAGCAGCACCACCACGATGAGGACCGGCATGGCGTACATGCGCACCCGCAGGTAG
Source organism: Actinomycetota bacterium (assembly GCA_027315345.1). Lineage (GTDB taxonomy): Bacteria > Actinomycetota > Acidimicrobiia > Acidimicrobiales > JAJPHE01 > DAHUYE01. Next base: position 22,162 of record DAHUYE010000079.1, read on the forward strand.
CCGGGCCACCAGGACCGGGGCATGGCCCGCTCCAGCAGGGCCGAGCCATCCAGCGGGGGAAGCGGAAGCAGATTGAACACGGCCAGGATCATGTTGCCCAGGCCGAAGGCAAAGAAGGCCTCCCACAGCAGCGAGGAGGGAATGTAGCCCTGGGCCACGTACATGGAGGGAGGAACGGTGCCGGCCGGGGCCGCCACCCGCAGGGCCAGCAGGGCGGCCAGCATCAGCACGATGTTGACGGCCGGGCCGGCCAGGCTCACCAGCAGGGACTGGTTGCGGGGGCTGCGCAGGCGGCGGACGTTGACCGGGACCGGCTTGGCGTAGCCGAAGGCGCCCACGCCCGAGAGGATGAGGATGACGGGCAGGATCACGGTCCCGATGGGATCGATGTGGCGCAGCGGGTTGAGGGTCAGCCGGCCGGCCCGCTTGGCCGTGTCATCCCCGAAAGCGAGGGCGACCCAGCCGTGGGAGACCTCGTGGAGGATGATGGAAGGGACCAGCATGACGAAGAAGAGGATCTGGAAGCTGCTGACGCTGTGGGCCCGGCTGATGGCGTAGAGGATCAGCAGGGCCACCACGCCGATCACGATGATCTGACTGCGGTTCCGCCCCGCCCCGGTCCCGGGCCGGCCCCAGCCCGGCGTGGGGCCCATCAACGCCGCCTCCGGAGGGAGGCCGGCCTCAGCGCTTGGAGGCGCAGTCGATGCACAGGCGGGCCTCCGGCTTGGCCTCGAGGCGGGCCGGAGCGATCTCCTTACCGCACTCCTCGCAGACGCCGTAGGTCCCCGCATCCAGCTTTTCCAGGGCGTTGTCCACCTCGGCCAGGGCCTCTTCCAGCTTGGCCGCCAGCGCCTCCGCCTCGCCCCGCTCCGCCGTCACCTGGCTGGAATCGGCGAAGTTGTTGTCATATCCCTCCGTTCCCGGCCTCAACTCGGACAGCTGATGGCGCAGATCCGCCTGTTCGCGCTCGAGATACGAGCGCGCTTGGTCGGTCAGGGGTTGGGTTGACACGGCGGCAGCCTACCCTGGGGCCTCCGACCGGGCGCGCGGATGGGCCGAGTCGTAGACCAGCCTCAGCCGTTCGGCCGACACCTTGGTATAGACCTGGGTGGTCGAGATGGAGGCGTGACCGAGCAATTCCTGGACCACCCGGATGTCGGCGCCGTGGGCCAACAGGTGGGTGGCGCAGGAGTGGCGCAGGACGTGGGGGCTGACCACGTCACCGAGGCCCACCGCTCGGGCCCGGGTTTGCACGGCGGCCCAGGCCCCCTGGCGGGAGAGGCGCCGGCCGCGGGCGTTCAGGAAGACGGCCTCGGCGTCGCCGCGCCGGGCGAAGCGCTCGGGGGCGACGAGCGGCCGGCCCCGGGGGGCGAGCCACCGGTCGAGGGCGGCCCGGGCCACCCCACCGAGGGGCACCAGACGCTCCTTGGCTCCCTTGCCGTACACCCTGAGCAGCCCGTCGTCGCGGGCCAGGTCGGGCAACGAGAGGCCGACCACCTCGGAGATGCGGGCCCCGGTGCCGTAGAGCACCTCGAGCAGGGCCCGGTCGCGCCGGTCGAGCGGGCCGTCGCCGTCGACCGACTCGAGCAGGGCCACCACCTGGACCTCGTCCAGGGCCTTGGGCAGCCGCCGGGGCAGCGAGGGCGACCGCACGTCGGCCGTGGGATCGGTAGCCAGGGCCCCCTCGGCCACGAGGAAGCGGTACAGGCCGCGCAGGGCGGTGGTGGCCCGGGCCCGGGAGGCGGGGTGGCGCCCGGCGGCGCGGAGGCCGTCGAGGTACCGCTCGACCTCGCCCGGACCGGCCAGGAGGGGGTCGATCCCCTCGTCGGCCGCCCACGCCTCGAACGCGGCCAGGTCGCGCCGGTACGAGACCAGGGTGTTCCGGGCGCGGCCCGTCTCCACGGCCAGCCACGAGAGGTACTCCTCGGCCGGGGTCGAGAGGTCGGCGGCCACCGCGTTCACCGGCCCGCGGCCAGGCGCCGGCGGGCCAGGCCCACCCCGAGGATGGTCTGGGCGTCGACGACCGCACCCTCGTCGACCAGGGCGTCGAACCGGTCGAGGGGGATCTCGACCACCTCGAGGTAGCGCTCCTCGACCCCCTGGCGGTCGGTCGCCACCGGACGCAGCCCGGTGGCCAGGTACACGTGGGCCGCCTCGTCGCAGAAGCCGGGGGTGATGAGGCAGCGGGTCAGCAGCTCCCACCGGGCCGCCGCGTACCCGGCCTCCTCGGCCAGCTCCCGACGGGCGGTCGTCTCGGGGGGTTCACCGTCCACGTCACAGGTGCCGGCCGGGACCTCGAGCAGCCAGGCGTCGACCGCCGGCCGGTACTGGCGGACGAGGACCAAGGCCCCCCGTCCGGTCACGGCCACGACGGCCACGGCCCCGGGGTGGCGGACCACGTCCCGGGTGAAGGGTCGGCCCTCGGGGTCGCGGAAGTGGGCCCGGGTCAGGGCGATGGCCCAGCCCCGGTGCACGACCTCCTCGCCGACGGCGGTGAACACGGGGAGGCCGCCCGTGGGGGCGGTCGGGCCGTCGGGGGGCTCAGCCGACGGCACCGAGGTTGAGGAGGCGGGGGTCGCGCCCCTCGGCCCGGACCAGGGCCGCGCCCACCAGCTCGCGGAAGAGCGGGTGGGGTTGGTCCGGCCGGCTCTTGAACTCGGGGTGGGCCTGCGTGCCCACCCAGAACGGGTGGCCGGGCAGCTCGATGAACTCCACCAGGCGGCCGTCGGGCGAGACCCCCGAGCAGACCAGCCCGGTCGCCTCGAGCTGGTCGCGGTAGCGGGGGTTGACCTCGTAGCGGTGGCGGTGGCGCTCGGAGACGACCTCGACGCCGTAGGCCCGGGCCACCTGCGAGCCGGGCGCCAGGCGGGCGCTGTAGGAGCCGAGCCGCATGGTCCCGCCCTTGTCGGCCACGTCCACCTGCTCGTCCATGAGGTCGATGACCGGGTGCCGGGTGGTGGCCTCGAACTCGCGGGAGTTGGCGCCCTGCAGCCCGGCCAGCGAGCGGGACACCTCGATGATCATGACCTGGAGGCCGAGGCACAGGCCGAGGAGGGGCAGCTCGTGCTCCCGGGCGTAGCGGGCGGCGGCGATCTTTCCCTCGATGCCCCGCTCGCCGAACCCGCCCGGGATGACCAGCCCGTCGAAGACCTTGAGCCCGTCGCGGTCGAGGAGGTCGGGCACGGTGGCGGCCTGGACCCACTCGATCTCCACCCGGGCGCCGTGGTGGAACCCGGCGTGGCGCAGCGCCTCGACCACGGACAGGTAGGCGTCGGGCAGGTCGACGTACTTGCCGATGATGCCGATGCGGACGGGACGGACCGCCGCCTCCACCTGCTCGACCAGATGCTCCCACGGGCCGAGGTCGATGGGGTGGGCCGACGGGTCCACCTCCAGGGCGTCCATGATGTAGTCGTCGAGGCCCTCCTCGTGGAGGACCAGGGGGATCTGGTAGATGTTGGCGGCGTCCACCGCCGAGACGACGGCCTCGATGGGGACGTCGCACAGCAGCGAGATCTTGCGTTTGAGGTCGTCGGAGATCATGCGGTCGGACCGGCACACGATGACGTTGGGCTGGATGCCCCGGCTGCGGAGCTCGGTGACCGAGTGCTGGGTGGGCTTGGTCTTCTGCTCGCCCGACGGCCCGAGGTAGGGCACGAGGGTCAGGTGCACGTAGCAGACGTTCTCGCGGCCGACGTCCCGGCGGAACTGGCGGATGGCCTCGATGAAGGGGACGATCTCGATGTCCCCCACCGTTCCGCCGATCTCGACGATGACGACGTCGACGCCCGTCTCGCCCAGCTTGCGGATGTGGTGCTTGATCTCGTCGGTGACGTGGGGGATGACCTGGACGGTCTTGCCCAGGTAGTCGCCCCGGCGCTCCTTGGCGATGACGGACGAGTAGATCCGGCCGGTGGTGGCGTTGGAGCCCTTGTGGAGGTTCTCGTCGATGAACCGTTCGTAGTGGCCGAGGTCGAGGTCGGTCTCGCCGCCG
>DAHUYE010000102.1 GCA_027315345.1 Actinomycetota bacterium
ATCCCCGACTCCATTTTGGAGCTCGTGGAGGCCTGAGGTCGGACCGGCCGGCCGCGCCCGGGGGGCGCTTCGGCCGCGGGGATCCACCCCCTCAGGCCCGCCTTCAGATATATTCGAACAGATGTTCGTTCTCGGCATCGACCCTGGTGTCTCGCGCTGTGGGTACGGCTGCGTCCGGCGCACCGGCTCCAAGTTGACGGCCGAAGCCGGGGGAGTGCTGACCACGTCCCCGGTCGATCCCCTGCCCGAGCGATTGGCCACCCTGGCCGAGGACCTGGAGGTCCTCATCGATGAGTTGCGGCCGGATGTGGTGGTGGTGGAGCGGGTGTTCTTCCAGACCAACGCCCGTACCGCCATGTCGGTCGGACAGGCCAGCGGCCTGGCTCTGGCCGCCGCCGCCCGGGCCGGCTGCCAGGTGGCCGAGTACACCTCCAACGAGGTGAAGCAGTCCGTGGCCGGCTACGGATCGGCCGAGAAGTACCAGGTGCAGAAGATGGTTCAGATCCTCCTCGACCTACCCGCCCCGCCCGAGCCCCCCGATGCCGCTGACGCCCTGGCCCTGGCCCTCTGCCATCTCCGGGTGGCCCCCATGCTGGCCAAGGCGGCGCAGGCCGAGCGGGTCCTTTCGGCCGGCCGGAGCCGCCCTGAATCCTCGGGACGGCCCGGTCCGGCCGAGCGCTCGAAGCGACTCCATCCCAGCCGGGGTCGGTCGTGATCGGCTCGCTGCGGGGCACCGTTCTCGACCGCACCGCCAAAGGAGAGCTGCTCCTGGAGGTGGGCGGGGTCGGCTACCGGCTGAGCGCCCCGGCCGGCACCCTGGCGGCGGTGGGTCCGAGCGGCTCGGCCGCCTTCGTGCACGTCCACACCCATGTCCGGGAGGACGCCATCGTCCTTTACGGCTTCGCCACCCGGGACGAGCGGGACTGTTTCGAGGCCCTGATCGGTACCCACGGGGTGGGCCCGGCCGTGGCCCTGGCCATCCTCTCCACCCACGCCCCTCCCGCTCTGCGCCGGGCCGTGGCCGCCGACGACATCGACGCCCTGGTCATGGTGCCCGGGATCGGGCCCAAGACGGCCATGCGCCTGCTGGTCGAGCTCAAGGCCCGCCTCGACCTGCCCCTCGACACCGACGGGCCAGGGCTGGTGGCCTTGGCCGACGGGGCCGTTCCCGGCCCCCGGGCCGAGGTCCAGGCCGCCCTGGCCGGCCTGGGCTACGGGGCCGATGAGGTCCGGGAAGCGCTGCGAGGCATGGCCGAGGAGGACGGGCCCGAGGCCATGCTCCGCCACGCCCTGCGCCGGATGGCGGCGGCCCGATGAGCCCGAGGCGGGAGGTGGTGAACAGCCAGGCGGTGCCGACGGGAGAAGCTCCGGCCGCCGGCCCGTCCGAGCCGGTGGATCTGGCCCCGACGGCCGCCCCGGAGGAGGAGCTGGAGGAGGCCTACCTGCGCCCGCGGCGCCTGGGCGAGTTCCGGGGCCAGGCCGGGGTGGTCGAGCACCTGGCCATCGTCCTGGAGGCGGCCCGGAAGCGGGGCCAGCCCGCCGACCACCTTCTCTTCGCGGGTCCGCCCGGGTTGGGCAAGACCACCCTGGCCGGCATCGTGGCCGCCGAGATGGGGGTCGGGCTGCGGATCACATCCGGGCCGGCCCTGGTGCGCGCCGGTGACCTGGCCGCCCTGCTCAACGACCTCCAGGAGGGCGACGTCCTCTTCATCGATGAGATCCACCGCCTGGGCCGGGCCGTGGAGGAGATCCTCTATCCGGCTATGGAGGACTTCCAGCTCGACATCGTCATCGGTAAGGGTCCCACCGCCCGGTCCCTGCGCCTCGAGCTGCCCCGCTTCACCCTGGTCGGGGCCACCACCCGCACCGGGCTCATCACCGGCCCGCTACGGGACCGCTTCGGCCTGGTGGCCCGGCTCGACTACTACGACCCCGGGGACCTGGAGGCCATCGTGCGCCGGGCCGCCCACATCCTGGAGGTGGACATCCGGGGGGAAGGCGCCGCCGAGATCGCCGGGCGCTCCCGGGGCACTCCCCGCATCGCCAACCGACTGCTGCGCCGGGTCCGGGACTTCTGCGAGGTCCGCTCCGACGGGGTGGTGACCAAGGAGTCGGCCGCCGCCGGTCTCAGCCTGTTCGGGGTGGACGAATTGGGCCTGGACAAGGTGGACCGGGCCATCCTCTCGGCCGTGTGCCACCGCTTCGGGGGCGGGCCGGTGGGCCTGTCCACCCTGGCCGTCAGCGTCGGGGAGGAGCCCGACACCGTCGAGGACGTCTACGAGCCCTTCCTGATCCAGGTCGGTCTGCTCATGCGCACGCCCCGGGGCCGGGTGGCCACCCCGGCTGCCTGGCGCCACCTGGGTCTGGACCCGCCCGTGGCCGGGACCGACCCGCCGGCCGCCTCCCTGTTCGACCCCGAGGTCTGAACCGGGTTCCCTCTGCCGTCGGGCAACCTGTGGCGGTGGACGCCTTCGACTACACCCTGCCCGAGGCGTCCGTGGCCCAGGTGCCCCTGGAGCCCCGGGATTCGGCCCGCCTGCTCGACGCCACCGACGCCGGCGGCGGCCTGCACCACCGCACCGTCCGGGATCTGCCCGGCCTCATCCGGCCCGGGGATGTGATCGTCCTCAACGAGACGAGGGTCCTGTCCGCCCGCCTGCACCTGACCAAGCCCACTGGCGGAGCGGTGGAGGTCCTCCTCCTGGAGGAGGGGGATGAGGGCTGGTGGGAGGCGCTGGTCCGTCCCGGCCGCCGCCTGTCCGAGGGCGTCCGGCTCGAACTGGAAGGTGCTCCGGTGGCAGAGGTCGGCCCCCGCCTCCCCCACGGACGGCGAAATATCCGTCTCCTCGACCCTGCCCTCCCTTCCCGGGCCGGGGTGATGCCTCTGCCCCCCTACATCACCGCCCCGCTGGCCGATCCGGAGCGGTACCAGACCGTCTACGGAGCTCGGCCCGGGTCGGCGGCCGCCCCCACGGCCGGGCTTCATCTCACTCTGGAACTGCTGGAGCGCTGCCGGGAGGCCGGCGCCCAAGTGGTCAAGGTGGACCTGTCCGTGGGACTCGACACCTTCCGGCCGGTGACGGCCGAGCGGCCCGAGGACCACGTCATGCACAGCGAGCGCTTCTCGGTGCCGGAGGCCACCTGGAAGGCGTGTCTCAGCGCCGAGCGGGTGGTGGCCGTGGGCACCACCACCGTCCGGGCCCTGGAGGCGGCCTGGACCAGCGGGGAGAGCGAGGGCCGGACCCGGCTGTTCATCACCCCCGGCTACTCCTTCGGGGTGGTCGACGTCATGATGACCAACTTCCACCTGCCCCGCTCCAGCCTGCTGCTCATGCTGGCCGCCTTCTGCGGGCCCCGCTGGCGGGACATCTACGCCGAAGCCCTCCGCACCGGCTACCGCTTCTTGTCCTTCGGTGACGCCATGATCGCCACCCGGGTGACGGAGTGAGCGGCGCCCTGCGCTTCGAGATCGAGGCCCGGGACGGTCAGGCCCGGGTGGGGCGGGTCACCACCGCCCGGGGCAGTTTCGAGACCCCCTGCTTCATGCCGGTGGGCACCCGGGGCACGGTCAAGGCCATGACCTCGGCCGACGTCGAGGCCCTGGGGTACGAGGTGGTGCTGGCCAACACCTACCACCTCATGATGCGGCCCGGCTCCGGCCTGGTACGCCGCCTGGGCGGCATCCACGCCTTCACCGGCTGGGACGGCCACATCCTGTCGGACTCGGGTGGATTCCAGGTCTTCTCCCTGTCCCCCCAGGTCGACGACGAAGGCGTCACCTTCCAGTCGACCTACGACGGCTCCTACCAGCGCCTCACCCCGGAGTCGGCCGTGGCCATCCAGGTCGAGCTCGGTACCGACATCCAGATGGTGCTGGATGTCTGCTCCTCCCTGCCCTCCACCCCCGAGGTGCTCCGGCTGGCCCTGGAGCGAACGGCTGACTGGGCCCGGCGGGCCCGGGACGCCCACCCCGGCGGCACTCAGGCCCTATTCGGCATCGTCCAAGGGGGGGATGACCCGGAGCTGCGGGCCGAGAGCGCCCGGATCACCGCCGGCCTGGGCTTCGACGGTTACGGCATCGGGGGACTGTCGGTGGGGGAGAGCCGGGAGGCCATGCTCATCTCCCTGGAGGCGGCCGTGGCCGAGCTGCCCCTCGACGCCCCCCGCTACCTGATGGGGGTGGGGGACCCGATCGGCCTGGTGGAAGGCATCGCCCGGGGGGTGGACATGTTCGACTGCGTCCTGCCGACCCGCCTGGGCCGCCACGGCACCGCCCTGACCTCGGCCGGCCGACTGTCCCTGCGTTCCGCCGCCCACGCCGAGGATCCGGGCCCTATCGACCCCGAATGCCCCTGCCCGGTCTGCGCCCGGTGGTCCCGGGCCTTCATCCGGCACCTGCTCAGCGTGGGTGAGCCCACCGGCGGCAGCCTGGTCAGCCGGCACAACCTGGCCTGGCTCCGGAGCCTGGTGAAGCGGGCCTCCGCCGCCGTGGCAGCCGGTACTCTGGGCGAGCTGCGGGAGCAGGTCGGGCGGACCTGGGCGGCAGGTGGTCCCTGACCCCGAAGGTCCCCGCGCTAGTGTCTCCGGTCGCTTCGACCCCCAACGACGGGCCTCATGTCGCTTCTCATACTGCCTCTCATATTCGTTATCGGGTACTTCCTCCTGGTCCGTCCCCAGCAACAGCAGGTGCGCCGTCAACGCGCCCTGGTGTCGAGCCTCCATGTGGGTGCTGAGGTCCAGACCGCCGGAGGGATAGTCGGCCGCATAATCGACCTGGACGACCAGTTCGTCCAGCTCCAGGTCGGGCCCGGGACGACCATCACCTTCATCCGCAGCGCCGTCCAGCAGGTTCTCAACCCGGCCGAGGCCGCCGCGGACCTGGACGACGACGGACCGGCCGACCCCTTCGGGGCGGACCTCCCCACCGAGGAGGGCCTCGGCCTGGGCGAGACCCCCGTGATCGTCGATCCCCCCCCTCCGGCCGACCCACCCGTGGTCACCGAGGGACCGCTCCTGGACGAGCCCTCCTCGGCTGCCACCGAACCGACCGTGGTCGGGCCGGCCGCCACCCAGTCCCTGCCGGTCAATCCGCCGGCCGCCACTCCGCCCCCTCCCAGCTGGTCATCGGGGCCCGCCCGGGAAGAGGACGTCCCGGGCTCTGGAGCTGACGATGCGCCGGCGTAGCCACTGGGTCCCGCTTCTGTTCACCCTGGTTCTGGCCATCGGGAGCATGGCCGCCGTCCTGGCAGCCGGCTACCGACCCGTCCTTGGCCTGGACCTGCGGGGCGGGGTGTCGGTGGCCCTGAAGCCGGCCCACCCCGTCTCCAAGGACATCCTCAACCAGGCCAAGAACATCATCACCAACCGGGTCGACGCCTTGGGCGTGGCCGAGCCCAACATCACCCTGCAGGGCAGCGACATCGTGGTGCAGCTGCCCGGAGTCAAGGACTCCCAGCGGGCCCTTTCCCTCATCGGCCAGACGGCTCAGCTCACCTTCCGCCCGGTGCTGGAGTCCAACGGCACCCAGGAGGTCACCGCACCGACCAACGGCAAGTGCGTGGCCCCCACTGGCCTGCCGGCCACCGACGGGATATTTCCCCTGTCCACCGCCAACAACCCGACCCAGTGCTACATCGTCGGGCCGGTCCTGCTCAACGGCACCATCATCCACTCCGCCACCGCCGGGCTGAGCACCACCGGTCAGTGGCTGGTCAACTTCACCACCACGTCGGCCGGATCGGGCGCCTTCGACGCCATGGCGGCCAAGGAGTACCACCAGTACGTGGCCATCGTGCTCGACAACGTGGTGGAGTCCGCTCCCCAGATCAACGCCACCGCCTTCCACGGCAGCGGCCAGATCAGCGGCAGCTTCACCGAGACCCAGGCCAAGGACCTGGCCCTGGTGCTGAGCTACGGATCGCTGCCAGTCAAGCTGATCCAGCAGAACGTCCAGACCGTGTCGGCCACCCTGGGCGCCTCCTCGTTGCGGGCCGGGCTCGTCGCCGGCATCGGCGGTCTGGTGTTCGTCCTGCTGTACATCATCCTCTACTACCGGGCCCTGGGGCTGGTGGCCTTCTTCGGCCTGGCCCTGACCTTCGCCTTCATCTGGCCGGTCATCTCCTACCTAGGACACACGGCCAACTTCGCCCTGACCCTGGCCGGCGTGACCGGCATGATCGTATCCATCGGCATCAATGTGGACTCCTACGTCGTCTACTTCGAACGGCTGAAGGATGAGATCAGATCGGGCAAGACCGTCCGCTCCTCGGTGGACCGGGGCTTCCGCCGGGCCTTCCGCACGGTCGTGGTGGCCGACGCCGTTTCCTTCATCGGCGCCGTTCTGCTCTACCTCCTGAGCGTGGGGCCGGTCCGGGGCTTCGCCTTCATGCTCGGTCTTTCCACCCTCATCGACGTCTTCACCAGCTACTTCTTCACCCGTCCCCTGGTCATCCTCATGGGCCGTAATCCGACCTTTACCGAGGCCCGCTTCATGGGCGTGGGCCGGGGTCTGGCCGCACCGGCGGTGACGCAATGAGCACCGTCCCTCTCGAATTGCGCCGGCACAACATCTGGCAGCGGCTGTATTACGGGGAGACGTCCTATGACTTCATCGGGCGGCGTCGGATCTGGTTCATCGGCTCGGGGCTGGTCATCCTCCTGGGCCTGGTCTTTCTCATCACCAGCGGGCTCAACCTGAGCATCGAGTTCCGTGGGGGTACCTCCTGGGAGGTGCCGTCCAAGACCCTTACCGTGGCCCAGGCCCGCAGTGCGGTCGTCTCGGCCGGGCTGGGCAACTCGGCCACCGTCCAGCAGCTGCGGGGTCAAAACGGGACGAAGGAGATATTCGTCGAGGCCTACGTCAAGGGCAGCCACGGGGGAGTCAACACCGCCCTGGAGACAAAGGTGACCGATGCCCTGGCCAAGGCGGCCGGGACCTCGGCCAACAACGTCAGCATCACCGCCGTCGGCCCGTCGTGGGGTAGTGACGTGACCAACAAGGCCATTCTGGCCCTGGCCCTCTTCATCCTGGCCATCATCCTGTACCTCAGTGTCCAGTTCGAACCCAAGATGGCCCTGGCCGCCATCGTGGCCGTCTTCCACGACATCCTGGTGACGGTAGGCGTCTACGCCATCTTCCACTTCTCCGTCAGCCAGGAGACGGTCATCGCCTTCCTGACCATCCTCGGGTATTCCCTCTACGACACCGTGGTGGTGTTCGACCGGGTGCAGGAGGCGGTCCGATCCTTCGGCGGTTCGGGCCGCTACACCTACAGCGACACCGTCAACCTGTCCATGAACCAGGTCCTGATGCGGTCGATAAACACCAGCCTGGTGGCCATCATGCCCATCGTGTCGGTGCTGGTCATCGGCGCCTACCTGCTGGGGGCCGCCTCGCTGCAGGACTTCGGCCTGGCCCTGTTCGTGGGCCTCCTCTCGGGTGCCTACTCCTCCATCTTCATCGCCTCTCCGCTGTTGGCCGTCCTCAAGGAGCGCGAGCCCCGCTACTCCGCCATCCGCAACCGCCTGGCCAGCCGTTCCGCCGGCGCGTCGACCCTGCTGACCCCGGCATCGGCGGCCGCCGGAGCCGGTGCGGGCGGTTCGGGCCGGGACCGGGGTCCGGCCGTGCTCACCCCGTCCGCGCCGGACGCCGACGGCAGCTTCCAGGATGCCTCGGGTGGCCTGATCGCCCCCGGGGGCGGTCCGCGACCCGGAGGCGCCCGGCCCGGGAGCCCGTCCGGTGCCCGCCGCAGCCCGCCCCGGCCCCGGAAGAAGGGTCGCCGCCGCTAGACGGTCGACTGACGGCGGGCGGTCAGCCGGTAGCGTTGGGTGGTGGCCGCCGACGCAGAGGCAATCCGTCGTCTGGTCCGCGACGTATCCGATTTCCCCCGGGCCGGGGTCGGCTTCAAGGACCTGACTCCGGTCCTGAGTGACCCGGTCGCCTATGGGGCCGTCGTCGACTGGATGGCCGAGGCGGCGGCGGACTCTTCGCCCACCAAGGTGGCGGGAGTGGAAGCCAGGGGATTCCTCTTCGCCGCCCCGCTCGCTCTCCGGCTGGGTGCCGGGCTCATTCCGCTGCGCAAGGCGGGCAAGCTGCCCTGGGAGGTGGAGTCCGAGTCCTACTCGCTGGAGTACGGGGACGAGCGCCTGGAGATCCACCGGGACTCGGTGACCGAAGGCGAGACGGTGGTCCTGGTCGACGATGTGCTGGCCACGGGGGGCACGGCCCGAGCCGGGGCGGTCCTGCTCGAGCGGCTGGGGGCCAAGGTGGCCAGCATGCTCTTCGCCTTGGAGTTGACCCCCCTGCGGGGACGCGACCGCCTGGGCGGGTGGGACGTGCAGACCCTGGTGAGCTACTAGGTGTCGGGCGTGTCAGGAGGTAGGACGGGGCCGTGAGGGAGGGAATCACCACCACTGTCGATCGGGTCCTGCCCTGGCGCCGGCCCACCTCCATCGACATCGACCCGGTGGCGCCGGTGGTGCGGGCCTACCGGGACCGCCATCCGAAGGCCGACGCCGCCCGGGTCCAGCGGGCCTACCGGCTGGCCGAGAAGGCCCACGCCGGCCAGCTGCGCAAGAGCGGTGAGCCCTACATCGTCCATCCCTTGGCCGTCGCCCTGATCGTGGCCGATCTGGGCCTGGACGACATGACCATTGCCGCCGCTCTCCTGCATGACGCCGTGGAGGACACCGGTGTCGGGCTGGGCGAGATCGCCACCGACTTCGGTCAGGGCGTGGCCGACATCGTGGACGGTGTCACCAAGCTCGACCGCCTGCACTTCGACTCCAAGGAGGCCCAGCAGGCCGCCACCATGCGCAAGATGCTGGTGGCGATGGCCAAGGACTGGCGGGTTTTGATCATCAAGCTGGCCGACCGCCTCCACAACATGCGGACCATTGCCGCCATGCCGGAGTGGAAGCAGCGCCGGACCGCCCAGGAGACCCTGGACATCTACGCTCCCCTGGCCCACCGGCTCGGCATCCAGGAGATCCGCTGGCAGCTGGAGGACCTTGCCTTCGCGACCCTCCACGCCCGCCGCTACGCCGAGATCGACCAGATGGTCGCCACCCGGGCCCCGGAGCGGGATATCTACCTGGCCCAGGTGCTGGAGTCGGTGCGCGAACGCCTGGGGGAGCTGAACATCACCGGGGAGGTGACCGGCCGGCCCAAGCACCTGTGGAGCATCTACGAAAAGATGGTCATCAAGGGCAAGGAATTCGATGACATCCATGACCTGGTGGGCATCCGGGTGACGGTCGAGACGGAGAAGGACTGCTGGGCCGCCTTGGGCTCCATCCATGCCATCTGGAGTCCCGTCCATGGCCGGTTCAAGGACTACATCAACACCCCCAAGTTCAACCTCTACCAGTCCCTCCACACCACCGTGGTCGGTCCCCAGGGCAAGGCCCTCGAGGTCCAGATCCGCACCCGGGACATGCACCACCGGGCCGAGTACGGCATAGCCGCCCACTGGGGCTATAAGGAGAACGCCTCCACGGCCGAGATCGCCTGGCTCCAGCGGATCGTGGACTGGCAGCAGGACACCCCTGACCCGGCCGAGTTCCTGGAGAGCCTGAAGCTCGACCTGGAACAGGACGAGGTCTACGTCTTCACCCCCAAGGGCAAGGTGTTGACGCTGGCCGCCGGAGCCACTCCGGTCGACTTTGCCTACGCCATCCACACCGAGGTGGGCCACCGCTGCATCGGCGCCAAGGTCAACGGCCGGCTGGTGCCGCTCGATTCCAAGTTGCGCTCCGGGGACACCATCGAGATCTTCACCTCCAAGGTGCCGTCGGCCGGTCCCTCCCGGGACTGGCTCAAGATTGCCGTCACTCCCCGGGCCCGGAACAAGATCCGCCAGTGGTTCAGCCGGGAGCGGCGGGAGGACGCCATCGAGTCCGGCCGGGAGGAGGTGGGCAAGGCCCTGCGCAAGGAGGGCCTGCCCGTGCAGAAGCTGGCCGCCTCGGCTTCTCTCGCCACTCTGGCCGAATCCATGCACTACGGGGACCTCGACTCCCTGTACGCCGCCATCGGGGACGGGCACGTGTCGGCCCGGTCGGTGGCCCAACGTCTGGCCCGGGAGTTCCGGGGCGGGGAGGCGGACGAGCAGCTGCCCACCACGGCTCAGCAACCCCGTCGCCTAGGGAGCCGGCAGGCCGTTGGCGTCTACGTCGAGGGCCTGGACGACATGATGATCCGGCTGTCCCGGTGCTGCACCCCGGTGCCGGGGGACGAGATCATCGGCTTCGTGACCCAGGGCCGGGGTGTCTCGGTCCACCGCACCGACTGTGCCAATGCCGCCTCGCTGTCCGTGAGCCGCGGGGAGCGGGTCATCGAAGTGGAGTGGGACGCCGACCGCCTAGGTGTCTTCGTGGTCGGCATCGAAGTGGTGGCCCTGGACCGCTCCCGCCTGCTGGCCGACGTGACCCGCATCCTGGCCGAACAGCACGTCAACATCCTCAACAGCTCCAGTCAGACCGGGGCCGACCGGGTCAGCCGGATGCGCTTCGAATTCGAACTGGCCGACCCGGCCCATCTCGACTCCCTCCTCGGCGCCCTCAAGCGTCTTGACGGCGTCTACGAGGCCTACCGGGTCCTGCCCGGCAAAGGCGGCTGACCAGTCTGGAAATGGGCGGTTGGGGCGGGGATGGGCTCCGGTAACCTCCGCCGATGAGTTCACCGCCGAGGTTCCAGGCGCCGACGGGCACGCTCGACGTGCTTCCGCCCGCCTCGGCCCGGTGGGAACAGCTGCTGGCCGCCTTCGCCACCACGGCCGGCCGGGCCGGCTACGGCCTGGTCATCAACCCAATGTTCGAGGACATCGGGGTCTTCCTCCGGGGCATCGGGGAGGGCAGCGAAGTCGTCACCAAGGAGATGTACGAGTTCCGGGACAAGGGCGACCGCCACATGGCCCTGCGCCCGGAGGGGACGGCCTCGGTGGCCCGGGCCTTCATCCAGCACCGACCGGGGCTCCCGTTCAAGGCCTGGTACGCCACGCCGGCCTTCCGCTACGAGCGGCCCCAGGCCGGGCGCTACCGCCAGCACCACCAGCTCGGGTTGGAGGCGTTCGGGGTGGAAGACCCGGAAGTGGACATCGAGGTGATCTCCCTGGCCGTCGAGTTCTACCGGGCCCTCGGCCTCAGCCGGATCTCGCTCAAGGTCAACTCCATGGGGGATGAGACCTGTCGCCCGGCCTATGTCGAATTGCTCCGGGTCTACCTGTCCCAGCGGGCCGACCGGCTCTGTGACGAGCACCGCACCAAATTCGAGCTCAACCCGTTGCGGGTCCTGGACTGCAAGCGGGAGGAGTGCAAGTCCGCCACCGAAGAGGCGCCGGCCCTGACCGCTCATCTCTGTGAGCCCTGCCGGATCCACCACTCCGCCGTGCTGTCCGGCCTGGACGATCTAGGGGTGGGTTACTCCCCGGAGTTCCGCCTGGTGCGGGGCTTCGATTACTACACCCGGACGACCTTCGAGTTTGCCGCCGAGGCGCTCGGTACAGCCCAGAACGCCGCCGGCGGCGGCGGGCGCTACGACGGCCTGGTCGAGTCGCTGGGCGGCCCTGCCACGCCGGGGATCGGCTTCGGTCTGGGCATCGAGCGGCTGCTACTGGCCTGCGACGCCGAGGGGGCCATGTCCGAGTCCACCTCGGGTCTCGACGCCTTCGTCATCGACGTGGTGGGAGGCCGATCGGCCACCCTCATTACCCATGAGTTGCGGGCGGCCGGGCTGAGGGTCGACCGGGCCTTTGACGGACGTTCCATGAAGTCGCAGATGAAGGCGGCCGACCGGTCCGGTGCGGCGGTGGCGGTCATCATCGGAGAGGAGGAGGCGGCGGCCGGCGTCGCCACCCTTCGCCCCCTGCGGGGAGAGCACGAACAGGTCAAGGTGCCCCGGGCCGAGGTGGCCGAGGCGGTACGCCGGATGGGAAGAGTGGAAGCAAGGCCATGAGTATGCGGACCAACTACTGCGGGGCCCTGCGGGCCGAGCACATCGGCCAGAGCGTCAGCGTGTGCGGATGGGTGGCCCGGCGCCGGGAGCACGGTGAGCATCTGGCCTTCATCGACCTCCGCGACCACACCGGCCTGGTGCAGTGCGTGGTCGACGGCGGCCATGACCTGCGTTCCGAGCAGGTCCTGCGCATCACCGGCACCGTCCGCCGGCGCCCGGAGGGAACGGCCAACGCCAACCTCGATACGGGTGCGGTGGAGATCGGTGATTGTCAGGTGGAGGTGCTGTCCCCGGCCGAGCCCCCGCCGTTCCCCGTCGAGGACGAGACCAACGCCGATGAGACGATCCGGCTGCGTCATCGTTATGTCGACCTGCGCCGGCCCCGGATGCAGCGCAACCTGCGCATCCGGGCCAAGGTCAACTCCGCCCTGCGGGCGGCCATGGAACGCCAGGGCTTCGTCGAGGTCGAGACCCCCATGCTGTGGACGCCGACCCCGGAGGGCGCCAGGGAGTTTGCCGTGCCGGCCCGCCTGCAGCCGGGCAGCTTCTACGTGCTGCCCCAGAGCCCTCAGATCGCCAAGCAGTTGTTGATGGTGGGCGGGCTGGACCGGTACTTCCAGATCGCCCGCTGCCTGCGGGACGAGGACCTGCGCGCCGACCGTCAGTTCGAGTTCATGCAACTCGACATCGAGGCTTCCTTCGTCGAACAGGACGATGTCCTGGCCTTCGTCTCCGAAGCCGTGCTTGACGCCGCCGAGGCCGTCACCGGATCCCGGCCCGAGCCCATCGGGCGGATGACCTGGGCGGAGGCCATGGACCGCTTCGGGTCCGATAAGCCCGACCTGCGCTTCGGGATGGAGCTGGTCGAACTGACGGCCAATTTCGCCGGGACGGAGTTCAACGCCTTCAAGGCGCCCTATGTCGGGGCCCTGCGGGTGGAGGGCCAGGGCGATGCGCCCCGCAGCCGTCTCGACAGCCTGACCCAGAGGGCCAAGGAGCTCGGGGCCAAGGGCCTGGTGTGGATGCGGGCCGGCGCCGGGGAGGGCGGGGTGACGCTGGAATCCCCGGTGGCCAAGTTCCTCAATCCGGGGGAGCTGGCCGGCATCGTCTCGCTGACCGGCGCCGAGGCGGGCGACCTGGTGCTGGTGGTGGCCGATGAGCGGCGTCCGGCTCAGACCGTTCTCGGTGGGTTGCGCAACGATCTGGGCCGGCCCCCGGTCAGCCAGGGGCCCTACTGCTACGTCTGGATAGTCGACTTCCCCCTCTTCGAGGGATTGGACGAGGACGGCCGGCCGGTCTCGGCCCACCACCCCTTCACCATGCCCCATCCCGATGACATCGACCGGCTGGAGTCCGACCCCCTGTCGGTGCGGTCCCAGTCCTACGACCTGGTCCTCAACGGTTGGGAACTGGGCTCGGGCAGCATCCGGATCCACCGCAGCGACATCCAGGCCAAGCTGTTCGAGGTGCTCGGAATACCGGCCGAGGAGGCCGAGGCCCGCTTCGGATTCCTCCTGGGCGCCTTCCGCTACGGAGCGCCGCCCCACGGTGGCTTCGCCGTGGGCCTGGACCGGCTGGTGGCGGTGCTGGCCGGGGAGGACAACATCCGGGAGGTCATCGCCTTCCCCAAGACCCAGAGCGGCCTGGACCCGATGACGGGCGCGCCCAAGCCGGTGGCGGACAAGGTCCTCCAGGACCTCTCCATCCGGGTCCAGCTTCCCGCCCCGAAGGAGAAGTGAGCCCGCCCCGGCGCAGCCCGGGGCCGTCGGCCCCGCCCGGTGCCGGGCTTTTCGACGCCGGAGCGGAGGAGCTGCTGGCGGCCCGGGGCCCGCTGGCCCATCGCATGCGGCCCCGGTCGCTGGACGAGATGGTCGGCCAGGAGCACCTGGTCGGCCGGGGGGCGCCGTTGCGGGCCCTGATCGAGACCGACCGGCTGTCCTCGGCCATCCTCTGGGGCCCCCCGGGGACAGGCAAGACCACCCTGGCCCGGTTGGTGGCCGACACCACCGGACGGGAGTTCTCCACCTTGTCGGCGGTCTCGGCCGGGGTGGCCGACGTCCGGGCCGTGCTGGAAGAAGCCCGGCGGCGCCTGGGGGAGAGGGGGCAGGGGACGATCCTGTTCCTGGACGAGGTCCACCGCTTCAACAAATCCCAGCAGGACGCCTTGCTGCCCTCGGTGGAGTCCGGCCAGATCACCCTCATCGGGGCCACCACCGAGAATCCCTCCTTCGCCCTCAACGCCGCCCTGCTCAGCCGCACAACTCTTTACCGGCTCAACCGCCTGGAGCCGGCCGAGGTGGAGGAGGTCCTGCGTCGGGCCCTGGCCGCCGAGGGCGTGGAGGCCTCGGACGAGGCGGTGGCCCACGTGGTGGCCATGGCCGACGGGGATGTCCGGGCCGGGCTGACCATCCTGGAGGCGGCCATCGCCCTGGCCTCGGTCCGGGGGCCCGGGGCGGGCGACCGGGTCCAGGCCGAGGGTCGGGTCGAGACCGAGGGTCGGGTCGAACTGGCCGACGCCGAGGCCGCCGCCGACCGCCGGGCCCTGCGCTACGGCGCCGATGAGCACTACGACGTCATCTCCGCCTTCATCAAGGCCATCCGGGGCTCGGACCCGGACGCCGGGTTGTACTGGATGGTGAGGATGGTCGAGGCCGGGGAGGACCCCCGTTTCATCGCTCGGCGCCTGGTCATCCTGGCCTCGGAGGACATCGGCCTGGCCGACCCCACCAGCCTCCTGGTGGCCGAGGCCGCCACTCGGGCGGTGGAGCACATCGGCCTGCCCGAGGGGGCTCTCAACCTGGCCCAGGCCGTGATCCACCTGGCCACGGCGCCCAAGTCCAACCGGGTGATGGTGGCGCTCTCCCGGGCCCAGGCCGATGTCCGGGACCTGCCCGCCGGGCCGGTCCCGGCCCATCTGAGGGACTCGCACTACCGCTCGGCGCAGTCCCTCGGCCACGGCGTCGGCTACCGCTACCCCCACGATGACCCCTCCGGGTGGCTCGACCAGGAGTACCGCCCACCCCAGGTGGCCGGCCATACCTACTACGAGCCTTCGCCCCACGGGCGGGAGGGCCGGCTGGTCTGGGGCGGCCGAGGCCGGGTGGAGGACCGGGGCGACCAAGGGCTTCGATAGAGTCCCGGGCCATGAGTGCGGCCGATGTAGGGGCGATCATCGGCGGCGGCGTCGGGCTGATCGTGGCGGTGGTTCTGATCCTGGCCGTGGTGTCCCTGCGGCGCTCGGTCAGACTGCTGGCCGGGACGGTCGAAGCCGTGGGCCGGGGGGCCGAGGAGATCCGGGACCAGACCGTGCCCCTGCTCAACCAGTTGCGCGGCATAGCCGAGCGGACCGAGGCCGAACTGGTCCGGATGGACAACCTTCTCGAGACGGTGACCTCCATCTCGGCCACCGTCGACTCGGCTGGTCACCTGGCCTACCTGGCCTTCTCCAACCCGGTGATCAAGGCGTTGGCCTTCGGGTCGGGCACCTCCCGGGCCATCTCCCGGTTCCGCCGCAAGAGCGAGGACTAGCCCGGCGTGTTCAAGCGTCTGTTCTGGCTGGCGGTGGGAACCGGCCTCGGCTTCGGGATGTCCTTCTGGATCATGAGGACGGTCCGCTCGACCATCGAGCGCTACACCCCTGAGCGGGTGTCCTCGGACCTGTCCCAGGCCCTGCGGGGGCTGGGGGCCGACATCCGGGCGGCGGTGGGCGAGGGGCGCCAGGCCATGGCCGAGCGGGAGACGGAACTGCGGGAATCGCTGGGGACCCGCCGGTAACCTGGCGCGTTCCATGGATGCCGATCAGCTGCGCCGCGCCTTCACGGGCTACTTCGTCGACCGGGAACACACCCTGGTCCCGTCGGCCAGCCTGATCCCGCATCACCCGTCGGCCCCCCTTCTGGTCAACGCCGGCATGGTGCAGTTCGTACCCATCTTCCTGGGCGAGGAGACCGCACCCTGGCCCCGGGCCACCAGCGTCCAGAAGTCCTTCCGCACCGCCGACGTCGACATCGTGGGCCACACCACCCGCCATCTCACCTTCTTCGAGATGCTGGGGAACTTCAGCTTCGGGGACTACTTCAAGGAACGGGCCGTCCCCTTCGCCTGGGAGCTGATGACCGAGACACTGGGCCTGGACGGTGATCGCATCTGGGTCAGCGTCTATGAGCAGGACGATGAGGCCGAGGCCATCTGGCGGGACGCGGTGGGAGTGCCGGCCGAGCGGGTCCAGCGCATGGGCGAGGACAACTTCTGGGAGATGCAGAAGGGCGCCCCCGGCCCGTGCGGCATGTCCTCCGAGCTCTACTTCGATAAAGGCCCCGAGCACGGGGAGGCCGGCGGTCCCCTCCACGGCGGTGAGGAGCGCTACGTGGAGATCTGGAACCTGGTCTTCATGCAGCTGCTGCGCCAGCCCGACGGCAGCCTGGTCGAGCTGCCCAAGAAGAACATCGACACCGGGGCCGGGATGGAGCGCATCCTGCCCCTGCTGGAGGGCAAGACCTCCGTCTTCGACACGAGCCTTTTCCTGCCCGTGCTGGAGACGGCGCAGTCCGTCACCGGGGTGACCTACGGCCAGGACGAGACGGCCGACGTGGCTTTGCGGGTCATGGCCGACCACGCCCGGGCCATGTCCTTCCTCGTCTCCGACGGGGTGCTTCCCTCCAACGAGGGCCGGGGCTACGTCCTGCGCCGGGTCATCCGCGGTGCCGTGCGCCGGGCCTACCAGTTGGGGGCGGACAAACCCGTCACCGAGCGCCTCATCGGCGCCGTGCGGGAGGTGATGTCGGACGCCTACCCGGAGCTGGCCACCTCGGCCGAACTCATCACCGAGATCGTGGGGAGGGAGGAGGAGGGTTTCCGCCACATCCTGCGTTCCGGGTCGGCCCTGCTGGAGGAAGAGATGGCCGGCGGGTCGGGGACCATCAGCGGAGAGGTGGCCTTCCGCCTCCACGACACCCACGGCTTTCCCATTGAGATCACCCGGGAGATGGCCGCCGAGCGGGGCGTGACGGTCGACATGGCCGGCTTCGAAGCCGAGATGGCCGCCCAGCGGGACCGGGCCCGGCGGGCCGGTAAGGAGGGCATCGGCGCCGCCACCGCCGATGAGCGCTACCGCCAGCTCCTGGACGAGTTCGGCACCACGGCCTTCCTGGGCTACGAGACGGTGGAGGCGCCCGGCCGGGTCCTGGCCGTTCTCGAGACCGCGTTTGGTGCCGAAGGCGGGACCGACGCCCTCGAGGTCTTCTTGGACCGCACGCCGTTCTACGCCGAGGGAGGCGGCCAGGTGGGCGACACCGGCCGGATCACGACGGGCACCGGGACGATCGAGGTGCTCGACACCAACTACGCCCTACCCGGTCTCATCCGTCACGTGGGACGGCGGGTGGAGGGCGAGCTCAGCGCCGGCCAGGAGGCCCGGGCGGCGGTGGATGGGCAGCGGAGAGATGCCATTCGCCGTAATCACACCGCCACCCATCTCCTGCATTGGGCCCTGCGCCATGTCCTGGGCGACCACGTCAAACAGCAGGGGTCGCTGGTGGCGGCGGACCGGCTGCGATTCGACTTCAGTCACTTCGCCGCCCCCACCCCGGACGAGCTGGCCCGGGTCCAGCGGATGGTGAACGAGACCGTCATCACCGACTCGGCCGTGCGGACCACCGAGATGCCCATGGCCGAGGCCCGGGAACGGGGGGCCATCGCTTTTTTCGGGGACAAATACGGGGAGACGGTGCGGGTGGTGGAGGCCGGGGAGGCTTCGGTGGAGCTCTGCGGGGGCACCCATGTCGGGGCCCTGGGCATGATCGGACCGGTCCGGATCGTCTCCGAGGGCTCCATCGGAGCCAGCGTCAGGCGGATCGAGGCTCTGACCGGAACGGCCTCCCTGGACCGGATCGATCAGGACGAGGCGGTGCTGGGCCGCACGGCCACGCTGCTCAAGTCCCGTCCCGAGGAACTCCCGGACGCCGTCAGCCGGCTGATCGAGCGCCAGAAGGCGTCCGAGGACGCCCTGCGCCAGTCCCAACGGCGGGGACTGGCCGACCAGGCCGCCGATCTGGCCGGCTCCGCCACCGACGGGATGGTGGTGGCCCGGGTCGATGACCTCCCTCCCGACCAGCTCCGCAGCCTGGCCGTGTCGGTGCGCCAGCAGCCCGGGATCAAGGTGGTGGTGCTGGGCGGGTCCCCGGACGGCGCCAGCGTGGCCCTGGTGGCGGCGGTGGAGAAGGGATCGGACCTGGTCGCCTCCGATCTGATCAGCCCGGCGGCCCGCCTGGTGGGCGGGGGCGGGGGCAAGAACGCCGAATTGGCCACCGCCGGCGGACGGGACGTCTCCAAGCTGGACGAAGCCCTGACCGGGGTCAGGAGCCAGCTCGGCGGGTGAGAGCCCTGGGCGTGGACCTCGGGGCCCGCCGCATCGGACTCGCCCTCAGCGACCCAGGGGGGATCCTGGCCTCCCCGGCCGGGGTCATCGAACGCGGCCCGGATCATCAGGCCGACCACGACGCCCTGGCCGGCCGGGTGGCCGAGACCGGGGCCGAGGTGGTGGTGGTGGGCCTGCCCCTGTCCCTGTCCGGGGCCGCCGGGCCGGCCGCCCGGGCCGTGCTGGCCGAGGTGGAGGAGATAAGGGCCAGGGTGGGCGTCCCCGTGGAAGTCCGCGACGAGCGCTTCAGCACCGTGGTGGCGACCCGCTCCCTGCGCCAGGCGGGCGGGGGAAGGGCGGTCAGGGCGGCCCGGCGCCGGACCGGAGCGGTGGACTCGGCCGCCGCCGCCGTGTTCCTCCAATCCTGGCTCGACTCCCGGAGCGGCTAAATGTCACGCCCGCGCGCCCTCGCTCTGGGCATAGCCGTGCTGTTGAGCCTGGTGGCGGTGGCCGGCCTGTGGGTGGAGAGCCACATCAACCCCTCGGCCCATCCCGGGGCGGTGGTCGACGTGACCATTCCGTCCGGATCGAGCACGGATTCCATAGCCGGGATCTTGGTGGCCGACCGGGTGATATCCAGCTCCTTCTGGTTCCGGGTCTACCTGCGCCTCCACGGCGGCAGCCACTTCGACGCCGGCGTCTACGCCGTGCGGGAGCACGACTCCTATCCGGCCGTGGTCAAGGCCCTGGGAGGTCCAGAAGTGAGCCGGGCCCTGGTCATCCCGGAGGGCTTCACGGTCGGCCAGATCGCGGCCCGGGTGGGCGCTCTGCCCGGGCACAGCGCCGCCCACTTCCTGGCCGTGGCCGACGGGGGGACGGTGCGCAGCCCCTTCGAGCCGGCCGGTAGCGCCGACCTGGAGGGGTTGCTCTTCCCCGACACCTACACCGTCACCCCGGGCGAGAGCGACGCCACCATCCTGGGCCAGATGATCGGCCGCTTCGACCAGGTGGCCGCCCAGATCGGGCTGGCCCGGGCTCCGGCCGGCGTCGGGGTCAGCCCCTACCAGGCCGTGATCGTGGCCTCGCTGATCGAGCGGGAGGCCAAGCAGGCCACCGACCGGCCCCGGGTGGCGGAGGTCGTCTACAACCGTCTGGCCAAAGGCATGCGGCTCCAGATAGACGCCACCGTCCTTTACGCCCTCGGGCCGGGCCACACCAGCCTGAGCGCGGCCGACCTCCAGGTTGAGTCCCCCTACAACACCTACCTGGTCACCGGCCTGCCGCCCGGTCCCATCGCCAACCCGGGCCGAGCCGCCCTGGAGGCGGCCCTGCACCCTTCCATCGGTGACTACCTCTATTACGTGGTGGTCGAGCCGGATGGGACCGAGGCCTTCTCGGCCACCCTGGCCGGTCAGGAGGCCAACATCGCTCTGGCCCGCAGCCGGGGGCTGGAGGGGTGACGGGCCGGCCGGCTCTGAGCGGCGCCACCGAGGTGGCCGGGGTCATCGGCTCGCCCATCCGTCACTCTCTGTCCCCGGCCCTGTTCAACGCCGCCTTCGCCGCCCTGGGACTGGATTGGGCCTTTCTGGCCTTCGAGGTGGCCCCGGGCGCGGCCGCCGGGGCCATGGCCGGGTTCCGGGCCCTGGGCCTGCGGGGCCTGTCGGTCACCATGCCCCACAAGTCGGCCGTGGCCGGCTTGGCTGACCGGCTGACGCCGGCCGCGGCCCGCCTGGAAGCGGTCAATTCGGTCTACTGGTCCGGCTCGGAGGTGGTCGGCGACAGCACCGACGGGGCCGGGTTCATCGATTCCCTGGCCGCCGAAGGGGTGGATCCGGCCGGACTGTCGTGTGCCGTTCTGGGGGCGGGCGGGGCGGCCCGGGCCGTGGTGGTGGCCCTGGCCGGCGCCGGGGTGTCCGAGGTGGTCGTCATCAACCGCAGCCCCGAGGCGGCCCGCCGGGCCGCCGCTCTCGGTGGTGATCGGGCCCGGACGGGCCCCCCCGAGGAGGCGGCCGGGGCGGCCCTGGTGGTCAACGCCACCCCCCTGGGCATGGGTGGGGACCCCCGGATGGCCCTGGATCCGGCTCTGCTCCGGGCCGGGCAGGTAGTGGTGGACCTCGTCTACCACCCGCTGACCACCCCGCTGCTAGCCGCCGCCGCCGAGCGGGGGGCCCGTCCCATCGGGGGCCTGGGCATGCTGGTGCACCAGGCTGGCCACCAACTCCGGGCCTGGACCGGCCTGGATCCGCCCCTGGGCGCGATGGAGGCCGGGGCAGCGGCCATGCTGGAGGGCTCCAGGTTTTCTGGCTGACTGCCGATAAGGGATTCAGGGCTGGACCACACAACAGCCCAAGCGTCGCTCGGAGGACCGGTTGAACACCAAGCTGAGCACTGAGATCAAGGCCGAACCGACACAGCTGGGGCAGCTGCTGATCGAGCGCGGCGCCCTGAGCGAGGAGGATCTGACCCTGGCGTTGGCCGAGCAGATCGGTGGAGGCGGGGCGCTGGGCCGGATCCTCACCCAGCGCGGCCTGGTGAAGGAGGAGGACGTGGTGGCGGCCCTGGCCACCCAGGCGGGCTTCGACTACGTCGACCTGACCGTCCGGATACCCGATGTCGCAGCTGTGTCCCTCCTGCCCCCGGCCCTGGCCCGCCGGCTCAAGGCCATCCCGGTCGGATGGGAGGGGGACCGTCTGGTGGTGGCCATGGCCGACCCCCGCAACGTGGTGGCCGCCGATGACATCCGGACCAGCACCGGGCGGGAGATCCAGGTCGTGGTGGCCTCCCAGGCCGGCATCATCGCCGCCCTGGACCGGTTCGAGGGCCTCGACGGCGACGCCGAAAGCATCTCCTCCGAAGCCGCCGCCGCCTACGAGGCCAACGACGATGACCTGGCCAGCCTCAGCTCCGTCGTCGAGGACGCCCCCATCGTCAAACTGGTCAACCTGCTCATCACCGAAGCTGTGAGCGACCGGGCTTCCGACATCCACATCGAACCTGGTCAGGAGGATGTGAGGGTCCGCTACCGCATCGATGGGGTTCTGCACGAGCGGATGCGCCTGCGCAAGAGCATCCAGAACGGCGTGGTGTCGCGCCTCAAGATCATGGCCGACATCAACATCGCTGAGCGCCGCATCCCCCAGGATGGCCGGGTGACCCGCCGGATCGGATCCCGGGACATCGACCTGCGGGTGGCCACCCTGCCCACTGTGTTCGGGGAGAAGGTGGTAATGCGGATCCTGGACCGCGGCACCGCCCTCATGCGGTTGACCGATCTGGGCTTCCTGCCCGAGGCCCTGGCCCAGTACGAGACCGCCTATCGCAAGCCGTACGGAACCATCCTGGTCACCGGCCCGACCGGCTCGGGTAAGTCGACCACCCTGTATGCCACCCTCAACATCCTCAACGAGGACTCCCGCAACATCATCACCGTCGAGGATCCGGTCGAGTTCCGCCTGCCCGGGGTCAACCAGGTCCAGATCAACCCCAAGGCCGGCCTGACCTTCGCCAACGCCCTGCGGGCCATCCTGCGTTCGGACCCCGATGTGGTGTTGGTGGGGGAGATCCGGGACCGGGAGACGGCCAATATCGCCGTGGAGGCCGCCCTGACCGGGCATCTGGTGCTGTCCACCCTGCACACCAACGACGCCGCCTCCACCCCGACCCGGTTGATCGAGATGGGCGTGGAGCCCTTCCTGGTCGGCTCGGCCATCGACTGCATCGTGGCCCAGCGCCTGGCCCGCCAGCTCTGTGCCGCCTGTCGGGTGGCCTACACGCCGAGCGTCGATGACGTGAAGGCGCTGGCCGGTCCCCACGGCGACCAGATGTCCGGGAACACCACCGTGACCTGGTACCGGGCCGGGGGCTGTCAGATATGCAGCCGGACCGGATACCGGGGCCGCTTCGCCCTGCACGAGGTCATGACCGTGACCGAGGACATCGAGCGCCTGATCGTGAGTCGGGCCAATTCGGAGGAGATCATGAGGACTGCCACCAGCCAGGGAATGCTGACCCTGCGCCAGTCGGGGATCAGCAAGGTCCAGGCCGGGCTTACCTCGGTGGAAGAGATAGTGAGGGTGGTGGCGTGACCGACATGATGGCGCCGCGGGCCCCGCAACCGGGGACGGGCCAGGCGGTGGCGGCCCCGGCCGACAGCGAGAACCTGCACATCAACCAGCTCCTGTCCAAGGCGGTAGAGGTGGGCGCCTCCGACGTCCACCTGTCGGTAGGGATACCGCCCCGGTTCCGCATCAGTGGGGAGATGATGACGGTGGACGGGGTGGCACCGTTGAAGCCCCAGGAGATCCGCCGGATGGTGTATTCGATCCTGACCCAGATCCAGCGGGAGCGCTTCGAGGCCGAGCTCGAGCTGGACGCGTCCCACTCCGTGCCCGGCTACGGCCGCTTCCGGATGAATGTCTTCCTGCAGCGGGACTCCGTGGGCGCCGTCTTCCGCGTCATCCCGTGGAAGGTCAAGCCCCTGGAGGAGCTGGGCCTTCCCGCCGCGGTGGGCGCCCTGGCCGAGCTTCAGCGCGGCCTGGTCCTGGTGACGGGTCCCACCGGCTCGGGCAAGTCGACCACCCTGGCCAGCCTCATCGACATCATCAACAGCGCCCGGGCCGGCCACATCGTCACCGTCGAGGACCCGATCGAGTTCCTCCACTCCCACAAGCGCTGCATCGTCAACCAGCGCCAGGTGGGCGAGGACACCCGGTCCTTCGGGCAGGCCCTCAAGCATGTCCTGCGCCAGGACCCCGACGTAATCCTGGTCGGGGAGATGCGCGACCTCGAGACCATCTCCGCCGCCGTCACCGCCGCCGAGACCGGCCACCTGGTCTTCGGCACCCTGCATACCCAGGACGCCGCCCAATCGGTGGACCGGATGGTCGACGTGTTCCCCTCCCACCAGCAGCAACAGGTGCGCGTGCAGCTCTCCAGCTGCCTCCAAGGCGTGGTCACCCAGCAACTGCTCCCCCTGGCCAAGGGGGGAGGCCGGGCGGTGGCTTCGGAACTGCTGATCGCCACGCCGGCCGTGCGCAACCTCATCCGGGAGGGCAAGACCCACCAGATCTACTCGACCATGCAGTCCGGCGGCCGGTACGGAATGCAGACCATGGACATGTCCCTGGCCGCCCTGGTGCGCCAGAACAAGATCACCCTGGCCATGGCTCTCGAGCGGGGCCACAGCCCCGAGGACATCCGCCGCCTGGTGCAGGGGACCTGAGAAGCTTCTCCTAATGCCTGAAACCTACGTCTACCGGGTCCGCGACAGCCGCGGCGCCTTGCTGAACGGGTCACTGGAGGCCGACAGCCCGGCCGGGGTGGTGAGCCGGCTGCGGGCCATGGGCTACATACCCCTCTCGGTCGAGCGCAAGACGACCGGGCTTTCGACCGAGATCACCCTTCCTTTCATCGGCCGGCGGGTGAAGCCCGATGAACTGTCCGTCTTCAGCCGGCAGTTCGCCACCATGATCGACTCTGGGCTGACCCTGATCCGGTCCCTGGCCATCCTGGGGGAGCAGACGGAGGACAAGTTCTTTGCCGAGACGCTGCGCACGGTCCGCCAGGACGTGGAGCAGGGAGCGTCCCTTTCCTATGCCCTGGGCCGCCATCCCAAGATCTTCCCCAGGATCTATGTGGCCATGGTCCGGGCCGGGGAGACGGGGGGAAATCTGGACGCCTCCCTGCTGGGCCTGGCCGACACCCTCGAGAAGCAGACGGCGCTGCGCCGGAAGATCAAGTCGGCCATGACCTACCCGGTGGCCGTCCTGGCGCTGGTGCTGGTCATCCTGACCGCCATGCTGATCTTCGTCGTGCCGCAGTTCAAGGCCATCTTCGCCCAACTGGGGGGCACCCTCCCTCTTCCGACCCAGATCCTGATCACGGTGTCGAATGACGCAGTCGTCCTGATCCCCATACTGATCGTGGTCGGGGCAGTCGGGGTCTACCTCTTCCGGCGCTGGATCTCCAGGCCCTACGGCCGGTCGCTATGGGATGCCTTCAAGCTCAGGGTCCCCCTCCTCGGCAAGCTCGTCCACCTCAACGCCATCGCCCGTGCCTGCCGAACGCTGTCGGCACTGACCCGCTCAGGGGTTCCCCTGCTGGAGGCCCTGGAGATCACCAAGGACACGGCGGGCAACGCGGTGGTGGCGGCGGCCATATCCGATGTCCGGGACGGGGTCAGTGGCGGGGAGCCGATAGCCCGGCGCCTCGCCAACCATAAGGTGATCCCGGCGATGATGGCCCAGATGGTCTCGGTCGGGGAGGAGAGCGGGTCGATCGACACCATGCTGGACAAGGTGGCCCTCTTCTACGAGGGCCAGGTCGAGGCTCTGGTGGCCTCCCTGTCCTCCCTGATGGAGCCCATCCTCATAGCCGTGCTCGGTGGGGTGGTGGGGAGCATGGTGATATCCCTCTATCTGCCTATGTTCAAGGTGATCAACCTCGTGCACTAAGGGCGGTGGAGGCGCTCACTGGACTTGTCAGTTGGACCACCCTTCTTGTCAGTGACTTGGCAGTAGGGCGGCCTACTTGGCAGTAGGGGGTGACAAAAGGGACGCCACAAGCGCCGGGAGGTTGTCCCGCTGAGCGTGGATCTTTGAGGTGGTGGTCCCCCGCCTGAGACCTGCCAGCTGGTAGGTGTCGGGCGTCCACCAAGACATCCAACCAGGAAGGGGACCACCATGAAGAAGGACTATCAGACGACGACCCGGCGCGCCGCGACCACCGGGCGCACGACGCCGAAGAAGGCGAAGATCGACCCGGTCCGCGTCGCCCACGAAGCCGCACTGGCACTGCCGGACACGGTGAGCGTGGCCATCGGAGAGCTGGCCGGGGAGCTGGAGGAGGGCCTCTTGGCCTTCGCCGTGGGAGCGGGGATGAAGGTGCTCGGGGTCATCCTCGAGTCCGAGGCCACCGCTCTGGCCGGACCCAAGGGCCGACACGACCCCGACCGGGTGGCGACCCGCCACGGCAGCGACGACGGCCTGGTGGCCCTGGGCGGTCGCCAGGTTCCCATCCGCCGGCCTCGGCTGCGCAGCGCCGATCGCAGCGCCGAGGTGGTCCTGCCCACCTACGCCGCTGTCACCTCGACCGAGGTGCTGGGCCAAGAGACGCTCCGGCGCATGATGGCCAAGCTGTCCACCCGCAGATACCGGGCCGGCCTGGAGCCGGTAGGCGCCGCCGTGGAGGCAACGGCGCGCTCCACGTCCAAGTCGGCGGTCTCCCGTCGCTTCGTGGCCGCCACCGAGACTGCCCTGGTCGAGCTCATGGGCGCCGATCTCTCCGGGCTGGACCTGGTGGCGCTCATGGTCGACGGGGTCCATTTCGCCGGTCATTGCTGCGTTATTGCCCTGGGCATCGACATCGAGGGCAACAAGCATCCTCTGGCCCTGGAGGAGGGCGACACCGAGAACACCACCTTGGTCCGCGACCTCATCGTCGGTCTGCGAGAGCGCGGTCTGGACGTGAGCCGGCCCATCCTCGCCGTGCTGGACGGCTCCAAAGCGCTGTCGGGCGCGGTGAAGGCGGTCTTCGACCACCCGGTGATCGCCAGATGCCAACTCCACAAGATCAGAAACGTCGAGGACAAGCTGCCCGATGACGTGGCGTCGGTGGTGGCCAAGCGCATGCGGGCCGCCTATCGCGATCCCGACGCCTTGGCCGCCCAGGGTCGCCTCGAGGCCCTGGCCAAGGAGCTGGAACGGTCCCATCCCGGTGCGGCCGCCTCCCTGCGGGAGGGCCTGACCGAGACCCTGACCGTCGCCCGCCTTGGTGTGCCACCGACGCTGGCCCGCAGCCTGCGGTCCACCAACCCGGTGGAGTCCATGATCGAGACCTGCCGGGATCACTCGACCAACGTCAAGCGCTGGACCGACGGGGCGATGGTGCTGCGCTGGTGCGCGGCCGGCATGATCGAGGCCAAGCGCCAGTTCCGACGGGTCAACGGTCACCTGCACCTCAAAGCGCTGCGGGCCGCCCTCGATGCCCACGTGGCCGAGACCGTCACACCCCGTCGTTACACTCCCAAAGCAGAAGGTTGCCGCGTAGCTCAGAAGCACGGGGCCATCACCCGAAGTTCCACACGGAACGGGACATCCTCAGCGCCGGCCAGGTTCTTGCTCGTGAGGGTGCTTCAGGCGGTCCAGGGCAATGGGGCGGAGTGCCTTTCGGTGGCCGACGTCGGAGACCTACTCTGACGGCATGGCGCTTCAGCACGTGTTTTGCACAGGCGACGCCCGGGCGATCCGGGTGGGCGCCCTCTACTGGGACGGGTCCTGTACCCGGCAATACGAGGCGGTGGCGGTCACCCCGGTCCGGCTGGCGGCAGGCGAGCTGAGCCCCGTATTCCATGTCTGGGGGATCTCGGCCGGTTAGCAGCCGGCCGCTGTTCAGCTGGTCAAAGCGGCGAGTTCTGGGTATCCGGCGACGGAGAGTCGGGCGGTGGCGAACCGCAGGAGTAGTTCCCTGGATGTCGAGTCCAGCCTGGCCACGAAGCGCCGGTAGACTTCCATCTGGCTCTCGGTTGGGGAGTAGTGGAAGGCCGGCGCGGTCCGGATCGAGCTGCCCGTTACGTTGATCCAGATCCACGCCATGGCGTTGCGGCGCAGGGCCTCGGTAGCTGGGCGGGTGAGTCCGACCTCGGCTGCGAGGGCCTTCCACTCGGCCACTGGCACGGCCCGGAGGCCCCGAAAGGCAGCCCGGCGGGCGGCGTAGTCGATTCGCTCGGGTTCCCGGGCGAGATCAGCGGCCATGGCCTGAATTTCCTGGCCGAACCGAGCGCCCGCGCCGGTTTCGGTGATGCGGGGCATGGTGCCGGTAGACGCTTGGCGTCCGTCGTTCTCTGGGAGGCCGAGGAGAGCGGCGGCACGAGGCCAACTCGCGTCGGTACAGGCCTTGACCAGATTTATGGACACGAGCTTGCCGAGCGTCTCGGGCCGCAGGCGGACCGGGATCCATCCGAACCGCGAGGCCAGGAGATCCGCCCCGTACACCTGAGGAACATGGCGGGGTTCGTAGTCGTGGCGGGGGCGGGTGTTTAGCCGGGAGCTCAGGCCAGCCGCGATACTGAAGCGGCGGCTGCGAAAGCGGGCAAGGAGAGCATCGGCGACGCGGGGAGGCACGTTGGATTGCCGGATTTGATTGTCGATGCCGACCCGATCGGATCCTTGCCGCCGAAGGATGGCGGCCAGCCAGTCTCCGGCTGACCCATCTGGGTCGGCTGCGATCTTGATTGCCGCGGGCGCGATAGCCGCCATGAGGGGGACCGACCGTGGAGGGGCCAGCCAGTAGCGGGTGCGTGGTCCGCGCCGGTGATCTCCGCCAGCTCGGCGCAAACTCGCACACCGCTCGCGACGTTCGCCGCGATCCGCGAAGTAGGCGCGTACACCATCTTCGGCATCTACAGGTACGTCGAGATCGTCGGGATCGGCGGCTTGAGCGATGAGGGCTACGAGGGAGCGGAGCGTGCCGAAGTAGTCGACCTCGCTCACAGTGTCACCGGCAGTCTGCGGAGTCACAGTTGCATCTATGAGCTGGTCTAGGAGGCTTGTCTCCCGGTTGCTGTCCGGCACTTCGGACAGAGCGCCGGACGACGTCCACGTCGGGTCGGTACCTCGAAGCTGTTCCCGCAGGCCCGGCACGTGCCGGTCGGGAGCAAGGCGGCCGGTCCGAGGGCCTTCATCGCCGGGACGGCCGGAAGCTGCCTGCCTCGTGTGCCGGGGAGTTCCAAGTTGAGGCTGTCCGGGAGTACCGCCCCCGCCGCTCGGAACCGCCCGACAAGCTGGGCGGCGGCGGTCCGTCCGTTGTCAATCGCGGCTTGGCGGTCGGCCCAATGGTTGGTCAGGGCCTTGCGCTCTCGGTCGAGGGCGTGCTGCTGGACGTCGAAGGCGGCCCATATGGCCAGCACAGCTTCGGCGAAGCCGGCCGAGCTGACCAGTTCGAAAACTCGACCCCGGGTGTCCTCGGTCTGGGCGTGGGTGGCGGCGAGATGGGCACAGCGGATCAGTTCATCTCGGAGGAGCCCGGCCACCTGGAGGGCGGTGACCGGGTCGGCGACGAACAGCTGGTCACCCATCTGGTGTAGGCCCCGGCCCTCGGGGGGCAGGGCGACGCTGACGAGCACCCCGATGTCGGCCCCGGCCTTGGCCTTGTCCCGTCCCAGCTTGGCCACCCAGCGGTTGTCCCAGGAGGCGTCGGCCTTGTGCTCCCAGAGGATCACCCCCACCTCCCGGCCCGCTCGGTCGCGGACTACCTGGACCACGTCGGCTCCGGCTGCGCCACGGGCGATGACGGTGATCCGGTCATCGGGGAACAGTCCGCCGAGCCGGTCAGCCAGGATGAAGTTCCGGATCTGTCCCTGTTCCTGCGGGGAGCCGGTCTTGGCCTTAGCAGCCAGCTCCTTGACTTGTCCGGCGAGCCGATCCCGCTGCTCACGCAGCTCCCGCAGTTCAGCCTCGTGGGTGTCCCGCTGCTGCGCTTCGATTTCGACGGTAACCTCGGCACGGACCTTCTTCTCCCGCCGGGCCGCTTCCAGGTCGGCCTTGCGCTCCCGCTCCTCGATCCGACGCTCCCGCTCCAGGAGGGCCAGTTCGTTCGCCTCGGCGGTCTCCCGGGCCTTGCGCTGCTCGGCCAGCTGGCGGCGCAAGTCGGCCTTCTCCAGGTCGGACGCTTCGGCCAGCCGGGTCCGTTCCTTGTCCAGGGCTGTGCCCACCGCCGCGCCCAGCTCTGCTTGCGCCTCGGCTCGGAGGGCTTCGAGCTCGGCCAGGTGGCGGGCTTCGACGTGGGCCTCGATCTGGCCGGCCAGCACAGCCGTCAACTCGAAGCACTCCCCGCAGTGCGGGCAGGTCGCCTGGGGCAGCGGTACGGCTGGTGGTCCCTCCGTCCGGTGGTTCGTGGTCTCCTTGGTGGGCATACCAGTCCCTCCCTTCGCCCTTGGGTCGGCAGGTACGGGGTGGGTGTAACAGGCCGGATCGGTGGCGCTGGCCTCGATCAGTTTGCTGGTCATATCGGTTCCCTTTCGTGTCGGGCTGGGAGCCCGCTGGGCCGGGCTTGTCCCGGCGCCTAGAAGGCATCCTCTGACGGGACCGCACCCCTCTCGCGCACCTGACTCGGGTGTCTGGCTGTCGGTGGGCCGTTGTCAGAGGTCGGCTCTAACCTTTAATCCGTGCCCTCCCGTGCGTCCCGAGCTGCCACCGAGATCGCTGAGCGCCTGCGTGCCGAGGGGTTCAGCGAGGCTCGGGCTACGGCGGTCCAGGGCTGGATCGGCCGGGGCTGGTTGGGCTCATGGGAGTGGGCCCACGGAAGTGAGGATGGCAGGGGCGGCTCTGAAATCATCCTGGAATCTCCGGACGCCTACGAGATCGCCGCACTCATCAGCTGTCTGCCGCTCAAAGATCGGACCGACACCAACGTCGTGCTGGCCCGGATCGTACGGGGCTTGTCGGTCACCGAGGAAGAGATCCACGCCGCGTTCAGTGACCTGCTGAACGCCATGTACCGGGAGGTCGGCATGCCTCAGGACCCCGACGCCGACGAGGATGCGATCTGGGACGCGGCCGAGGCGAAGGCGGACCAGGTCCTGGCCAGCCGCCGGCGTCCCCGGACCCTCAAGGCGTGGGAGCCCGGGCTTCGGTCCTGGGCGGCGGAGGAGGCCAGTGTCGGTCAGGACGGAGCTGCTGAATCGGCCACCAAGTTGTTGAGACGACCGATGGTCCCGCTGCTGGCCGCTCTCAGTGCCGACCCGGGACAGATAGAAGCCGGTATCGAAGCGCTGGCCGCCGCCACTGGCCTGTTGCCTTCGTTGCGGGCCGACGCCACCCCCGATCGGGGGCTGACCGACGCCTTCCATGAGATCGGCAAGAACCTCACCGCCGCCCTCGAAGAGTGGCGGACGGTGGCCACCGACATCACCCTGGATGAGCTCGCCCAAGCCCGCCAACTACTGCTGTTGATCTACCAAGTCACGGGTGTGCAGGACGCGGTCGGTGTCATGGAAGGCCGGATCCGCCGCCAGTGGGACACCATGCACTACGCGGCCGCCGGCGCCTGTCTCGTCTACGTCGGGCTGATCCGGCGGGGGATCTACGACCCGGACCAGCTGTTGGGCGCATTCCGGACCGCCGTCGAAGCCAAGGGCGCTGCGTCCGGTGCGGCCGACGACACCCGAGGAGACTCAGCGTGACGGGCCCACCGTTGGACGACGATTTTCGGCGGTTTGCCGCCGATCTGCACCGCACCGACCTGGTTCTCGTGCTGTCCGAGCGGATGTCCTACGCCGTTCGCCTCGTCGAGAACCCCGACGCCGCCACAGCCGAGAAGGTCTTCGACGTGGACTTCCTTCGTCTCGAAGCCCGCGGACCGATCGGCTCGGAGACCGTCTACACCTGGATCGCCAGCTCCCAGACCCTGGAGCTGATGACGGATCCGGTTGACGAGCCTCCTGCCCAGCTCGCCGAACAGGTCCGGACCGTGATCGAGGAATGGGCAGCGTGGCGGCACCTCTAGCCCGGCCGCCATTCCAGCCGGACGGTACCGTCGAGACGATGAGAGCCGATCCGCCCGAGACCAACCCAGCTGCCCCGACGGTCCCCACCAACCGGCCGGCCCCGACCGTCCGAGACGAGGTGGAGCTGCGGACCGCCACCTATGCCGCCCTGTCCTCGACCGAGACGATCCTGGCTCAACACCTGAGCGCCATCCACCAGCGGGTCGGGGAGGACCACAGCCAAGAAGCCGCCGGGCCGATTGAAGCTACCAACGCCGGTAGCGTGCCCATGCGTGAGGCAAAGAAGGATACATCCGTGACGGTCGCCCATGTCCCCTAGTCGGCCATCCGACGCGATTCTCCGGTATGTGCCCACCTGGGTAGTCGCCAGCTCGGTGGCGCTATGCCTGGTGGGCCTGGCCATCGACGTCTACCTAACATTCGAGCACTACACCGGCAATGCCAGTCTCGTCTGTTCCGAAAGCGGGGCCATCAACTGCGGCAAGGTCACCACCAGCGTCTACTCCAAGCTGTTGGGGATCCCGGTGGCCGACCTGGGGGTGGCCTTCTTTCTCGGCATGA
This sequence comes from Actinomycetota bacterium, assembly GCA_027315345.1. Classification (GTDB taxonomy): domain Bacteria; phylum Actinomycetota; class Acidimicrobiia; order Acidimicrobiales; family JAJPHE01; genus DAHUYE01. The sequence goes on from DAHUYE010000102.1 coordinate 31,369, forward strand.
TCCTGCTCTGCCTGCCAGCCGCCTGGCGGTCAAGCAACCTGTTGGTTCATCGGTTCCGATTGCTGGGCGTATTGGTGAGCATGGTGATGGTCCTGTACCTCGTCTACGCCGAACTGCACTGGATCCGGGCCATCTGCCTGTACTGCACAGCCACCCACGTTGTGGCCTTCCTCTTGTTCATCCTGGTCCTTACGGGCGACGCCCTCATGCACTGGCGAGACGGGTCCCCAGTGGCGCAGGCGGAATGACCACGCTTGAGGTGAGGCGGACCGCCTAGGTGGTGTGGTGCCTGGCCCTTCTGGCGGGTTGCGGAACACAGGGATCCCACTCGACTTCTTCGGCCGGTCCGCCAGCCATCACCGCCGATCGGGCCGTGCCGGCGTCGATTGCCGACCTGCCGCTCACCGATCAGCACGGGGCGACAACGAGCCTCAGACCCGACTTCGAGCTCCGACACGACAACCCGCCCGTCGAGTCCGCTCGCAGGACCGCAAGGCCGACTGAACCCGTCCCTTCCTCTGGCGGGCTCGGCTCGGTAACCTCAAAGGTGGTGGGGACGGCCCGGTGAGCAAACGCATCAAGGTCCTGGTGACCGGCTCGCACTTCGTGCTGGCCTCAGCAGGCGACGAATACGGGATATGGGATAAGGAGGCCGTCTGGAAGCGCCGCCCGGGCAGCCCGATCGCCCGGTTCCCCCTTACCGAGGAGGGCAGGGCGGCGGCATGGGAGCGGTTCTCCGGGTGGGAGCCAGCCGCATCACCGCCCTGGAGCCCGCCCACCGGCACCGCAGGTTGGGAGCCGACCATTCAGAACCCGGCCATGTCGGGCAATCCTGCCAGCGGGCGGCTTCGGCACCGACGGCGTTGGGCCGTGCCGGTGGTGGCTGGGGCGGTCCTGGCGGCAGTGCTGGCCTTAGTCCTGGTCGGTGTAGCCAACCGGACCGACAATGCCAAGTTGGCGGCCACATCGGGGGGTTCATCGGGTTCCGGCGGCTCCAGGGCTGGGACCGGGGCCACGGCGGCCGGTTCGGGAGCCTGGACCGCATCGAGCGTGCCGGGCGCGGTGGGTTCGGGCTATCTGGCGTCGGGCCCGGGCTTCATCGACTTCATCCAGTGGAACACCACCGCCGGGGTCCTCTCCGGCACCGCCCAGGCGATCAACGTTACGGGCAGCCCGCCGAACATGACCACCCAGTCCCAGACCATCCCTCTGACCGGAAGCCTCAACGGCTCAACCCTGTCGGTCAGTTTCGAAGGCGGCCCTCAGACTTTCGGCTCGATCTCCGACGGCAGCTTCACCTTGAACTTCCCCCAGTCCGACGGCAGCCTCGGAGCGGTCAGCTTCGCCTCCGCCTCGGCCTCGGCGTTTAACCAGGCCCTCGCTTCCCTCCAGGCCCGGATCGCCACCGCCAACCAGAACGAGGCCAACGCCGAGGCGCTCCAAAAGCAAGAAAACCAGATCGACTCCGCCGCCCAGACCGTCCTCAGCGACATCGGCGCCCTCTCCCAGGACGAGTCATCCCTGTCGGGCTCCCTCGGACAGACCAACCAGGCACTACAGACGACAGGCTCCGAGCTGGCCACCACCAAGAAGGACGACCAGGCGGTCCAAGCCGAGGCCCAGCAGTATCCCGATGGCAACTCGGGAGGAGTCTGTGCCGACGCCGGTGGAGTCGGAGCCGATGCTGGCGGAGTGGAAGCCGATGCAGGCGGAGTGGAAGCGAACGCCGGTGGGGTTGAGAACTATCTGCAACAGACTCGCCAACAAGTATCCCAGCTGGCCGCGGATTGGGCCCAGTTCCAATCCGACGAGAACAACCTCCCTTCCTACCAGCCCACCAACCCACCCACCCAGAACCAGGTCAACCAGGCGACCTCCGCCGCCAGCAGCTCCGCCGCCCAGACCCTGTCGGCCACCAATGCCGACATCGGCCAGGCCAACAGCATGGTCACGACCGCCTACCAATACGCCGCCCAGGCCTACCAGGCCGGTAATTGCGGCACCCCGCCCAGTCAGCCCCAACCCCAGGGCAGTATCAGCTAGGCGCCAAGCGTGTCGGACTCTGGAGTCATCCGCGAAGGAAAGCGGTTCATCCTCGGCCACCTCGACGGCCAGTGGGTGATCTGGGACGGCCAGATACCGGGTCGGCCGGCGGTCACCCGGGTCAGCCGCGACGCCGACGGGTGGGCAGAAGCCCTCCGGCGCTTCGAAATCCTCGAAGCCGTCGGACCTCAAGCTGCCGCCGGCTGGGGTTCGCCTCCACCCCCACCCCGGCCGCCTACCTGGGGACCAGCTCGCCCCGCTGGTGCCAATGGCGGGGACATCGGAGCCTGGTTCAGGAAGACCACGTCCGGCCCCGGGCACTGGCCAACCTGGGCAATCGTTTTCCTGGTTGCCGGGGTGGTGGGCCTCGTCGCAGTCCAGCCCTACAGCAACGCCTGCGGCTCGTTCCTCGGAGCCTTCGGCCAAGCTTTCGACCCGAATGTCGCCCGGGAGTGTGAGGCGATCGGCATCAGCCACCTCCTGGCCGTCGCCGCCATCGTGGTGAGCGGGATCGTGCTGGTCGGCCATGCCATCAGCTTGTCCACGTCCCGCCCACACGCCCAGGCCTTCAGACCGCCCACCCAAGGCACAGCCGCCGGGCCACCCCCAGGGTGGTACCCCGACTCCTCGGGGTACCAGCGGTGGTGGAACGGAACAGCCTGGACCAACCAAACACGAGTGCCGCCTTCCTGATGGCGCTGGCTCCGGTCGATAGGGTCGACCCTCACCCAGATCTTCGGACAGCGGCGCCAGGTGATCCGGCCCGGCCGGTGACCGTTGAGACTCCCCAGCGTCCCACCGCCCCCGGAGCAATCCTCCCGGTCAAGCCCGTCTCCCCCGCCGGGCTCCCCAATGACCGGACGTCCACCGTCACAGCGCCCGGCCAAGATTGGGACCGGTGACCTCCCCCCGCTACGCCGAGGTCTTCGATGCCCGACCCGAGCGCTGCCTGCGCTACCTGGTTCGACCACAGCGGCCACGGCCGGCCCATGCCCTGTCCCGAGCCCGCTCCGTGGCGTGGGGAGTTCGCGGATGGTGCCGGCCGGAGCTGGCAAGGTCCAGCCTGCGAGGACACGTCGGGGAGCTGCCCCCAGGACAGCGAGCGTGGCACCCGACGCCGAGGCTGGGTCGGTCACGCCGCGGCCGGCTCGGGCTTCCGGCGGGCCTTGCGGCGCTCTCCGGAGGTGAGCCCGGCCCACATCCCGTGGGTCTCACGGGCGTCGGCCAGGGCGCAGGGCTCGGCTACCGGGCAGGTGTGCGTAGATAACCCCGGCCAGGCCGTTTGGAGTGACGTAGAGGATCGAACCGGGTCCGTCGATCAGGAAGATGGTGTCCGTCGCATGTTGGACCAGGGTGTAGAGCCAACCAGGCCCGCGAAGCTTCGCCTCTTGGACAAGCGCCGTCACGTGGCTGGTATCGGCAATTGACGTTCGTCAGTCGGCGATCAAGGCTGCCCAGGGAAGCCGCTCGGCCTGGGAGAGGCGCAGGCAGGTATCCACAACATCCAGGTCGTAGAGAAGCCCCCGATTGCTTTCTATCTCGGCCAGGGCCCGACCCGAGCCCAACCCCGGACGGTAAGGCCGATGCGCCGCCATGGCCGAGATCACATCGGCAACGGCGAGGATCCGCGATCCCAGGAGGATGTCCGCGCCGGACAGGCCATTCGGGTAGCCGGATCCGTCGAGGCGCTCATGGTGCTGGAGAATCATCTCGGCCACCGGCCAGGGGAAGGGGACCTTGGCCACGATGTCACTACCCACCTCGGAATGTACCTTGATGAGTTCGAACTCAGCTCTGCTCAGCCGACCAGGCCGGTTGAGGATCTCGGAGGGCACGGCGATCTTGCCGATGTCATGCAGGGTGGCCGCCACCTCGATGCCTTTGATGTCCTCCTCATCCACGCCCATCTCTCGGGCGATGGCGCCGGCCAGGCGAGCCACCTCACGCTGGTGTCCGGCCGTGTAGGGGTCCCTTATCTCCACCATGTTGGCGATGGCGCCGGTGATGGCCCCGAAGCTGGCCTCCAGGCTCATGAGGTAGCCGTTGCGTTCGGTGACATCCCGCCCGTTGACGACGATGCCGGCTATGGCTGGATCATGCAGGAGGTTGGTGCGCACCACCTCAAGCTCGCAGACCTCACCTGTCTTGGGGGAGCGGACCCGGACCGTGTCGGTCATGGACAGCCCGGGTGAAACAGCCATCCGGGCGTAGCTCCCCGCTACTCGCTGGCGGTCCTCGGGATGGATGTAGTCGAAAACGCTGGCCCCGATGGCCTCCTCTGCCGAGACGCCGAACATGGCCAACCCGCTGGCATTGGCGTAGATGATCGAACCATCTGAGTCGAGTACGAAGATGATGTCCGACACGTGCTGGACCAGGGTGGAGAGCCAACCATGCCCGCGCGTCTCCGCCTCCCGGATAAGCGACATCACCTTTTGGTATCGGCAATTGACATCGATTTCTTGAGCTTCTCGCCTTTGAGCACCGGTGTTTTGCCCAAAAAGGCCTCGTATGCGTCAGCGAGCACGGTGTCGTGGCGTCCAGCCTCCCCGGGATGGCCGAGGTAACCCAGCGCCGGCCCGAGCGGTCAGCCTGGGCCTCCAGGGCCATACCACAATGGAAGGGGCCAGCCGCCCGTGCCCAGCCCGGTGCGCCAGTCGCTGACGGCCAGAACGGAGCGCTGAGGTTCCCCAGCGGGGTCCCACGGCTTCGGCCAGCACGGAGCGAGCCCGATGCCAGCCCACTTCGGCGATGGCCCGGGCAACCTCAGCTCTCAAAGAGGCCAGCCCCTGCCCCGGACCTCCCTGGCAACGGGGATGGCGAGAGCCGGACGCTCGGCGAGAGAGCGGGTCAGGGCCGGCACCGGGCCAGGTGAGCGGGCCGCGCGCCGTGGATGGTGCCGGCCGAACACATCTGGTCTGGGCTTGCGGCGGCCATCTGGGCGACCTGAGGGGGCCGACCACGGCGGCCCGCGTCGGTAGTCATCTCACCTGACCCGTCCATGGCCGGCAGGCCACCCGCCGGACCCAGTACGCTCCGGCCAAGAAGGTGCAAAAGGGGCAGGCGAATATCTCACCAGCGAACGTGGCCCTGGTGGCTCCCTTCGCTGGGTGGGGGATTCAGGAAGAGGGGGCAGCAGGAGATGCGACAGTCCGGTCATCCCAGCTATTCACGGTCGCTGCGCTCAGTGACGGCGGCCGTCTTGGGCTTCGCCATGTCCGTGGCCGTGGTCGTGGTCGAAGCTCAGCCCGCCTCGGCAGATACCGTGAGCTTCAGCTCCGCCCAGGTCGGGACATCGGGCCAGACCGCCCAGTTCAATCAGGCGGGCAACTGGGAGATGGCCTGGACATATGACTGCTCGAACTTCGGCCAGGCGGGGAACTTCCAAGTCACGGTCAACCAACCCTCGGGTAGCCCCGTCGTGGACACGGGCCCCAACGAGCAAGGAATGAGCGGCAGCGGGACCGACTACTACACGGACACGGGGACCTTCAGCCTCACCGTCAACAGCGAATGCAACTGGACCATCAACGTTGCCCCCAACTCCGCCGCTCCCACCTCCGGCACCGCTCAGTTCTCCAGCACCAGTACCGGGGATTCCGGTAACACCTCGGAGTTCACCGAGTCCGGTAACTGGCAGATGGCGTGGAGTTACAACTGCTCCAACTACGGACAACAGGGCAACTTGATCGTTGAGATCGACACACCCTCCGGGCCCAGTAGCGACACCGGACCAAACGAACTGGGCACCGGCACCAGCGGAACGGACAACTACACCGACGCTGGGACCTTTGACCTGAATGTCAGCAGTGAGTGCAACTGGTCCATATCAGTCTCGCCGGCAGGCCCTTCGGCACCCTCACCCTCGCCATCACCGTCGCCGAGTCCCAGCCCCTCGCCTTCCTCCTCGTCTGGCTACTGGATGCTGGGTCGGGATGGAACGATCTATGCCTTCGGGGGGGCCAAGAACTACGGAGACGCAGCCGGGAAGCTGGCGTCAGGGACCAGTGCTGTCCACGTCGAACCCACCCCCGACGGCAACGGGTACTGGATCGTCTCCAGTGCCGGCAACGTCTTCACCTACGGCGATGCCACGTACCACGGCGGAAACCCTTCCCTCGGGCAGGGGGAGTCCGTAGTCAGTTTGTCCTCGACAGCTGATGGGCTGGGCTATTGGCTGTTTACGAACCTCGGACGGGTGGTTGCGTATGGCGATGCCGTCTCCTACGGAGACATGAGCGGAACTCACCTGAACGGTCCCGTGCTCGACTCGATCCGCACCGCCGACGGCAATGGCTACTACATGGTCGGCTCGGACGGAGGAATCTTCACCTTCGGCGATGCCCACTTCTATGGCTCCGAGGGCGGGAAGCACCTGAACGGCCCCGTGGTTGGCCTGGCCCCGACCTCGGACGGAGCGGGCTACTGGCTGGTGGCCAACGACGGAGGCATCTTCACCTTCGGCGACGCCGTGTTCAAGGGATCGATGGGCGGCACCCGCCTGAACAAGCCGGTCATTGGCATGGTCGCATACGGGGACGGCTACCTGATGGTGGCCAGCGACGGAGGGATCTTCGACTTCTCATCCCAGCCCTTCGATGGGAGCCTGGGAGCTAACCCCCCGGCGGTTCCCATCGTGGGTGTGGCCGTTCTGTAGGACTAGGTCCAGTTTGGCCTGATCCGAGCACTGCGAATCGGAACCGCTGCCTCGGCTGGATACACAGTCCCTGCCGCGGTCACAGGGCCGCTCCAACTCCCGCCGCGGTGGCGGAAGAGCCGGCGGACCCAGTCGCAGAGCGGATGGACACATCCGACCCCGCCCGCCCGTCACACCCGCCGCTTACCATCTCCTTGATGAATGACGCCCAACTGGTCGAGGCCTGGGAACAGGTCCAAAAGCGGGTCGAGGCGGCTGGCTGGGCCGTGTTCCCGGCCATACCCGACGATCCGCAGGTGTCGTGGCCCAACGATGATTGGTCAGTGTTCCTCGATGTCGCCGAGGCGGTCGGGACGAAGCTGATCTACCTCGTTGGCGACACAGTGGGCGAAGACCGGATCAGGGAGATCGAGGAGCTCGAAGGTGATCTGGACCCCGAACTGTCCGCCGCTCTGGCTGCCGCCCGAGTCCATGGTGGGAGGGTCTGCGGCTTCAACATCGGCTTTGTGGTGGGGCCTCTCTTCCATTGGTTCTGGACCGAGGCTCCTTGGTGTGCGGCGATAGACGAGGCCCCGGTGTCCGAGGGACGGGCGCTTCCGTGGCGACGTCGGGGCCAGGGCTCACCGGGGGCCCCGGGGTTGTCGTTCCCGGAAGGCGACCTCGACGGGGACTATGACGTTGACCGCGGACTGGACTGGCTGGAGGGCCGCCGGCGTTTCGAAGAGGCCATCAACGCCGAGCAGCAACGCCTCGCCCCTCAGGTCGAGACTTGGGTAGCAGTTATCTCGACCCATCCCGAGTATCTGGCCGCCCGCAACGAGACCGAACGCCGAGTCCTTGCCGGCCGCCTGGTCCCTGGGGTTCCCCCGGTTTGACGGACATCCACCAAGTGGGGCCAAGCCCCAGAAAGGATGTCCAGAATGGGAACCGTGGCAACCAAGAAGCCCCGACCCCGCCGCTCGTTCACCCCGGAGTTCAAGGCTGAGATCGTCGAGGCCTGCCGCCGGGGAGACCGGTCTATCGGCAAGGTGGCCGAGGACTTCGACCTGACCGAGACGGCGGTGCGGGCCTGGGTACGACAGGCAGAGATCGACGATGGCCAGCGGGATGGGCTGACCAGCGTGGAGCGGGAGGAGCTCTTCCGGCTGCGGCGGGAGAACCGCCGACTGCAGGCCGACGTCGACATCCTCAAGCGAGCCACAGCTTTCTTCGCGCAGGAGACCCGGTGAAGATGGACCCCTTCATCGAGGCGGAGGAAGTCGCAGGTCACAGCGTCAACCGGTGCTGTGAGCTGTTTGAGGTCTCCAAGTCCGCCTACTACCAGCGCAAGAAGGAGCTCCCCTCGGTGCGGGACCTGACCGACGCCGAGCTGCTCGAGAAGATCCGGGCCATCTGGATCGAGTCCGACCGCACCTACGGCTCACCCCGGGTCTACAACGCCCTCCTCAAGGCGGGTGAGCATGTCGGACGGCGCAGGGTGACCAGGCTGATGCGCCAGAACGGTCTGGAGGGACGCTGCAAGCGTCGCTGGCGGAAGACAACCGTCCAGGACCCCGACACCTTCGCCGCCGACCTGGACCTCATCCAGCGCCACTTCGGGCCCTGTGCGGTCCTCGACGCCCGCTACTGCGGCGACATCACCTATATCCCCACCTGGGAGGGCTTCGCCTATCTGGCCAGCGTCATCGACCTGGCCAGCCGGAGAGTGGTGGGCTGGGCTCTGGCCGACCACATGCGCACCGAGCTGGTCACCGACGCCCTGGAGATGGCCTTCGGCAACCGCCGACCGGGTCCGGGGGTCATCTTCCATGCCGACCGCGGGTCGCAAGGCGGATTCGACCGGTCGTCGCAACACCTCGATGACGGAGGCAAGCGATGGGAACAACCAAGCAGCAGAGGGCAACCTGGGCCCTCCGACCCAAGATCTACTCGCCGGGCGCGCCAACACGGTGGACCCGGGAGCAACGTC
>DAHUYE010000104.1 GCA_027315345.1 Actinomycetota bacterium
AACCCCGGCGCCGATGCGTGGCCGGCCCGGCCCTCGCCGGATCGTTTTTGCCGTCGAGACGTCGAGACCTCGCTCGGCCTCGGCCGCCATCTCCTCAAGAACCTCGTCGGTGAGCTCGCGCCCGGCGGGGGTCCTGCCGTGATTAGCCATCGTTGTCCTCCAAACCCTGGAGCAGGGACTCGTATTTGTGGGTCATGGCCATCGAGTGGACGACCAGGTCTTCCTGACCCACCCGGTGGAGGGCGACCACTTCGAGCAGGTTCCCGGCCCGGTCCGGACCGAGATAGAGAACGCGCTCGTCGTCTTGGTCGACCACCACCAGGGCGTGGTCAATGGCGTGGTGGGTGTCGGCCTCGCTGACCCCGTGGGACCGGGCCGTTCGGTAGATCTCCACGGCCATTATCGTAATGCGAAATCGCCCCGGCTGTCCAGCACAGAAGTCTGTGCCGTCTGTGCCTACGGGTTCAGAGTCACGCCAGCGCCTCGAACTTGATGCAGGCCGGCCAGGACAGCCGGATATCAGTCGCTGGCCCGAAGGTCATCGGCAGAAGGTCGCACTTCCAGTAGGTGTGCCTGTTCCCCGGTCGATGGGACCTGGCGTGGACGCATCCACCGCAGGTGCCCCCCTCGGATAGGAGCTCGATATGGGTTGCCGGGTGGATGCCGCGCTCGAGGCTCTGCCGGCGGCGGAGCGTCAGACGCTGGGTGTAGGACGGCTTGTCGTCCGTGCGCCGGAAGTCGGGACTGGGCATGTCGAAGAGGGTCACGACGCGATCTCCATGAGCCGGTCGAACTCCTCTCGTGCCTTGACCATCGCCTCGGTGTTGTTGGACGACCGGTGCGCCTCCCAGGCCCGCACGGCGTCAGCCCCTCCGGCCTGAACCACTGTGGGGCCGATCGGCTGCCCCCAGGCCATCAGGACGTCGTCGAGGTCATCAGGGGTTGTGCCACCTGCCTCCGCGTAGAGCCCCCTCCCCCAGCTTCCGGAGCCCGCTCACGCAACCGCGCACCCTGAGCACAGGTCGACCTCAACCCAGTAACAGCCGCCGACACAGGCGAAGTTCTCGGTGCACCCACAGGCCCGGCAGCGGCTCGAGCCCTTGGCCGCGTCATCAAGGCGCATCTGCTCGAGGGCCGTGAGCTCATCGACATGGGCCCGGTCCATCACGCCGCCTCGCGGCGTCGGGCGATTTCGCGGCGGAGCCGGCGGCGCTCTCGCTCGCTGAGTCCGCCCCAGATCCCGAGGCGCTCGTCCGAGCCCAGCGCCTGCTCCAGGCAGTCGAACCGCACGGGACAGGACCGGCAGACGGTCAGAGCCTCCGAGTTGCTTTCACCTCGACCCGGAAAGAACAGATTCGGGTCCATGCCCCGGCAGGCCGCCCGGGCGTACCAGCTGGGGGGCCAGCTCACTCCCCTGTCCGTGGCGCTCATACGTTCGAGATTCACACGGGGGGTGCCGGCGCCGGCCCGGGCGGATGACAGGAAGGCACAGGCTTCCGTGCTTCCGTGGCCACGGATGGCCCTGGAGGCTCAGCCTTCGCGGTCCCGGACGCGCTTCACCGCCGCACCGGAGATCTCGCTGTCCTGCACGCAAAGGTCCGTCAGCGCCCTCAATAGCTCGGCCATGTTGACCCTCTCCTCGAATGCCAGCCGGCGCAGCGCCTCGTACTGGAGATCGGTCAGGTCGAGCGTGACTCGTCTCGGGTAGGTCTTCTCGGGCTTGCGGGCCGGCGGCTCGGCCCTCGGCTGGACGAACCGTTTGACGTCAGGCACGGGTCTTCTTCCCCTTCCGTAGGTGGGCGACGATCTCCTCCAGCTCGGCCAGCACCGGCCGGTAGAGGTCCAGGGCAACGCCATCCGGGCGCGTTCCGTAGGCGGCGGCCACGGCCTGGCGCTGCGGCACTGTGGCGGCCAGCACCGGGAGCTCCGCCTCGTCGAGCGCGGCCCGGGCATCGAGCAGGAGCCGGGTGCCGGTTTGGCCCCGAGTGAGGATCACTGCGGCCGTACAGCCTTCATCGGCGACCAGGTCGAGGGTGACCCGCAGCCGATCGAGATCAGCCGGGCTCGGCTGGCAGGGGACCAGGACGATCTCGGCCGTGCGGGCCGCCGCTCGGACGATCTCGATGTGCCCGGGGGGGGTGTCGATCACCACATGCCGATAGCCATCGGCGATGCCCTCCAGGCGCCGTCGAAGATCCGATGTGGCCAGCGAGACGGTGATGCTGCGGAGCCCGGGACGCCCGTCTTCGGCGGCCGCCTCGGACCAGCGCATGGCCGAACTCTGGGGATCCGTGTCGACAAGCAGCGCCTTCCCGTCCCGATCGGCGGCCGCCTCGGCGATAAGGACGGCCGAAGCCGTCTTGCCGGATCCGCCCTTCAGGCTGGCCACCGCTAGTCGCACCGTGGCCAGGGTAGGGCCCTGCTTCCGTGCATCGGTGGATCTGTGCCGTCTGTGCGTCCGTGCACGGGACGGCCAGCCGGTCTACCCTCCGGCCAGCAACTACAAGGGCGGCCCCGGCGTGCTTGCGACACCCGGGGCCTGGCCGACCTACAAGGAGGTCGACATGGCGGAGGGTACCGGCGGCGCCGGGGGTAGCGGGGGTGGGGTAGGGGTCGTGAATCAGGACCGGATCGACTTCTTCCGGGCCCGGGGCCTGTCGCCGGGAACGGCCAAGCTCTACTCCTGGCAGCTATCTCGCCTCGAGGCCTTCCTTCAGGCCCGAGGGACCGAGCTCTCCTCTGCCGGGCCCGAGGAGCTCACCGGCTACGTAGACACGCTGCCCAGGACGCACTCGCTGCGGACCCAGCTGCGCTCCGCCCTTCGTCACTTCTATGAGGACCTCGGCCGGCCGAACCCGCCCCTGTGGGCGGTCCGGCCGCCCCGCAAGCCGCCGATGCGCTGCAAGGCCCTCGACCCCAACGACGCCAGTCGACTGGCCGAAGCGGCCCGGGCCCGACACGACCAGCGGGGCCTCGCCGTGCTCGTCGGCCTCTACGGCGCCCTTCGCCGCGCCGAGATCGCCAGCCTGCGCTGGGAGGACGTCGACGTCGACACCTTCAGAGTCCTGGGGAAGGGGGAGCGGACTCGCTTCGTGCCCATCCATCCCGTCCTGGCCGAGGCCCTGGCCGAGTTCCGCCAGCCCACCGGGCCGCTATTCCCCGGAGCTCGAGGACGCAGCCACGTGAACCCGGCCACCATCTGGGAGTGGGTCCGCGTGGTGGCCGCCGAGATTGGACTGGACGGGCTCAAGCCGCACCAGCTGCGTCACACCGCCCTGGCCACGGCGAACGACGCCACCGGGGATCTCCGTGCCGTCCAGGAGCTCGCTGGGCACTCCAGGCCGGAGACGACGGCCGGCTACACGAGGGTCCTCCGGCGCCGTTTGACGGCCACCGTCGAGGCCATCGACTACGGAACGGACCACTCGTTGCCGGGGGAGAAGCGTCCGGCCAAGGCCGCCCCTCTGGCTTACCGGCGCGTGGTCTCCGCCCTGGCCGGCTCCGAGCAGGAGACAGAGCTCTGGTGTGCGCTGGCCGTCCTGCTCCAGAAGAGGCCGGGGTGGCGCTTCGAGATCTCGGCCGAGTACGGGCCGGTCATGGCCTGGCAGTACGGCGCCGACCTCTCCGTCTTCGCCATGGGCCTGAGGGACCGACCGGCCTGGATCATGCTGAGCCGACAGGAGGGACCGGGCGAGTGGGACTTCCTGTGCTGGGACTTCGAGAGCGCCGAGGCCCTGGCCGAGCTGCTCGAGGCCTTCGAGACGGGCGAGCCCCTGCCCGCTCCCCCCAGCTGGTTCCCGGGACAGGACGACGGGGGTTTGAGAGTCGTCGCCGGCTGAGCCCGTGTGTGAGTACTTCCTCTACAGAAATCAAGAAGAGCCCGGCCCCGCCCTTCGGACGGCGGGGGCTGGAGCTGGACGCCGGGGCCCGAAAAGGGCTCGCTGTGTTGCGTTCTCAGCCCCTCAAAGGGCCCGGGTGGTATTAGGACACCGGCCGATTCGGCGCTCCTGCCTCGGAGACGGGCCTCAGTCGACCAACTTGAGGGGATTCGGCGGGGGGGCCGGCGGGGGAGGGGGCGGCGGGTCGTCGCCCACCGCCCGTGCGAGGTTCGGAAGCTCCCGGAAGGTTCCGAACCGCCGATCGAAGAGGAGTGGGATCGCCCGCTCCCCGGTCAGCTGGCCGTAGCGGTTCTTCACCACGTGGAGCTCAACCGGGACCCTTCCGCCGGCGCCGGAGGCCGCCGCGTCGGCGCACTCTGGATCCGGTCGGAGGATGACGCAGGCGTCAGCGTCGTATTCGAGATCTCCTGAGCCTTTGAACCAGTCGAGGCGCGGGAGTCCCTCGTAGGAGCCGCGGCCGATCGAGGAGATCACCACGACAGGCACCTCTAGGTCCCGGGCCAGCTGGCGCAGCCCGAGCCCGGCCATCGAGATCCGCAGACGCTCATCGAGGCGCCGGTCAGCCTCCGGAGGCCGCATGCGCTGGAGGTAGTCGATGACCACCAGCGGCCGGGCGCCGGTCAGGGCGGTCAGCTGCTCTGTCCAGCGGCGGACCCGGCCTGCCGTCCCGATCTGATCCTCGCCAGGGATGAATGGGTCGCTCCGGAGGTAGAGCTGGTCGAGGGCGAGGCCTGGACCCGCCCTGCGAACGCCAGCAAGGAAGTGCGGATCGCGGTTCCAATACGCCGCGATCGGAGCCTCCAGTTCCCGACAGAAGAGCCGGCCGAGCAGCTCCTCGGCGCTCTGCTCGACCGAGACGTAGAGCACGGGGTGACCTTGGGCCGCGCCGTGGAGCGCCGCCTGCAGGGCGAATGCCGACTTCCCAATGCCGGGAAGGCCCCCTAAGAGCACAAGACCCGGACGCCACCCGCCCCGCGCGAGGAGCTCGTCGAGGCTTGGCACCCCAGTGGGCACGGCCAGGGCGCCGGCCGAGTCATCAAGGCCGGAGACGAAACCGTCGAACACCTCGGCGGCCGAAAGTAGCGGGCCGGATCCGGGCAGCTCGCGCCCGCCGGCACCGGATCTACGACGGCTGTCGAGGTGGGCGAGCTGCTGACGGGCGAGGTCAGCCGCCACGTCATCGCCCCGCTGCACAGCGAAGAGGAGTTCCTGGGCAGAGGCTGCCTCAGCCCGACGGTCGGCATAGCCGGCCACCAGACGTGCGTATCGGCTGACGGTCGCTAACCCCGGACTCGGTGCGGCCGAGAGCAGCTCCAGGATGACCGAAGGCCGACCCACGGCCTCGAGCAGGCCAAGAAGGCGCAGATGCTCGACGACCAGCACGGCATCGACAGGCGCCCCGGAACGGTGGAGCTCGGCGATGGCGTGGAAGACATGACCGCGAGATGGCCGGTAGAAATCCGACGGCCCGAGCAGCTCGAGGACGACCTCCCGGGCCTGGCGCCCAGCCTCACCGGGGAACAGCATCGCCCCGAGGACGCCGTCTTCGGCCTCGTCGCTGTAAGCCGGCGGAGCCGAGCTCGAACGGGGCTGGCTCTGGGGCCGGCGACCGCGTGCCGGGGATCCTTCGTCTACCACCTGACCTCCTTTGCCGGTCCGCCCGGTGCGGTCACTCTGAAGCCGGCGGCGGCCCCGAGAGGGGGACCGCCCGACGGTGGGTCAGAAGTTCTCAGAAGAACTTCTCAGAGCAAACCAGAGGCCCTCTAGTCAGGGCGAACACCACCCCTGGCGACGTGTTCTGGTCCCTAGATGGCCTGCTCCCGCACCTGTAAGGGTCCCTTCTCGCACATGAGATGGTCCCTAAATGCCAGCGGTGACCGGGCCGCCGTGGCCAAGGGATGCCACCAGGCCGCGGTCCGAGGCCCATCACCGTCCGATGGCGCTGAGAATCGGGCTCCTCACGCTCTCGGACCGATCGCGAACGTCTACCCGCGACGCGCCTCTAGGCCGCCGGGTCCGGCGGCCTGTCTGAAAGCTTGCTCGTGGAGACCTTCCGGCTAGAGGGGAGGGCCGGTGCTCCGGGGCGAGCCGGTCGACGTGATCCCGGCGAGGGGACGGCTGTGCTGGTTGGCGTGACCGCGACGTTCAGGAGTTCGCCCGTGCTTGGGGGAGGCGGTGAGCCGCAGCAGACAGTCGGCTGCCTTGCCCTCGACGCGGACTGGTTCGGCGAGTCCAACAGGCCCCAAGCGGCCGAGCTCGATCAGGTCGGCCTGGGCGACGTCGAGAAACTTGCTGGTGCGCCGGCGCCGCTCGATTCGTTCGGGGTCGAGGCCGGAGAGCCGAAGGAAGCCGGAGAACCGGATCGCCTGCACTCTCCCGTCCTTCTGGGCCCCGTTGCGCAGCCGCTCATAGATGAATGCCCCGAGACGCATGCTGGCCCGGTCGGCCCGGCTCGGGAGATCGCCCCGAGGGTTGCGGTGCGCGGGGTCGTCGAGCCGGAAGGCCTCGACCGGCACCACCGCGAAGGGGGCCTTCTTCTCGACCAGGAGCTGATGCAGCTGGTCGCTGAGCCAGATGGTGGCCGTACGGCGGTTTCGTCGCGAGATCCGCAGGAGCGGGCCCTGGACGGTTCCGTAATAGTCGGCCCGCCGATCGGGCCCCTTACGGTGTCGACGCTGCTCCGGCGCCGGCGGCGGCTGCTTGGCCACCAGGTGGAAGTGGGCCTGC
Source organism: Actinomycetota bacterium (assembly GCA_027315345.1). Lineage (GTDB taxonomy): Bacteria > Actinomycetota > Acidimicrobiia > Acidimicrobiales > JAJPHE01 > DAHUYE01. The sequence continues at coordinate 6,627 of DAHUYE010000104.1, forward strand.
TCGAAGAGAGCGAGGAGGCGCCACAGAGGCGGCAAATGACGCTCCCGGTGCGAGCAACGCTGATCGCGCTTGCCGTGGAGGAGCTCCGCCACCCGCTCCAGGTGGAACGCGCCCTCCTGGCCGTGCAACTCGACCGCCTTGGCCAGCAGAGCCCGGGCCCGGACAGCCATGGCCGGATCACGCCGGATCTCCTTCAGCGTTTCGAGATTCGCGGCGTCATTCTCGGCGAGCCAGAGATAGGCCCGGTCCTGACCGTCGCTCCAGCTGAAAAGCAGCTGGCCGGGAGCGTCGTCGCGCCTCTCGCCGACCAGTTCCGGCCCGCGCTGGAACAAGGCGAAGAGCGGGCTCAAGGCCCGATGCGTGTCCAGGCGGACCGGAGCGGTACTCAAGCGGCCTGGCCACCTCCGTCGACGAGGGCCAAGTCCCGGGACCGGCCGGCCCGGATGGCCCGGCGCTCTTCGGCATCGGTGCCACCCCAGATGCCCTCGTCCCCGGTCTCTAGGGCCAGTTCGAGGCAGGGCTGCCGCACGCTGCAGCGGGCGCAGATCGCCTTGGCCTCTTCGAGGGCGGCCCGGGCGGCCTCCACAAACTCCAGCCCCGAGCCGTAGCAGGCCCCCTGAACTCTCCAGTCCTGGCCGAGGAGCCCGATGGTGTGAGCCATCCGGGTGTGAGCGGCGAGGATCTCGTCAGGATCGGGCCGGTCAGGCCTGGCCAGGACGGCGTCGGCGAGGGCCTGCACGGCGGCCGCAGTGGCCACGGTGACCTTGTCACCCCGGATGCGGGCCCCTCCCAGCTGGCGGGAGACCCAGCCCCGGGAGAAGTCGGCTTCGAGCAGTTCCTCGATGCGCGCCAGGGTCGGGCCGGCGGGCACGTAGGCGCCGGGAAGTCGATCGCAGGCGGACAGGGCCAGGATCCGTCGCTCCGTGGACTCCCGGAGCTTGGTCTGGGTGCCGTCCAGGACGGCCTGAAGGGTGCTGCGGGGCACGCCAGAGGCCTCAGAGGCCGCCCTGGTGCCGAGGCCGGCGTCGGCCAGCCGGCGCAGGTGTGAGCGGGCCAGGAGGGCCGGCACGAATGGACCGACCTTTCCGGGACCGGGGCCCCGGGACCGGGCATAGGCGGCGTTCGCGGCCCGACAGTCCGGGCAGCGGCACCGGTCGACTACGTAGCGGGCCCTACTTCCGTGGGGCCGTGCGTCTGTGCCATCTGTGCTTACGGGTATCCGGGTTGGTCCCGGTGGCAGCCCCGGCGGTCCGCCGTGGTCTACTCTCTCAATCGAGGACGTGGTCAAAACAACTCCTTAGGGGAAGCGGCTCCTGGTTGGCAGACCGGAGGGGGCCGCTTCTTCGCGTCAGGGCTAGGTCAGCGCTTGAGAGCACCTCCGGGCCCGGACGGCAGAAATTGGCGCCGCTCGGTCTGGTGGTTCGCAACGAGGGCGCGACAGGGCGGCGCATGGCGCTGGAGGGGGTGAGATCGGCAGTAGGCCGCTGGTGGGGGCTCCCTCGGTGGCCGGTGACGCCGGCGGTGGGATCCGTCCTCGAGGAGCAGTTCCTCCGGGGAACGATGGGCCTCTGCGAGGCCGGCCAGGGCCGTGAGCGACTCCAGGAGCGCCCACCAGGCCTGCAGTACCTCCTCGACGTCGACGAGGGGGGCCAGGCGCTGCTGGTCGTCGCAGACCAGAACCAGGCGAGCGGCCCGGCCGAGATAGACCTTCAGGTCCTCCCGTAGCCGGCCCACCTGCCGGGCGGCCGCCTCGAATTCCCGGATCCGGTCGAAGAGGAGCCGGGTATCGAGCTGCTCCAGGATGTTGACGAAGCACTTGGCCAGGACGACGCGGCTGAGATCCCTGGCCATGCGCTCATCGCAAGAGGTGAGGCGTGAAGCCATCGCATCCTGGAAGGCATCGACGGCCCGGAGGATTTGGGGCTCGGCCGGATCGCTTCCGCCGAGCGCCTCCAGGAACCTGTAGATGACCTCTGCCACGGAAAGGTCGTCACCCTCGGCCCGTGCCGCTGCGATATTCCGGTCGAGGTATCCGACGAGGGCTCCTCGGACGAGCGCCAGATCGGCGCGGTCCTCCTCCGAGATCGGCCCGAGCGCGTCCTCGGCCACGAACTCGGCTTCCCGAAGCACCTAGGCCACCCGCTCCTCTACCGGCAGCTCGGGCTGCGAAGGGAGACCTACCTGGGGGGCCAGCGCCCCGATGACGAAGTCCGTCAGGGTCATGCCGCGCCGGGTCGCCTCGGCCTTGCATGCCTCGTAGAGCTCTGGCCGGACGCGGGTCGCGAGGAGCCTGGTGCGGCCCTTGCGTGCACCTTCGATGTACCAGCGCCCCGGGCGCCGCTGGGGCTTAGTCGTGTCACTCTCTGCTAGCGGCATGATCGCGACCGTACAGGTGCGCCCCGCCGCGTGCGCGGACCCTCACAGACGCACAGATGGGCGACGACGGACCGGGAACATGACAGGCCCCAGGTCAGCGGGCAGAAAGGGTTCGACGGTTCCGTCCCGGCCCGACATGGCAGGCCGGTCCACCGTCGCCACCCCGAATCGTCCTATTCAGCGCGCTGAGTGTGTTTACAGGATGTACACCCCCATGGCGCCGTAGCCGGCTTCTAGCGGCCTTTTGCGGAGGGGTGTCGCTCGCACCCGCACTCCGACGGAGAATCTGGCAGCCGCCTCGAGACCGAACCAGGCCCTGACCTGGGTCGATGCACTCTGGGCGCAGGGCCGGCTCAGGCCGAATCTGGCAGCGGCCAGAAGGGAATCTGGTAGCGGAGACCGCGAATCTCGCATGCACACTGGAGCGGTGGAACAGCTCTCCGAGCGGGCGCAGAAGGCTGGCCGAGCTCTCGCCGCGCTCGGTGGAGCGGCCACCCCGGGCCTCGTCGGGAAGTCGGCCGGGCTCGACTCCAGCGGCCAGGCCCGGGCCCTGAATGACCTCAAAGAGGCGGGGCTGGCCACCGGCAACAAGGCACGCGTCGAACTGACGGCGGCCGGCTGGGACATCTTCCTCGCCCGCCGGCGGCCCGACGCTGGCCTGCTCGACGAGGCCCTCTCGATGTGGCCATACCGGCACCGGGCTTTCCTCGAGCTGCTCCTCTCCGCCGTCGTCGCCCGCCACCACCTGGTCGACGTCCGCGGGCCTCACCTCGGTGGCTTCATGGCCATCGGGGCCACGGGGACCGGCAAGTCCTCCATGGGCCGCGTCGCCTGTCATCTGCTCGGGCTGGACCCGGTCGACCACACGCTGCTGGTGCCGGAGCAGACGGAGGGATCAGTGCGCGGTCGCCGGGAGCTGACTGCAGAGGGCTGGTCTTTCTCGCCGGCGCCGGCGACGTCGCTGCCCTTGGTCATCTTCGACGAGTTCGACAAGGCAGACGAGAGCGTGCGTCGAGCCGTTTTTCCCTACTTCCACGGCGAGGTCGACGTCAGCTGGGAGGGCCGACGGTTCCGGTACCTGCCGGTGCCATTGATCGCCGCCAACCCGGCCCGAGGAGATCGCTACGGCCACCTGAAGGACGAGTACCGGCGCCGGTCGGTCGTGCTGGACACAGGCGAGACCCGCGCCGCCGTGCCCGGCCTCGATGAGAACCTCAGGGCCTTCTACGACGACGAGCGCTGGCGGGGCCTGCTCCGACTGGATGCGCTCGCCCCGCCCGCGGCCGAGCTCCCTGCTGGCTTTCGCAACATGATGTCCACACTCCGTCACGTCCTCCTGCCGGAGGGTGTGGACCTCTTCTGCGGACCCCGCGCTCTGGAACTGGCAGCCCTGGGGCGGGCCGGCCTGCTCGGCGCCGACAGCGACAGTGCCTGGGCGGATGCCGTGGTAGCCACCGCCCACGACTACGTGGCCTGTATGGAGTCGATCGCGGGCCTGGTAGAGCCGAGCTGGCCCCAACAGTTCGAAGCGCTGAGGGATGAGATCTCGGCCGAGGTCGATCTGGCGTCTCTCACTGCAGCGCTCGATCGCCGGCGCTCGGACATCAAGCGCAACACTGCACAGGCGCAGAGTCGGCGCCGGGCCGAGCAGGCGGAGGATCTCCAGCTGGTGCGGGCCCGGGCCGAATTTGTCGACCAGATGCGCTCCGCTCTGGAGAGCATCGACGGCCGCAAGGTGCCAGAGCACCATCGGGCCGGCGCCGCCGGGCTCCGCGCTCAGCTGAGCCGACTGCGCGAGGACGGCACCCACGTTCGCTCAGCCGCTCGACTCTCTGAACTCCAAGAGTTGGCCCGGGCGCCACTCAGCGAGGCTCTGGCCCTGCGGCGTCTGGTCGATCAGGAGAAGGCGGCGGAACTGCAGCGGCGCCAGGCCGAGAAGGACCAAGCGAGACAGCTACGCGCAGCCGCCCGACGCCACCCGGCCAACCGGCCCAGCGCTGAACAGCGCCGCGGTTGGGCCACCTCGCTAACGCTCGCCCGCGACACGGCGAAACCCCTGGAGCGGCTCTACTCCCGTCGCAGCACCAGAAAGGGCGAAGACGTCCTGGCCGAACTCGCCGGCTACCGCCTGCCGGACGGGCAGCCCCTGCTCGTCTACGAGAGGCCGGCCCCGGCCCCCCCGCCGCCACCGAACCGCAGCTGGGGGCGGCGCGTGCTCGACAACCTCGCCTATCAGCCGCCCTCTGGGACCTGGCGCTCGACCTTGGATCCGGCCGTGGCCTATTCGGGCAGCAACGCCAGGTGTGCGGCGCTGAGCGAGTGGGGCCCTCCGAGCCGAGAGGTCCTCCGCCCCGCCTTGGTCCAGCTGCATGCGAAGGAGGACGAGCTGGTCCGGCTCCTCGGCCGCAAAGCCCGCTCCGGGCGCCCGCAGGTCAGCCCGAGCAGTCCGAGAGCTCAGGCGGGGAATGTCGTGCCTCTCCGAGCGCCGGCCCGGGCCCTGCCAGCAGCCGCCACCGCTCTCCCTTCCGGTTCCTGGCCCAACCCATATGACCCTTGGTCGATCTGAAGGACCCGGAAGCACAGACGCACGGACGCTCTGTGCCCACTGAGAGCCCAATAGCTATTGGAGGCCCGAAAACCATCTTCTGTACGGCCGCGTGAGCCCCGCAAAGCGAGTGGCTGGCACCGGAGACCGGGGGTTTTCGAGCTCTCAGAGGCCGACCTGTGCCGCTGCGTTGTCGAGGAAGAGCGACCCGCTCCGGATGTAGCGGCGCACCATGGGCAAGCTGCGGTGACCGGTCTGCGCCATGATCGCCCGCTCACTGGCTCCGGCCGCCGCCGCCGAGGTGGCCAACCCCGAGCGCAGGGAGTGCCCGGCGTAGCGGGAGGGGTCAAGACCGGCGCGCTCAGCGCCCCGTTTCACGACCCGGGCGACGTCGGCCGGACGGAGGCGGTCGGCTCCGAGCCGGCCATGCCGGGTGATCGGGCGGAAGAGAGGGCCCGAGCGGATGGCGGAGACCTCGAGCCAGTTCCGGACCGATCGCACGGGGCAGGTCGAGGGATCGGAGCCGTAGGGGAGTCCGACCTCCCGGCCCTCAGCCTCCTGGTCGGTCTTGGAGCGCCGGATGGTGGCCACCAGGCCTTCCTCCCGCTCGGCCAGGTCCTCGACGTCGAGGGCGACCAGCTCGGAGCGCCGGAAGGCTCCGGCGAAGCCGACTAGGAGCAGGGCCCGGTCCCGGGCGGAGATGAGCCGATCAGGAGCCAGGGTGGCCACCATGCGCCGGACCTCTTCGGTAACGGCGGGGGCCACCTGGCGGCCGGGCGCCACCCCGAGACGGCGCCGGACGCCGCGGACCACGGCGGCCACGGTGGGGTGCCGGGTGGGCGAGTCGAGCCCCCGGGCGCCGTGAGCGGCCGCCACTGCGGCCAGGCGGCGCTGGATGGTCGAGGGATGGTCGCTCCGGGCCCGCTCGGCCACGTAGAGGGCCAGGGCCTCCGGCGCGGCGGGTAGGTCCTTTAGACCCCGCTCGGAACACCAGGCGGAGAAGGCGGCCCAGTCCCTCCGGTAGATGGCCCAGGTGCTCTCGGCCCGCTGGGCCTCGGTGAAGTCCCGGGCCTCCTCGACCAGGCGCACCAGGTCCCCGACGGCGGCCAGCTCGTCGGGGGAATTCATGAACTCGGCCCCGTCGCCCTGCTCGGCCAGCAGCTGGAGCCCGACCTCACGGCGAGGGCGTTGCCCGCAGGCGAAAACGTTTACTTCCCGACCCTCAGAAATGGTCACCCTGGGGAGGGTGACAGCACCCTGTGACGGACGGACGGATGGGCCGATGGGGCCGCCTCTCGGCACGGTCCACAACCGGGTCCACAGACTTGCACCAGGGGCTGCCAAGCCCTCCGCCGGGCGGAGGGCGCTTCCCATTCTGTGGTGCCCACTGACCGGGACCCTCAAGGGCACGGCCGGCCCTTGGCCGGCCTCGGCATCCCGCCGTCCCTTGACCGTCCCTACCGGGACTGGTGGCGGACCTCTTTGGCCGCGGCCCGCCGCTCGGCACGGTTGGGACCGGGAGCCGGCCGGACAGAGCGCCGCCGCTCGAGCTCGGCCGCCTGGTCGGCCACCACCGCCTCGAGTCGGCGGATCCGCTCCCGCAGTACCTCCACGTTGGTGCTGCGGGCCGCGCCCGGCCTGGGGCCCCCGGCGTTCAACCGGCTGAGAGCGAGCTTCGCCTCGACTTGGGCGGCCCGGGCCCGCTCCTCTGCCTTGCCCGCCCTGCGCTCGGCCTTGGCCAGGGCCGCCTCGAGCTTGTGGATCGTCTCAAGCGCCCCGTCGGTGGCCAGGGCTTGCTGGCGGGTGGCCAGGCGGACCCGGTAGGCGGCCTGGCGCTCGGCGTTGCTGGCGTAGACCCGTTCTCTGGCCAAGGCCCCCCCAAAGTCCCGCACACCTTTGCATCTCTGATCATAAAGGTAACGTTACGGGTCGGTCCCCGGCCCGGCGGGAGGGGTTGGCGGGTGCCAAACAAACCGGGGCCGTAGACAACTACCTACGGGCCGTATTAGAATGTCTACGTGGCGGAGCGGCACCCGAACAAAGACATCGAGGCCGCTCTCCGCTATGCCCGACAGCACGGATGGACCGTGCTCAAAGGCGGCCGGTCGTCCCACGCTTGGGGCGTCCTGCGATGCCCGGGGGACTGTCCGCAGCTCTCGGTCTACTCGACGCCCCGGAGTCCCGAAAACCACGCCCGCCGCCTACGGGAGCGGGTTGACAGTTGTCCTCATAAGGAGACGCATGGCTGAGCATCGTTTCACCCTCACCATCGGAGGAGCCCTGACCGATGAGCGCCTCGACGCCCTGTACGAGGCTGGTTGTGACGACGCCACCTTTTCCACCAAGGGAGCGCTGAGCTTCGGGGACTTCGACCGAGAGGCTCCTGTCCTGATCGACGCCGTCCTCTCCGCCGTCGCCGCCGTTGAGTCGGTGGAGGGCCTGGAGGTGCTCCACGTGGACCCCGACGAATTGGTCTATGCATCCGAGATTGCCGGGCGGGCGGGGCGTACCCGGGCTTCGATCGGTCACCTCATAAGCGGCGTACGGGGCCCCGGGGACTTCCCTCCTCCCGCCCACCACGCCACCCGTAATCCCCTCTGGCGCTGGTCCGAGGTCGAGGCCTGGCTGGCCCGCTACGAGGGCCGGGACCCCGACACGGAGCGCTCGCTCGCCCTGGGCGCCATAAACGGGGCCCTCCAGGCCCGCCACGCCTTCCGCGGCTCCAGCGAGGAGGAGGCTCTCAAGCGGGCCGTGCGCCAGCTGATCGCCTCATGAGCCGCCTTCGTCGCCGTACCCGACACCGAGGGCGAGCTGGGGGCCCTCCTGGAGAACCTGGCGGAGGCCTAATCAGCGGCTGAGGCGGGCCAGGTGGTCGGCCAGCGCCTCCAGGGCGGCCGCTGGGGTCGGATGCCCGTCAGTACGCCAGAGGGCCCCGAAGTCGGCCAGGGCCGGGTTGTGGGCGGCGCTGTAGGTCGACGGGCGGTAGAAGGAGCCGTCGAACTCCCGGTCTTCCACCACCTGGCCGACCGTCTCGCCGGCGTCGACGTCGATGACCCGCCACTTGGCCCACCGTCCGGCGCCCTCGCGGTTCTTAGGGCCGGTCCCTCTCAGGTCACGGTCGAGACGCAGCTCTCGGGGCATCGGCTGCCTCACCTTCGCTCCGCCGTGCCGACCGCCTCGGCCGTTCGGGCGTGGCGCTGGACCTTCCCGCGTACAAGCTTGACCCGGGCGCCGCAGGCCGGACAGACGATCAGCGGGCCTTCCGAGGCCGGGAACCGGTCGCCGGAGGCCTCACAGAGAGCAGGCTGCCGCCGTCCCCTCGACGCCGGCTCCAGATACCGGACGAGGGCGTCCCGGACCACGGCGGCCGAGGGCCGGCCTTCCTCGAGAGCCTTGGCGTCGAGGCGGCCGCGCAACTCGGGTTCGAGCCGTACCGGGAACACCTCGCCAACCCCGGCGCCGATGCGTGGCCGGCCCGGCCCTCGCCGGATCGTTTTTGCCGTCGAGACGTCGAGACCTCGCTCGGCCTCGGCCGCCATCTCCTCAAGAACCTCGTCGGTGAGCTCGCGCCCGGCGGGGGTCCTGCCGTG
>DAHUYE010000060.1 GCA_027315345.1 Actinomycetota bacterium
CCGGGAGGGCAACGTGCTGCCGGGTTACGGCTGGATCTTCCCGGTGGGGGACGGGCGGGTCAACGTCGGCGTCGGCCTGCTCTCCACCTTCCGGCACTGGAAGAACGTCAACACCTCCCAGCTGATGGACGCCTTCGTGGAGTGGGCGCCGGAGTCCTGGGGCATCTCCCCGGCCGGTTCCTGCGGACCGGCCACGGGCGGACGTCTGCCCATGTCCCTCTCGGTGGGACCCCGGCACGGGCCGGGCTGGCTGCTGACGGGCGACGCCGCCGGCGCCATCAACCCCTTCAACGGGGAGGGGATCGCCTACGCCTACGAGACCGGGCGGATGGCGGCCCTGACCCTGTCCGAGGCCCTTTCCGAGGGTTATGGGCCGGTGCCGACCGCCGCCCTGGCCCGTTACGAGGACCGCCTCCAGGCCAGCTACGGCCTCTATTACAAGGTGGCGGCCGCTTTCGTGGCCATCATCGGCCGGCCCCGCCTCATGCGCCTGCTGGTCGTCACCGGCATGCACAGCCGCACCCTGATGGAGTGGGTGTTGCGCATCATGTCAAACACCCTGCGCCCGGACGAGCTGGGCCCGGCCGAAGCCGCCTATCGGGCGGTGGCGGCCATAGCCGCGCTCACCCCCTGAGCGGCCCGGGCCGCCGCCCGCACCGTCAGATCGACCTCGGCCGGCCCGTGAGCCAGCCCGGCGAAGATGGCCTCGTACGCCCCGGGCGCCACTGACACCCCGGCATCCAGGAGGTCGTGGAAGAAACCCGGGTAGAGCCCGTTGCCGGCCACGGCCCGGGCCGTGTCGTAGTCGGTGACCGGGCCGGGGCCGAGGAAGAGCCCGACCAGGGTGGCGAAGCGGGGCACGGTGGCCTCCACCCCGGCTTCGGCCAGGGCTCCCTCCAGCCCGGCGGCCAGAGCGCCGGCCGTGCCCGCGATCGCCTCATAGGTCCCGGCGTCGAGCAGGTCGAGGACGGCCAGGCCGGCGGCAGTGGCGATCGGGTTACCGGACAGGGTGCCGGCCTGGTACACCGGCCCGAGCGGAGCCAGTGCCTCCATCACGTCCCGGCGGCCGCCGAAAGCGGCCAGGGGCAGGCCGCCGCCAATGACCTTTCCGAAGCACCACAGGTCGGGGGTGATCCCGAGCAGGCCCGAGGCACCGCCCGGGCCGACCCGGAACCCGGTGATGACCTCATCGAAGATGAGCAGCGCCCCGACCCGGTCGCACTCGCTCCGGAGTCCCTCCAGGAAACCCGGGACAGGCGGGACCAGGCCCATGTTGGCCGCCACCGGCTCGACTATGACCGCCGCCACCCCGTCGTCGAGCTCCGGCACCACGTTGTAGGGAACCACCACCGTGTCGGCCACGGCGCCGGCCGGCACGCCGGCGGAATCCGGCAGGACCAGGGCGGCCATTCCGGTCCCGGCCGCCGCCAGGAGGCCGTCGGAGTGCCCGTGGTAGCAGCCGGCGAACTTGACGATCCTCGACCGCCCCGTCGCCCCCCGGGCAGTTCGGATCACGCTCATTCCGGCCTCGGTCCCACTCGAGACCAGACGGACCATCTCACAACCGGCCACCCGGGCGCAGATGGCCTCGGCCAGTTCGACCTCCCGGCGGGTGGGAGCCCCGTAGGTCGTCCCGTCGGCGGCGGCCCGGGCCACTGCCTCCACCACGGCCGGGTCGGCATGGCCCAGGATGGTCGCCCCGTAGGACTGGACCCAGTCCACGTAGCGCCGGCCCTCCTCGTCCCAGAGGTAGGCCCCTTGGCCCCGGGCGGCGAAGAAGGGCTGGCCCCCCACCGACCGGAAGGCCCGCACCGGGGAGTTCACCCCGCCCGGGATCACCCGCTCGGCCCGCTCGAAGAGGGTCAAGCCAGGGCCTCGGCCATCTCCCCGGCCAGGTAGGTGAGGATCATGTCGGCGCCGGCCCGCTTGATGGCGCTCAGATGCTCGAGGGCTACGGCGTCCCCGTCGATCCATCCCCGCTCGGCCGCCGCCTTGATCATGGAGTACTCCCCGCTGACGTGGTAGGCGGCCACAGGGACGTCGGCCACCTCCCTCACGGCGGAGATGACATCGAGGTAGGCCAGGGCCGGCTTGACCATGACGATGTCGGCCCCCTCCTCGATGTCGAGGGCCACCTCGGCCAGGGCCTCCCGCCGGCCGCCGGCGAAGTCGGCCTGGTAGGCCCGGCGGTCCCCGCCCCCGGCTATCTCCACGTCCACCGCCTCCCGGAAGGGGCCGTAGAGGGCCGAGGCGTACTTGGCGGCGTAGGCCAGGATGACGGTGCCGGCGTGTCCGGCCCCGTCCAGGGCGGCCCGGATGGCGCCCACCTGGCCGTCCATCATCCCGGAGGGGGCCACCACCGCCGCTCCCGCCTCGGCCTGGGCCAGGGCGGTGCGGGCGTAGAGCTCCAGGGTGGCGTCGTTGTCCACCCGGCCGGCGGCGTCGAGCACCCCGCAGTGGCCGTGGTCGGTGTATTCGTCCAGACAGAGGTCGGCCATGAGCACCAGGTCGTCCCCAACCTGATCGCGCAGATCCCCCAGGGCCACCTGGACGATGCCGTCGGGCGCCCAGGCCTGGGACCCGGTGGCGTCCTTGATGGCCGGGACGCCGAAGAGGATGACCCCGGGGATGCCGAGATCGGCCAGGCGGCGGACCTCCTTGCCCAGGCTGACCCGGGTGTGCTGCACCACCCCGGGCAGGCTGGCCACCGGGACGGGCTCATCGATCCCTTCTCTCACGAAGAGCGGGGCGATGAGGTCGTCCACCCGCAGCGAAGTGCCGCTGACCAGCCGGCGCAGGGCCGGGGTCGCTCGTAGCCGCCGCATCCTCCGGGTGGGAAAGCTCACCGGCCCAAGGTTACGGGCTCAGCCCGCTTTCGATCCCATGGCCGCGACCAGGGCATCGACCACGGCAGCCGGGTCCGGGCGTTCGGCCACCGCCGCCACCGCCAGGCCGGCGGCCCGGGCCGCTTCGGCCGTGGCCGGGCCCAGACAGGCCACCACTGGTGGGACGGCCAGGCCCGCCTCCAGATAGGCCGACACGGCGCTGCCGGCGGCAAAGACCACGGCGTCGGCCCCGGCCACCCGGTCGGCCACCTCGGGCCGGACCGGGACGGACACGGTCCGATAGGCCGCCACCTCGACCACCACCCAGCCCCGGGCCGCCAGGGCGTCGGGGAGCTCCCGTCCGGCCACCTCGGAGCGGGGCAGGAGGATGCTGCCCCCACCGGCCGGAGGGGCGGACAGGGCGCCGGCCAGGCCGTCAGCGGAGCCGGAGGGTGAGACCAGATCGGCCTCCACCCCCCGGGCCGCCAGTGCCGCCGCCGTGGCCGGGCCCACCGCCGCCACCCGGGCCGGCCCGAAGGCCCGGGCATCGCGCAGATGGGCGAAGAGGTGGGTCACGGCGTTGACCGAGGCGAAGGCCACCCAGTCGAAAGAGCCCAGGCGGCGGGCGACCAGGTCGAGGCCTTCGCCCCCGTCCGACGCCGGCGCCGTGACCGTGACCGGCACCTCCAGCGCTTCAGCCCCGGCCTGGCGCAGGGCCTCGGCCAGCTCCCCCGAGCGGTCGGGGGCCCGGGTGAGCACCACCTGCCGGCCCCACAGCGGCCGGCCCGTGAACCAGTCCAGTTCCAACGCCGCCACCGGCCCTATGACGATCACGGCCGGCGATTCCAACTCGACCCCGGCCAGGCGGGCCAGGGTGGTCCGAACCGTCTGCTGGCGCAGATGGGTCCCCCAGTGAACGGTCGCCACCGGCGTCTCTCCGGGCAGGCCACCGGCCATCAACCGGGCCGCGATGCGGTCCCGGTGGGCCACGCCCATGAGCACCACGATGGTCCCGCCGACCCGGGCCAGCAGCTCCCACTCCGGCTCGGGATCGGGGTCGTGACGGCTGTGGCCGGTGACGACCGTGAAGGAGGCGGCCATGCCCCGCTGGGTGACCGGGATGCCGGCGTAGGCCGGGACGGCCAGGGCGGCGCTGACCCCGGGCACGACCTCGAAGGGCACCCCGGCCCCGGCCAGAGCCAGCGCCTCCTCCCCACCCCGGCCGAAGACGAAGGGGTCGCCCCCCTTGAGCCGGACCACGGTCAGGCCGGCTCCGCCCCGCTCCACCAGGAGGGCGTTGATCCCGCCCTGGTCCGCCGGGGCGCCGGGCCGCTTGCCCACGTCGATGCGCTCGGCCGTGGGCGGGGCCAGTTCGAGCAGGGACGCCTCGGCCAGCCGGTCGTAGACGACCACGTCGGCCCGGCCCAGCAGCTCGGCCCCCCGCCGAGTCAGGAGGCCCGGGTCCCCCGGCCCGGCTCCGACCAGATAGACCGTCACGGCTGAGCCGGGCCGGGGGGCGCCGGCGGCGGAGCCGGCAAGGTGCGCTGGGTCACGGTCGGGCCAGCAGGTCGCGGCCCCCGTGGGCCAGGACCTCCTCGGCCAGGGCCCGGCCCAGCGCGGCCGGGTCGGCGGCGGGGCCGGCGCTCTGGCGGCGGATCACCACCCGCCCGTCGGCGTCGGCCACCAGGCCCTCCAGCCGGAGCACCCCGTCCCGTGGCTGGCCGGGGCGGCCGGCCGTGTCGATCCGGGCCAGGGCACCGACGGGCAGGTCACAGGCTCCACCGAGGGTGTCGAGGAAGGCCCTTTCAGCGTCGACCTCGGCCCGGGCCCCGGGGTCCTCGATGCGGGCCAGCCGGGCCAGGGTGGCGGCGTCATCGGCCCGGCACTCGATGGCCAGGGCCCCCTGGCCCACCTGGGGCAGCATGCGGGCCGTGGGCATCACCTCGGCCGCTTCGGAAGCCCGGCCGAGGCGGATGAGGGCGGCGTAGGCGACCAGGAGGGAGTCGACTTCGCCGAGCTTGGCCAGGCGGGTGGCGATGTTGCCCCGCAGGTCGGTGAAGGCCAGGTCGGGGCGGAGATGGGCCAACTGGGCCCGGCGCCGGACCGATCCGGTGGCCACTACCGCCCCGGGGCCGAGCTGGTCGAGGCTGCGCCCGACGAGAGCGTCGCGGACCTCGCCCCGGGCCGGGACGGCCGCCAGGACCAGGCCGGGAGCGGTCCGGGGGGGCAGGTCCTTGGCCGAATGGACGGCGAAGTCCGCCCGTCCCTCCAGGACCGCCGTCTGCACCTCCTTGGCGAAGACGCCCTGGCCGCCGATCTGGTGGATGGGCACGTCCCGCACCCGGTCCCCGGTCGTCTCGACCACGACCTCCTCGACCACGACCTCCTCGAGGCCCCGGGCCGCCCCGGCGCCTGCGGAGCCGAACCGGGCCAGGAGGCGGACCACCTCCCGCGTCTGCCACAGGGCCAGGGGGCTACCCCGGGTGGCGGCCCGCAGCCCGGTCACTCCAGGTCGAAGAGTGACTGGATGGCCTCGGCCAGCCGCTCGCCCCGGGCGGTGCCGGCCTCGTCCTTGAGCCGGACGGTCGGCTCGTGCAGCAGCTTGGCCACCAGGCCGCGGGTCATGGCCTCCACGGCCTCCCGCTGGCGCTCGTCCAGGCCGGCCAGGCGGGCGGAGTGGCGCTCCAGTTCGGCTCGGCGGATGGTCTCGGCCCGCTCGTGGAGGGCGGAGACCACCGGAGCCACCGTCCGGGCCGCCGAGACGGCCACGAAGCGGTCCACCTCCTCGGCCACGATGCGACGCACCCGGTCGACCTCGCCCTGGCGGGCGGCCACCCCGGCGGCGGCGAAGGCAGCCAGGTCGTCCATATCCAGCAGCCGCACCCCTTCCAGCCCTCCCACGGCCGGCTCCACATCCCTGGGCACGGCGATGTCGACGATCAGCAGCGGCCGGCCCTCCCGGCGGGCCACCGCCGCCGCCACCTCCTCCACGCCCAGGACGGTGCGGGGGGCGCCGGTGCCGGTCAGGACCACGTCCACCTCGGGCAGAGCCGACTCCAGCTCTCCCAGTTCCACCTTGGCCCCCTTGACCCGCTCGGCCACGGCATCGGCCCGGGCCCCGGTCCGGCTGGATACGAGGATGCGGGCCGCCCCGCGGTCGGCCAGGGCGACGGCCATGCCCTCGCCCATCTCCCCGGCCCCGACCACCAGGACCGAAGCACCTTGCAGGCCCCCCAGGGCCTGGGCGGCCATGGCCACGGCCGCCTGGGAGACGGAGGTGACGCCCCGGGAGATCCCGGTCTCGGTCCGGGCCCGCTTTCCCACCTCCAGGCCGTGGCGGAACAGCCGGCCCATCACCGGGCCGGCCGAGCCCTCCTCCCGGGCCCGTTCCCAGGCCTCGCGAACCTGACCGAGGATCTCCCCCTCCCCGATCACGGCCGAGTCGAGCCCGGCCGCCACCGTGAAGAGATGGGAGACAGCGGCGTCGTCGAAGTAGGAATAGAGAAGGTCGCTGAAGGCTTCGGGCGGAGCGCCCGACCACTCGCCCAGGAAGTTGCGGACGTCGGCCAGGGCGCCGTGGAAACGCTCGGCCTCGGCGTAGACCTCGGTGCGCATACAGGTGGACAGAACCACCGCCTCGTTGAGATGGCTGCGCTCGCCCAGGTCGTGCAGGGCCTTGGGCAGGGTGGCGCCGCTGACCGTCATGCGCTCGAGCAACTCCAGCGGGACGGTGCGGTGGTTGAGACCGACTACGACTACAGACACGCCCGAAGCCGCTCCCTCGCTTGGTCGATGTGGCCGGCGCGGATCAGACCGAGCATGTCCGAGTCCAGGGCCTCCCGCCAGTTGGCCCCCTCGGTGGACCGCCCGGCGGCCTGGAGGGCGGCCCGGGCCTCGCTGAGCAGGCCGGCCAGGACCTCGATGTCCGACCCCGGGCCCAGCACCGTCTCGATCCGGTCCCGCAGCCAGGAGGCCAGCGCCGGGCTGGCCCCGCCGGTGGACACAGCCACGCTGACCGGACCCCGCCGGGCCACGGCCGGAAGATGGAACGAACACGCCACCGGATCATCGGCGGCGTTGACCCACACCCCGGCCGCCTCCGCGTCCCGGAACACGGTGCCGTCCACCTCCGGATCCCCGGTGGCGGTCACCACCAGCCGGTAGGAGGCAGCCTCGGGGGAGCGGTAGGGCCGGCGCTCGATGGTCAGGCCGGAACCGGCCAGCACCTCGGCTTCGGGGCTGATGACCGGGGCGACCATGTGCAGCGCGGCGCCGGCATCCAGCAGTCCGACGGCCTTGCGGGCCGCCACCCGGCCCCCGCCCACCACCAGGCAGGTACGGCCCTCCATCAGGAGGGTGACGGGGTAACCGCCCGTCATGCCGAGGCCGTGCCCAGGTGCTGGGGATGGGCCTGGTGCTGATAGAAGGTCAGGACCTGCAGTTCCATGGACAGATCGACATTGCGCAGGCTGACCCCGTCGGGGACACTCAGGACGACCGGGGCGAAGTTGAGGATGGAGCGCACCCCGGCCGAGACCAGCCGGTCGGCCACGTCCTGGGCCGATCCGGCCGTGGTGGCCACGATGCCCACCGCCACCTGGCCCCGGGCGACCACCGACTCCAGCTGGTCGATGGAGACCACCGTCAGTTCCCCGATGCTCTCGCCCACCAAAGCCGGGTCGGCATCGACCAGGGCGGCCACCCGGAAGCCCCGGGTGCCGAAGCCGTGGTAGTTGGCCAGGGCCCGGCCCAGATTGCCCAGGCCCACGATGACCACGGGCCAGTCCCGGGTGGTCCCCAGCTCCCGGCCCACCTGGTCGACCAGGAAGCCGACGTCGTAGCCGACACCCCGGGTGCCGTAGGAGCCCAGATAGGAGAGGTCCTTGCGGACCTTGGCGGCGTTGACCCCGGACAGTTCGGCCAGACGCTCGGAGGAGACGGTCGAGACCTGGTCGGAGGCCAGCTCCAGCAGGGAGCGGAGGTAGACCGGCAGCCGGGTCACGGTCGCCTCGGGTATCCGCGCTCGACCGGCCACGCCTCCAGGCTACCGCCGCTCGTGCCTCACTTCACAAGAGAATCGGGCCGCCGGGCCGGGCGCGGCGGCGCAGCGTGCCTCAGGCCTGGTCGCGCAGAGCCCGGCGGAGCAACTTGCCCCCCATGCCACGGGGCAGGCTCTCCACTATGTGGACCCGGGCCGGGCACTTGTACCGGGCCAGGTGGCCCCGGCACCACTCCCGCAACCCGGCCTCGTCCGGGCTACGGCCCGGGGCCGGGACCACGAAGGCCTCCACCGCCTCCCCGGTTTCGAGGTCGCTCACGCCGATAACGGCCACGTCGGCCACGTCGGGGTTCTCCCCCAGGGTGTCTTCCACCTCGGCCGGGAAGACGTTGAACCCGGACACGATGATGAGGTCCTTGGACCGGTCCACCAGGTAGAGGTAGCCGTCGTCATCGGCCACGGCCACGTCACCGGTCCGCAGCCAGCCGTCCGCGCTGAGCACGGCGGCAGTGGCCTTTTCGTCCTCCCAGTACCCGCCGAAGACGTTGGGGCCTTTGACCCACAACTCCCCGGAGTCCCCCACGAAGGCGTCCTCCCCGTCATCATCGATGATGCGCACCTCGACCCCGGGCACGGGCACGCCGATGGAACCGGGCTTGGCCACCCCGCCGATCACCGAGGAGGTCACCACCGGGCTGGCCTCGGTCAGGCCGTAGCCCTGCCAGAGGGGAAGGCCGAAGCGCGCCTCGAAGGCCTGGGCGATCTCCGCACTCAGGGCCGACGCCCCCGATACGGCCAGGCGGACCCCGTCGAGGGACCGGGGCCGGTCGGCACCGGCCGCGCTCAGAGCGGCGAACATGGGCGGCGCTCCGGCCAGCAGACTCACCCCCCGGGCCGGGATCTCGTCCAGAGCGGTGTCGGCGTGGAAGCGCTCCACCATCAACACGCTGGCGCCGGCCAGCAGGGACAACCCCAACACCACGTTGAGGCCGAATACGTGGAACAGGGGCAGCACCCCGTAGCTCACATCCCCGGGCAGGAGGGCCCGGCCCGGGTGGGCCTGGACCTGGTCCAGGTTGGCCCGCAGGCTGCCGTGGGTGAGGATGGCCGCCTTGGGCGAGCCGGCCGTCCCGGCCGTGAAGATCAGCACGGCCGGGTCCCCGGGAGCCTTGTCCGCCAGCTCGGCGACGGCCCCGCTGGACAGTTCCGACATCGGAGTCGAGCCTTTCAGGGCCTCCGCTCCGGGGGCGGCCACCACCAGGCCGTAGCCGTCGCGCCGGTCGGAAGCGGAGAAGGCCTCGGCGGCCTGGGGCCCGACGAAAGCCGCGCTCACCCCGACCGCCCCCAGCTCGGCCTCGATGGCCGGGGCGGGCAGGCCGGGCTCGATGGGCACCGCCACCGCCCCGACCCCCAGCACGGCCAGATAGGCCACGGCAAAGGGCCAGTCGTTGGCCAGGGCCAGCGCCACCCGGTCGCCCGGGCGCACCCCCGCGTCGGACAGACCGCCCCGCAGGGCGGACACCTCGGACCTCAGCTCCCCGTAGGACAGGCTCCGGCCCGGAGCCAGGATGGCTGGGGCGTCCGCCGGGTGCTGGTCGGTGATCGAGGCCAGATTCATCCGGCCATCCGCTGGATCAGCCCGCCTCCGTGTACCGAGCGGACAGATACCGGTCGACGTCCTCTTCGCGCAGGCGGAAGGACCGCCCCACCCGGACCGCCGCCAACTCGCCCGAGTTGATCAGGCGGTAAACAGTCATGTTCGAGACCCTGAGGTTCCTGGCAACTTCGCCGACCGTCAGAAAGCTGGCTCCGGCGTAGCCCGATTGCGTCAGTGGAATCACCCCTCTCCGCCCACAGCGAGACTACATCCGCCCTGCCTGGCCGTCACCTGGCCGCCCGGCCGGCGGGGCTGGGGTCCCCGCCGGCACCGTCCGGCCGGAGGCCGGACAGTCGGCACAGTCGGCCGGCGGGGCTGGGGTCCCCGCCGGCATTGTCGGGCCGGAGGGCCTGTCCGCCAGGCCGGCGGGGCTGGGGTCCCCGCCGGCACCGTCCGGCCGGAGGCCGGACAGTCAGCACAGTCAACCCAACTGGCGGGAGCGCTCGGTGGCAGCCCGGACGGCGGCGGCCACCGCCGGGCGGAAACCCCCGTCCTCCAGGGCGGCGATGCCCGCCGCCGTGGTCCCGTTGGGAGACGTGACCATGGCCCGCAGCTCCTCGGGGGCGGTGCCCGTCTCGCTCAAGAGGCGGGCCGCCCCGAGCAGGGTCTGGACGGTCAGGTCCCGGGCGATGGCGTCCGGGAGCCCGACGGATCGGCCCGCCTCCATCAAGGCTTCGGCCAGGAGGAAGACATAGGCGGGCCCGGAGCCGGACAGTCCGGTGACGGCGTCGATCAGGCCCTCCTCCACCCGGACGACCAGGCCGACCGAGCCCAGGACGGTCTCGGCCCAGTCCAGATCACCGGGAGCGGCCGAGCTCCCGGCGCAGACAGCCGAGGCGCCCGTGCCGACCTGGGCCGGGGTGTTGGGCATGGCCCGCAGGACCCGGACCCCGGACCCCGCCGCCGCCTCGATGGCCGGGGTGGGGACTCCGGCCGCGATGGACAGCAGCCGGCCCGCTCCCGCCGCGGCGGCGGCGGCGGCGGCCCCGGCCACATCCGGCGGCTTGACGGCCAGTACCGCGTCAGGGGCCAGCCCGGAGGCGGGCAGCTCGGCCCGCAGCTCCAGACCCGGGAAGGCCGGGGCCAGCTCGGCCCGGCGGACCTCGGACACCTCCACCACGGTCAGGTCCTCAGGACGCCACCCGTGGGCCGCGAGGCCTCTCAGCAGGGCCTCGCCCATGCGCCCGCCGCCGATGATGGCCAAGGACTTCGTCACCCGGGCAGAGTACGGCCCTGCCCCCGGGCGCGAGTCGGCCCGAGGAACATCTCGGCCGGCTCCCGTACTTCCCCGAACGGGAGGACCGTTCCGCACCTCGGGCCGAACTGAGGCCACCATAACGCCGGCCCTTTGGTGCGGCAAGGGCCCAAAAAAGCCCGTCAGCAGCGGTTTACGCGCACTCCACCAGTTGACGCTCGGACAACTCGGAATGCAGCCAATCCACCGCCGCCGCCGCCCTCCGCCAGCTGTAGCGCCGGGCGTTGACGGCCGCCGCCTGGCCCAGGGCCCGGCCCCGCTCCGGGGAAGCCAGGACCCACTCCACGGCCCGGGCGAAGGCCTCGGGGCGGCGCTCGGGCACCAGCACGCCGGTCTGGCCGTCCACGATCAGCGAGCGCAGGCCCCCCACCGAGGTGGCCACCACCGGCACGCCGCAGGCGCCGGCCTCCAGGGCCACCAGGCCGAAGGACTCGGTCCGGCTCGGCACCAGGCAGACGTCGGCGGCCCGGCAGAAGGTGGACACCAGCTCATGGGGCTGGGGCGGGAAGAAGTGGACCCGGTCGCTCAGGCCGGCCCGGTCCACCAGGGCGTGGACCCGCTCCACCTCGGCCTGTCCCCCCGGGCCGCTGGCTCCGCCGGCCACGACCAGGAATGCGTCCTCCCGGCGAAGGTGCTCCAGCGCCCCCACCGCCACATCCGCCCCCTTGAGCGGTTGGATGCGCCCGATGAAAAGGAGCATGCGCCCCTCGGTGGGCAGGCCCAGGGCCCGCCGGGCCCGGGTGCGCTCCCCCGGGGCGAAGAAGGCGTGGTCCACCCCGGGGGCCACCACCCGGATCCGCTCCCGGGGGGCGTCATAGAGGTCGACCAGGTGGTCGGCCTCGGGCCGGTTGGGGGCCAGGATGGCGTCGGAGCAGCCGATGACGGCCTGCTCGGTCTCCACCCGGCGCGGGTCGTCACTTCCGTCCGAGGCGCCGGTGGCGGCCTTGACCCGCTCCAGGGTGTGGAAGGTGGAGACCAGCGGGAGGTCGAGGCGGTGCTTGAGGAGGTGGCCGGCCGCCCCCGAGAGCCAGTAGTGGGCGTGGATCAGATCGACCGGGGAGCGCTCCAGCCAGACGCCCACCCCGTCGGCGAACTCCTCCACCAGCCCGCCCAGGTCGGCCTTGGGCACCGGGGCGATGGGCCCGGCCGGCACGTGGTGGACGCGGAAACCGGGCTCGACCGGGATGACGGCGGGGGCCCCGGGGTCGTCGGCCCGGGTGAACACGTCGCATTCCGAGCCGGACCGGGCCAGGGCGGTGCAGAGCTCGCGCACGTACACGTTCATCCCCCCGCCATCGCCTGACCCCGGCTGGGCGAGAGGGGACGTGTGCATCGAAAGCACCGCCACTCTCCTCACGAGACGGGTCAGGTTACCGGCCGAGGGCGGAAGGACCCTCCCCGGGGCCGGTCCTCCCGGCCTCGGTGGGCTGGTCGAATGACTCGTAGAGCCGGATCAGCTGGTCCTTCTGGTCATCGGTGAGAACCGGGTCCCGGCGGATGTGGCCGGCCAGGTCGGCCCCCCGCTCCAGGATCCCGGCCCGCTCGTAGAGGCTCTCGGCGGAGATCTGCAGCGCCTTGGCCAGCCGCTGGAGGATCTCCGCCGAAGGCTTGCGCAGACCCCGTTCGATCTGGCTGAGGTAGGGGTTGGACACCCCGGCCAGGGCCGACAGCCGCCGCACCGACAGCCGAGACTCGCTGCGGCGCTCCCGGATGAAGCCGCCCAGCTCCCGGCGCCGGTCCGGCCCGGTGGAGGACTCGGGGAATTCCTCGGCCACGCTCCCGCTCAGCCCAGCAGGGAGTCGACGCTGGCCTCACCGGACTGGTACCGGCGGACCAGTTCGGCCTGGAAGCGGTCGATGCGATCGTGCACGGCCCGGCGATTGGCGGACAGCTGGCGCTCGATCACGGCCATGGAGTCGGTCAACTCGGCCAGGACCTCATCGCTCAGGGCGGGCAGGTCGGTCAACTGGGCCGGGTCGATGCTCCGGTCGAGGTCGGCCACCAGCGCCGCGGCCATATCCCCGGGGTCGAGTTGGGAAAGCAGCCGATTGCTGCTGCGCGATCCGCTGTCGGCCAGGATGCCGGGCAGCTGCTCGAGGATGTCGGCCGCCCCGCCGCCGTCGGAACCACCGGCCCGGCGCTGGCGCTCGGCGGCCACGATGTCGAGCCGGCCCTGCACCACCCGGCGCACGTAGGAGATGGCTCCCTCCGCCTCCTGCAACTCGCTGCGGGCCTGCCGCAGCTGGGCCATCGTCCGCTTCTCCAGGTCGTCCAGGAAGGACGGATCGAGGAATCGGGCCAGATCGGAGGGCTCTATCGGCATCTTGCTTTGATGCTACCGGCGCCGGTCGGCTGGGCCCCTATCGATGACCGGCTACAGCCATGAGCAGAACGGCCGGGGCCGCCACCATCAGCGTGTCCAGCCGGCGCAGGGGGCCGACCGCCGCCTCACCCTCGATGCGGGCCACCAGGAGCCGGCCCAGACAACCCCCGGCGGCCACCAGGCCGCCCAGGAGCCAGGGATAGGCCCCCGACACCGGGGTGGGCTGGATCACGGCCACGGCCAGGGTGGCGCTGCCGACGGCGGCCACCCCGGCCACCCGGCCCTCCCAGACGCTGGGGGCACCCCAGCCGACCAGATACCGGCTGGCGTCATGGCAGCAGGTGAGGGCCAGGATGAGGGCGATCAGGGTCACGCTCCTGGTCTCCAGCAGGACCAGCGACGCCCCGCACAGGCCGAGGGCCAGGCCCCCCAAGGTCACCCGGTTGACCGGGTCACTAGGGCGGAGCCAGGTGGAGGCGTCCCGGCGCCGGGCCAGGTACAGGCCCAGAGCGGCCGACCCCAGCAGACCGGCCAGGGCGGCCCACCCGCCGGCCAGGACGGCCAGGAGGGGACCGGCCAACGCCGCCGACGCCGCCCCGGCCGCCGGCACCGGAGTGACCCCCCGGGTGCGGGCCAGGGCCAACACCGCCACCAGGGCTCCCACCGCCAGCCAGCCGGCCAGGCTCCAACTGCCCCCAAAGACGGCTGCGGCCGTGAGCAGGCCCCACACCACGCCCAGCCGGCCGTGGGGAACGGCGGGAGGCACCGAGGCCAGCCGCGGCATCCCCGGGGATGCCGTCGCCCTCGCCTCGGTCCTGGCTCCGGCTGTCGGCGCTGTGGTGGCCGTCATCGGGCCCCGGCTCCGCCGGCTGGGTCTGCACTTCCGGCTCCGCCGGAGACTGGCGGCAGCACCGCCACCTCGTCGGAGTCGAGCACCGGATCCTCCTGGGCGGCGGGCTCACCGTTGACCCAGACCCGGCTGATGGAGAGCACCTCGGCGAAGCCGGCGCCGTAGCGCCCGACGGCCCCGTCCAGGACCTGGGCCACGGTTTGGCCGGGGATCTCGTCCCGGCCGGTGCCCGCCGCCTCCCGGGCGCCGGCGAACAATCTGATCCTCGCCACTCCGGAAGGCTACCGACGGGACCCAGATGATTCACTTCTGGACGATGACCGACGCCCTGCTCATCCGGCACGCCCAGTCCACCTGGAACGCCGAGAGCCGGGCCCAGGGGTGGTCCGATCCGCCCCTCTCGGTCGACGGGGAGGCCCAGGTCCACCGCCTGGCCCCGGGCCTGGCCGGGCTGGGCATCTCCGGGGTGGCCAGCTCCGACCTGCATAGGGCCCGGGCCACCGCCGCCATCCTGGCCGCCGGCCTGGGGCTCGCCCCGCCGGTGATCGACGCCCGGCTCCGGGAGCGGGAGCTGGGCTGGTGGACGGGCCACACCGGGGAGGAGACGGCGGCGGGGTGGCCGGAGGAGGTGGCGGCCTGGAGGGCCCACCAGCTCGACCGCCCGCCCGGAGGCGAATCAACCGAGTCGGTGACCCGCCGGGTCACGGCGGCCCTCTTCGACCTCATCCCGGGGACGTCTGGGGGCGTGCTCCTGCTGGTCACCCACGGAGGGGTCATCTCCGCCCTGGAGCGTCAGTTGGGCCACCCTCCGGACCGGGGCGGGGCCCACCACAACCTCTCCGGTCGCTGGGCCGAAGTGACCGCCGGTGAGATCACCCTGGGGCGGCGCTTCGACCCCAGGGCCGTGGCCTCCCCGGACGGGAACCCACTGGAAACCGATTAACCCCGGCTGGAACTCAGGCCGGGCCGGAGCCGGGGTCCAGGTCCTGGTGCACCCGGCAGAAGCGGGCGGCAGGATGAGCCTCCAGGTGTGTGTCCTCGATCGAGGCGGAACAGGCTTCGCAGAGCCCATAGGTCCCGGCTTCCAGGCGTTCGAGCGCCGCCTCCACGTCGGCCAGCTCCCCCTCCATCCGGGCCAGGATCCCCAGGTCGCGCTGGCGATCGAAGTCGGTGGGCGCAGGGTCCTGGGGCCCAGCCGCGTTCCCGACCGGCGCGGCGTCCATGGAGTCCATGGCCCTCAGTCTGTCAGCGCGAGACGGCCGACCGGGGTACCTCGAACCAGACCGCCTTGCCCTGGGGGAGGCGCCGGGTCCCCCAGGCCGAGGCGTAGGTGCTGACCAGGGCCATCCCCCGGCCCGAGGTGGCCTCCGGCTCGACCTGGCGCACCACCGGGAGGTCGGGACTGCGGTCCAGGACCTCGACCCGGATGGAACTGGGGCGGAGCTGGACCACCACCTCGGCCTCCGAGCGGGCGTGGAGCACGGCGTTGGTCACCAACTCGCTGACCAGGAGCTTGACCACCTCGGTGGGCTCGCTGGTGTCCCATTCGGCCAGGGTCGACTCCACGAAGTGGCGGGCGGAGCGGGCGCTTTGGACCTCGGCGGCCAGGCGGGAGCGGGCCTCGGACAGGCCCTGCTCGACGGCCTCCAGGGCTCCGGCCACGGCCAGCAGGCCATCGACCAACTCACTGGGGGGAAGTCCCTTCTCCAGGTAGCCGACCGCCCCCAGCGACCGGGCCTCGGCTTCCATGGTGTCGTCCTCGGTGTTGGAGACCACCACCACCCGGGCCCCCGGAGCCGCCTCCCGGAGCCGGGGTAGGGCCTCCAGACCGGCCATGTGGGGCATGACCAGGTCCAGGAGGATCAGATCGGGGTGGAGATGGGTGGCCAACTCGACGCCCTGTTGGCCATCGGAGGCTTCGCCGACCACCCGGAAACGCTGGTCCCCATCCAGCACGAGCCGCAGCAGCCGGCGGGCGTCGGCCAGGTCGTCCACCACCAGGACGTCCAGGCAGGGGGCCGGAGCCGCTGCCGTCGTCATCGTCTGCCCACTGCTTTCACTCCTCCAGGCGGTTCAGCCGGGAGGCGGTGCTCCCCGGAGGGAGCCGTTGACCCGACCGGGTTAAACCATCGCCAGGTCGGAGGCAGTCCTAAGCCGCTCCACCAGTTCTTCCAACTCGGCCGGGGAGGCGAGATCCCGGGGCCCGGCATAGACGGTGAGCAGTTCCTCGACCGGCGCCGCCACCTGGGGGCCCAGTTCGGTGGCGATGGACCAGATGTCGAGCAGGGGGTTGAGGAGCCGGCTGGTGCTCACGGCAACCTCGGAGGCATGGGTGACCCGGAGCTCTTCGGCCGCCGCCAGCAGCCTTTCCTTGGCTCCTTCATGAATCTCAACCATCTGGGCTCCCTTCCGGCTGCCTTCGTTCTAAGACTTAATACCCTGCTTTGGCCCGATGGTGGCGGCATAAGCGGAGACTTAACGGTCCGGCAACACTTCCCTAACCGAGGCCGGATCACACACAATTCCTCAAGGCACTGATCGGCCTCGGGGGCCAACACCTTGAGAGTAGGTACAACCGGTCCTCCCGGCCGGGCATTCCCCGGCCGACTCGGAGGGGGGTCCGGCCATCGGTAACCTTCGGGCATGGCACAGACCGGGAACAGGACGCGGCCGAGTCAGCGGGGAGG
Source organism: Actinomycetota bacterium (assembly GCA_027315345.1). Lineage (GTDB taxonomy): Bacteria > Actinomycetota > Acidimicrobiia > Acidimicrobiales > JAJPHE01 > DAHUYE01. The sequence goes on from DAHUYE010000060.1 coordinate 16,597, forward strand.
GCAGCGGCCGCGGCCCGGACAGGGCGGAGGGACGAATCGCTCCGGCGGAGGCCGGGGGCCCGGCCGGGGGGGCGCCGGACGGGGCGGGTCCCGGCGTCAGGCCGGCTTTCCCTGGGCCCGGGTGGCCATCCCCGGCGCCGTGGTCCTGTTGGTTGTGATCGTGCTGGTGATCGTGGCCGTCAGCGGGGGCGGCGCCAGCAAGTCCCCGAGCTCCGCCATCGACTACAGCCCGGCCGCCGCCGGTGTGGTCAGCGACGCCACCAACGTGCCCCTGGCCACCTTCAACCAGGTCAAGGTGCCCTCGGGCTCCGCCAGCGCCCCGACCGTCATCTCCAAGGCCACCCCCCTCACTTTGAACGGCAAGCCGGAGATTCTCTTCATGGGCGATGAGTGGTGCCCCTACTGCGGCGCCTCCCGCTGGCCGATAGTGGTCGCCCTGTCCCGGTTCGGGACCTTCACCGGGCTCAAGACGGCCCTGTCCTCCGGCAGCGACGTCGATCCCGACACCAACACCTTCAGCTTCGTGGGCTCCACCTACTCGAGCCCATACGTGAGCTTCGTGGCGGTGGAGATGCAGAACACCAGCCACGCCACCCTGCAGACCCCCACCGCAGCCCAGGCCAAGATCCTCCAGACCTACGACTCCCAGGGCTCGGTGCCGTTCATCGACTTCGGCAACAAGTACGTCGTGAACAGCACCTATGACCCGGCCGTTCTCCAGGGTCTGTCCTGGGCCCAGATCGCCAGCCAGCTGGCCGACCCGAGTTCCACCGTGGCCCAGAACATCGTCGGCTCGGCCAACTTCATGTCGGCCATCATCTGCAAGCTGACCAACGGCCAGCCCGGAGGGGTCTGCACCTCAGCCGGGGTGCAGGCGGCCTCCTCCATCCTGGCCTCGGTCAAATAACCGTCCGCCCCGGCGACGCCCTGATGCGGGCGCAGGACGTCGAGACGCCGGCGTCGAACTGATAGCGGTGCTGAAGCTGGCCACGGCGGCCCTGACCGCCGCCATCCTCACCGCCGCGCCCAGCGCCGGTGCCCTGGCCAGCACCGGGCCGGCGGCCCGGGCCCCGTTCGGTGCCGCCCGGGCGGCATCGGCGGCTTCGACCCTGCCGGGCTATCAGACCGTCAGCGACGGCACGGATGGCAAGGTGGCCGGGGCCGCCCTCGAAAACCTCTCCACCGACAGCGTCAACGAGGTGGCCGACGCCGTGGGCCAGCTCAGGGCCACCGGCATGAACACGATCGAGCTGGACGTCTGGTGGGAGGCTCCCACCCCCAATGCCGACTCGGTCGAGCCCTACGTCGGGACGGTGCCGGATTCGGTCCTCGAGAACGAGATCAGCGTGGCCCGGTCGGCCGGGTTGAAGGTCATCCTGACGCCTCTCATCTACTGCGCCGGGTGCCTGGGCGACTTCCGGGGGGTCCTGGCTCCTGCTCATCCCCAGGTCTTCTTCGCCTCGTACTCCTCGTTCATCGACCACTTCGCCCAGCTGGCGCAGACCTCGGGAGTGTCGACGCTGTTCGTGGGCAGCGAGCTGTCGACCCTGGAGCCCTTCACCGCCGACTGGCTGTCGGTGATAGCCGGCGTCCGCCGCCGGTTCCACGGCACCCTGGCCTACGAGGAGGACTGGTCGGTCCTCGGGCTGGCCCGCTTCCTCGGAGCCGTGGACGAGATCGGGGTGTCGGCGTACTTCCCGCTGGACGGGTCGGCTTCGCCGTCGTTGGGCCAACTGCTGCACGACTGGCGGTCATCGTCGATGGCGGCGTGGCGGGGCCGGAACTGGGTGGCCGCCGTGGCCCAGCTGTCGGCCCGGTACCGCCGGCCCATCCTGTTCGGGGAGTCGGGTTACCTCTCGGGCGACTATGCCGCCGCCCAGCCGTTCCTCAACTACTACTCGACGCCGAACGAGGGACTCCAGGCCGACCTCTACCAGGCCCTGCTGGAGACCTTCGAGGGTTACAGCTGGTGGAAGGGCGTCGTGTGGTGGGACTGGTCGGCCGTGCCGGACGGTCCGGCCGCCAACGGCCGCACTTTTGCCGGTAAGAGCGCCCAGGTCATGCTCACCTGCTGGTACGCCGAGGGCATGCGCCCCGACGACCCTTCCCAGGCCCTGCCCTAGCGCCCGGCCGGGCCGCGTCGTAGCGGCCGGCTACGCCGGCGCCGTCAGCTTCTCGAAGCTGTCGATGCGCCCGCGCAGGACCTCCAGGCTGGACGCCCAGAAGCTCTCCTCCTCCACCTTGATGCCGAAGCGGCCGGCCAGCTCGGTGGCGTCGCCCAACCCGGTGGAGGAGAGGAGGTCGTCATAGCCGGAGCGGAACCGCTCGGGATCGTCCTGGTAGACGGCGAAGAGACCGAGTCCGAACAGCAGGCCGAACGTGTAGGGCCAGTTGTAGTAGTGGGTCGAGTAGTAGTGGGGCTTCACGGCCCACATGTAGGCGTGCAGGTGGTCCCCATCCAGGCCGTCCCCATAGGCCTGACGTTGGGCGTCGAGCATCAGCTCGCAGAACTCATTGACCGAGAGCGTCCGGGCCTGACGGCGCTCGAAGACGGCGGACTCGAACAGGAAGCGGGAGTGGATGTCCACCACCACCTGGCAGCCACCTTGGAGGTCGTATTCCAGAATGGACAGGCGCCGGGCCGGGTCTTCGGTGGCGGCCAGGGCCGAGTGGGTCAGCAGGGTCTCACAGAAGATGGAGGCCGTTTCGGCCAGGGCCATGGGTGTAGCCCGTTGCATCGGGGAGCGGTCGGCCAAGGTGGTGTTGTGGTAGGCGTGGCCGAGCTCGTGGGCCAGGGTCGAGACGGAGTCGAAGGTGTGGCCGAAGTTGAGCAGGACCCGGCTCTCGCCCTCCCGGATGCCCATGCAGAAGGCGCCGCCCCGCTTGCCCGAGCGGGCCTCGGCATCGATCCAGCGCTCGTCCAGGGCGCGCTGGGCCAGCCCGGCCAGGGCCGGGGAGTAGCTGGCGAAGCTGGACAACACGGTGGCGGTTGCCTCGTCCCAGGCCACGGAGGCGGCGGAGGGGTCACCGACCGGGGCGAACAGATCCCACCAGGGCAGACCGCCGTTGGCGCCGGCTGATCCCAAGAGGCGCGCCTTGGCCCGGAGATACCGGCGCCAGTCGGGCAGCGACGCCACCACCGCCGACTGCATGGCGGCCAGGGTGGCGCGGCTCACGGCGTTGTTGTGCAGGGCCGGCTCCAGTGAGTCGGCCCAACCCCGGTGGCGGTTGACGGTGTTGGCCTCGCCCTTGATCCCGTTCATGGCCGCCGCGCACGGCACTCCCACCGTCTCCCACGCCTTGAGCTCGGCCCGGTAGGCGGCCCGGCGCCGCTGCGGGTCGGCGTCGGTGGCCAGGTTGCGCACCACCGTGATCGGCAGCGAGTCCACCGAGCCGTCCGGGTTCTCCACCTCGGCCGAGAGCATCGAGGTCACGTCCCCGTGTAAGCGGCTCCAGGCCGTGCTGCCGGTCAGGGCCAGCTCGGAGTACAGAGCCTCTTCCCCTTCGGTCATCTGATGGGCGGCCGAGCGCTCCGCCTTGTGCAGCGGAAAGGAGTGATCGGCGGCCACCACCGAGCCGGCCACCAGAGCGTCCGCCCCCAGGGCGGCCACCCAGGCGTCGAAGCGGGTGGTCAGGGATCGGACCCGGGCCCCCTGGGCCTGCAACTCCGAGGCCAGGGCGGCGGCCGTCTCGTCCCGGGCGTCGGTCGTCACGAAGGCATACACGTAGGCGTTGAGCAGCCGGAACTCCTCGAACACTTCATTGGTGGCGGCCAGCACCGATTCGAAGGCCTCCAGCCTGGCCGGATCGACCACGGCGTCGGTCCCGCCCCGGACGTCGTGCTCTTCATACAGAGCCGCCAGGCGGTCCACGTCGGCGCCCAGACGTTCGTGGTGCTCGGCGAACTCCCTCGATCCCAGCGAGGGGAAGTATCCCGACAGGTCCCAGCGGGGCAGCACGGTGGTCATGACGCTGAATCTACGCTCGGGCCATGCCCGGTCCCTCCCCACACCAGGGCCACCACGGCGCCGAGGCACTGGGGCCGCCGCGCACCGTAGAGGTCGCCCCCGGCGCCTTCGCCTACGTGCAGCCCGACGGCAGTTGGTGGATCAACAACGCCGGCTTTCTGGTGGGTTCCGACCGGATCACGGCCGTGGACACGGCCTCGACCGAACGCCGGACCCGGGCCTTCCGCCAGGCCGTTACCGCCGTCAGCCCCCTTCCCGTCACCACGGTGGTCAACACCCACCACCACGGGGACCACACCAACGGAAACTGCCTGTTCCCGGAGGCCAGCATCATCGGTCACGTCCGCTGCCGGGAGGTGATGGTGGACCAGCGCATCGGCGGCCTTGACGCCATCTTCGGCGCCGTCGAGTGGGGCGAGCTGACCGTCACGCCGCCCGATGTGACCTTTCCCCAACAGCTGGACCTGTGGGTGGGCGATCGGGCGGTGGAGCTGCGCTACATCGGGACGCCGGCCCACACCACGGGCGACGTGGTGGTGTGGCTGCCGGCGGAGAAGGTCCTCTTCGCCGGGGATCTTCTCTTCAACGGGGGCACGCCGTTCGCCCTGATGGGATCGATCCAGGGTTCGCTGGCCGCATTGGATGCCATCCGCGGCCTCGACCCCGCTGTCATCGTGCCCGGGCACGGCGGGGTGTGCGGTCCGGAGGCCATCAACGTCGTCGAGGACTACCTCTCCTGGTTGACCGACCTGGCCCGGGACGCCCACGGCGCCGGGGCCAGCCCCCTGGACGCAGCCCGGCAGGCCGATCTGGGGGCCTTCGCGGAGTGGCTGGATCCGGAGCGGGTCGTGGGCAATCTCCACCGGGCCTATGCCGAATTGGACGGCCTGCCTCTGGGGTCCCCGATCGATCTGGCCACCGCCTTCGGGGACATGATCGCCTTCAACGGGGGCGCCCCGCTGCGCTGTCTGGCCTGAGACCACACTTGAGCGGTCTCAGCCGCGCTGGATCAGCCGATCCAGCCCCGCCGGCGGGCCCGGGCGATGGCATCGCTGACGATGCGGGCGTGATCGAAGGCCAGATCCGGCCCGTCCGGTCCTTCCAGTTCCGCCACCGCCACCCACCGGGCCTCGGCGGCATCGTCGGCGCCGGCCGGGGCCGGCCCGCCTGACACGTGTCCGGTGTAGACGGTCGAGATGGTCCGGCCCCGGGGGTCCCGGTCCGGATCCCCGTAGGTGCCGAGTTGTTCCAGCCGACCCGGCTCGACCCGGATGCCCGTCTCCTCGGCCAGCTCCCGGCGGGCACAGGTCTCCAGATCCTCGCCCTGGCCGGAATCGCCATCTCCCACATCCAGAAAGCCTCCGGGCAGCGCCCACCGGCCCCGAAAGGGATGACCGCCCCGGCGGATGAGCAGCAGCGACGGGCCGTCCGGCCGGTCGGTGAACAGAGCCACGTCGGCGGTGTTGGCCGCCTTGGGGTACCCGTGGCGCCGGGCGAGGTAGGCCTCCAGAAAGCCGGCCTCATCCTGCTCGGCTTCGCGCTCAGATGCTTCGTCAGCCACTCGACCATCCTGTCGGCCCGCGAGCCAGGTGTCAGCCGCCGAGGCGGCCCCGGGTACCGTGACTCCTCCGGAGGGGAGTCTCCGGGGGGCGTAGGTCAGTGGTAGACCAGCGGACTTTTAATCCGTGTGTCGAGGGTTCGATCCCCTCCGCCCCCACTTCCCATGACCATCACCAAGCCGGCGCCGCCCGCCGCCGTCCATTCGACCCCTGATGACAAGGGTCTGCGCGGCGGCGCCCTCAGCCTCATCTCCAGCACCGTGCTGGGCGTGGCCTCGACGGCGCCGGCCTACAGCCTGGCCGCCACCCTCGGATTCGTGGTGGTGCTCATCGGGGCCCGGGCCCCCATCGTCACCCTGCTGGCCTTCGTACCCATGCTGCTGATCTCCTTCGGCTACAAGGAGCTGAACGGGATCGACCCGGACTGCGGCACGACCTTCACCTGGGCGGCCCGGGCCTTCTCCCCCCGGACGGGATGGATGGGCGGCTGGGGCATCGTGGCCGCCGACATCCTGGTCATGGCCAGCCTGGCCCAGATAGCCGGGCAGTACGTGTTCCTGCTGTTCAACGACCACGGGATCGGGGACCAGGCCAACAGCATCTGGATCCTCCTGGTCGGGATCCTCTGGATCGTGGCCATGACGGTCATCTGCTACGTCGGCATCACCATCTCGGCCAACATCCAGAAGGTCCTCCTCGGCGTCGAGCTGACCATGCTGGTCCTGCTGTCGGTGGTGGCTCTGGTCAAGGTGGGCACCGGCTCGGCCCCGCTCGGCCACCTGACGCCGGCCCTGTCCTGGTTCAACCCCTTCGGCGGCTCGCTCCGGTCCTTCGTGAACGGCCTGACCCTGATGCTGTTCATCTACTGGGGTTGGGACTCGGCCGTGTCCGTGAACGAGGAGACAGTGGACCGCCGGGTCGCCCCGGGGAGGGCGGCGGTGATCTCCACCGTCATCCTGCCGGCCGTCTACCTGCTGGTCGTCATGTCGGCCCAGTCCTATGCCGGCCTCGGGACCAAGGGCATCGGCCTGGGTAATCCGGCCCACACCGGTGACGTGCTCTCGGTGCTGGGCGGCTCCGTGTTCGGCACGTCCGGTCCGGGGAGCTTGTTGACCCACCTGCTCCTGCTCATGGTGCTGAGTTCGGCAGCCGCCTCCACGCTGACCACCATCCTGCCCACCGCCCGGACCACCCTCTCCATGGCGGCCTTCGAAGCGATCCCCTCCGCCTTCGGCCGGGTCAGCTCCCGCTTCCTGACCCCCAGTGTCTCCACCGTGGTGATGGGCGGCGCCTCCATCGTGGTCTACGCGGTCATGAACTACATCTCGGCCGGGGCGGTGATAGCCGACTCGGTGACCTCACTGGGCGTGCTCATCGCCTTCTATTACGGCCTCACCGGCCTGGCCTGCGTCTGGTTCTTCCGCCGGACCCTGACCCACAGCGTGCGCAACCTGTTCATGCGGGGCGTGCTGCCCCTGCTGGGCTGGGCGCTGATGTGGGCCATCGGGGGCTATTCATTCGAACAGGACTGGGGACCGGGGAGCAGCTTCACGTCCTGGTCGGTACCCGGCACCCATTGGCGGGTCGGTGGTGCCTTCCTCCTGGCGGCCGGGTCGATAGTGGTCGGCCTGGTCCTGCTCGGCATCTACGGACCCATGAGCCCGCGGTATTTCAAGGGCCGGACCCTGGCCGCCTTCCCCGAAGCCGGCGGGCCTGGCGACCCCTCCCGAGCCGGCCGGTAAACGTCACCACACGTTGACCGCGCTGCGTGGCAGCGTGAGTGACCGCCCACGCCCCGTGTAATGACATCGGTGGCGTTCATCACCCGACCTAGCCCAGTAAGCCGTTTGCGCGCGCAACCTATGTAGCGCGATCAGATCAAAAGGCGATTAGCCCTTCCCATCCCAGTCGCGGCGTTACACCCTTTCGTCCTACACCGACTCGACCCAGCGCCGCTGCGAACGGCGCCGGGAATGAGTCCCGGAAAGAACCGAAGGGAGGTCTCCAATGACCAGCCGTCGCGGCAGCAGCTGGACCTGAGACCTGCCCCTTGTTGAAGGGGGCAGGAATCTCAGCCTTACGGATGGAGCTCTCGCTTGAACGGTCGAACGAGCTTCTTCCGGTCAGGGGTTCTCGGCTGTCGGGGAGGAACGCTTTAGCCATTTCTCCTCCTCCCCGGCAGCACCCCGGCCCAGCGGGCCGGCCCCGGAACCCGTAGGACCCGAAACACCCCAAGACCCGAACAACCTTCTACCCGACCCAGACGCCTCCAGGAGCCAGTCCCTCCCGTGTTGACCCTTCAGCCCCGAACCGGCAGCCGTCTCCTGGCCCGGACCGCCGCCTTGGTCCGCCCGCTACGCATCCGGGAACTGCGCACCCTGTGGCTGGCCCAGCTGGCCAGTGAGTTGGGCGACTGGGCCTCCCGGATCGCCCTGGCCGTCCTGGTCTTCGACCAGACCCACTCCGCTCTCGCCACCGGCCTGGTCACCACGGCCAGCCTCCTGCCCTACGCCCTGGTCGGTCCGATCACCGCCGCCATAGCCGACCGCCAGCCCCGCCGGAGGGTGATGGTGGGCGCCGACCTGCTGCGGGGGGCCGTCTTCCTGATCCTGGCCGTCCCCGGGGTGCCCACCCCCGTCCTCCTGATCGGCGCCCTGGCCGCCGGGCTGGCCACTCCCCCCTTCGAAGCCGCCCGGTCGGCCATGCGATCCGAGCTCATGGTCGACGACGCCGCCTACGGGGCCTACAACGCCCTGTCAGTGATGACCGGCCAGGTGGCCGTGGCCCTGGGTTACCTCTGCGGCGGTGGGCTGATCCTCCTACTCGGCACCCGGGGCACCCTCGGCCTCAACGGCGCCTCTTTCCTGGTCTCGGCTCTACTGGTCAGCCGCCTCCCGGCCTCCCGGCCCGCCACCGGCCTCAAGGTCCGCCTCCGCCGCCAGCTGGGCGACGGCGCCCGTATCCTCTTCGGGGACGGCTCCCTGCGGATGTGCGTGATCCTGGGCGTGACCGCCTCGGTGGCCGGCACGGTTCCCGAAGCCCTGGGCGCCGCCTTCGAACACGCCTCCCCCACCCGGGCCGCCCTGTTGCTGGCCGCCGCCCCGGTCGCTCTGATCCTGGTCAGCGCCCTCATCCCCGTGACCGGGGACGACCGCCGCCTGCTGCGGGTGGCCAGCCTGGTCCTGGTGGGCGGAGGGGCCATCGCCATCGGGGCCTTCCTCCTGGCCTCCTCCTTCGGGTTCGCCCTGCTGGCCTGGGCGGCGTCGGGCACCACCTTCGCCGTCATCGTGGCGGCCGGGCCGGTGGTGCGCCGGCGCCTGCCGGCCGAGGGCCGGGCGGTGGCCTTCGGCATCCTGCAGGCCGCCACCTTGGCCGGGTGCTGTCTGGCCGGTCTGGCCGGGGGCGCCCTGGCCGATCTGGTCGGGGTGCGCTTCGCCTGCATCGGCGGCTGCGCCCTGGCCGTGGCCACCGGCGCCGGCCTGCTGTTCGTCCTGTCGGCTGGGAGCCGGGCCGGGGCTGGGGCCGGCACCGGATTGGCCCCGGTGGGGGGCGCCGGCCTGGGCCTGGCCCCGGCCCGGAGCGCCTCCCCGGTGCCCACCGCCGCCGCCGCCACGGCCGTGGCGGGGCCCCGGTAGCCCTTCAGATCTCCCGGTAACGCCCCTCTACGACGCTGCTCAAGGAGAAGGCCAGGAAGCCGGCCGCCACCACGGCCAGGATCCATGGGCCGTAAGCGTGGCGGGACAGGGCCCGGATCACCTGGCCCACGCCCTTGGCGTCCCGGGCCGTCCCGGCCACTCCCGAGACGATGAGCGACACCCCCACCCCCGCGAAGACCGCTCCCCTGGTCACATTGCCGAAGGTGCCCGTGACCCGGGCCGCCAAATCGACCCAACCCGGCATCTTCCGATCGGGGAGATAGGTCTCGAACTTCTGGGCCGCGGCCCAGCCCACCAGGGCCAGACCGCCGACGGCCACACCCACCCCGACCAGGACCAGCAGTTCCCGGCCCCCGGTCACGCCCAGAAGACGGGCCGAAACCGACGCTGTCCCGTTGGCCTGCTGGTGACGCCCGAAGAGCAGGAGCACCGACCGGGCGCAGAGGCCCAGGTAGACGACCCCGATGGAGAACCAGCCCACCCGCTTGGCCAGGTCCTCACCCGGCTTGGCGTCGGCGTCACCGGCGGCGGCCTGGAGGATCCTCCAGGCCGCATAGGCCACCAGACCCACGGCCAGGACGATGACCAGGGCCGGCCCGGCCGGCTGGCGGACCATCTCCTGGATCGCTCCGCTGCTGCTGGCCTGCTTGCCCTTTCCCCCAGTGGCGGCAATGTCGGCGGTGATGAAGGCCAGCACCAGATAGATGAGGGCGCGGGCGCCCAGGCTGACCCGGGCCGTGCGCTGGACCAGAGGCCGGTCCTGGGCCCGCCTCGCCTTGGACTGCGCCTGCTTGGCCTTGGACCGGGCCGGCCCGGTCTTGCCCGCCACCGTGGTCGCCATGGCGACCCTGTACCCGGATGGTGCCGCTGATAGCCCTGGTCAGGCCCCGCCCGCGCCGGTGAAGTCCAGGATCTGCCGCCAGGAATCGGCGCAGGCCTCGGCGTGCTCATCGAAGCTGCGGTCGAAGAAGCTGTGGGGCGCCTCCGGGTAGACCTGCACCCGGACCTCAACCCCCCGCTCCCGCACCTTGGCGGCAAAGTCCTCCACCGCCTCCACCGGGGTGAAGTCCTTACCGGCCGCCAGCATCAGGAGCGGGGAGCTCATGTCGGGGATGCGGTCCTCCACCCGGGACGGGCCGCCGTAGAAGCCGATGCAACCGGCCAGGTCCAGCCCCGCCGCCGACTGGCGCCAGGACAGCGAGCCGCCCATGCAGAAGCCGACCGTGAAGACGGACCGGACCGGGGAGCCGGGCAGCGACCGCAGCCAGCCGGCGGCGGCGGCTATGTCGGCGTCGGTGGTCTCCGGCTTCATCTGGGCCACGTGGTCCATGAACGGAAAGGCCTCACCCCGGTCCGGGGTGTCGGCGGTGCGGGCGAAATAGTCGATGGCCACGGCGTGGAAGCCGGCCTCGGCAAAGCGCACGGCCAGCTCCTTGTAGAAGTGGTGCAGGCCCCTCACGTCGGGCAGCACGATCATGCCCTTGTCCGACGGACCGTCCGGGTGGGCGTAGTAGGCCATGAACTCGGTGCCGTCGGCTGAGGTCAGGGTCATGTCCCCGCGGTCATCGGCTCCGCCCCGGACCGGGGGCAGGGGCGGGCGGGCGTCGTCGCCGTAACACATGGGCGTTCCTCTCTATCGAAAGTCTCAGGCGCCGGAAAAGTAGACCGCTGCGTCCCAGGTGCCGGTGGGCGGCACCACCGACAGCAGCTCCCCGGCTCGCAGCAGCCACTCCAGCATGGACCCCTCACCCGGGCCGCCGCCCACACTGACCACCAGGCCGCGCTTGGGGTGGTCCTGGGTGACCCGCCACCCGGCCGGCAGGGGCAGACCCCGCTCGGCCAGCCGGGCCGCCGCCCTCACCCCGCTGGGGTGCTGGATGCCGAGGGTCGGGGGTGTCCGCTTCTGGCGCCGGCCCGGGCCCTCCGGCACCCAGGTGCACAGAGGAATGGACGGCCCCCGGGCCGACATGAAGGAGAACAGTCCCACCCCCGGAACCTCGGCGTCCTCGGGCACCTCGGGCTCGAAGTTGATCCAGCCCCGGCCGGCTCCGGTCAGGGCCCGCATCTGCTCCAGAACGGGCCCGGTGTCGTCCCGCCCGAAGCGGAGTCTGCGGTCCGGCTCGGCCATGGGGGGCGGCCGGCCTAGGTGGCCGTGACCAGGGCCTGGCGCAGAGCGTCCACGGCGTCGCTGATGGCCGGGACGGCGGCGGGGATGACGGCGTCGAGCTGGAAGAAGGCGTGGATCATGCCGTCGTAGCGCCGGACTTTGGTCGGCACGCCCGCCTCCTCCAGCCGACGCCCATAGGCCTCGCCCTCGTCCCGGAGCGGGTCGTACTCGGCGGTGACGATGAAGGCCGGGGCCAGGCCGGCCAGGTCCTCGATGAACAGCGGGGAGGCGTCGGGGTGGCGGCGATCACCGTCCGGGCCCAGGTAATGGCCCTGGAACCAGGCCATGGTCTCGGCGGTGAGGAAGTAGCCCTGGCCGTTCGCCTGGATGGAGGGGTGCGAGCCGGTGGCGTCGGTGGTGGGGTAGATGAGCAGCTGGAAGGCGAGAGCGGGGCCGCCGGCGTCGCGGGCCCGGATGGCCACCACCGCGGCCAGGTTGCCCCCGGCGCTGTCCCCGGCCACGGCCAGGCGGGCCGGGTCGGCCCCCAACTCGGAGGCGTGGGCGGCCACCCACTGGGTGGCGGCCCAGCAGTCCTCCACCGCCGCCGGGAACGGATGTTCCGGGGCCAGGCGGTAATCCACGCTCACCACCACGGCCGGCACCCGGGAGGAGATCTGCTGGCAGAGCGGATCGTGGGTGTCGATGCCACCGATGACGAAACCGCCGCCGTGGAAGAAGACCACCACCGGGTGAGGTCCCTCGGCCTGGGGGCGGTAGAGGCGAACCGGGATGTCCCCGGCCGGCCCCGGGATGAGGCGGTCCTCGGTGGAGGGCGGCTCGGTGGCGGGCAGCCCGAGGGCGGCCAGGAGGGAGTAGCCCGTCCTCATCTCCTCCGGGGAGGTCTCGGCCATGCGGCGCGCTCCGGCTTGGGCGAGTCCATCAAGGAATACCTGGGCTTGGGGGTCGACCGGCACGGTGCCTCCTGGGACTGGGGACGGGGCACCTTACCGGCGCCCCCTCAGACGATGCGGCTGGTGTGGTCCCCCCAGTACCGGTCCCGGAGGAGCCGCTTGTACAGCTTGCCGGTGGGCAGCCGGGGCAGTTCAGCGGTGAAGTCCACGCTGCGGGGGCACTTGAAGTGGGCCAGGTGGTCCCGACAGAAGGCGATGAGCTCGCGTTCCAACTCGGGGCCTTCCTCGACACCGGGCATGAGCTGGACGACCGCCTTCACCTCCTCGCCCAGATCCTCGTTGGGAACGCCGATGACGGCGGCGTCGAGGACCTTGGGGTGGGTGACGAGGAGGTTTTCCGTCTCCTGGGGATAGATGTTCACCCCGCCCGAGATGATCATGTAGGTCTTGCGGTCGGTCAGGTAGAGGTAGCCCTCCTCATCGACCCGGCCCACGTCCCCGACGGTGCTGGTGCCCCGCTCCTTGTCCCGGGCCTCGGCGGTCTTGTCCGGATCGTTGAAGTACTCGAAGTTGGCGTCGCTCTGGAACCAGACGGTTCCTTCCGACCCGGTCGGGCAGGGGTTGTTGTCCTCATCGAGGATCATGAGCTTTCCGGTCAGGGCCCGCCCGACCGTGCCCTTGTGGGCCAACCATTCGTGGGAGTCGCACACCGTCATGCCGATGCCTTCGGTGGCGGCGTAGTACTCGAGCAGGATAGGGCCCAGCCACTCGATCATGGCTTCCTTGACCGGTACCGGGCAGGGGGCGGCGGCGTGCACCACTCCCTCCAGCGAGGAGAGGTCGTAGCGGCGCCGCACCTCCTCCGGCAGCTTGAGCAGCCGGGAGAACATGGTCGGCACCATCTGGGTGTGGGTGACGCGATAGCGCTCCACCAGAGCCAGGAATTGCTCCGGGTCGAAGCGCTCCATGATGACGATGGTCCCCTTGAGCCGGATGGTCAGGCTGACCCCGCCGGTCGGAGCCGAGTGGTACAGCGGCGCCGGCGACAGGTAGGTCATGCCCTCCCGCAGCCGCCATACCGTGGCCAGCGGACCCGGCCCCCCCACTCCGGGGGGAGAATCCGGCAGCGGCCGCCAGATTCCCTTGGGCCGGCCGGTGGTGCCGGAGGAATACAGCATGGCCATGCCCTGGGCCTCGTCCGCCACCGGCTCAGCCGGGTAGCCGGCCACGGCCGCCTCGAAGCTGTCGAAGGGGCCGTCGCCGGCCTCCGGGGCCCCCACCATCAAGAAGCGCTCCACTCCCCCGGCCATGGTGGCCGCCTCCAGAGCCACCTCGCGCTTGGCGGTGGAGGTGATGAAGACGCGGGCCTGGCAGTCACCGAGGACGTAGGCCACCTCCTCAGGGCTCAGGTAGGAGTTGATGAGGGTGTAGTACAGGCCGGTCCGGTCGGCGGCCGCCTCGGTCTCCAGGAAGCGCGGATTGTTCTCCATGAACACGGCCACGTGGTCGCCGCGGCTCAGGCCCTGGTCCCGGTAGAGGTGGGCCAGGCGGTTGGCCCTGGCCTCGTACTCGGCGTAGGTGACCACCTCCCCGGTGCCACCCATGATGAAGGCGGGCTGGTCAGGATGACTGTGGGCATGCTCGGCGGCGTACACGATCCCCCCGGGTCGGAACTGGAGCGCTTCGTACGGTAGTAAGTGCCGATGAGTCCCGCTGACCTGCCTACCGGAGTCCAGTACGAGATCCGCCACGGCGGACAGCGGGCCGTGTTGACCGAGGTGGGCGCCACCCTGCGCCACTACTCGGTGGGGGACCGGGAGGTGATCGAGTCGTTCCCGGTGGGTCAGCGCAGCCCGGCCGGCCACGGTCAGGTGCTCGCCCCCTGGCCCAACCGCTTACAGGCCGGTACCTACCGGTGGGGCGACACGACCCATGGGTTGCCCCTGAGCGAGCCGTCACGACACAACGCCATCCACGGTCTGGTGCGCTGGCAGGCCTGGACCGCCACCGAACACGTTGATGACGCGGTCAGCCTGACCCACCGCATTCATCCCCGCGACGGGTTCCCCTTTCTCATCGAGATCGAGTTGCGCTACCGGTTGGGCGACAACGGGCTGTCGGTGTCGACCACGGCCCGCAACCTGGGCCCGGATCCGGCCCCGTTCGGGATCGGCTTCCATCCCTACCTGCGCCTCGGGACCGGCCCGGTCGATGACCTCATCCTCCAATGCCCGGGCGCCACCACCTTGGTGACCGACGGAGCCGGAATCCCCACCGGCCGCCAGTCCGTGGAGGGAACGGCCTTCGACTTCCGTTCCCCCCGGGCCATCGGATCACTGAAGCTGGACACCGCCTACACCGATCTGCCGGTCGGTTCGGATGGCCGCCAACGGGTAAGTCTGAGCCGACCCGGTCCGGCTCCGGAGTCCGTCACGGTGTGGATGGACAGCGGCTTCGGGCATGTCATGGTCTTCAGCGGGGACACGCTGGGACCGGAACGCAGCCGGAAGGCACTGGCCGTCGAACCCATGACTTGTCCCCCCAATGCGCTGGCCACCGGAGATGCGGTGATCCGTCTCGAACCGGGAGGGTCCTGGGCCGGCAGTTGGGGCCTACAGCCGTGAGCCCCGGGGCAACCTGCCTCAGGCCCTTGTCCACGGCCTGTTGATGGAGACGGCGCTCCGCCTCAGCGGATAGGCCCGCCCAGGCTGGACGTGTTCAGAAGTGGAGGGATGCCCGGATGGGTAGGTGGTCGGAGCCTCCGGCCCGGAGCACCTCGAAGCCGTCGGCGTGCACGTCCCGGTTGACGACTATGTGGTCGATCTGGCTGTGGGGCCGCGGATTGGGCCAGGTCCGGCCCCGGCCGGCCGGGCTCCAGCCCGGGGTGAGCGCCGACAGCACCG
Organism: Actinomycetota bacterium; assembly: GCA_027315345.1. Taxonomy (GTDB): domain Bacteria; phylum Actinomycetota; class Acidimicrobiia; order Acidimicrobiales; family JAJPHE01; genus DAHUYE01. Next base: position 31,701 of record DAHUYE010000060.1, read on the forward strand.
GCCCCCACATATTCATGTCTCCGGCCAGGGCGGCCGGCTGGTCGACAGCGGGGAGTTGGCGCACCAGATGGCGCAGCGGAATCGGCGACCCGTGGGTCAGATGGTCCAGATGGGTTCCGATGAAGGCGAACACCGACCCGTCCACCTCCACGTCGGTCCGGAGGGCGAAGCGGCGGGGGGCGGCGTCCATCGGCATGTTCGGCATCTCGATGACCGACTCGGCCCGCACCGGCAGCCGACTGAGCATGGAGATGACGAGCATGCCCTGGCCGTGACCCTTCGGCACCAGACGGGGCTTGCGGCCCGAGACCCGGGCTGGTCCCATGGCGACATGCCTCACCTGGTAACCGAGCCGGGCCGCGGCCCGATCCACGGCGCTCTCGGCGTCATCGGGCAGCCAGGACTCCTGGATGACGAGCAGGTCGGCGTCGAGGGCGGCACAGACTGCTCCCACGTCGAAGGTCCGGCCCCGGCGGTCGCGTCCGTAGTGGACGTTGTAGGACGCCACCGTGAGCCGGGCCACCGACGTCACCGTAATGGGAAGGCCCGGCGGCCTTGAGCGCCGGAGTGGTCCGGCGATTGGAACCCGCCGACCCCTGTTACCCCCCCGGTCTCCAGGAGTTGCGCACCCCTCCTTCGCTGTGGCTGGACGGGTCGGCACCGGCCGGGGCTCTGGTGGCCGTGGTCGGCACCCGGCACCCCGACCGGGCCGGGCTCGAGCTGGCCGGCCGGCTGGCCGCCGAGTTGGTCAAGCGCGGCTACGGAGTCGTCTCGGGCCTGGCCACCGGCATCGATACGGCCGCACACCGGAGTGCTCTCGAGGCCGGCGGGCGCACCTGGGCCATCCTGGGTGGAGGGGTCGACGTCATGCCTTGGGCCGGGGCGGCCGAGTTGGCCGGGCGCATTCGGGAGGCGGGCGGCCTGCTGGCCGAGGTACCGCCCGGCACCGCCGTATCGACCCGGGCCCTGGTGGCCCGGGACCGGCTCCAGTCGGCCATGAGCCTGGCCACCGTGGTCGTCCAGACCGATCTCGGTTCGGGCACCATGCACACCGCCCGCTTCAGCGTCCTGCAGGGCCGTCCACTGGTGGTGGTGGTGCCGCCGGGTTCCGGACTGCCTGGTTCGGGGATGGGGGCGCCGGCGGGCTGGGCCGGGAACGCCGCCCTGTGCGATCCGGGCGGCTGCGACCCTGCACTTTTGCACGCCACCGGCGCCGCCGGCCGGCTGGTGGCGACCCGCCGGCCGGTGGCCGACCTGGTGTTGCCGCGGGAGGGCCCGTGGCCCGAACTGTGGGAAATGTTGAGCCCTTAGACCGAAGAGACCGGGCCGGAGTTTCGTCAGCGCGGCCCGTGGCGTGGTGAGAACATGGCCGGGTGGAAGACACCCGGGCCGACCAGTGGCTGTGGGCGGTGCGGCTCTACAAGACCCGTTCGGCGGCCACCGAGGCGTGCCGGGGGGGCCATGTCCGGGTCAACGGCTCTCCGGCCAAGGCGGCCACGCCGGTGCGGACCGGAGACCAACTCGAGGTCCAGTTGCACGGCTGGAAGCGGAACCTGGAAGTGGTGACCCCCATCGAGAAGCGGTTGGGCGCCCCGGCCGCGGCCGCGGCCTACATCGACCACAGCCCGCCCCGCCCGCCCCAGGAGGAGGCCGTCAGCGTCTTCGTCAGAGAGGTCGGTGCCGGTCGCCCCACCAAGCGGGACCGCCGCCAGCTCGACCGGTTCCGGACCTGACCTGACCTAGGGTGCGCGCATGCGCTATGTGGAGGCGGGGGGGGCCCGGATTTCGGTCATCGGGCTCGGTACATGGCAGTTCGGATCCCGAGAGTGGGGTTACGGGGCCGGCTACGCCGAAGGCGAGGCCGGGGCCATCCTCCGGAAGGCGCTGGACCTCGGGATCAACCTGATCGACACAGCCGAGATCTACGCCTTTGGCCAGTCCGAGAAGATCGTGGGCCAGGCCATGGCCGGGCGGCGGCGGGAGGCCTTCGTGGCCAGCAAGGTCTTTCCGGTCATGCCGCTGGCGCCGGTGGTCGAACAGCGCGGACGGGCCAGCGCCCGCCGGCTGGGCATCGAGCAGATCGACCTCTATCAGGTGCACTGGCCCAACCCGGTGGTGCCCCTGGGCACGACCATGCGCGGCATGCGCTCACTGCGCGACGCCGGTGTGGTCGACCACGTCGGCGTGAGCAACTTCTCCCTGGGCCGGTGGCAGGAAGCCGACGTCGCCCTGGGCTCCCCGGTGCTCTCCAACCAGGTCCAGTACAGCCTGGTGCAGCGCAAGCCCGAGAAGGAACTCCTGGACTGGGCCGCCGCCAACGACCGCATCGTGATCGCCTACAGCCCCCTGGCCCAGGGCTTCCTGTCCGGGCGGTACCGGGCTACGCCCGGTTCCCCGCGTCCGGGAGGGATGCGCGCCGCCAATGCCCTGTTCCAAACCGAGAACCTGGAGAAGGGCGAGCCCCTGTTGTCCACCCTGGACCGCATCGCCTCCGCCCACCAGGCCAAGCCGGCCCAGGTGGCTCTGGCCTGGGTCGTGCATCACCCCAACGTGGTCGCCATTCCCGGAGCATCCAGCGTGGCCCAGGTGGTGTCCAACGCCGAGACCGCCGACCTGGAGTTGAGCCGCGATGAACTGGACGAGTTAAACGCCGCCTCGGGCGCCTTCAACCCCGAAACCGGGCCGGCCGCCATGATCAAGGCCCGGCTCAGGCGCTGAGGGCGACCACCTCCTGAGGGCGTTCAGAAAGTGCCGACCGTGGCCGTCGACGCCGTCTGGTAGGTGACCTGCCCGGTCGGAGAGGTGATCGGGGCCAGGCCGTTCTCCTGGGCCATGATGGCCGCCTCCACCACATCCAGGTCGGAGGGGTCCAACGCCAGCGGTCCCCCGGCCACCGGCACCTGCCAGACATGGGTCATCATCCCGGTGGGGATGTTGAAGGTACCCGGTGGACAGGGCGTGAACCCGTCGATGACCCCGGTGGCCGGCGAGTAGCAGAGGTTGGTGTGGGCATGCCACTGGACCAGGCAGCCATAGGGCATCGGCCCTTTCTGACCAGAGCGGGGCAGTAGATACATGGCGGCCACCAGCACCGGCCCGTCGGGCGTGAAGGCGTAGACCAGGGAGTCGATGTGGTTGGGGTCCATGGCGTAGTGGAGGCGGTCGTAGGCCGGATTGACGTAGTGGACGACCGGATACAGGGTGCTGGTCACCGGCCGATAACCGGCCGCCACCGCCGCACTGAGCAACTTGTACTTGGCCACTGCCGCGCTGGTGGCCTGGACGTACTCCATGGCGCCGAGGATCTGCTGGGCAGTGGGCTTGGTGGTGCAGTCCGGTGTCTGCATCTGGTGACCGGCGTCGGTCTCGGCGCTGACCGTGGTCAGCAGCGACACCTCGTTGGGGGGCAGGGCCGGGCCGGTGTAGCTCCAGCTCGGATCGGTCACGCCCAGGCCGGCGGCATCGGCCATGTTCATGGAGCCCATGGCCCCCGCCGAGGACCCGGATGCCGTCGAGTGACTCGATCCCATGTTCATCGAGCCCGAGCTCATCGCACTGGCCGTACTGCCTCCGGCGGCCGAGGCGACCACCCCGGCGGGGTTGGAGACACCGGCGGCGGCGCCGACGCCGGCCAGGGGCACGGCGCTGACCGCCACCGGGCCCACCACCAATGCGCCGATCAACAGACTGGTCAACCCGGGGCGCAGGCCCATGGCGGCGGCGGCCGGCACCGGAGCGGTGTCGGGCAGCGGCCGGGCGGGCCACAGGGCCAGGCCGAGGATGACCACCAGGGGCCCCAGGTTGGGGTCGGTGGCCATGCCGGTGAGCAGGCCGCCCACGGCTTCACCGGTCAACCAGTACCCGATGGCGAGGAGAGCGCCGAGAACGATGAAGGGTTCGGGACGGCGGGTGACCAAGGGACCGAGGGCGACCACCATCGAGAGCGCCACCAGGAACACGGCCACGGCCGTGCCGGAACCGATGAAGGCGTGACTCAGCGAGTTCAGCATGTGGGCGTACCAGCCCGGTTGGCCGCCGGCGGCCTCGGCCAGCTGATGCTGGATCGAATCGGTGGCCCGGTTGGCGGGGAGGGCCCAGAAGACGGCGCTGAGGGCCCAGAAGACCACCCATCCGGCCACCAGGGGGCGGACCCCGTAGCGACCGGCGGCACCGGGGGCTGAGGACAGGCCGGTGGGCACCTGACCGCCGGGGTCGGCCACAGTGGCGCGGGGCCAGACCAGAATCCCGATAAGGCCGTAGAGGACGACGGCGCCGGGGGCACCCAGCAAGGGAGAAGCGTGCCCGTCGAGGATGCCGCTGAAGCCCTCCCCGATCCACCACACCCCGAGGCCGAAGACGAACGACACCACCAGGGCGGTGCGCAACGACCGCCTCCAGAGGATGCCGACGCCGATGCCGATCTGCACCAGGCCCAGCACGACCGTCCACAGCCCGACGTCGCGGCCCAGGAAATGGGCCACGTGGCTGATGGCGTAGGCGATGGCGCCGGGCTGGCCCCGGACGTTGGGCTGGACGAACATCGCCACCAGCTGGTGGAACATCTGGGGCTGGAAGCTGAGGACGCCGTCGAGAATCCACAGGACTCCCAATGCGCTCCTCAATCCGTCCGGGGTCACCCCCGGGCGGCGCCGGCGGCTGGTCTGGGGTTGGACGGGTTCCATGGGCTGACCCCTCGATCCGGTTGGGGTGGGACAGCGAGAGGCTAGGACCGTCCGGCGGCGGCCAAACCGGCCCTGGCGCCATCCCGGCATAGAGGGCCTTGACATTCTTAGCGAGTGCTAGATATACTTTGCATCAACCCAGAAGCAAACAGGAGACAACCCCCCATGCCCACCGCCATCACCGAGATCACCGAGCGCATCCAGGACCAGGTCCTCGACTTCGTCAAGACCGGCCAGGAGGCCGTCATCGACGCCGTCCGGAACCTCTCCAGCACCGTCGAGGGCGTCCTGCCCGAGGCGGCCAAGACCGGTCTGGCCAGCAACATCCCCGTGGCCACCGAGGCCGTCGATTCTGCCTTCGGCTTCGCCGGCAAGGTCCTCGAGATCCAGCACGGCTTCTTCACCCAGGTCCTCGGGGCCGTCACGCCCGGCACCTCCGTGCCCGCCGCCCCCGCCACCAAGACCGCCCGGACGGCCAAGTCCGGCACCACCGCCGCCGCCTGAACCCCCCCTCGGGTAGCGGTATGAGCGAAGGGGCGACCTCAGCGTCGCCCCTTCGCCGCGTCCGGGTCCGGACCGCCCGGCTGCCGGCCTCCCCGCCCCGGCGCCCACCCGTGGGTACGGTTGCCGGGATGGACACGGACGGTGAGGTCGAAAGCCCCCTGGAGCGGGCGACCCGGCGCCCCCGGGCCATCAAGGACCGGGTCATGAAAGATCAGTCCCAGTCCCTTCAGGCCCATCTCGAGACGCTGGGCAACTTCATCCACAGCCAGCGCAAGCTGGCCAACCTCTCTCTGCGCGAGCTGGCCGAGAGGACCAACGTCTCCAACCCGTACCTGAGCCAGATCGAACGGGGCCTGCACGAACCCTCCGTCCGGGTGCTTCGCTCCATCGCCCGGGCCCTCAACGTCTCGGCCGAGACCCTCCTGGCCCAGGCCGGCATCCTCGAAGGCGAGGAGGCCGGCGGAGCCGAACGGCCCCAACCGAGCACCGAGGACGCCATCCGGGCCGACCGCTTCCTGAGCGACTCCCAGAAAGAGGCGCTCCTCACCGTCTACCGGAGCTACCGGGCTGCTTCGGCCTGATCCCGGGCGCCCGTGGGCCCGTTCCGACCCCGCCACACCCCCACGCCACCCTCGGCCCCGGCATGGCTAGGCTGGGAACACATGTTCGACCTTAGTGGGCTGAATCCGGAACAGCAGGCCGCCGTCAGTCACGATGACCGTCCCCTGCTGGTGCTGGCCGGAGCCGGGACAGGCAAGACGGCCACCCTGGCGGCCCGGGTGGCGGCCCTGCTCGAGCGGGGGGTGCCGCCGGAGCGGCTCTGCCTTCTCACCTTCTCCCGTCGGGCCTCCACGGAGATGCTGGCCCGGGCCGGGCGCATGGCCGACCCGTCGCGGGCGGCCCGGGTGGTAGGCGGGACCTTCCATGCCGTGGCCACCCAGCTGCTGCGGCGCTACGGATCCCTGATCGGCCTGGATCCCGGCTTCAGCGTCCTCGACAGCGCCGACACCACCGAGCTCATCGGCCTGGTCCGCCACGACCTGGGACTGTCAGGCACCCTGGGCCCGCGCTTCCCTCGCAAGGAGACCCTGGCTTCGATCCTGAGCCACGTGGCCAACGCCCAGGTGAAGCTGTCCGACGTCCTGGCCCACTCCTTCCCGTGGTGCGCCGAGGACATCGAGGGCATCCGGGCCGTCTTCAGCGCCTACACGGTGCGCAAGCGCGCTCAGCAACTCTGCGATTTCGATGACCTGCTGCTGCTGGTCCGGGCCATCGGTACCAGCGACGGGGGCCGGAGGGCGTTGGCTTCCCTCTTCGATCACGTGCTGGTCGATGAGTACCAGGACGTCAATCGGATCCAGGTCGACCTGGTCGACCTCCTCCGGCCCGGCGGTACCGGTCTGTGTGTGGTGGGCGATGATGCGCAGGCCATCTACGGCTTCCGCGCCGCCACCACCGCCGCCATCTCCGAGTTCCCCGACCGGTACGCGGACGCGGTGGTGATCCGCCTCGAGCACAACTACCGCTCCACCCCTCCGATCCTGGCTGTGGCCAACCAGGTGATGGCCGACGCCCCCGAGGGCGCCACCAAGACGCTGTGGTCCGAACGGCCGGGCCGGCGGCGGCCGATCCTGCGCACCTGCACGGATGAGTCGGCCCAGGCCGAGGCGGTGTGCGAATCGGTGCTCTCCCATCGGGAGACCGGGATCGCCCTCAACCAGCAGGTGGTCCTGTTCCGGGCCGCCCACCACTCCGACCTGCTGGAACTGGCTCTGGGCCGGCGGCGGATTCCGTACGTCAAATACGGCGGCCTGCGCTTCGTGGAGGCCGCTCACGTCAAGGACTTCCTGGCCATCCTGCGCCTGTTGGACAACCCCTGGGACGAGCTGGCCTGGTTCCGCATCCTTCAACTGCTCGAAGGGGTGGGGGCGGCCACCGCCCGGCGGGTCATGGATCAACTGGGCGTGCGCCGCTCCGGAGATGACCCTCCGGAGGCGGTCGGAGCCATCCTCTCGCCCGTGGCCCGGCTGCTGGCGGCGGCGCCCTCCGTACCGACTCCGGCCCGGGAGGAGCTGAACGGATTGCGGCGGGCTCTGGGGGACTGCGTGGTGGAACCGTCGCCCCCGGTCGGAACCCAGGCCGACACGGTGGCGCGCTGGCTCACCCCCATCGTCCAGCGCCGCTACGACGCCGCCGCCGCCCGGTGCGGGGACCTGGAGCGCCTGTCCGAGCAGGCCGCCGCCGCCCCGACCCGTGACCGTTTCGTGGCCGACCTGACCCTGGACCCACCGGTCATTGCCGGGGACATGGCCGGCCGGCCCGTTCTGGATGACGACTGGCTGGTCCTCTCCACCGTCCATTCGGCCAAGGGCGGGGAGTGGGACGTGGTCCATGTCATCCACGCCGCCGACGGCGCCTTCCCCTCCGACATGGCCACCGGGGATCTCAACGGGATAGCCGAGGAGCGGCGGTTGTTCTACGTGGCCGTGACCCGGGCCCGCGACGCCCTGGAGATCAGCGCCCCCCTCCGGTACCACCACCACCGGAACCGCCTGGATGACCGGCATGGTTACGCCCCGTTGTCACGGTTCCTGTCCGAGCCGGTGCGCTCACTGATGGACACCGAGCAGGCCGGTGGGCGCTATTCCTTCCCCGACGCCGCGGACGTCCCCGACGGATCAGGGGTGGGGGCGGTCGACGCCCTCCTGGCTGATCTGTGGTCCTGAGCGAGCCGACCGCAGTGGCCCGAGGTCACCAGTCGTCCCGGGTGAGAGGCATGCCGCTGCGGCCTTCGGGACCGGTCCGCACTCCCAGGATCTGATGGATGGAGATCTCGTTCTCCTCGAAGCTGACCGCCGAACCGGTCATGTAGATCTTCCACACCCGGGCCCGGGGTTCGCCCACCAGGGCCACCGCCTCGTCCCAGTTGGCTTCCAGGTTCTCCACCCACTGGCGCAGGGTCAGGGCGTAGTGCTCGCGGAGCGACTCGACGTCGCGGACCTCGAAGCCGGCCTTCTCCATGCGCAGCACGGTGTCGCCCACGTCGTGCAACTCCCCGTCCGGAAAGACGTAACGGGCGATGAAGGTGTCCTTGCTCATGGCCGCCCCCTCCGGGGTGGAGATGGCGTGATTGAGCAGACGCCCACCGGGGCGCAGCCGGCGGAAGATGTGGGCGAAGTACTCATCGGCGTTGGCCCGCCCGACGTGTTCGAACATGCCGATGCTGGACACGGCGTCGAAGGGCTCGTCTTCGGGTAGCTGGCGGTAGTCGCTGAGGCGCACCTCGGCCCGGTCGGCCACGCCGGCCTTCTCGATGCGCTGGCGGGCCAATTCCCACTGGGCATGGGAGATGGTCGCCCCCAAGGCCCGGACCCGGTGGTGGCGGGCGGCATGGATCAACATCCCGCCCCAACCCGAGCCGATGTCGAGCAGGCGCTGGCCTTCGGTCAGTCCCAGCTTCCGGCAGATCAGTTCGTACTTGGCCTCCTGGGCCTCATCCAGGCCGGCGTCGGCCTTGACGAAACGGGCGCAGGAATAGGTCATGGTCGGCCCCAGGACCAGCCGGTAGAACTCGTTGGAGACGTCGTAGTGGTGGGCGATGGCAGCCGCATCGCGCCGACGGGAGTGCAGACGGCCGCTCAGTCGGGCCTCTTCGGGTGGGGGCGGCAGGGGCCGGCCCAGGACTCCGAGGCGACGGGCCGCCCGCAGGGTGGAGATCAGCACCGAGGGAGGGATCTTCCAGTCCGGCGGGGCCGCCCTGGCCACCTGCCGGAGAGCCTCGAAGGTGTCCCCCTCCACCGTCAGCCCACCGGTCACGTAGGCCCGTCCGAAACCCAGGTCGTTGGGGCGATACAGAACTCGACGCAGAGTCTCGGGACCATCGATGGTGACGGTGGCCACCGGCTCCGAGACGCGTCCGAAGGTGCTCCCATCCCAGAACCGCACCAAGACCGACGGCTCGGGACCGAGCAGGAACCCGAACAGCGGTTGCAAGGCGGCGGCAACGGTTACTTCTCCCAATCTCTACCCTCCGGCTAAGGCCCGGGCCGAGGTGCAACTCATGTCCCCGTTGGGCTCGATGACGGCATCCGGTCCCAGCTTCCACGCCGGGTTGGCGTTGAGAGCCAGGGGCGGCACCTGCCAGGCCGCCGAGGCCGGACGCAGGACGTGTTCCAGAATGGCCCAGCCGGCATTGGCGGGGAGAACCTTGTGCTCCAGCACGTCGATTACGACGGCGTCGGCGCCGGCGTCACCGAGGGCGCCGCTGTGGAAGGCCGGCACCACCACGGTGGGGATACCCAGTTCCGGATCCTGGGGGGCGGCCACGGCGTCGGCCACCGGTTCCACCGCCACCTGATCGATGCCCTGGACCGGGCAACTCAGCAGCGACCGGATGGCCGGCGCCTCATCCACGATGGACTGGAACAGGGCGGTGGACGGGGAGATCCTGAACGGTGAGATGGAGCCGAGGGTATCGGTAAGCCCCTGCAGCCCGAGCCGGGCCACCACCCCCCAACCATCGGTTCCGGCCGGGGGGTAATAGGCCCGGCCCGGCGTCACCAGCGGGCTGAGGAGAACGACCTGGTCCACCGGGGCGTCGGGGTAGCGGGCCAGGAAGGTCTCGGCCACCAGGGACCCCTCGCTCACCGCCACCAGGCTGACCTTGTGGTGGTCCCGGGCGGCCAGGACATCGACCTGGGCGTCCATCTCCTGATCCAGGGTGTCCAGGCCCGCCACCGTGTCCGAGGCCTGAAAGGCCCGGGGCCGGCCGGCAGCGTTGAGCCCGGCGTAGGAGAAGCGGACCTCATCGAAGGGACCGGGGAGCCAGGGACCGCTGGTCCCGTCCCACTTGGTGCCGAAACCAGAGGCGATCAGGACCGGGGCACCGCGGTCGGGGCGGTGCACGGTGGCGGCCTGGGCGGCGGCTACGGCCCGGGCCTGGCGGGCCCGGGCCCCGGCCACGGCAAAGCCGATCCCGGCCCCACCGACCACGATGATCAGCAGACCGGCCAGGGAGGCGGGCACCACCGGGAGGAAGCGCACCGAACGCCGTTCGGAGGTCACCGCCCCCACCACACCCCTCCAGGCCCAGGCGTTGAACAGGCCGCCCAGGACGGCCACCGGGATGGAGAGCCGTCCCGGGCTGATCCCGCTGACCCCGGAGCAGATGGTCATGACCAGGAAGGTGAGAGCGATCCAGCCGATGGCCCGCACCGGGACGGTGCGCCGCCACCAGTTCGGGGACACGGCCCCCGGTCCGACGAGCACGGCCACGGCCAGCACGGGCGGCACGGCGGCGAAGAACAACCAGGACAGCGACACCACCGCCATCCCGAACAGCAGCATGACCCAGGGGGCCAGTAGCACCGCCGCCACGGCCGTGAAACTCAGGCTGTGCAGCCACGCCTTCAGGAAGCCGGGGCGCTCCCCCCTCCGCTCAATGGGCCAGGCCTCCCGCACGATGAGGGTGTCGAGACCGCTGCGGAAGATCAGCAGGGCCGCCAGCTCCAGGACGAAGGCGGGCAGGGACTGGTGGTAGACGACCAGCCAGCGCAGGTCGTGGAACAGCCCGAAGGGGGCGGCGGCGGTGACCTGGGGAGCGAGTCCGCCGGCCCAGGTGGCGCCCAGGGCGGTGAGCAGGGCCGCCTCGGCCGTGGCCACGGCCACGCACAGGACGATGAGGCGGGGTTTCTCCCGGAAGATCAGCCCCGCCCGCCGTAGGGGGGGACCTTCGAGCATGGAGGGAAATTTACCCGGGTGGGCGGCCGCCTATCCCCCGCCCGGCGGGCCATGAGGCGCGGGTCCTCGAACCACGGGCGCAGGGCCATCTGGACCGGGGGCAAATGCCCGTAGAGGAGCAGCCCGTGGCCGGGAGCGATCCGGCGCAGGGCATCGGCCGGCGCCAGGCGGCGGTGGGCGACGGCCTCGGTGGTCGAGCGAGCCCCGTCGGGCCCGACCGTCCGGGATACCTCACTGTCGGCCGAGTCGCCCACCAGGCTGCTGAGGGCCTCCAGGGTGGCCGGGTCACCCACCCCGGACAGGAGGATCTTGGCCCGGTGGTTGTTGATGACCGAGGCGGCCCGGGCCCCGTAGCGGGCGGTGACCTGGGCCAGGTCCTGCCACACCGTCACCAGCTGGATACCCTGCCCCGCCCCGGTGGCGGCCAGGCCGTCGAGGTCCTCGAGCGGGGCGATGGCGGCCGCTTCGTCCAGGACTATCAGCAGGGGCCGGGTCAGCGGCCCACCCGTGGCGGCGCAGCGCTCGTAGACGGTCCGGACCACCTGGTCGACCAGGGCGGTGAAGAGCGGCCGGAGCCGGCGCTGCTCATGGGCGGGGGCGCACAGGAACAGGGAGTGGGCGCCGCCGTCGAGGAGCGGACCGGGGTCGATGACGGCGCCGGCCTCGGCGGCGGAGAGATCGGGTTCGGCAAAAGGATCCAGCACGGTCTCGGTGGTGGTGAAGATCGAACTGCGGGCCCGCTCCTCCCGGCCGAAGCTGGCCGTGGCCGCCAGCAGGGCCGGCTGGTGACCGAGGCCGGCCAGCACGTCGAGCACCTCTTCGGTCTCCTGGGTATCGACCCAGCGGACCACGTCCGCCATGGTCCGGTCCGAGACCGCCGCCGCCAGGAGCAGCGGGGCCAGCAACTTGGCGCTGGTGGCGTACCAGAATTCCGAATCGGCCGAGCCGGGTTGGCCGGAGCGGGCCGCCTCGATCAGCGCCGACGCCGTCCGCCTGGCCCCGGCCCAGGTCCTGGCTCCAGCCAGGGGGGACCAGGCGTCGGCGGGCAGACCGGTGCAGCCGGCCGGGTCGTAGATCCAGACCCGCCCGGCCCGGCGGCGGGCGGCCAGGGTGTCGCGCACCAGGTCGGTCTTGACGCTGGCGGCCAGGACCGGCCCGTCCCACTCCAACAGGGCCGGGACGGCCAGCCCGCTCGTCTTCATGGTCTGGGTCGGTCCCACCACCAGCACCGACTGGCGGGCCTCGGCGGCCAGCAGCACCCCCCGGCCCCGGCCCCAGCGCCCGAGCACCAGCCGGCCCGGCTCCGGTCCGGGGACGACCAGGGCCCGGAGCTGGGTCCGGGTGGCCCAGCTGGCCCCGCCGGGATCGAAGGCGGCCCGGCGCCGAAGCCTCCGGGGCCGGGTCCGGCCCTGTCGTCGCGGTAGCCACGGGCGGGGGCGGGGGCGGGGGCGGGGGCGGCGGCGCTGGGACCGGACCCGGCCCGGGCGTGGCGTCGCCTTCCACGCCGACCAGGCCAGCCACCCCGCGACTCCCGCCACCCCGAGGGCGACGGCCAGCCCATGGTGGCCCCGGGCCCACACGACCAACTCGACCAGAGCGGCGCCGGTCATGAGCTCACCGGCCCCGGAGGGGGAGGCGGAGCCGGCCGGGCGCTTCGGGCTCATGGGCGCTCTGGGCCGGGCCGGCCGGCCATGCGGGCATCGGTGTCGACCAGCCTGGCCTCCAGGTCGGACAGGCGGTGCTCGACCAGGAAGGAGCGCCGGCCGACCTTCCACAGACCCACGCCCCGCCCGAGCCGGGGGAGCAGATCGACCTCGGTGCCGGACAGCCCCAGCAGTTCCTGGGAGGCGGCGGCCTCCCCGTGGGACTGGGCGTAGACCACCCGGGTCTCCGAGTCGGACAGCAGGCCCTCGGCCAGGAGGACCTGCTCGGAGCCGGCCGGCCCCGCCGCCCGCAGATCGGACAGGCGGTGCAGCACGGCCAGGTTGGCCACGCCGTAGGCCCGGGAGAGTTTCCAGCACGCCTGAAGCCAGCGGGCCACGCCCAGGTTGGACAGGATGGCCCAGGCCTCGTCCACCACCAGCAGCCGCGGCCGAGGCGTGGACCGGTCCAGGGTGGCCTGGACCCAGGCGGTGGCGCAGGCCATGAGCACCGGCAGCGCCGCCGACCCGTAGACGGCGGACAGGTCGAGGACCACCAGGGGTCCGTCGACCCGCAGGCCCCGGGTGGTGGGGCCGTCGAACATCCCCCGGAGGTCCCCGGTCACCAGCCTTCTCAGCTCCAGGGCGACCTCCCGGCCGTCCTCGGACAGGGTGCGGGCGTCACTGGCCAGGGCCCCGGCCCGGGCCTCGTCCGGGCGCAGGAGGGCATCCACCACATGGGCCACCAGGGGCCGGCCGCCGTTGCGCTGGGCCGCCTCGGTCAGGGCCACGTCCAGGCAGGCCCGCTCCCGGGGGTTGAGGGTCCGACCCAGGCAGGCCTCGGCCAGGGCGGCCAGGAGGGCCGAACGGCGGTCATCGGGCCGGGCGGCCGTCATGGAGGCGCCCTCCAGCGGGTTCAGGCGCAGCTTTCCCCCCGGGGCCAGCGTCAGCGGCTCTACCCCCCAGGCCCGGGCCAGCGGGCCGTACTCCCCTTTGGGATCGATGACCCAGGCCTGGGCTCCGAGGAGGGACTGGCGCCATAGGTAGGTCTTGACCAACGAGCTCTTGCCCCGGCCGATCTGGCCCACCACCACCATGTTGGGGTTGGTCAACACGCCGGCGGCATAGAGGTCGAAGGGGTCGTAACAGAAGGAGCCCCCCAGCAGATCCCGGCCGACGTACGGGCCGGTCGCCCCCAGGACGGGCTCAGCCATGAACGGGAACAGAGCACCGACGTGGGCGCTGGTGGCCCGGTGGGCCGGGGGCAGGGACAGGCCGGTCATCGCAGTCCCCGGCCCATGGGCAAGGTGAAGGTGAGGGCCTCTTCCTGCTGGCCGTACAGGCGGCGCAGGTCCAGGCGAGACTGGGCCGCGGCCCGTTCCACCTCCGAGCAGGACCGCTCCAGGGATGAAAGGTCCGTCCCGGTCACGGTGATGTAACCGCTGAAGCGGATGTCGGCGTGGCCGTCGGCCAGCTCGGCCTCCCGCCGGGCCATCCCCTCGGCCTGACGCTGGCGGCGGGCGGTGGCCATGAAGCCGCCCCGGCGGCGCAGTTCCTCATCGGCGGCGGCCCCGGTGCGGACCGATTCGACCTCCCGGGCCGCCCGCTTGGGTCCGACCGGCTCCATGGTCACCGACACCACCCGCACGGCCGGGACCATGAGGAGCAACGGGACCAGAAAGTCGGGACCGACCTCGGTGCGGGGCCACTCCGCCACCCAGTAGGTGGCGTGCCAGGCCCCGTCGGTTCGCACCGCCGACCAGGTCGACTCCACCGCCACCGGCCACGGGGTTCGCCAGTGACCGGTCCCCCCGTGGAAGCCCGCCGCCAGGGCCGCCCCCAGGCCCACCCCGCTCAGGGTCCGGCTCACGTCGATGTCGGCGGCCCGCAGGCCCGTCTCCAGCATGGCCAGCTCGGCCGCCACCGACTCGAGGAGAGCGACCCGTCCCCGGCCCGAACCGTCCCGCCGGCGCCGGAGGCGGCGGGCCGACACGGACAGGACCACCAGGGTCTCGTGCCGGGGGGTAAGAGGCCCGGCCCGGCCGATCAGCTCGGCGTAGGACCGGGCCGCTTCGGGCGGGGCATCGGGGTCCAGCCGTTCGGCCATGGATTCCTGGAGCCCGTCCGCATCCCCGGGATGGACCCGCTCGACCCACTGCAGGCGGTGCACGACCGAGCCCTCCCGGGCCAGGCCGGCCAGCACAGCCGCCCAGCCCGCCAACCGGCGCTGTTTGTCCTCGGGATCCAGCAGGGCGAAACCGGCCCCGGACGCCTCCAGGACGGCCGAGGCGGTCCCGTCCCGGCCGTCGATGACCACCCCCATCCGGGCCCGAGCCGATCCGTGCTCGACCAGACGGCAGCCCCGTAAGGCCGGGGGAGGCTCCGGAGCAGGATCGCCCCGGCTATGAGCCCCGCCCCGCCAGCGCCGGGACCCGGACAGACGGTGGAGCCCCCAACTCCAGATGACGGGTGCCCACTCCTCGCTGGTCCGGCCCGACACCGGCACGAAAGCGGCGGCCAGACCCACGGCCACGGCGCCGGCGGCCACCACCATGCCCACGGCCATGGGCAGGACGCGGAGGGCACCCACCGCCCCCACCAGGCCGGCCCCGACGCAGAGAACCTGACCGCCGCCCAGCCCGGCCACCAGGCCCTTCCTCTCCAGCGGGCCGAACCGGTAGCGGCCCCCCGGGCTACCGGCCTCGCTCAAGCGGGGTCCCCCTCCGCCTCGGCCGGGAAGTCGAGACCGTCCAGCGGGCCGGACCGGGTCGGGGCGGTCAGGAAACGGACCGGGTCGGAGGCCACCACCTCGGTCAGACCGGCGCCGGCTCCGGCTCCCGCCGCGACCCCGCCCAGACTCCAGGCCGTCGAGGCGGCGGCCGCGACCCCCCGCCGGCCGGTGCCGGCCAGATGGGAGACAGCCGAGAACTCCGCCAGCGGGACGAGGCGCAGGAGCGCCATCGGGGTCAGGGTCGCCAGCAGCAACATGGCCGTGCCCGTGACGATGGCGCTGAAGCCGGCTCCGGAACCGACCGCAGCGGCCCCCAGGCCGAGGACGGCCACGATCACGAACTTGGACAGGATCAGGGCCACCAGCACCTCGGCCAGGCGCCGGGCGATGGAGGCGGCCGCCGGCCAGACCATGGTGGCCAGGGCCAGGGGTAGGAACAGGGTGGCGGCGTCGATGGCCACCGACCGGACGATCAACTCCAGCCAGATCAGGAAACCGCCTACCACGACCACCAGGGCGATGAAAAAGCCCATGAACACGGGGGCGTTGGTGGCCAGTGAGCCCAGGCCGGTTCCCATGGCGGTGACGAACCGGGCCACGTCGGCGCCCGACCCGCCCGCCACCAGATCCGAGAGGTGGTCGGCCACGGCCACGCCCAGCTGCACCAGCTCCACCGCGCTCAGGGTCAGGATGACGGCCAGGGGAAGCTGGATGACGGCGGCCCGCACCAGCAGGCCGGGGTCCTGGCGCGCCACGGCCTGAATGGCGCTGGCAGCCAGGAAGATCAGCAGGACGGCGGTGCCGATGTCGGTCATGACCGCGTAGCGCCCGGCGAAGAAAGCCGCCCCCACCAGCGGCCCGGTGGTAACCGACAGGACGGCGCCGACCTGGTCCATGAGCCACCGGGCCGAATCGGCCACCGAAGCGGACATGGCCGACAGGACGGCCGAGGCTCCCACCCCGGCGGCCTGGGAGACCAGTCCGTTCAGGCCGGGGATGCCCGCCAGGATCACTTGATGCTGCTCCCGGCCTGGAAGAACCACTGGATCAGGGAGGGAGCCGCTCCGACGATGAGGGCAGCCAGGCCCGAGACCAGCACGGCCCGCCGGCCGCTGACGGCCTGGTTGAAGTTCTGGCTGTGCGAGCCGATGGCCCACGAGGCCGCCCCGATGAGCACCCCGACCAGAGCGATGGCCAGGGCCCACCACTCCAGGCCCTGGGTCAGATGCATGAGTTCGCTGCCGCCCGGCAGGGCGGTGGGATCGGGGGTCGTACCCCCGCTGAAGATGGCCACGGTCCCTAGTTCCATCGGCGCCTCCCGCTCCGTGCCCGGGCGCCCAGTGCGCCCTGGCCCGTCTCAGCGTAGAGAACTTTTCATGTTGTTTCAATAATTTTGATGGTTTAACGTCGTCGACTCGTGGTGTACACGGTCGGAGTCAGGGCGGTGGCGGGGCTGCTGGCGCTGGCCGGCTTCTTCCTGGCCGCTGCGGCTCTGGCCCTGGGGGCCGGGCTGGCTTGGGCGGGCGGGGAAGCCGTCCCGGCCGGAGCCGACCCGCCGCCCCCCACCGCCGGCGGTCCGACGGGAGGCCTGGGGTCCATCCCGACGGCCATGCTCGGCTTGTACGGGGCGGCCGCGCCGGGCACCTGCGCCGGGTTGCCCTGGCAGGTGCTGGCCGCCATCGGGACGGTGGAGTCGGACAACGGAACGTCCCAGGCGCCGGGCGTGCAATCGGGAGCCAACTTCGCCGGGGCCGAGGGGGTGATGCAGTTCGAACCGGCCACCTTCGCCGAGTACTCCCGACCGGTGCCCGCCGGCGGGGCCGATCCGCCCAGCCCCTATGACGCCACCGATGCCGTCTGGGCGGCGGCCCGGCTCCTCTGCGCCGACGGCGCCCGGTCCGGTGACCTGCCGGGCGCCATCTACGCCTACAACCACTCCGCCGCCTACGTCACCCAGGTCTGGGAGCTGGCCGTCGCCTACGGCATGCCGGTGACGGATCAGTCCTTTAGAGGTCTCCAAGCCTTAGCCTGGTCGGGGTGGATCTGACCGGGGGAACCACCCCTTATGTGGCCGGCATGGCCGGAGCCGGATTCATCACCCTCACCACCCTCACCGTGTGGCACCGGTCCAGACGGGCCCTGCGCCGGCGGCTGGCGGCGCTGACCATGCGCCTCGGCTATGACACCTCCGACGCCGAGTCGGGCGGGACCGAACGGGTGCTGGCCCGGGCCGAGCGGGCGGCCGAGTCCCTGCTCATCAGCCACAGCGACGCCGAACGCCGGGCCGCCCGGCTGGCCGGGGCTCTCGACGTCATGCCCCTGGGGGTGATCCTGGCCGATGACCTGGGCGCCATCGAATACCGCAACGTCCTGGCCGAGTCCATGGCCGGCGGCCACGGGGACCTGCTCGTACAGCGGGCCCTGGAGTCCCTGCTGGAACGGGCCCTGCGTTCCGATCAGCCCGAGGACGAGGAGGTCGACCTCTTCGGCCCACCCCGGCGCCACTACGTACTCCGGGGCCGACCCATCGATGACGGCCACCGGGCCGTGGGGGTTCTGGCCACGGTGGAGGACGAGACCGAGCGCCGCCGGATGGACGAGGTCCGCCGCGACTTCATCGCCAACGCCAGCCACGAGCTCCGCTCCCCGGTCGGGGCCTTGGCCGTGCTGGCCGAGATGCTGACCGAGGAGACGGCCGTGACGGTGATGCGGCGCCTGGCGGGCCGGCTGGGAGCCGAAGCCGACCGGGTGGTCCGGGCTCTCGAGGACGTCATCGAGCTCTCCCGGCTGGAGGCCGAGGCCAACCCGGTCCGCCAAGCCGTCTCCATCACGTCGCTCGTGACCGAGGTCGTCTCCCGGGTCACGCCCATGGCCGACACCCTGGGGGTGACCGTCGTGCCCCCCACCCTGCGCCGCCGTCTGGCCGTGGTCGGAGAACGTCGCCAGCTCATCGCCGCCCTGTTCAATCTGGTCGAGAACGCCGTCAAGTATTCGCCCCGGGGCACCTCGGTCGAGATGGGCGCCGAGGTGGCTGAGGACCGGGTGCACTTGAGCGTCACCGATCACGGCATTGGAATCCCGGCCCGCGATATCGACCGGATCTTCGAGCGCTTCTACCGGGTCCAGCGCGACGCCGACCCGGGCGGCAGCGGCCTGGGCCTCTCCATTGTCCGCCACGTCGCCTCCGCCCACGCCGGATCGGTCACCGTCACCTCCCAGGAGGGCGCCGGCTCCCGGTTCGTCCTCGACCTGCCGCTGGCCCTCGACCAACCCCGGGCGGTAGAGGCCACCGGGTCCATCCCGATCATTCCCGGCGCCAGCGCCGGTCCCGAGCCCGGCGGGCTGCGTTCAGCCGGCTGAGATCACGTCGGCCCGGACCAAGGGGCGCAGGACCTCGGGGACGTCGATCCCACCATCGGGCCGGCGATGGGTCTCGACCAGGGCCGCCCAGGTCCGGGGCCAGCCCATGGCCGAACCGTTGAGGGTGTGCACGAAGGCCGGGGCGCCTCCGCCCTCGGGCCGGTAGCGGACGTTGGCCCGGCGGGCCTGGTAGTCGCTGAACCAGGAGACGGAGGAGACCTCCAGCCACATTCCACACCCCGGGGCGTAGGCCTCCAGGTCGAAGGTCCGGGCCGACGACTGGCCCAGGTCCCCGGTGCAGAGATCCACCACCCGGTAGGTGAGGCCCAGGGCCTGGAGGACGGCCTCGGAGCGGGCCAGCATGTCGGCGTGGATGCCGGCCGCCTGTTCGGGGGTGGCGTAGGCGAACAGCTCCACCTTGTCGAACTCGTGCACCCGCAACAGGCCCCGGGTGTCGCGGCCGGCCGATCCGGCTTCTCGGCGGAAGCAGGGCGTATAGGCGGTGAGACGCATGGGCAGATCGGATTCGTTGAGGATCTCGTCGCGGCCCATCGACGTCAGGGGGACCTCGGCGGTGGGAATGGCCCAGAGGTCATCGCGCTCGAGGTGGTAGGCGTCGTCGATGAACTTGGGCAGATGGCCGGTGGAGATCATCGTCTCGGTCCGGACCAGGGTGGGCGGGCGGATCTCCTCGTAGTCATCGCCCTGCTGGTCCAGGGCATAGTTGATGAGAGCGCGCAACAACCGGGCCCCCAGACCCCGGTAGACGGGGAACATGGAGCCCGACAGCTTGGCCCCGCGTTCGAGATCCAGGATGCCGAGTTCGGTTCCGATGTCCCAGTGCGGCACCGACTGGTGCGCCTCGGGATGGGGCACACCGTCCTCACCCAGCGGCAGCACAGGCGAGGACCACCAGCGCACCGGACGGTTGTCCGCTTCCGAAGCCCCGTCGGGGGCGTCTTCGGCCGGAAGATTGGGGATCACCAGAAGCGCGTCGCGCACCTTGGCCGCCAAGGCGTCGGCCTCGGCGTCGAAACGGCGCTCATCCTCACCCAGGGTCCGGCTCTCGGCCGCGGCCGCTTCCGCCCCGGCTGTGTCCCCCGCCTTGCGCAGGGCGCCGACCTGACGGGAGAGCTCCTTGACCCGGGCCCGGACCTCGTCGCGTCTCCCGGCGGCCTGCCGGGTGGCGGCGTCGTCCTCGAGGAGCCGGTCGATCTCGGAGACGTCCAGACCGCGCCGGGCCAGGGCCGCTTTCACCGCCTCGGTCTCGTTTCGGATGCGGCGAATGTCGATCATCTCGACCCCGAAACTACTCTCCGCTCCCATGCCGGCCCTCGAGGTTTTAGGCCTCGTGGTGCGCTACGGGGATCGAACGGCCGTTTCCGGGCTGAGCTTCTCGGCCGAAGCCGGGGCCGTCACCGCTCTGCTCGGACCCAACGGGGCGGGCAAGACGACCACGGTAGAGACGTTGGAGGGCTACCGCCGACCGGACGATGGCAGCGTGCGCGTCCTCGGACTGGATCCGGTGGCCGACCGGGCCGCGGTGGTGGCCCGGATGGGGGTGATGCTGCAGCGGGGTGGCGTCTATCCGGCCATGAACGCCAGGCAGGTGCTGCGTCTCTTCGCCGCCTACTACCGCCACCCCGCCGACCCGGAGGAACTCATCGGGAGGGTGGGCCTGACCGAGGTGGCCCGCACGCCGTGGCGCCGGCTGTCGGGAGGCGAACAGCAGCGGCTGGGCCTGGCTCTCGCCCTCATCGGCCGGCCCGAGGTGGTCCTCCTGGACGAGCCCACCGCCGGCGTGGACCCGGCCGGTCGGATCGCCATCCGCCAGGTGGTGGCCGGCCTGCGGGCCGAGGGCACCTGCGTGCTGCTCACCACCCACGACATGGACGAAGCCGAAAGGCTGGCCGATCAGGTGGTCATCATCAGCGCCGGCCGGCTGGTGGGCCAGGGCTCCCCGGCCGAGCTCATGCGCTCGGATTCCGGGCGGGTGATCCGCTTCGGCGCTCCTCCTGCCCTCGACCTTTCCGAGTTGACCGCCACCATGGCGGCGGCGGTCCGGGAAGAGCGGCCCGGGGAGTACGTGGTCGACACCGAGGCCTCCCCGGCGGCGGTGGCCCGGCTGACGGCCTGGCTGGCCGAGCGCGACCTTCCCCTGTCCGATCTACGGGCCGGGCGCCAGAGCCTGGAGGACGTGTTCCTCCAGCTGACCGGGGAGGATCCCGGATGACCCCCTCCTGGACGGCCCGGGTGTGGGCCCAGACCCGGGCCGAAGTGGGCATGACCCTGCGCCAGGGCGAACAGCTGCTGGTGGCCATCGGGATTCCCCTGGTCCTGCTGGTGTTCTTCTCCGAAGTCCACGTCCTGCCCGTCGGCGCTCATCCGGTCGAGTTCCTGGCTCCGGGGATACTGGCTCTGGCCGTGATGTCCACGGCCATGGTCAGCCTCGGCATCGGCACCGGCTTCGAGCGCGGCTACGGCGTGCTCAAGCGGCTGGGTTCGACGCCGCTGGGACGGCCCGCCCTGCTGGCGGCCAAGACGGCCGGCGTCGTGGCCGTGGAGGCCATCCAGCTGGCCGTACTCGTGCCGGTGTCCCTCGGCCTGGGGTGGAGGCCCTCGGGGGCGGTGGCGGCCGGGGCCGGAGCGTGGGTGCTGGGGACGGTGGGCTTTGCGGGGATCGGGATGCTGATGGCCGGGACCCTGCGGCCTCTGGCCAACCTGGCCCTGGCCAACGGGATCTACATAGTCCTGCTCCTCCTGGGCGGGATGGTCGTCCCTCTCGGCCGGCTGCCCGGGGGGTTGCGGACGGTGGCCCGGGCCCTGCCCGCCGCCGGGTTGTCCGACGCCTTGACCCACGGCCTGGGATCGGGCCACGTGCCCGCCCACGACTGGCTGGTGCTGGCCGTCTGGGCGGTGGCGGCGCCGGTGGCAGCCGCCCTCACCTTCCGCTGGGAGTGAGCGGCCTCAGGACAGGTTCTGGATCCAGAACTGCAGGACGGTGGCGCTGAGGGCGCCGGCATAGCGGCCCACGATGTGGCCCTGGGAGTCGATGAAGATGGTGGTCGGCGTGCCCAGCACCTTGAACTCGGAGGTGACCGAGTCGTCCGGGTCGTAGCCGCTGGGATAGGGCGTGCCGTAGCGGTTCATCATGGCCACCGCCGCCGAACGGTGGACGTCCTCCAGATCGACCCCGAGGAAGCGGATGCGCCCTTTGGGCCCGATCTGCTCGGCCGTCTTGGCCAGCAGGGGCATCTCGTCCTGGCAGGGCCCGCACCAGGAACCCCAGAAGTTGAGGATGACCGGGTGGCCGAGATCGGCCCGCAGGCTGACGGTGACGGACGGGTCCTTGACGCTGGGCAGCTTGAGAGGCGGGGCCGGGCCCTGGTCGGAGACGTGCTGCACCGGCTCGGGCGTCCGGGTCATGCCGTCCACCACTCCGGCTACGACCACCACCCCCACGGTGGCCACGGCTATGAGGGTCCGGGCCCGCCGCGAGAGAGCCTGGAGCCGGCGCACCGCCCACGGAGGCTGGCTGGGGTCCGGATCCCAGGGTGAGCGGCCCGGGTCCGGACGGCTCACGGGTGGCGGACCAGCTGGTCGGCCGCCATGGATACGAACAGAAGGGACAGGTAGGTGATCGACCAGCCGAAAAGGCGCATGGCCTGCTTGGGAGTCTGGGTGCGGATGAGCTGCACGGCCCGGAGCACGAACACCGCCCCCAGGACCACCGCCGCCGTCCAGTACACCAGGCCCATGCCAGCCACCGAGGCGAAGGCCAGGGAGGCCGCCCACAGGGCGAGGGTGTAGGCGAGGATGCGCCAGGCGGTGGAGCCCAGAGAGGTGACCACCGGCATCATCGGGACGTCGGCGGCGGCGTAGTCCTCCCGGTAGCGCACGGCCAGGGCCCAGAAGTGGGGCGGCGTCCAGACGAAGATGATGACGAACAGCAGGACCGGGGCCAGGGCCAGCCGGTCGGTGACGGCCGCCCAGCCCACCAGGACGGGCACGGCCCCGGCCGCCCCCCCGATGACGATGTTCTGCTTCGAGGTCCGCTTCAGCCAGAGGGTGTACACGAAGACATAGAAGGCGGTGGCCGACAGGGCCAGGACGGCGCTGAGCAGGTTGACCACCAGCCAGAGCTCGAGGAAGGCGACCAGCTCCAGGACCAGGGCGAAGACCAAGGCCGGGGTGGGCTTTACCGCCCCGGTGACCAGAGGACGGTTCTGGGTGCGGACCATGAGCCGGTCGATGTCCCGGTCCACGTACATGTTGACGGCGTTGGCCCCCCCGGCGGCCAGCGTCCCGCCGATGACGGTGGCCACCATCAGCCAGACGGCCGGAAGGCCCCGGTCGGCCACGATCATGGTCGGCACGGTGGTGATGAGCAGGAGCTCGATGATGCGGGGCTTGGTCAGGGCCACATAGGCACCCAGGGTGGAGCGCAGTGAGCGTGGGACAGCCGACTCGGTGCCCAGGGCCATGGCCGGAACTCTACGGGCCGGGGCCTCGGGCTCCAAAGCGGCCGTAACATCGTCCGATGCGAGTGCCCGCCGTGAGCCCGGCGCTCTCCACCCGGGCCTTCCGGCTGGCCCTGTTCGCCCTGTGCCTGGTGGTGATCACCGGGGCCGCCGTCCGGCTGACCGGCTCGGGCCTGGGCTGTTCGACCTGGCCCACCTGCCACGGCCACACCCTGACCCCGCCCTGGCGGTACCAGTCCCTGATCGAGTTCGGTAACCGGATGGTGGCCGTCCTGGTCACCCTGGCCACCGCCGCTGCCGTCCTGGGGGCTGTGCTGCGCCGGCCCCGGCGGCGGGACCTGATGCTCCTGGCCGCCGGGACCCTGGCCGGGGTGCTGGCCCAGGCCGTGCTCGGCGGCCTGACCGTGTTGTTCAAGCTGGCCCCGGGCTGGGTCATGGCCCACTTCCTGCTCTCCATGGTGGTGATAGCCGTCGGGGTGGTGTTGGTCCACCGGGACGGCCAGCCGGACGGCGTGGGGGTGGCCCGGGTGGGCCGGGAGACGATCCTGGTCAGCCGGGTGATGGTCGGCCTGACCGCGGTGGTCCTCGGCCTGGGAACGGTCGTGACCGGGGCGGGGCCGCACTCGGGCAGCACCGGAGTGGCGCGGCTGCCGATCTCGGCCCGGGACGCGGCCGAGATGCACAGCACCCTGGTCATGGGGTTGGTGGGGGTGACCCTGGCCACCCTGCTGCTGCTGCGCCCGGCGTCGGCCCCGCCCGACGTGGAACGCAAGGCCAGGGTCCTCCTGGCGGTCATGGTGGGCCAGGGGGCCATCGGCTACACCCAGTACTTCACCGGCGTGCCCGCCGCCCTGGTCGAGGTGCACATCGTGGGGGCGGTGCTGGTGTGGCTGGCCGTGCTGCGCTTCCACTTCGCCCTCCACACCCGCGTGCCCGACCCGGCCGCGGCCCGTGAGGCCACCGAAGGGCCGGAACCGGACCGGGCCGAGCCGGCCTCCGCTCTCACTCCGGCGTGAGGGGTCCGACCCGGGGCCTCGCCCTGGCGGCTCCGATGGCGCCTACCGCCCCGGGGGAGGTCCGTCAGACCTCCGGGGATACCAAGCTGCGCCGGGACCGGCCCTGGCTGGTGATCGTGTGGAACGACCCCATCAATCTCATGACCTACGTCACCTACGTCTTCCAGAAGCTGTTCGGCTACAGCAAGGCCAGGGCCACCAAACTGATGCTCCAGGTCCACCACGAGGGCCGGGCCGTAGTGACCAGCGGCACCCGGGAGCGGGCCGAGATGGACGTCTTCCGCCTGCATGAGCACGGACTCTGGGCGACCATGGAGCAGAGCGACTGATGGGTACAGGGCAGAGCGACTGATGGGTACAGGGCAGAGCGACTGATGGGTACATGCTGAAGCCGGGCCGGCGGGTCAAGCGAGGCCGGCGGGGCGACTACGAGTTGTCCCTGCCCGACCAGGAACGGGAGCTCCTGCGGTCCCTGCCCGGCCAACTGGTGGAGCGGCTGGAGGCGGGCCCGGACGAGCCCGACCTGGTCCGGCTGTTCCCTCCCGCCTACACCCGGGACGAGGACCAGAAGGCCGAGGCTGAGTACCGCAGCCTGATGGGCACCGACCTGCTGGACCGGCACAAGGAGGCCCTCCAGGTCATGGCCGCCACCATGGACGCCGAGCGGCTGGACGAAAACCAGATGGCCGCCTGGCTGACCGCCCTCAACGAGCTGCGCCTGGTGCTAGGCACCCGCCTGGATGTCAGCGAGGACCAGATCCCGCCGCCTCCGGGCGATCCGCGGGCCCCGGGCTTCGCCCTGTATTCCTATCTGTCCTGGCTCCAGGGCCAGGTCATCGACGCCATGTCAGGGGCCCTGTGACTACATCTTTCGACAACCGGGTTCCAGTAAGCGTCGACACATCGCTGGCGGTGGACCTGTGGCCGGCCGAGCCGGGGGGTCCGACCGCCTTCCTGCTGGTCCACGGCCTGGCCTCCAACGCCCAGCTGTGGTGGGGAACGGCCGCCCGGTTGTCGGAGCTCGGTCACCCGGCGGCGGCCGTGGACCAGAGGGGCCACGGGCGTTCGGACAAGCCCGCCGAGGGCTACACCCTGGACCAGGCCTGCGAGGACCTGGTCAACCTCACCGCCCGCCTCCGGGACACGGTCTCGGGTTTCGAGGCCCGGGTGGTGGTGGCGGGCCAGTCCTGGGGAGCCAATGTGGCTTTGGAACTCGGCTACCGGCACCCGGATGTCTTCAGTGGGGTGGTGTGCGTGGACGGGGGGACGATCGAGCTGGCCAGCCGATTCCCGGACTGGGAGTCCTGCGCGGCAGCTCTGGCGCCACCCCGGACCACCGGGCGGCGGGCGGCCGACATCGAGGCCTTCATGAACCAGGCCCATCCGAACTGGCCGGCATCGGGCATCGCCGCCCAGATGGCGAACTTCGAGGTGATGGCCGATGGGACGGTGGTGCCCCGGCTCAGATTCGAGAACCACATGAAACTCCTGCAGGCCCTCTGGGGCCACCATCCTTCGACCCGGTACGCCGGGATGAAGGTCCCGGTGCTGCTGGTGCCGGCCGACAGCGGTCAGGCCAGCTGGACGGCGGACAAGCGCAAGTCGGTGGACGAGGCCGTGGCGGCCCTGCCGGAGGGCAAGGCCCACTGGTTCTCCCCCGCCGACCATGACATCCACGCCCAGTTCCCCGTCGAACTAGCCGAGGTGCTGCACGCCGAGACGATCGAAGGGATCCTGGCGTGAGCATGGGTGAGGGCCGGGACCTGCCCCGTCTGCTGACGGTCATGGGCTCGGGGGAGACGAGCCCGACCATGGTGAAGACCCACCGGGCCCTTCTCGAGCGGCTCGGCCCCCCGCCGGTCCCGGCCGTGCTGATGGACACGCCGTTCGGGTTCCAGGAGAACGCCGCCGACATCACCGAGAAGGCGGTGGCCTACTTCGCCGAGAGCGTGGGGGCACCCATCGAGGTGGCCGGATTCCGCTCCGCCGCCGAGACGTCCGACGCCGTGACCCACGAGAAGATGCTGGGGCGCCTGCGCCGGGCCCGCTACGTCTTTGCCGGGCCGGGTTCGCCTTCCTACGCCCTGACCCAGTGGAAGGGCTCGGCGGTGCCGGGGATCCTGGCGGACAAGCTGGAGCGGGGCGGAGCGGTCACCTTCGCCAGCGCCGCCGCCCTGACTCTGGGGGTTGTCACCGTCCCCGTCTACGAGATCTACAAGGTGGGAGCCGAGCCCCGGTGGCTGGACGGGCTCAACCTGCTCGAGATGGCGGGGCTGTCGGCGGCGGTGATCCCCCACTACAACAACGCCGAAGGCGGGAACCACGACACCCGCTTCTGCTATCTCGGGGAACGGCGGTTGCGGCGGCTGGAGGACGAGTTACCCGCCGAGGCCTTCGTCCTCGGCGTAGATGAACACACCGGCCTGGTCATCGACCTCGACGCCGGAACGGCGGAAGTGGTCGGGCTGGGCGTGGTGACGGTGAGGTCGCGGGGCCGCTCAGCCGAGATCCTGTCCGGGAAGACGGTCACCGTCGATCAGCTCCAGTCCATGGCGCGGGAGCTGGCCAGTGCAAGCGAGGACCCGGGGGCGGGCGGGCCGGGTGGGGGGCCGGTGGCCTCGGGCCCCCCAACCCCTGGGAGCCCGGCCGAGCAGGCCGGCCTGACAGGGACAACTCGAGGGTCGGGTACGGGGCGAGTGGCTCGCTCTCCGCTCCTGGAGGCCATCGAAGCCAGACAGGCCGCCTTCGACGCCGCCGTGGCCGACCGCAACGGAGCGGGGGCGGTGGCCGCCGCCCTGGGCCTGGATGACGACCTGGCCGCCTGGGCCGCGGACACCCTCCAGTCCGATGAACGGGACCGGGGTCGGGCCGCCCTACGGTCCATGATCGTCAGCCTCGGGGACCTGGCCGAGACCGGTCTGGCCGACCCGCGCCGGGCGGTGGCTCCCTTCGTGGAGATGGTCCTGGGGCGGAGGAGACTGGCCCGGGAGGAGCGCAGATTCGCCGAGGCGGACGCCCTCCGGGACGAGCTGGTCGGGCTGGGGATCGAGATTCAGGACACCGCCGAGGGGACGGGCTGGGACCTCCGTAGCGGGGTCGGCCAGAGCGACTGATATCCTCACCGGGCTCTCAGCGGGTACGGGCCCCCATCGTCTAGTGGCCCAGGACGCCGCCCTTTCAAGGCGGTAACACGGGTTCGAATCCCGTTGGGGGTGCTCAGTCAGTTATATGGACCTGTGGTGCAGTTTGGAGTGCACGCCGGCCTGTCAAGCCGGAGGTCGCGGGTTCAAATCCCGTCAGGTCCGCTCGGCTCGGCTCGCTCGCTTGCCGTGGCTTTGCTTTGCTTTTGTTGGTGACCCGGGTGGGTCCTGACGGCCCCGGGCCAGAGGTAGCGTTTGGGCGGCACAGACTGGCCCAAAGGAGACCACCCATGGCCATGGCAACCCGGCAGCGACCCCGCACCCTTACGGCGCGCGGCTACCAGCAGTCCGTCGACGCCTTCGGCATCGGCGTAGGTCCGGCCGAGCGCGTCCGCGCCTCCTCGGTTCTGGACAAGGTGGCCGGCCTGACCCTGCTGGCCATAGCCGCCGGGGTGGTCGGTTACGTGTCCGACTCGCCCGGGCTGCTGATCGTCTGCCTCCTGATCGGCGCCGTGACCGGCATCGCCGCCTGCTGGGTGCCCCGGACGGCCCGGTACCTGGCTGTCCCCTACGCCCTCTCCGAGGGGATCCTGCTGGGGGCCATTTCCAGGCTCTACGAGTCCGTCAACGGCCGCATCGTCCCACTGGCCATCCTGGTCACGGCGGCCATCTATGTGACCACGCTCATCAGCTACCGCAGCGGGCTGGTGCGGGTCACCCACCGCTTCTACGCCATGGCCCTGGCGGCCACGGTGGGCTTCATGGTGGTACTGGTGTTCGGGCTCTTCGCCGGACTGCCGACCTTCGGGCCCATGGCCGCCGTGATCGGGGCGGTCGGCATCCTGGTCGGGGTGATGAACCTGTTCATCGACTTTGACTTCATCTACCGGGCCGAGTCCTCGGGGATGCCCAAGGCGGCGGAGTGGAACATGGCCGTTTTGGTCCTGGTCAGCCTGGTGCTCGTGTACCTCAACGTCCTGCGCTTCGTGGCCGCGCTTTCGGGGGGCGGGCGGCGGTAGCGGACGTCTCCGGGAGGGCCGGGGGCCGGCTTCGACGGGCCGGAGGATCGGTTAGCCTCCTCGTTCCGGCTCCTGCGGGAGTCACGGTCGGGTAGCTCAGTTGGTAGAGCACGCGCCTGAAAAGCGCGGGGTCACCGGATCGACGCCGGTCCCGACCACCGAGAAAGTCCTGGTCAGGCGGGGTGCGCGAATTGAAAAACCGGGGTTGGCCCGGGTTTCGTGCCCCACCCGTGCCCCACCGTGCCCCACGCTGGTTCAAGAGCGGTGTCCGAGCGTCGTTTCCTCATCGCCTTTTCTCACCCTGTGTGGGCGCGTCCGTCGCCCAAAAACAGCCTGATGTTGGGGCTGACGCGGGCACGCCAGTGTGGGAAGCTCAGACTCCGTCGGCCTCGGCGGCTGGGCGGATGGGAATGATGGGAGCCAGGGCCTCGGTCAGCTGGTCCAGCAGATCAGCGATACGCCGCTCGCGCTCTTCCGCGGCGTGCTGATAGATCAACGACGCTCTCGGGCTGGCATGGCCGAGGCGAGCCATCCGCTCCTTGGTGCTGGCGCCGGTCTGGGCCGCCAGTGTCCCCGCCGTGTGCCTCATGTCGTGAAAGCGCAGACCGCCCAGGCCGGTCTTGGCAGTCGCTGGCTCCCACGTTCTCTGTCGAAAGTTGTTGCGATCCAGAGGTAGGCCGGTACCCGTCGTGAAGACGTAGGCCTCCAGTCCTTTGGGCGTGTAGGCGCGCACGTGATGGCGCAGCTCGTCGCCCAGCCGTTGGCCTACCGCGACCCGACGAAGGCCGGCCTCGGTCTTGGGCTCGTCCTCGATCACCTCACCCGAGGCCAGTCGAATGCGCTTGCGCCGGACATGGATCCAGCCGCCGGCCAGGTCGAGGTCCCGGCGGCGCAAAGCGAAGAGCTCTCCCTGGCGCAGACCGGTCAGCCCGGCGGTGAGGACCAGGGCCCGATAGCGGGGGTCGATGGCGTCGGCCAACTGGTAGAGCTGACCCAGGTTGATGAAACGCTGCTCGGAATGGCGCTCCAGGCCGCCGCGATCGATCCGGCAGGGGTTCTTGGCCAGGCGGTCGTCCTTGACGGCCTGGCCCAGGATTTGGCGGAGGCGCACGTAGGCCTTGGCCGCCACCGATCGGGTCCGAGCCTTGACCAGGGAGGCGTGCCAGACCCGCACCAGTTCTGAGGTGATCTCGCCTATGGCGAGCTCGCCAAGGGCGGGAACGCCTGGGTCCACGGCCGGAAGGATGTGGAGGTTGAGCTGGCTGGCGTAGATCTCCCGGGTCCGCGGCGCCAGCATGCTCATGCCGTTCAGCCACGCCTGGGCGTAGTCGTCCGGGCGGACCTGGCCGGCCCGGGGGTCGACCCAAATCCCGCGGCGCATTTCGGTTTCCAGCTGAGACAGCCAGGCGTTGGCGTCAGCCCTGGTCCGGAAGGTCAGCGGGGCGGTGATTCTCTCCCCTGTCGGCAGGTGGTAGCGCACCTGCCAATGCCCCGACGGCAACCGCCGGAGAGCGCCGAAGTCCCTCTTGCCGGCCATCTCACCTCACCTTCATCCCCAGCGGGACCCTGACTCCGCGCTGTGACTCTCCGCCGCTGGTCGGTTCGCCTCAGGCCGATCTGTCATCGACTGGAGAGATCCTGCGGAGCGGCCTTCCTCCGGTCCGGGGCCGGGAGCCACCCGCACCCGCCGGGAGCTGGCTGGGCGCCCCCGGGCTCTGGGTGATCCACGCTGGCACAGGCAGATCATCCCGGGGCTGACCCGGGTCCGGCTGAAGAACTCGCGCAGATCGGCGGGCTGGAACAACAGGAAGCGCCCGACCCGGTGGTAAGGAATGACGCGCTCCTCGACCGCCCGGCGCATCCATCGCACCGTGACGCCCAGCATGGCCGCGGCGGCCTCGATTCGCACCGGCGCTTCCTCCCTGCCGTCACTCACAGCCGTGCCCCAGCCGGTCTCGTCCGTGCCGGGCCCCTTCGCTAGGCCCGCGGCGCAGCTTCTCCACGTTCACCTCCTGGGCCAGCCGAATCTGGCCATCACTCCCTATCCGGACCTCCAGACCCCCTTCCGTCAAAAAATTGCTCCGGATTTTTTTCGGGCTGGAGTCCCCAAGCCTCATCAAGGCACCCCACTCCCGCCCGCTTCACCAGGCTTGTGGGCTACCACGCCCCGGCCTCAGGCCGGGGCTGTCCCGATGGTGGCGGAGGCCGACCGGAGCGGGCGGGCCCGTCAAGGCCGCCTGTCGGCGTCCCTCCGGGACCGGCTGCGCCGGGCCTTGACTGACCCTCCTCCAAGCGCCGGTGTCGACCAGGCCACCACCAGCTTCGGGATCGCCGTCAACCGCCGCTGGCTCAACCGGGACGACAACACCTGGGAGGAGTCCACCAGCTTCTTCGACGTGGTGGCCTGGGCCGAGCTGGTCGAGAACGCCACGCAGTCCCTGGCCCGGGGCAACCGGGTCACCGTCACCGGCCGCCTGGAGCAGCGCTCCTGGGAGACCCCGGAAGGCCAGCGCCGCTCCAAGGTGGAGATCAACGCCTCCGACATCGCCACCAGCCTGGCCTGGGCCACGGCCAAGGTCACCAAGAACGAGCGTCAGGCGCCCGAGGCGGCCGCCGTCAACGAGGACGAGCCGGCTTTCTAGGACCACCTGAGCCAGGGGCCGCCACCACCCGGTGGCGGCCCTTCTGGCGCCTCTCAGTAGCCTCAACCCGCGGGTGGCATGGCGGGCGATCGGCCGAACCCGGAGGTGGGGGCGGGGCAGTGGATTCCGGTACTGGGGCGAGCGAGCTGAGCCGACGGGCGACCGAGCTGTTCAGGCCGCACCTGTCCGTCGAGGAGACGCTGGTGGCCCATCGCTCCCGCCTCGTCTGGCGGGCCCGCCTCGATGGCGACCTGGTGGCCCTCAAGGCCTTCACCGAGCCCTACCGGGCGGCCGCCGAGGCGATGGCCATGCGGGCCGCCGCCGACGGGGGCGTCGGAGTACCACCGGTGCTCGGCGAGTGGAGGGTCGATGGTTGCGCCGTCCTCACCCTCGGCTGGGTGGAGGGTTCCCCGCTCGGGTCGCAGACGCAGGGCTGGGTCAGGGCCGGTGAGCAGTTGGCCCGCCTCCACCGCCTGCCGGTCCCACCGGGCCTGCCAACCGCCAGTGGATGGGAAGGCGACTGGGACTCGGACCTGGTCCGACAAGTACCGCAGGAATGCGCCCGGGCGGTGAACCTCGGGCTGTTGTCGCATTCCCAGGTGGATCACGTGACGAGCACGCTGGGGCCGGCTCTGGCCGCGCTCGAACCGGCAGGCATCGCCTTCCTACACGGGGACATGCAGCCCGAACATGTCATCCTCACCACCGCCGGCGGGGTGAGCTTCATCGACTGGGGAGACGCCGGCAGCGGTGACCCCTTGTGGGATCTGGCCGTGCTGGTCAATGACAACAACCTTGACCACCTCGAAGACGTCCTGGCCGGCTACCAACCAGAACCCCAGCTCCTGGCCCACCTTCGGGCCAACCTCGACCATTTCCGGGCTCTGCGATACCTCCAAGAGGCGACCTGGTTGGCCGAGCGGTCCTTCGACCCCTCCCAGTCGTTGGAAGGCCTGTTCGGGCTGCTCGGTTAGGGCCCGGCCGGGTCGCCGGGCCAGGCCGGATTGTGGGCCCCCGGCCTCAGGCCGCGCCCGGCTCGAGGGGCCAGCCGGGCCGATCCTGAGCGCGCCCAGAGACCCAAAAACCCACCCCCCTGCCCCACACACCCTTGCATTGAAATGATGTCGGCGAACGCCCGGACAGCGGACCCGCACCGGGCGGGAGTCCCAGGTCACGCGGATTATTTTTCAGGGTTCTGCGAACAGGGTTCGGCGCCAGATGGTGGCCAGGGTCTGGGCGGCCTCGGGTATGGGAAGGCCCGGGCCTCTGCCGAAGGTCTCGAGGAGGTACCGCTCGTTCATCCAGACCAGTGCGATGGCCATCTGGGCCGGGTCAGTGAGTTGGCACAGTCCCAGCCGGCACAGGTCTTCGATTCGTACTTGGACGGGGGCCACGAACGATTGGATGGCGGCGTGCCATGCCGCTTCGATGTCGGGGCTGCCGGCGGAGGCATCGGCTAGGGCGAGGAGAAGCCGTCCGTGTTTGGAGAAGACCTCTGCCAGTGCGGTTGCCGCCGCGAGTAGCCCCTCACGGGGGTCGACGTCCTTGTTCAGCCACAGGTCCGCGGCTTGTCTCAACTCGCCCTGGGCGCTAAGGAGCTGGCGGAGCAGGACCGCTTCCAGGTCGGGGAAGTACCGGTAGAAGGCGGTCCGGGTGAGACCGGCTCGGGCCATGACGTCTTCGACGCTGAGGTCACGAAAGGCCCGGTCGGCCAGGAGCGCCTCGGTCGCATCCAGGATGGCCTGCTCGATGGCCGCCCGCCGGCGGCGGACCTCAGTGCGGCGGTCGACGCGGGTGGGAAACATTGCGCCCATTCTTACCGGTGACGTAATGTGTGACACGGCGTCACGGGCGTGGCGGCCGATCCAGGAGGATCTATCGTGAGCGCTGCGGCGTCCGGCGACGAGCAGTCGACCGTCAACGAGACACTGGCCGCCAGTGCCCATGCCTGGGGCATCCCGTCGGCAGCCACGACGATGTTCGATTTCGACTACACCGAGGGCCGCGAGCAGCTGTTGCGCCTCTATGACAAGGGCACCCGCCGTCAGTGGATCGGTTCGGACCGTCTGGATTGGGACCTTGAGGTCGATCCGGAGCGTCCGGTCGGGATGCCTGATGACATCCACCCGCTGTTCGACACCCCCTGGTGGGACAAGATGACCGAGTCGGAGCGGAATCAGGCCCACCGCCACCTGGAGGCCTGGCGCTTCAGCCAGTTCATGCACGGGGAGCAGGGGGCCCTTATCTGCACGGCCAAGATCGTCCAGACGGTGCCCGACATCGACTCGAAGTTCTACGCCGCCACCCAGGTGATCGACGAGGCCCGCCACGTCGAGGTCTACAGCCGCTACCTGCACGAAAAGGTGCAGCTGGTCTACCCGCTCAATCCGAACCTGGCCAGCCTGCTGGACGACACCATCCAGGACTCCCGCTGGGACATGACCTATCTCGGGATGCAGGTGTTGATCGAGGGTCTGGCGCTGGCCGCCTTCGGGGTCATACGCAACATGGCCAGTGAGCCCCTGGGCAAGGCGCTCAATGCCTACGTGATGCAGGACGAGGCCCGCCACGTCATGTTCGGTCGCCTGGCGCTACGGGACTACTACCCCCAGCTGACCCAGGCCGAGCGCGACGAGCGCGAGGAATTCTGCGTCGACGCCTGCTACCGGATGCGCGACCGCTTCTTGGGTGAAGAGGTCTGGGAGCGCCTGGGTCTACCGGCAGAAGTAGCCGACTACGTCGAGCACAGCGAACTGCAACGCACGTTCCGCAGCTACCTCTTCACCCGGATCGTGCCCATCTTGCGTGACATCGGCCTCTGGGGTCCGAAGATACGCAAGGCGTTCACGGACATGGACGTCATCGGCTTCGCCGATGGCGACATCGATGCCGAGATGGCCAATGACGAGCAAGCAGCCGAGGAGTACGACCAACAGCACATGGCGCACCTGCGGGCTGTCGCCGAGGGGACCTGAGCGGAGACCCACCCACGAGCGAGTGGGTTTGCGGATTATCCCAGCTCCAGCGCCCATCCCTGATGGGCGGATCTGCGCTACAGATCCTGGTCATCACTAACCCCTCCAGGGCGAAATACTTAGCCAAGGTAAGTTTCGTGCCACTTTCATGCCACGGACGTGCCACTTTGACGAGAAGCGGCTGAGCCTTCGAAATGGAACGGGCGCTGCTCGGTTGACGACAGGTTGCCATTGACATAAGGTTGCGCTCAAGGAGGAGTCGATGTCGGTGGCCTGGGCGATGGAGGAAGACCCCAAGAAGCTGGCGAGCCAGCTGGTGGAGGCCAGTCGCAACCGCCCCGGATGGCTGGCCGTCTTCGCCGGCGAGCTCGAGTCCCAGGCGCTGGCTGACCAGCTACGGCGGTTCCTCAGGGTTTGGGACCTGTCGGCCTCGGAAGCGTCCCGTTTGTTCGGGGTATCGCGTCAGGCCCTGTCGAAGTGGTTCACCCAGGGGGTGCCCGCCGAGCGGGTCGGGGCGATCGCAGACCTGGCGGCAGCCACCGATCTGCTGGTGCGCTACCTCAAGGTGGACCGGATCCCCGCCACCGTGCGCCGCAGCGCCGGAGGGCTGGGCGGGCGGTCGCTACTGGACCTGGTCGCAGCCGGGGACAGCCGTGGCGTTGTGGAGGCCTGTCGGGCCATGTTCGACTTCTCCGCCGTCCAGCGCTGAGCTCCTCCAGAAGCGGCTGAGTCTCCCCAGGTGTTGAGCGAGCTGCTCCCCGAGGGCCACACCTGGCTGCGGATCGCTGATCCGGCCTGGGCCGATCCCCTTGATCCGACCTTCGCGGGGACAGAGGGCCAGCGCTGGAACCCACCGGACAGCTTCGCTGTCCTGTACCTCAACGAGGACTTGGTGACGGCCAGGTTGAACCTTCGCCTGTTCATCGCCGACTGGCCCTTCGAGCCCGAAGACCTCCGGGACGACACCGGGCCGTGCCTGGCCGAGGCCCAGCTACCACGCGCCCAGCGGGTGGCCGACGTTCACAGTCGCCGGGGGGTCGCCGCCGTCGGCCTGCCCCCGAGCTACCCGCTCGATGTCGATGGTCGCCTGATCGGCCACGAGGTGTGCCAACCGATCGGAGCCACCGCCAAGGCTCAGGGCCTTCGGGGCGTGCGATGCCGCTCGGCCCGGGCGCCCGACGGTGCGGGTCGCGAGTTGGCGTGGTTCCCGGCCACGTCTCGCAGCCGGGCCCGCCTCGGAGGAATCGCCGCCTTCGAAACATGGTTCTACGGCTGAGCGAGTCCCCTTTGGTGGTCGTCGGCACCACCCACAGTCCACCCAGAGTCCGCGGAGCGATAGCAAACACTGGCGAAGAGCGGCTACACCCGGAAGAGCCCTCTGCCACTAAGCCCCCTGGTCAAGGCCCATAAATGCCGGTCAGTGGCGACTAGCGGCAATCGCTGGAGAAGGGGTTCTGAATCCTTAGCAGCGAGTTGACACAGGCATGGATCGCTCCGGGAACACCCCGATTTGCACTGGATTTACATCGGTGTGTACCACGGTATGGTGGTACGGTCAGGCATGGCCAGAAGTCAAGCCGTAGAGCGGATCGCACAACTGCTCGACAGCTCCGACGCAGAGACCACCAATACGTCCATGCGACTTCCTCGTGCGCTGCGCGACGCCGCCGCGCTGGCTGTTCAGGAACTGGGGGCGGCGGCCTCGACCACCACCCTCACCTCGGCCGCCTTGAGAGGCGTGCTCGAGGCCATCGTCATGCAGGCGGTGCTGGATGAGCACTACGCCCAGCATCCCAGGACCCGCCCGAGTTTGGGGGAGCTGGCCGTGGCGGCGGCGGAGTTGGACGGTCATCCCCTCGCCGGCCGGCCGGAGCTCCTGCACCAGTCGGCAGCGGAGATAATCCGGACCCACCCAGAAGCCGACGCCGATGACGTGCTGTTGTGGGCTGAGGCCAGGGCGACAACCCCGGCGTGAGTGCTCTCGTCCTGCTGGACAACGAGGCGGTCCAGTCCCTCGGTGATCCGGCCCACCCGAAGCACCGGCAAGTACTGAGCCACATCGCAGTGGTTGCTCAGCGAAAACGTCTGGCGGTGCAGGTCAGCTTGGCGGTGCCCACCGCGGTGCGAGTCGAGGCGGGTTGGGACCGCACTGACC
Organism: Actinomycetota bacterium; assembly: GCA_027315345.1. Lineage (GTDB taxonomy): Bacteria > Actinomycetota > Acidimicrobiia > Acidimicrobiales > JAJPHE01 > DAHUYE01. The sequence goes on from DAHUYE010000060.1 coordinate 67,785, forward strand.
CGCAATGGACCTTCGCCAACCACCTGCGGGTCACCGATGAGCCCCTCAACGAGTCTCAGGCCAACACCGCCGCGGGAGTTCGTCGCCACAGTGGCGTCTCGGTTGCCGATGCCCACCTGGGCGCGGTGATCCAGGCCAGCACCTCATCCAAGATCACCGTGCTGACCAGCGACCCCGAGGACGTCAGGGCGGTGGCCGGGTCCAGGATCGTCAACATCGTCCCAATCTGACTCAGGCAGGCCGCTCCGCCAGCCTCCGCCGTAGGCGTAGTCAGCGTACCTCTCGCGGACCCCCTGAACCCAAGTCGCCCACGTCATTACTGGTTGACAAACATGCTGCATAGGCACGCCTTTTCGGTCATGGGCGTCCCCCAACTGCCCCGCCCGAGGTGCCATCCTCGGGACATGAGGCTTCGATTCGACCCTGAGACCGATGAGATTCCCTTCGCCGAGGCGCGCCTGAAGCTGCTGGAGAGGTTCGATACCTGGCTGGCTGGCCGGTCCGACCTGGGAGCGTCCGACGCCGACGAGGCGCCCCACGACACGGCGCTGGCCCTGGATTGGAAGTTCTCCTACGCCGATGGAGACCTGGGCTGGTGGAGAGTCGAGCACCTGCAGGAGTTCCTCCTGGAGTGGTGCCCGCGCAAGCTGAGCGCTTCGGCCGAGGAGGTCCGTTCGCTGCCCAGTTCACTGGCCCGCTTCGTGGCGTTCCTCGATGCCGAAGAGCTGCTCGCCCCGGGCTCGGCCTCGCCAGCGGCGGTGACGCGGGCGGCGGAGGCGTTGAGACCGGGCTTCCTCTCCGCCATGTCGGACCCATCCAAGTTCGGCATGGCCAAGTCCCTGTTCGCGGGTGCGGCTGCCGAAGGCGCCGACCTGACCGACCGGGACCAGCTGGATGCCTGGATGGCCGAGTTCAACTCCCGCCCCGATGGGGAGCGCCGGCGCCTGCTGCCCGACTCATCCCTCCCCCGGCCGCCCCGGCCGAAGCTGGCGCCCGTGGCCATGCCCTCCGAGGAAGCGGTGGCCGCCTCCAAGGCGGAGGCTCCGGTCCTGGCGATGTTCGCCAAGCTGGCCAAATTCGTCGGCTCCGGCCGGCGCTTGACCCAGAAGGGCAACTTCAACCTGGCCGATGCCCGGGAACTGGTGGAGTTGCTCGGAACCGGAGACGTTGTCGACCACCAGTACGGGGGCCGGGTCCACCAGCTGCGCAGCGCCGAGGACCTACCGGTGCTGCGCTATGTGTTCGCCTGGGCCAAGAAGGCCGGGGTGGTCAGGGTCGTCCACGGCAAGGTCGTCACCACCAAGAAGGGGACGGCACTGGCGTCCGATCCGGCCAAGTTCTTCGACCATGCTGTCGAGTCGCTGCTGGCCGCTGGTCCGCTCTCCATCCAGCGCTACCCCGATCGATGGGGCGGCTGGCCCGAGGTGGACGCCATGCTGGACCAATTCACGCTGGCCCTGCTGACCGGCCCCTACTGCATTCAGAGACCGATGAGGATCGAGGCCATGGCCGAGGAGGCGTCCGGAGCCGTTCTCAAGACCTTCGTCTTCGCCCACCTGGGCGATGACGACGTGACCCGGCATATCGGCTGGGACGTCACCGACATGATGGACATCCTCGTCCTGGCCGGAATGATTCAGCGCGACGGCGTCGAACCGCCGGATGAGCCCTGGGCGCGCCGGGGCAAAGGTGGAACGGTGGAGCTGACCCCGGCAGGCATCTCCACCACCCGGCGGCTCCTGGCCGAGGCCGGATACGACGTGCCCGAGGCCGGGGTCTTCGCCGAGGCCAGCGCGGCCGAGCTGCTCCTCGGCACGGACCACTCCGACTTTCCCACCGTCTGGGGGGAGTTGCAGGCCTGGCGGGCCCGGCGCAGTCCGGAGGAGGCAGTGGCCCAGCTGGCCGACGCCGTCTTGGAGATGGACGACCCCGCCCTGCGCAATGTGGCCATGGCCGTGATGAGCGACACGGATCAGCAGCTGGCCGTCCCCCACGTGCGACGACTGTGTGAGGACCGCCGCAGCCGCGGCTTCGCCCTCTGCTGGTTGGTCGATCACGAGATCGAGCCGCCCGGTTCCCTTTACCAGCCCGACGATCCCGAGCCCTTCGTGGACGTCCTGGCCCACCGGCTGGTCAGCCACGGCCCCGAGGCCATGATCGAAGCGCTCGAGCTGGCCGGCAGCCACGAGGCACAGATCACCCTCATCGACCGCCTGTGGCGTACCCCATCGGACGCCACCGTCGTCGTCCTCAGCGCCATCGGCTCGGAGCACCCTTCCAAGGTGGTGGCCAAGGCGGCCCGCCGGGCTGCCTTCCAACGTAGAAGCTGGAGCTCGGCGTGACGCGATCACGGTGACCAAGGCGCCTGCTCGTCACGCTCACAGATGACGTCAGGTCAGGCGTTGCCGGCGAATGCGCTCGGCCGCCAGGGCCCCGACGACCTCCAGATCGGCGGGCTCCAGCGCCACGGCGGCAAAGGCATTGTTGATCCGCCGGGCCCATCGGGCGGCCTCCTCTACGAAGGTCTCTGTGAGCGCGCCAGCGCACCACGCCCCGACGTCCACCGGCCCGCCGGCGAGGGAGTCTGCCACTGAGCCGTCGGAGTCGTACGCGGCCAGGAGGCGGTAGGTGTCGTAGACATCGCTGACTGCCTTCGACTCGGCTGCGCCACGCCGGCTCCGCATGGACTGGAGCTTGGCCGCGACCAAAGCGGCCGGAGTTGGCGAGCGCGACCGTCGCTGATGCCAGGGTGGTGGACCTGTCCAGGACGGCGAGCCTGGTGATGCGAGCGGTCTCGACCGCCCACCAGTGCGCCAGGATGAACATGCGCGGGACCGGATCATCGGGCAGGTCGTCGGCCGCCCACGCCCCGGTCGCGATTATGTCGACCTTCGTGCCGTCGCGGAGAACGACCCCGTCCCCGGTGGGCTTTGCTTCGGCGTGCTGATGCTCGACGAGGAGCGCCACGGTGTGGCTGATGCCGTCGTGGTCGTCGTCGCTGACCGTGTCGACGTCAGCGGTGACGCGGTGCGCCTGGGCCAGGTTGGCCATCACCGCGAGACCACCGACAAGCGCGTGACGGGTGAGCTGGGCTTCGACTACGACCCCCACGGCGGCAACGAGGCGGCGTAGGACTCCGTCGGGATCGGCAGCCAGCGCCACGGTGGGCACAGACGATCCGTCACCAGACACGATGGAATGGCTCCGGTGGGGACCAGGCATGGAGGATCTCCCGACCCCGCGAAGGGTCGATGCTGAGGTCGAGCGCCACGAAGACCGGATGTACGGCCGGCCACTCCGCCCAGGGATGGTCACGCCCGAGCCGTGTGGTGTCGACCCGGCGCCGGCAGGCCCAAGCCGCCGGGGGAACCGCGACGCTGGCTCGGCGGGCGTCGTAGGTGGCGTCCCCGTAGAGATGGCGGGCCACCCGGACGGTCCGCTCGGTAGGGACGTAGAAGTCGGGCGGGTAGGCGCCGCCCACGACCGCGGCGGCACCGTAGGCGTTGGCGGCCACCGTGTCGCAAACCGCCCAGCCTCCGGCCTCCTCGACGGCGTCGAGGCCCAATCCGAGCTGATCGGTGCGGCTGGCGTCCCCCGGCTGGGGGCATCCGCCCAGCGGGATCCGCCTCGGCCGCCATCGGGAGGAGACCTCCCAGAACAGGTCCGGGGTCAGCGGCTTCCCGGACCCATCGGTAAGCCCGGCCCCCTTAAGTCCGGTCAAGGCCGCGTGCACCGCAGCGAGGGAGCGTCCGGTGATGGCTACCGTCTCGCGCACGGAGAGCCGGCGGTCGGGGTACGCGAGGACAGCACAGGCCACGTCCAGACCCACGTCGGTCTCGAGCACGGGCCGTGAGCGATCGCCGCGGGTGTCGAAGCCAGGCACGTCGGTGTCGATGATGAGGCTGCCGGAGCGCAACCGCAGGTGGCCGCGACGGTCCAGCCAGCCCCAGCCGGCCTGGTTCAGCTCGCGCCGACTAGCCGGGACCAGACGGTCGGCAACCAGCACCGGGTAGTGGGCCGGCCTGTCCCGAGCGGTGAGACTGGCCACCTCTGATGGCGACGGAGCGGCCAAGGCCTTGACGTTGAGCAGGAGGGTCGCGCCATCTGCGAGCCGGACTTCCAGGTCGACGTCGACGCCCCTCCCGGGGCCTGCCTCCACACCGATGCTGCCCAGCGCCTGGATCAGGTCAGCGGCCGCGTCGAGGTCCCGTTCTTCCGTTCGGACCATGCGAACAGCATAATACGCCCGGCCCCTATGAGCGATCGAAGCCCCGGCGCGAGCCCGGTCCGACACCGCAGGGCGGGCTGCCCAGCGCAGGAGCCGGGCCAGTGATCCGGGTCCGCCAGGCTGACCGCGGAGAGTGATATCACCCCCGGTCACTCACAGCGTCGCGCACGAAAAGCCGATTTCGTGCCCCACCCGTGCCCCACGGGGAGGAAACCGGATGTCACCAGTGGTCACCGTTCCGCGGCCCAGAAATGGCGCTTGAGCAGGAAGTATGCCGATTTCCGAGCGCCGCGGTCAGATTTTCAAAAATCGGGTCGGGCCGCCTGAAAAGCGCGGGGTCACCGGATCGACGCCGGTCCCGACCACCAGAAATTCAGCCTTGCCCCGGAGCGCGCCGTCAGCACGCCGGTGTGCCACCCGGTAGCCGGTGCCGCCATCTGACGACGAGGGGGTAGATCCCGGCCGCCACCCAACATCCCGGAGGGACGAGGATGGCCAGGCCGGCCAGTCGTCGCCATCCTCGGCCGGCAGCCAGAGCCTTCCCCACCGCCCGGTGGCCGCGGAAGAGGCGTCCTTCCACGTCCACCCACCATGCTGCCTCCTGGGCTTCGGGAACGCTCAGCCCCAGTTGCACCAGCCCCTCGGCTCCCAGCTGCTGCCACGCCAGCGCTTGTGCAGAGCCCGACCAGGCCCGGGCGACCCACGCTGCTGACCTGGCGCAGAATCCGCAGTCGCCATCGAAGATCAGCACTGGGCTGATGGGACTCACTGCTTCTCCCGGCTCCCGGGCGATCGCCCTCTCGACACGAGTAGGTCTCGGCCGAGTCCGGAGAGTTTCTCCCATGACCTCACCACGAGCCGACAGTACCGATCGTGGACGACCCCAAGGCGGACAAAGCCGCCGTCGGCGGGTGTCAACACCGGCGGGCTCATCTCGGCTTGCTCCGGCATATTTCAGCTTGGGAGCCGGAACGTGAGGCGTCCGATACCGAGCTCGGGGGACAGAGATGGAGCAGGAGACGCTGGTAGATGGGAAGACGGGCCGGAAGTGCTATCGACTATCCGTCCCGTGATCGACATCCAGCCGAGCAGAATCCACGACGGTCGCTTCGACGAAAACCCGACCAAGAGCTGGGGGCGCAAGCCGGCCCCCGGCACCGCCCAGGTGTACGTGTTCCCCGAGGCCAAGGATGGCCGGGGCATTGCCGACGTGGTCAGGCTCGATAAGGGCTTAGTTCAGCCACGTTGGGTGTCGTCCCCCGACGGAGGCTCCACCGCTCGGATTGACCGGTTCGGCTCCATCGATGAGCACTACGCCACCGCTGCCCCCGCCGGATGTGACGGTCTGGTGTCCTTTCGGCCCGGACGACTCGGCCGGCACCCGTCCTACCGGGTCAATAGGCTCCGGTGATGCAAGTAGGCGACGTGGTCGATGACTTCGAACTGGCTGATCAGACCGGGACCCCCCGGAAGCTGAGCGAACTGGTGGGCCAGGGCCCCATCGTCCTGTTCTTCTACCCGGCCGCCATGTCGGCCGGCTGCACGGTGGAAAGTTGCCATTTCCGTGACCTCACCACCGAGCTGGCGGCGGTGGGGGCCCGGCCGGTCGGGATCAGCGGGGACAACGTCGATAAGCAGCGCCAGTTCTCCGACAAGCACAGCTTCGGCTACCCCCTCCTCTCCGACGGGGACCGGAAGGTGGCGGAGATGTTCGGGGTCAAGCGGGGTTTCGCCCTGGCTCCCACCAAGCGCAAGACCTTCGTCATCGACACCGACCGCCGGGTGATCGGGGTCATCTCCAGCGAGGTGCGCATGGGCGTGCACGCCGACAAGGCCCTGGAACTGCTCCGGTCCCGGGGTGCATCCCGGCCCTAGACGGGCCAGCCCTTCAGCAACCCGGAGGCCCGCAGCCCACTCCAGGTGCTGTCCACCGGCATGGGGTCGGTCGGCCCACACGGATTGACCACCGGAGGGGCCAGGAAGGCGGGGATGGAGCCGGGGATCGACGCGTCCCCGGCCCCCCGGGCCAGCAAGGCGGCCAGGTTGCCTGGGTCCTTGAGTGAGCGGGACGCGTCCCGGGCCGTGAGGGGCTTGAGTCCGAAGGTCGAGGTGATCAGCTTGAGAATGGAGGTGTGGTCGTACAGGCCATGATTGACCCGGGGAGAGTGCGGGTCACCCTGGGTCCAGGGGGAGGCCACGATGCAGGGGACCCGGTATCCGAGCAGGGCCCGGCCGTCCACCAGGTCCTTGTCCACGGGGGAGGTGGCGGTCACCCGGGGCGGGATGACGTGGTCGTAGAAGCCGCCCCATTCGTCGTAGGTGACGATGAAGACGGTGCGGTCCCAGTTGGGGCCGGTGGACACGGCGTGGAAGGCCTGGGCCAGGAAGGCGTCCCCGGCCCGGATGTCGGCGTGGGGGTGGTCGTCACCCGACGTACCGGTCCCTTCGTCCTCGAAGCGGGGATCCAGGTATGAGACGTTGGGCAGGGTGCCGGCGGCGGCGTCGGCCAGGAACTCCTCGTAGGAGGAGGCGATGGACACGTACTTGGTCCCCCACAGGGCCAAGAACGGGATGTCACTGAAGTAGTAGCGCCCGGTCGGCCCGCCGGCGTGGTTGAGCTGGTCCCAGATGGTCGGCAGGCTGGAAACGGTCGTGGTGTTGTGGAGCCGGTCGGTCTGACCGGCGTGGGTGTAGAAGCGGTTGGGATAGGTCTCGGCCATGATCCCGCAGAAGTAGCGGTCGCAGGTCGTGTAGTTGAGGGCCAGCTGGCTCATGAAGGGGCGATCGGCCGCCGTGTAGTAGCCGACGGCAAAGGCGTCGTTGTTGCCCCGGGCGAAGTTGTCCAGCCGGCCCCCGTCGAGCTGGTAGCGGCCGCCCTCGTCCTGCCCCGACGAGGTGAAGTCCCACCGAACAGCGGGTTAAATCACGCGGCCAGGGCCACCGCCAGGACCTCATCGACCTCACCGGCCAGGTGGAAGACCATGTCCTGGCGGATGGCCTCGGGCACATCCTCCAGGTCGGCCTCGTTGCGCCGTGGGAGGATGACGTCGGTCAGCCCGGCCCGGTGGGCGGCCAGCACCTTCTGCTTGAGCCCCCCGATGGGCAGGACGTGGCCCTGCAGGGAGACCTCCCCGGTCATGCCCACCTTGGCACTGACGGGCCGTCCGGTCAGCAGGCTGACCAGGGCCGTCACCATGGTCACCCCCGCCGACGGGCCGTCCTTGGGCACGGCGCCGGCCGGGACATGCACATGGAGGCGCCGGCCCCGGAGGGCAGCCGGATCCACGCCCAGGGCCTCGGCGTTGGAGCGCACGTAGGACAGGGCGATCTCGGCCGACTCCTTCATGACGTCACCCAACTGGCCGGTGATGTGCAGGCTGGGTCCGCCCGTTTCCCCCCCGTCCATGGCGCTGGCCTCGACGAAGAGAACGTCCCCGCCGGCGCCGGTGACGGCCAGACCGGTGGCCACGCCCGGAACGGACGTGCGCTCGGCCGGCTCGAAGAAGAAGCGGCGCCGGCCCAGGTGCCGCCGAACCGCCGGGTCATCGATGACCGCCGGCGTATCGGCACCGGAGGCGACTTCGGCCGCTGTCTTGCGCAGCAGCTTGGCCAACTGCCGCTCGAGGCCGCGCACCCCCGCCTCCCGGGTGTAGTCCGACACGATGAGGCGCAGGGCGTCGTCGCCGATCTCGACCTCGCCCGGCCTCAGACCCTGGGCACCCAGCAGCCGCCCCAACAGGTGATCGCGGGCGATGCCGACCTTCTCGTCCTCGGTGTAGCCGTCCAGGTTGATGATCTCCAGCCGGTCGAGCAGCGGGGCCGGGATGGTCTCGATGACGTTGGCAGTGGCGATGAAGACCACGTCGGAGAGATCGAGCTCCACCTCCAGGTACCGATCCCGGAAGTGGTGGTTCTGGGCCGGGTCCAGGACCTCGAGCAGGGCGGCGGCGGGATCGCCCCGCCAGTCCGAGCCGACTTTGTCCACTTCGTCCAGCAGAAGGACCGGGTTCATGGTCCCGGACTCCTTGATGGCGCGGACGATGCGCCCCGGGGCCGAGCCCACATAGGTGCGCCGGTGGCCCCTGATCTCGGCTTCATCGTGGGTGCCACCCAGGGCCACCCGGGCGAAGCGCCGCCCCATGGTCCGGGCCACCGACTCGCCCAGGGAGGTCTTGCCCACCCCGGGCGGCCCGACCAGGGCCAGGATGGCGCCGGGGCGCCGGGCCGGAGCCGCGGCCGCCGCTCCGCCGGCGGCGGTCCCCGGCGGGGCGCTGTCAGAGGAGGACGCTCCGGGCCCGGCGTCCAGGCCGCGCTCGGCCCGGAGCTTGCGTACGGCCAGCAGTTCGATGATGCGGTCCTTGACCTCGTCCAGGCCGTGATGGTCGGCATCCAGCACGGCCCGGGCCGCCACCAGATCGAGATGCTCCTCGGACCGCTCCGCCCAGGGCATCTCCAGCACGGTGTCGAGCCAGGTGCGGATCCAGCCGTGCTCGGGGCTCTGCTCCGAGGTCCGCTCCAGCTTGGCGATTTCGGCCTCCACCGCCTTGACCACGGCCCCAGAGGCACCGCTGGCGGCCAGACGCCGGCGATAGCCCTCGGTGAGATCCTCCTCGTCCTGGCCACCCTCGTTGAGTTCCTTGCGGATGGCGTTGAGTTGCTGGCGCAGCAGGAACTCCCGCTGGCTGCGTTCCATGCCCTCGGCCACGTCCCGGCGGATCCGGTCCTTGAGACTCAGCTCGGCCAGGACGTCCTTCATCCAGCCCAGGGCCCGCTCCAAGCGGGGTTCCACCTCGATCGTCTCCAGCAGTTCGACCTTCTGTTCGAAGGCCAGATCGGGCGACCACCCGGCCGTGTCGGCCAGCTGGCCCGGATCGGTGATGTCGCGCAGGCCGATGGCCAGCTCCGCCATGCCCCGCTCTTCCAGGATGGCCTCCACCACGGCCCGGTATTCCTTGGCCAGCTCGGTGCTGCGCCCGCCGGCCGGGGGCACGGCCACCGTCTCGATGCTCACCCACAGAGCCGATCCGGTCCCGGGGACGCCGGTACCGATGCGGGCCCGGGCCAGGCCGGTGACCACCAGGGCGGGCAGGCCACCGCGCAGGCGGCGGCGGTCCTCGACCCGGGCCACCGTGCCCACCGAGGCGTAGTGAGCGCCGACCTTGGGCACCAGGAGGATTTGGTCGGCCCCGGCCCCGGCCGCCTCGGCGGCGGCCCGGGCCTCCTCCGTCTCCAGGCCGATGGTCACGGTCATGCCGGGCAGCACCACCCCGTTGGACAGGGGCAGCAGGGGAAGGGTCGTCTCCGAACTCAGGTCAACCACGAAGTCACCTCACATGGGATAGTGACTTTCAAACCGCAAGTGACCCCGGTTTGTTCCCGGGCCCCGGTCGACGGGGTCCCTCAGGTGCGGATGCGCATGAAGCCCTCGGCCAGGCGGCCCTCGGGCAGGCCCCCGGCCGCGGCCGTGGCCGAGGTCCAGCCCCGGATCATCGGTTCCAGGTTCTCGGGCTGGGTGTGCTGGCTGACGTGGCAGAGCAGCGCCTCCAGCTTGGCGTCGAAGTGCTCGGTGATGTCGACGTAGACGTCGAAGTTGGGCGCCCCCATCATCCAGACCTCGGGCACGGTGTGGGCCTCCAGACCCTCGGCGGCCAACTCCGGGTGGGCGAAGGGGTTGCGGGAGTCGGGGTATACGGCGCACAGGGCGGCCTCCCCGGCGGCCAGGTGGTCGGGGTGGCTGGCGAAGATACGGCCGTAGTTGCGCTCCGGGGACTGGCAGACCACCCGGTCGGGCCGGACCTGACGGATGACCCGGGAGATGTCCCGGCGCAACTCGATGGTTGGGGTCAGCCGGCCGTCGGGGTAACCCAGGAACTCCAGTTGGGTGACCCCGAGCGTCTTGGCCGCCGCCGTCTGTTCGGCCCGGCGGATCCCGGCGATCTCGGAGCGGGGGACGGCCGGGTCGAAGCCACCGGCGTCCCCGTCGGTGACGATGCAGTAGGTGACCTCCAGGCCCTGGTCCACCCAGGTGGCCACCGTCCCGGCGGCGCCGAAGTCGACGTCATCGGGATGGGCGGTGATGACCAGGACGCGTTCGGCTTCGGCAGAGTCGGCCATTGGCCGACGCTACCCCTGCCCGGGCTCAGCCTTTGAAGAGGGCGAAAGTGGCGCCTCCTTGCTGCGGGATGGCTACCCGGGGCGGGCCAACCTGGTCATCGAAGGACGGCGCGATGTGTTGTTGGGCGCCACCTTCGTCGACTCGGGTGTGGCCGAACCGGTGCACTCGGCCACGGTGGCCATCATCGGGGAGGTCCCGGTGGCGCTCCTGTGGCACGCCGTGCCCAGCTACCCGACCGTGAGCGAGATATGGCTCCGCCTGCTCGAGACCCTCCGCCAACAGCGGGGGGAATCCCTGATCGCAACGCTTTAGGCCAGGGCCTCCAGTCCCAGATCATCGAGAACGGACACGAACAGCTCGGGGTGGCGGTACATCCAGTCGTGATCGACCCGGTTCTCGCTGCCGAAGGCGACCGTGAAGGATCCGTTGAGGTCCCGGGCCAGGGCCCGGCCGTCCTCGCGGTCGAGCAGGGAATCCCGGTTGGCCCACATCACGTGGCAGCGCACGCCGGCGGCGGCCACCGCAGTGATGTCCTCACTGCGGGCGCTGGTGAATCCCCACCAGGCCGCCTGGACGAGCTGGCGGGGATGTCCGAAGGCATTGTGGGCGAAGGCCCGGGCGGCCATCGGGGTGGCCATGCGTAGAAGGTGCAGCGGGTGGGAGAGAGCCTCCCGGGCCAGCAGCCACTCCCGGGCCACGGCCAGGGTGTCGACGAAGACGGCGTCGGCCACCCTCTCCGGGTGCCGGGCCGTGAAGCCCAGCTCGATGCCGCCCCCGAAGGAATGGGCCATGAGAGTGGCCCGCTCGATCCCGGCCGCGTCCAGGGTGGCTTCAAAGCGGTCCACCATGACCGGGTAGCTCCACCGCCCCCGGATCCCGTAGAGGGTCGGCACGATGACCCGGGCCCGGCGGGCCAGGAGTCGGGCGGTTCGGGCGTAGGCCTCGGGCGTCATGGCGAAGCCGGGCAGGATGACGATCGGGGCTCCCTCGCCCTCATCGATGTGGATACGCAAGGGCTTTGCCATCACCACTGTGTAGCGGATGAGCACGGCCCCCGGCGCGGTAGCGTCAGGGCTCAACGTGCCTCCCGCCGTCATCGACCTTGCCGCCGAGCTCTCCAGCGTCCGTCAGGCCCGGAGCTGGGTGGCCCGTGCGCTGGAGGGTCAGACCGAGGAACAGACCGACGCTGCCGTGCTGCTGACCTCGGAACTGGTGACCAACGCCCTTCTGTACGCGGTGGGCCCCATTCGCCTCACCTTGGTGATCACTCCCCGCCACATCCGGATCGAGGTCTGTGACTCCAGCCCGGTTGTGCCCCTGCCGAAGGCCTACGACTCCGAGGCCCTGACCGGCCGGGGCCTCGACCTGGTCGAGGCGCTCTCCGACGCCTGGGGCGTCGAGCGCCAGGACAACGGTAAAGCCGTGTGGTTCGAGATCGGGGCCTCTCTCTCCGGGGATCAGCGGCCCGATCCCGAATCGGTCCCCGATGTCCAGGGCGATGACAGTCCCGACTCCGCCGGGCTGGTCGAGGTCCGCATCCTCGGCCTGCCCCCACAGGCCTACCTGGATTCCGAGCAGCACAACGACGCCCTGATGCGGGAGTTCGCCCTCATCAGCCGGGATGACCGCACCTCCACCCTCCCCCGCCAGCTGCTGGAGCTGGTGGCCGAGATCGAACTGTTCTTCGGCGCCCAGGTGTCCGCCTCCCGGGCCCAGATAGCCGCCGCCGTGGCCCGGGGCGACCGGGCCGTGGACCTGCACATCCGGATGCACCCCAAGAACCGCGGTTACGTGGAACGCTCGGTGGCCCTGTTGCGTGAGGCGGACCGCTACTGCCGGGAGGGGGACCTGTTGACCCTGGCCGCCTCCGAGGACATCCTGCGCTTCCGGGACTGGTATCTGGGCCAGGTCCTGGCCCAACTGGACGGCTCCCCGCCTTCGCCCTGGCCCTACGGCTGAGCCACGCCCGCGTCAGTCCCGGGGGGTGCGGGTGATGCGCACGGTAGTGGTCATGGTGTCGTCCCCGCCTCCGGCGTAGATGCCCTTGACCGGGGTGACGTCGGCATAGTCACGGCCCCGGCCCACCACCACGTGACGGGTGCCCACCGCCACCAGGTTGGTCGGGTCCGACTCCCACCAGTCGCCCGTCCAGGCCTCGATCCAGGCATGGCTCTCCCCCGCCATTTCCTCCCCGATGGACGGGTCGGGCTTGGGGTGCAGGTAGCCGGACACGTACCGGGCCGGGATCCCCAGCCGGCGAAGCAGCGTCACCCCGATGTGGGCGAAGTCCTGACACACCCCCTTACCGGCGTCGAGGGCCTCGGCGGCGGAGGTGTGTACGCCGGTCACGCCCTGCTGGTACTGGAGAGCGGAATGAACCCACTCCACCACCGCCTCCACCGTGTCGACCGGACCGCCCGTTCGCAACCCCTCCGCCACCGCCACCAGTTCCGGGGTCCAGGCTGTGTAGGGGGTCGGGACCAGGAACTCCGCCATCTGGGACCCCATCGACTCGAGCGCCCCCCAGCCGGCATCCCCTCGCCCGCCGGCCGGCCCGGTGTCGACCACCGCCACGGAGCGGACTTCCAGCTGCGGGTGGCTGGCCGGGATGTCAAAGGCCACCACCTGGGTGCCCCAGTAGTCCCAGTACCGGTACTGGCGGCTGTTGGGCGTGATCTCCACCCGGGCGCTCATGGTCGTCTGGCGTACGGTGGTCAGCGGCACCATCCGGACCTCGTTGTAGGAGGAACGGGCCGGCGGGTCGTAGGTGAAGGTGGTGCAGTGCTCTATCTCCAGCCGCCAGGGTTGAGGCCTCACCCTCCCCCTCCTCCCCGCTGGCGCCACTCGGTGGGTGGCCCGTGAGAGAAGTACCGGGTGCTGACCGACAGGCTGGCGGCCGAAGAGGCCTCGTGCACCCGGGCCAGACGGGCCTGGAGCCCGTCCACCACTGCGTCGGGGGCGAGGAACTCCAGCTCGGCCCGGATGAGGCCGATCACGCCCCGGGCCTCGTCCCAGCCGGCCGGCCCGCTGATCTCATCGATGCACGAAGCGGCCAGGATCAGCGAGGACAGGACCGAGCGGGGGAAGAGCCGGTCCCGCAGGAGGAAATCCACCACCCCCTCCAACTCGACCACTCCGCTGGCCATGCGCAGGTAGGGCTCGTGGCCACCGCACGAACGCAGCAGGGTCACCAGCCCGCTCTCGGACATGTCCTGCAGGGGCAGGGCGCCCAGCAGTCGGGCGGTGACATCGGCCCGTTCCAGGGCTCGGCCCAAGGTGAGGAACAACCAGGTCTGGTCCCGGCTCATGGTGGTATCGGTCAGACCCGACAGGGCGGCGGTCTGGTCCTTGATCCAGGACAGGAAGACCCCGGGGCCCCGCCGGCGGGCTTGGAGGCGCTGGGCGGGCAGAGCCACCCAGGCCACGTTCATGCGTTCCCACAACTCGGTGGGCAACACGTGGCGCACCGCCCGGGCGTTGTCCCGGGCCGCCCCCAGCGCCCCGGCTATGGACGAGGCCGAGTCCTCCTCGAAGCACAGCAGCTCGGTGGCCTCCCACAGGTCGGGCTGGCCGGGGTGACTCACGCCCATGACATCCAGCAGGCGACCGGCCATGCCCTCGGCGTCGGTACCCCGCTCCTCCAGGGCGTGATGAACGACCACGTCCAGGATGCGGGCGGTGCCTTCGGCCCGCTCGGTGTAACGGCCGATCCAGAACATGGACTCGGCCACCCGGGAGAGGAGGGCGGGCGTCACTGGGGCGACCTCACTGCTGTTGCTGCTGCTGGGCGCCACCGCTCATCGGACCCCGCTGCATGGGCGGGCCCTGCATCCGCTCGACCAGGGCCGCCGGCGGGCGACCGGCCGGCGTCGGCACCACGCCGCCGACCACCCAGGTGTCCTTGGAGCCCCCGCCCTGGGAAGAGTTGACCACCAGGCCGCCCTCGGAGAGGGCGACCCGGGTCAGACCGCCGGGCATGACCCAGACCCGCTCACCGTCGTTGACCGCAAAGGGTCGCAGGTCCACGTGCCGGGGGTTGAGGCCGTCTCCGGTCCAGGTGGGGGCGGTGGAGAAGCGGACCAGACGCTGGGCTATCCAGGCGCGCGGATCGGCCTCCACCTCGGCCTTGAGGCGGACCAACTCGGTGGCGGGCGTGGTGGGCCCGATGACCAGGTCCTTGCCTCCGGATCCGTCGACGCGCTTCCACACCAGTTCGGGCATGGCGGCCATGGCCCGCTCCCGTTCCGACTCGATGATGAGGCGGTAGGTCTCCACGTTGTCGAGGACGGGATCCTCGTCGAGGTAGAAACGGATCATGTCCGGGACGTAGGAGTAGACGAGCTTGTCATCGGCCACTCCGTTACCGACGGCGTTGGCGATGGTCACCCGTCCGGCCCGGGCGCAGTTGACAATGCCCGGGCAGCCGACCACCGATTCGGGCCGGAACTGCAACGGGTCCAGAAAGGCGTCATCGATGCGGCGGTACACGACGTGGACGGGCATCTCCCCGTCGGTGGTGCGCACGAACAGGTCGCTGCCGCGACAGATGAGATCCCGACCCTCCACCAGCTCCACCCCCATGAGCCGGGCCAGCAGGGCGTGCTCGTAGAAGGCGGAGTTGAAAACTCCGGGGGTGAGCACGACCACGGTGGGATCCGAGATTCCCCGCGGCGCGGCGGCCCGCAGGGCGGCCACCAGCCGGGCCGGGTAGTCCGAGACCGGGCCGATGGACCGGCCCGTGAACAGCTCGGGGAGCACCCGGGCCATGGCCCGGCGGTTGGCCAGGACATAGCTGACCCCGGAAGGACAGCGCAGGTTGTCCTCCAGGACGCACAGGCGGCCGTACTCGTCCCGGATGATGTCGATACCGGCCACGTGCACCCGGACGCCGTTGGGGGGATCCACGCCGTGGGCGGGCCGGAGGAAGCCCGGGCTGGAGGTGACCAGCCGGCGGGGGATGACCTCGGCGTCAAGTATGCGTCCCTGCCCGTACACGTCGGCCAGGAAGGCCTCCAGAGCCCGGACCCGCTGGGACAGGCCCTCTTCGACCATGGCCCACTCGGCGGCGGCAAAGACCCGGGGCACCACATCCAGAGGGAAGGGACGCTCCTCCCCGTCCAGATCGAAGGTCACGCCCTGGTCCCGGAAGGCGCTGGCCAGGCGGTCGGAGCGCTCGATGAGGTCCGTATCACCCATCTGGGCCAGTACGGATGCGACGTCGTGGTATTGGGAGCGGACCCGCCCTCCGGTATCCATCATCTCATCGAAGACCCCGGCCGGGAGCCGGTATTCGTCTATGACGTCCCCCACCACCCGAGGATGCCCGGGCTGACGTTTCCGCTCTGTTTCCGTAATGTGAAGACTCTTGCACGGGTCGGTCGAGGTACGCGCCAGCGGCGTCAGATGACGGCCTCCAGACCCTTCCTGAGCAGCCGGCCCACCAGAGGGGCACGGCCGGCCAGCTCGGCGGCCGCTTCGGCCAGAGGCCAGCGGCCCGTCCGGCTCAGCCGGGCGGCCAGATCGGCCACGTCCACATCACCCCGGACCAGGAAGAGATCCTCGGCCCGCCGCTCCCGGCCCGCCACCAGGGCCACCTGGATGCTGACGGATTGGGCGGCCAGGCCGGCGCAGACGGCCGATAGGAGGCCGAGCTGATCGGGCGCCGACACGGTCACCAGGTGGAGTCCCCCCGGCTGGCCGGTGGCCGACACCTCGGTCACTCCGGTGGGCTCGAAGACGGGCCGGGCCAGTCCCCCGGCGGCGGCCTGACGCAGCTTTTCCCCCAGTTCCTCCCAGCCCTTCTCGTCCAGCTTGGGGGCGAACACGGTCAGGGAATGCACGGCCAGAGGCTCGGCTCCGAAGGTCAGGGCCGAGGCGGCCAGCACAGCCATACCCGCCGAGGCGATCACGCCGGTGGTGTCGGCCAGCAGCCCGGGCCGGTCGGTGGCCACCACCGTGATCCGCCACCGTCCCAGCCGGTCGACGGCCACGGCCCGGGCCCGGGCCTCGTCTCGACCCGGAGCCGGGTGACACAGAGCCAGGTCCGAAGCCAGGAGTTCCACCGAAGGTTCGCTCATGAGCCACAGGTCGAGAGCCTCCGGGGCCAGGTCATCGGTCAGGCCCGGCGGCAGGGACGTGTCGGCCAGAGCATCGTGGAGGCGCTCCAGGGTGGTCATGCACTCGCCTCTCGCACCAGCGACAGGCGCTCCGCCCCGGCGAATCCTTCCCCGGGCGCCGAGCGGCGCCGCCGCTCGGGGCGCTCGGACAGAACCAGGAGGTTGGCCATCACCTCATCGAAGGCGGCCGGGTCGGCCAGCAGGAAGGAGTGGTTGCCTTTCACGATCCGGCCCTCGGTGCCGATGGCCGAGCACATGGCCTCGAAGGCGGCCAAGGGCACCACGCCGTCGGAGTGACCCCGCAGGGCGAGGACCGGGACCCCGGAGGAGCGCAACTCGTCCAACTCGGTCAGCAGGTCGGCCCGGGCCGCCAGCCGGCCGATCTCCAGCAGCCCGAACGGATTGCGCATGAGGTTGGCGGTTATGTCCGACCACATGTCCGCCACCAGCCGGATGCCCCTGTCGGGAGGCAGCAACTCCCGGGCGAACTGGGCCGCCCAACTCCACACCGGCCGACCGCCCAGGTAACCGGGCCGGCCTACAGCCCGCTGCGTCTCCCCGGCGCCGACCGAATTCACCAGCACCAGGTAGCGGACCCGCTCCGGGGCCTGATGGGTCAATCCCACCGCCACCCCTCCGCCGAAGGAGTGGCCGACCACGATGAAGGGTTCGTCCACCCCTAGCGCATCCACGAAGGACTTGGCCCAGTGGCCGTAGCCGGCCAGGGTCCGCTGCGGGCCGGGCAGCGGGCCGGAGCCACCGAAGCCGGGCAGGGACGGGGCGTAGACCCGGCAGCCCCGCTCCACCAGGGTGGCCAGCGGCCGGCTGTAGGTGCGGTGGCCCAACCCCCAACCGTGCAGGAAGAGAACGGGGCGGCCCTCTCCGGCCACGGCGAAGTGAGTCGACGCCCCATCCACCTTGATCCGATGCCAGCCCGGGCCAGCCCCCGCACGGTCCACCCTCCCCACCGTAGGAGGCCCTCTATTTCGCGGCGGTTAAATCCGCCGTCATACTGACGGCTTGCCTACCATGGCCCGGGCCTGGAACCAGCAAGATTGACTCCGTCTCCGCTGGACAACCCGGTGTGGAGTTCGATGGCGGGAGCGCACCGCTCCCTCGCCCATCTCCAGGGAGGGGCGGGCCGCTACCGGCGCGACGTGTGCCCGTTCGGCGGCTTGGCCGATGCCGCCGATCCGGCCGGTTGGGCTGAGCTGGACCTGCTCCTGGAGGGCCACAGCGTGGCGCTGATCACCAGCCCGGAATCTGTTCCGGCCGGCTGGGAGATCAGCTTCGCCATCGAAGGGGTCCAGATGATCGGCACCGGGCTCCTGGATGCCGAAGATCCCGAGGTGGTGGCCTTGGGCGATGTCGACGTGGCCGACATGCTGGACCTGATCGAGCGGGCCCAGCCCGGGCCGTTCCTGGACCGGACCATCGAGATGGGCAACTACATCGGCCTGCGCCGGGAGGGCGCCCTCATCGCCATGGCGGGTGAGCGACTACACCCGGATGGCTGGACCGAGATAAGCGCGGTGTGCACCGACCATGCCTACCGCTCCACCGGGCTGGGTACCCGTCTGGTCCGGGCGGTGGCCGCCGGGATCCGGGCCCGGGGCGAGGAGCCGTTCCTGCACGCCTCGGCCACCAATGTGAACGCTATCCGGCTCTACCAGGCCATCGGCTTCGAGTTGCGCCGTCGGGTGGACTTCACCGGCGTGCGGAGGGACCGGCCGGCGCACTGACCCCGCCGGGACCGCCGGCTCACGGGGCGGCCGCGTCGGGGTTCAGCTCTGACCGAAGAGTGCCTGCCGGGGGACCACCCGCTTGTAGACCCCGGCCCGGCTGCGGACGAACAGTCCCTCCGCCACCATCTCCCTCCGTAGCGAGGCCACGTCGTCATGGAAGTGGCGCAGGGCGGCGTTCACCTCCGCTTCCCGATAGGTACGGGCGGGGTCGAATCCAGCCGCCAGACGCTCCAACACGAGCCGGCGCAGGGACCGCTTGGCCGGCAGGGCCTTGAGCCGGCCGGCGGGATCGAACCACTCTGATCCCGGCACCCGGCGACGGTTGGAGTGCTCCTCCAACCAGGACCACAACGCCGCCCGGTCCACCCGCCACTCCCGGCCGATGCGGTAGGCGGGGATGTCCCCAGCCGCCAGCTTGCGTTGAACCACCTGATGGTTGAGCCGCAGCAGCTCCGCCACCTCGGTCGAGGTCAACAGGACAGGGCCCTCCCCGTCCCCGGGCCGGGCCATCCCTGGATCGCTCATGGAGTTAAGCGTATACTAACGTACTCCCGCCCCAGAGGGAATATTGGGGGGAACCGGGTTGCGCGGCGGGCGCCGAGCGGGCAACGTCGGGCCGGTGAGATGGAGCGAATGGGCCGCGGCCCGACCCGACCTCGAGACCGTGGCCCGGGGGATGATCTACCAGCACGGCCTGGGGCTCGGATTCCTGGCCACGGTCAGACCTGACGGCGGGCCGAGGGTCCACCCCATCTGTCCGATCCTGGCGGGGAACCTCTACGCCTTCATAGTCCCCGGGCCCAAGCTCAACGACCTCCGCCGCGAGGGCCGCTACGCCCTCTGCTCGGAGACCTGCCCGCCGCCCCGCCACGATGACAACGTCTACCTGACCGGAGACATCGAGGAGATCATCGACCCCGGCCTGCGGGAGCGGCTCACTGCTCAGCTCCTGGCCGAACGCCATATCACCGAGCCCTGGCCCGGATTCGAGGCGGAACCGCTGCTGGAGTTGCACCTGGACCGGGTCCTCATCACCCTGACCCAACCCACCCAGGGACTCCCGGCCGGCCACACCGTCTGGACGGCCTAGCCGTGACCCAGGGTCGGGTGGTGGTGATCGGGGCCGGGATCATCGGCACCATGCACGCCTGGACCGCCCGGCGCCTGGGTTACGCAGTCGTGCACCTGGACCGGGACCTCCAGGCCAGGGGAGCTTCGGTTCGGAACTTCGGTCTGGTCTGGGTCGGGGGCCGGGCGGCCGGAGCCGAGCTCGAGCTGGCCCGGCGCTCGCGGGAACTGTGGGACGAGGTGGCTGCGGATGTCCCCGAAGTCGGGTTGCGGCCCAACGGGTCCCTGACCGTGGCCACCACTTCGGAGGAAATGGCTGTACTCCAGGAAGCCTCGGGCCGTCCTGACGCCGGCCGGCGGGGCTGGGAGCTACTGGGTCCGGATCAGGCCCGCCGGCTCAATCCGGCCCTGGAGGGGAAGATGCTCGGCGCCCTCTGGTGCCGGCTCGATGCTGCCGTCGAACCCCGGCTGGCCGCTCTCGCCATCCGCCGGCGGCTGATGGAAAGCGACGGCTACGAATGGCACGCCGGGCGGATGGCCATGGAGACGCGCGCCCACGGGGTGCGCGATCAGACCGGTACCTGGCACGACGCCGATCGGGTCATCTTCTGTCCCGGCGCTTCCGACGGCGGCCTGGGAGCCGAATTGATGGCGGGAGCTCCGCTGCGGCGGGTACGGCTGCAGATGATGCAGACGGAGGCGTACCCGACCCCGGTGACCACCTCGGTGGCCGACGGGGATTCGCTTCGCTACTACCCCGCCTATGACGTCCCTGCCCGGTCGGGACTTCCGGCCCAGTCGGAGCCGGCCGCGGCCAGCCGGATGCAGTTGCTGCTGGTGCAACGGCTGGACGGCTCCCTGACCATCGGGGACACCCACGAGTACGAAGAGCCCTTCGGCTTCGACCTGCCCGAGGACGTCTACGAGGAACTGGCTCGGAGGGCGGCGGCTGTTCTGGGTCGGCCCCTTCCACCGATCGCCCGGCGCTGGGCCGGCGTGTATACCGAGGCGACCGACGGATCGCTCTACCACCGTCGTCAGGTGACCGAAGGGGTGGTTCTGGTCACCGGCCCGGGGGGACGCGGAATGACCATGTCGGCGGCCATAGCGGAGGAGACCTTCAAATGAGCGTGGAGGACTGGGAGCAGCCGGTGGCGTGCCTGGACATGGCCGGCACCACCGTGTCCGACGGCGGCGCCGTCAACCAGGCTTTCGAGGCCGGCCTCGACGCCGGGGGCATCGGCTCCGACAGCCCCGGCCGGGAGACGGCCATGGCCTACGTGGCCGACACCATGGGTCAGTCCAAGCTGGAGGTCTTCACCCATCTGCTCGGGGATGCCGATCGGGCCGAGACGGCGCTGGCTGCCTTCGAAGCCCGCTGGGACGCCTTGCTCCGCCAGGGCGTGGTCACCGCCCTGGCGGGAGCGGAGGATGCCATCGGCCGTCTCCGCCAGGCCGGCTGGAAAGTGGCGCTGCTGACCGGGTTCCCGGCCTCGGTGCGCGATGCCCTGATCGACCACCTGGGCTGGTCCCAGATGGCAGATGCCTACTTCTGTCCGGCCGAGGCCGGCCGGGGACGGCCGTGGGCCGACATGGTGTGGGCGTCGGCCACGGCCCTGGGGGCGTCATCGATGCGGGCGGTGTCGGTGGTGGGCGACACCACCAGCGACATGGCCAGTGGCCGGCGCTCCGGGGCCGGCACCGTCATCGGCGTCCTGAGCGGGGCGTCCCGCCGGGACCACCTGGAAGAGGCCGGGGCCACCCACGTGGTCGGATCCATCCTCGAAGCCGCCGACGTGATCCTCTCCCGCCGCCCGGTTTAGACCAGCCCGGCCGGCTCAGGTGAACAGATCGGCCATGGCCTCGGCCACCTCGGCCTCGTCCATGCCGAGCAACTCCCCGTAGACCTCGAAGTTGTGCTCTCCGACGTAGGAGGGGGCGGGGCGGTAGGGCTCCAGGTCGGAGCTCTCCCACAGGGCGGGGTAGCGATGATGGGGACGCTCACCGAACACGTCATGGTCGACGGTGTGCCACATGCCCCGGGCGAGGAGTTGGGGATCCTCCATCAGGTGACCGGCGTTCTGGATGCGCCCGGCCGGCACCCCGGCGCCCTGGAGCAGTTCTTGGCCGGCCTCGGCGGTAACGGTGGCGGCCCAGGCGGAGAGGAGAGAGTCAATCTGATCGATGGCGGCGGTGCGGCCGTCCAGGGTGGACATCTCGGGCGGGGCAGCCACGCCGGTGGCCGTCACCAGGCGGGCCCAGTCGGCATCATCCCGGCAGCTCACGGCCAGCCAGTCGTCATCGGCGGTGCGGTAACAGTCGTTGGGGACGAGTTGGCCGAAGGGATCCCGGTTGCCCACCGGCTGGGCCTCCCGGGCGTTGTTGATGAAGTCGATGAGAGCGGGACCGATGAGATAGCCGCCGGTTTCCATCTGGGAGATGTCAACGTGCTGGCCCTCACCGCTGACATCCCGTTCGGCCAGGGCGGAGAGGATGGAAACAGCTGCGGCCAAGCCGGCGGCGTGGTCGTTCAGGGAGAAGCCGGGGCCTAGATCCGTCCGCCCGGGAGGGTTGGAAAGATAGGTAAGCCCGGCCAGGGCGTGGATGGTCGGGGCGTAGGTGACCAGCTTGGACCACGGGCCCTCGTGACCGCAGCCCGACATCGAGACATAGACGATGCCCGGGTTCCACTGGCTGACTTCCTCATAGGAAAGGCCCCACCGGTCGAGCACGCCGGCCGAGAAGTTCTCGATGAGCACGTCACTTTCCTCGACCAGCCGGCGCACCACCAGGGTGGCCCGTTCATGACCCATGTTGAGCGAGACACCCCGCTTGGAACGGTTCCAGGTGTAGAAGTAGGGGTGGTTGGGATCGTTGACCGTGACGGCCCGGTCGGTCGTCTGCACCTTGATGACGTCGGCGCCCAGATCGCCCAGGACGCGCGTGCACATGGGCCCGGCCAGAACATGGCTCAGATCGAGCACCCTGAGGCCGGCCAGGGGCTTGGTGGTGGCGCCGGACCGGCCGTGGGCGAACGGGGACGCCGCCCACTGTTGGAGGGCCTCCTCGGTCGAAACGGGCTCATCGGGCGGGGCCGGTTCGGGGCTACCCGAGCGCAGGAACCGGGCCAGGGGCCCGGGGATGGTCACGCCGGGCCGGCCACCCGAGACCCGGAAGAAACCCCGAAAGGCGTGCTGGGGATTGGCCGCCACCTGGGCCACCGACTGCACCTCACCGAAGGCGATATGTCGCTCCTGGGCCTGCTGGAACAGGGTGCCGGCGTCATCGGTGCGAGCCAGGGCGGCCATGGCCTCGAGTACCTGGGGCAGGCTGTTGGCCAGTTCGGCCAGGGGCTTGGACACCAGCTCCATCGCCTCGGGCAGCTGCAGTTCCACCATCCAGGCGAACAGGCCGGCGGCGTTGGGGGTCGGCGTCACCAGCAGGTCGCCCCGCTGGGCCGGCACCACCTGATAGGCGCGGATCCAGTGCAACGAGCCCTGGCGCTCGGCCACCTTCGGGTAGGGCAACAGGTCGTCGAACCAGTACTGGAAGAACAACTGCTCCACGCTGGTCAGGACCGACTCGTGCAGGGACACGTCCACCAGCTGGCCCCGCCCGGTCCGCCGGGCGTGGCGCAGGGCCGCCAGGGCAGTGATGGCGGCACTGAAGCCGCCGAAGTTGAACGACTGGCGGCCCCAGGGGTTGACGGGCTGATCGGGCAGACCGGATAGGGACAGAACCCCGGCCAGGGCCGAGCTGACCAGATCGGAGGTCTGCCATCCGGCCCGGGGGCCGGTGCGTCCGAAGGGGGTGAGGGCGATCTGCACCAGAGCCGGATTGGCCGGGGCCAGATCGGCGTGGTCGATGCCGAGTGAGGCCAGCCGGCCGGGGGCCTCGGTCTCCACGATGAGGTCGGCCCGGGCGGCCAGGGCCTTGTAGGCGGCCCGGCCCTCCTCCCGGTCCAGATCCAGATCGAGGCGGCGCTTCCCGGCGTCGTACCACCAGTCCAGGACCCCGCCGGAAGCGCCGTTGGTCATGGCCGGGCCGGAACCGCCGGTGCCGATTCGGACGACCGACGCCCCCGCCTCGGTCAGCAACTTGGTGGCGAAGCGCCCGCTGTCATCGGTGAGATCGATCACCCTCAGTCCCGCCAATGGCCCTTGTGCCATGCCACCCTCCCGTCGATCGGCCGTCACCGTAGCGGGGTGACCGCCGGCTCCGGCTCCGCCCCGGCCGCCCGGGTGGCATCCTTGGACACCACGGCCCCGGGCCGGGGAGGGGGTTGGCGGTGGCTGAGCACGAGTTGGTCATCAGGGGAGCCACGGTGGTGGACGGCCGGGGCGGAGCGCCTTACACCGCCGACGTGTCCGTAGCCGCCGGACGCATCACCGGGGTGGGGCGGGTGGAAGGATCGGCCGCCCGCACCGTGGAGGCGGACGGGGCGGTGGTGACGCCGGGATTTGTCGATATCCACGCCCACTACGACGGCCAGGCCACCTGGGACTCCCAGTTGACGCCCTCGGCCTGGCACGGCGTGACCACGGTGGTGGTGGGCAACTGCGGGGTCGGCTTCGCCCCGGTCCGGGTGGCCGACCGGGACCGGCTCATCGAGCTGATGGAGGGGGTGGAGGACATCCCCGGCACCGCCCTGCACGAGGGCCTGGCCTGGGACTGGGAGAGCTTCCCCGAGTACATGGACGCCGTGGCCCGCCGCCCCCACGACATCGACATCGGCCTGCAGGTGCCCCACGGCGCCCTGCGCCTCTATGTGATGGGCGAGCGGGGCGCGGCCCGGGAGGAGGCTACGGCGGAGGACATAGCCGCCATGGCCGAACTGGCCCGGGAGGCGGTCGAGGCCGGCGCTCTGGGCTTCACCACATCACGAACCCGCAATCACCGCACCAGCCGGGGCGACTGGACCCCAACTCTCACCGCCGCCGCCGATGAGCTGGCCGGCATCGCCTCCGGCCTGGGGGCGGCGGGCAAGGGGGTGCTGGAGGTGGTGTCGGACTTCGCCGATCTGGAAGCCGAGACGAGTGCCATCTTCGGCATGGTGAGGACATCGGGCCGACCCCTGTCGGTTTCCATCACCCAGGCCGACAGCGCCCCCCAGAACTGGCGCAGGTTGATGGACGCCGTCACCGAAGCCAACCGCCAGGGGCTGCCCGTCACCGCCCAGGTGGCGGCGCGGCCGGTGGGCGTCCTCATCGGCCTGCAGACCACCCGCAATCCCATCGGCGCCGCTCCGTCGGCGGCGGCCCTGGCCGGGCTCCCGCTGGCCGAACAGGTGGCCCGCCTGTCCCAGCCTGATGCGCGGCGGACTCTGCTGGGGGAATTGGCGGGATCCTCCCGGTGGCTGCCGTGGGAGCGCATCTACCCCCTGGGCGACCCACCCGACTACGAGCCCAGGGCCGAGGACAGCATCGGGGCCCGGGCCGGCCGGGCCGGACGGGAGGCCTGGGACGTAGCCCTCGACTTCCTGCTGGCGGACGGCGGGCGGCGCTTCCTGTACCTGCCCTTCCTCAACTACTCGGAGGGCAGCCTGGACCCGGCCCGGGAGATGCTGACCCATCCCCATGCCGTGCTCGGCCTGGCCGACGGCGGCGCCCACGTGGGCACCATCTGCGACGCCAGCTTCCCCACCACCATGCTCACCCATTGGGTACGGGACCGCAGCCGGGGCCCGCGCATCGACCTGGCCCAGGCCGTGGCCTGCCAGACGGCGCGGACCGCCGCCACGGTGGGCCTGGCCGACCGGGGTGTGGTGGGCGTCGGGTACCGGGCCGACCTCAACGTCATCGACCTGGACAACCTCACCCTGCACGCCCCGACCATGGCCTACGACCTGCCCGCCGGCGGCAAGCGCCTACTACAGCGGGCCGAGGGTTACCTGCACACCTTCGTCAGCGGAGCCGAGGTCTACGCCGGCGGGGAACACACCGGCGCCCTGCCCGGGTCGGTCATCCGGGGGGCCCAGCCGGCGCCGGCCTAGGGGCGGCGGGGACCTTAGGAGCGGCTGCGGCGCTGGGTGCGCAGGACCGGCTTGGGATCCAGGCCGGCCAGCCCGTTCCAGGCCAGGTTGACCAGGTGGGCGGCCACCACTTCCCGCTTGGGCTTGCGGGCGTCCAGCCACCACTGCCCGGTGAGGACCACCATCCCGGCCAGGGCGTTGGCGTAGATGGGCGACAGCTTGGGGTCGAAGCCCCGGGACTTGAGCATGTTGGCCACGATGGGCTCGAGCTTGTCCACCACGTCGTGAATCAGGGAGACGAAGTTGCCCGTGGTGGATGCCACCGGGGACTCCCGGATCAGGATGGTGAATCCGTCGGAGTGCTCCTCGACGTATTGCAGGAGAGCCATGGCCGCCTGTTCGAGAAGGACCCGGGGATGACGCCCGCTGAGCGAGGCCACCATGGAATCCAGCAACCGGGACATCTCCCGGTCCACCACCACGGCGTAGAGGCCCTCCTTGCCCCCGAAGTGCTCGTACACCACCGGCTTGGACACCCCGGCCCGGTCGGCTATCTCCTCGATGGAGGCACCGTCGTAGCCCCGCTCCGCAAACACGGATCGGCCCACGTCCAACAACTGGGCCCGGCGCTGGGTGCCGGTCATCCGCTCGTTGGGCACGCTTCCCCTCATCCTGGGTCCGGGCTGTCCAACCCCCGACCGGCTCTGGCCCGCCACCGGGCCGTTCCCCCGGGGACCCGGGACCGTCCGCTTGGACGCCGGGCCTACGCTAGCGTAACCTACGGTTGGGTAAGTCAGTAACTGGGGAGTATCCACCCGTGCCCGGACCCCGCACCCCCAGCCCGTCCTACTCACCCTGCCCGTACCGACCCCTCGAAGCCCCGGAGTCCACATGAACGACGAGACCGTCCTCAACGATCTGGCCCCTGCCGCCGAAAAGCTGCTCGAGCGCCACCTGGGAGTGGCCAAGGAGTGGTTCCCGCATGACATGGTCCCCTGGAGCCTGGGCCGGGACTTCATCGAGGGCGAGGAGGTCGAGCTACCGGCCATGGACGAGGGAGTGCGCAGCGCCCTGTTCGTCAACCTCCTGACCGAGGACAACCTGCCCTATTACTTCAACGACATCGAGCGGATGTTCGGCAGTGACGGGGCCTGGGGCACCTGGGTGCGGCGCTGGACGGCCGAGGAGGGCCGTCACTCCATCGTCATCCGCGACTACCTGACCGTCACCCGCCAGGTCGACCCCATCGCCCTGGAGCGGGGCCGGATGGAGCAGGTGTCGGGAGGCGTGACGCCCCACCCGGCCACGGTGGCCGACGGCCTCGCCTACCTGGCCATGCAGGAACTGGCCACCCGCATCGCCCACCACAACACGGGCAAGGCCCTGACCGACAAGGCCGGTTACGAGATCATGAAGCGGGTGGCGGCGGATGAGAACCTCCACTACCTCTTCTACCGGGATATCGCCACCACCTGCCTGGAGCTGGACCCGTCCGGCACGGTCATGGCCATCGAACGCCAGGTGCTCGGCTTCGACATGCCCGGTACCGGCATCCCCAACTTCACCAACCACGCCCGGGCCATCGCCAAGGCCGGGATCTACGACCTGGTCATCCACTACGAGACCATCCTGGTTCCGCTCATCCGCCGCCAGTGGCGCCTGACTGAACTGGAAGGCTTGGACGGAGAGGCGTCGGCGGCGGTGGAGCGCCTGGAGCGCTACATGGCCCGGCTGGCCAAGGTGGCCGAGCGCATGAAGGAGCGGGCCGCCGACCGGGGCGCCGACGCCGAGCAACCCGCGGTCGAGCCCATCGGCGCCCTGGCCGGCTGAACCGCGTCAGCCCCTAGGGCTGAGGCTCCTAGGGCTGAGGCGCCCGGGGTAGCCGCCGACCGGACTGCGCCAGGCGCCGTCAGAGGCGCGCCCCGTGACGCTAGCCTCCGGGACTCTGCTCCACTCAGCACCAGTTGGGGATCGTGAAGCGGGAGGAGGACGATTCGATGGCGGGCGTACCTAATTCGATGGCCCGGCGCTATACGCCACTACTGGTGCTGGCTGCCGTCCAGGTGCTCCTGGTTGCCCTGGCTCCCTCCAACGCGCCGAACAGCGCGGCCAGTTCCAGCACCAGCCTGGGCGCAGCCGGCGCCGGCTCCGGCATCAATGCGAGCGGCACGGGCGGCACAGGCGCCGGCGGCACAGGCGGCGGGAGCGCCACAGGCGGCACAGGCGCCGGCACTGGCGGTGGGAGCGGCACTGGCGGTGGGAGCGGCACGGGCGGTGGGGGCGGCACGGGCGCCGGGGCGGGCGGGAGCACCGCGGCGGGCGGCTCGGCAGCCCAGGCGCCGGGGCTCTCCGGCGGTACGGCCCGGGACGCCGGCTGCGTCAATGGTCGCCAGGTCGGTCCGACCTTTTACATGCCGGCGTGCTCGGCCACCTACACGCCCGATCCCCAGGCGACCATGACCGGGGTCAGCCCTACCAAGATCAACTTCATCTACTACCTCGGCCAGGGCAATGCCCAGGTCAACGCCATCCTCAACGAGGAGAACCTGGCCGCCAATCCCCAGCAAGAGTGCGTAGCCATCAAGGCCTTCACCGCCGAGCTCAACAAGCGCTGGGAGTTCTACGGTCGCAAGCTCGTCAGCCTCGACGGCCCTGGGAACCACTCCGGGCTGGCCGAAGGCGGGTGCAACTTCCCCTTCTTCCAAGGACAGTGCAACCTGACCCCGCCGGATATCCCCTGCTTCCAGGCCGAGGCCGACCTGGTCGCCAGCCTGCACCCGGCCTTCGTCATCGCTCCGACGGCTTACCCCGCCTTCGAGATCCGCCTGGCCCAGGACCACATCGTGGTGGCCGGTGGCTCGGCGGGGGGGGAGAACATCCCGGAGAGCTACTACAACCAACTGGCCCCCTACTTCTACAACGTCTTCCCGAGCGGCACCCAGACGGTGACCCAGCTGGCCGAGTTCTACTGCAAGAAGCTCTCGGGCAAGCCCGTGCAGTACGCCGGGAGGGGTCCGAGTGATGTGATCCCCCTCACCGGGTCGCCACCGATCCGCAAGGTGGCGATCATCTACCCGGAGAACAATGGGGACCCCACGCAAAAGATCAGTGCCGACCTCTTCGCCCATCTGGTCTCGGGGGGGGAGTGCGGATCGCCCAACGACGGGACCCAGGAGTTCG
Organism: Actinomycetota bacterium; assembly: GCA_027315345.1. Classification (GTDB taxonomy): domain Bacteria; phylum Actinomycetota; class Acidimicrobiia; order Acidimicrobiales; family JAJPHE01; genus DAHUYE01. The sequence continues at coordinate 96,208 of DAHUYE010000060.1, forward strand.
CCTACGCCAGCAACATCAACACCGCCCAGCAGCAGGCCGACACCATCGTGGCCGGCATCAAGAACGCCCACATAACCACGGTTGTGTGCCTCTGCGACCCGATCGCCCCGGTCTTTTTCACCAACACCCTCGACCAGCAGCAGTACCACCCCGAGTTCCTCATCCCCGGCAGCGGCCTGCTCGACTACGACGTGCTGGCCCAGCTCTACAACGCCAACGAGATGAAATACGCCTTCGGGCCCTCGGAGCTCGCTGACGCCATCCCCTTCGCCCAGTCCGACGCGGTAAAGGCCTGGCAGGACGCCGGCAACTCGGGGGAGCCCGATCAGACCCAGAACCTCAACTGGGCATACTTCAATCTCATGGGCAGCGCCATTCAGGCGGCGGGGCCCGATGTCACCCCGGGCAACATCCGCCAGGGCCTCTCCGCCCAGCCTTCCCAAGGGGGCACCCCCACCGAGGTGGCGGTCGCCTACAACGGCAGCTATCCCTGGACGGCCATCAAGGACTTCCGGCAGGTCTACTACTGCCCGACCACGATATCGCCCATCAACGGCAAGCCGGGGGCCTATATTCCCCTGAACGGGGGCCAGCGCAAGCAACTCGGTCAGCTCTCGAGCAGCACCAGTGGCTTCTTCCCCGGTGGGCCGTGTGCCTAGTCGGCCTGCGGCCGCCAGACTGCAGGGGGTAGTCGGCTCGCTAGGGGCATCCCTTCCGGCCGGCCTGGCCGGAGCTTGGCGGGGACCCCGGGTGGGGGGGGCGCTGCGGGCCGCCACCGGACTTCTGGGCTTGGTGGTCGTCCTCGAAGTACTGCTGCGCAACAACCGACCTCCCCCCGGTGAGTTTGTCTTTGGCGCCCTCATCGGGTTGCTCTATGCCCTTATCGCTTTTGGGCTGATCCTCATCTACCGGGCCAATCGCATCATCAATTTCGCCCAGGCCGAGATGGGGGCGGCTGCCGCCGTGCTGGCCGTTCTGCTCATCAAGGTCCACCATGTCCCATACCTGCTGGCCTTTCTCATCGCCATGGCGGCCGCCGCCATTTCGGGCTTTCTGGTCGAGGTCCTGGTGGTGCGACGCTTCGCCCGCGCTCCACGCCTCATCCTCTCGGTGGCCACCATCGGATTGGCACTGCTCTTCGCCCTAATCCAGTTCTACCTGCCCAAGTGGCTCGGAGGATCTTTTCTCGTCAGTCCCACTCCGCCCAAGACACCCTTCTCCTCGATCCACTTCACCATCGCCCCCCTTGACTTCGATGCCAACTCCATCGTCATTCTCTTCGCCACCGGCGCCGTCGTCTTGGGTCTCAGCGCCTTCTTCCGTCTCACCGACATCGGCATAGCGGTCCGGGCCGCCGCCGAGAACGCCGACCGGGCCCGCCTGCTCGGCATCTCGGTCAACCGGCTGTCGACCGTCGTCTGGGTCCTGGCCGCCATGCTCTCGGCCCTCGGGGTCTTCCTTCGCATCCCGGTGATCGGCCTGCCCATCGGTGCCGACATCGGCCCTCAGGTTCTCGTCTACGCCCTGGCTGCCGCGGTCATCGCCCGGATGGAGAGCTTCTCGGTGGCTCTGGTGGCCGGCGTGGCCATCGGCATCACCGAGCAGTGCCTCTACTACTTCTCCCACGACCCGGCCATAGCCGAAGCGGTCATGCTCCCGGTGCTACTGCTGGCCATGCTGGCGCAGCGTTCGAAAGTCTCGCGGGGCCAGGACAGTGGGCTGGCCTCGTGGTCCCTGGCCCAGGAGTTCCGTCCCATCCCCCCCGAGCTGCGCCAGATACCCGAAGTCGTCTGGACACGGGTGGGACTTTCAGCCTTGGTCGTCGGTGGACTCATGGCCCTGCCCTACATAGCCGGCCTGGAACAGCAGATCCTCGCCTCGGTGGTCGTCATCTACGCCATCGTGGCCGTGTCCCTGGTCATCCTCACCGGTTGGGGCGGCCAGATCAGCCTGGGCCAGTGGGGCTTTGCCGGGGTAGGCGCGGCGGTGGCCAGTGGCGTAGCGGTCCACCTGCGCAACAACACCTTCATCCATGGTGATTTCTTCTTGGCCCTGATCCTGGCCGGGCTGGTGGGCGCCGTCATCTCGGTGGTCATCGGGCTGCCGGCCCTTCGTATCCAGGGCCTCTACCTGGCCGTGACCACCTTGTCCTTCGGGCTGGCCGTCCAGGCCTTCGTGCTCTCTCCCACCTATTTCCCCTGGTTGCTGCCCGTCGGGCTCCAACAGGTCGTACGGCCGCTGCTCTACGGGCGCTACAGCCTGGCCGGGCCCCGCGCCTTCTACTACTTCTGCCTGATCGTCCTGGGCCTGTGCCTGGGTTCGGCGCGCGCCCTTCGGCGTAGCCGGGCCGGACGCGTGCTGATCGCGGCCAGGGACAACGAGCGGGGGGCGCAAAGCTATGGGGTGAGCGTCCGGGTGGCCCGCCTGTCCGCCTTCGCCATTTCGGGCTTCTGGGCGTCCCTGGCCGGGGGCCTCTTCGCCTTCCAGGAAGGCAACCTCTCCAACTCGGCCTTCGACCCTTCGATCAGCCTTCTGCTCTTGTCCATCGTGGTCATCGGCGGGCTGACCTCGCTACCCGGGGCCATGCTAGGTACGCTGTTCATCGGCGTCCTTCAGTACGGGGGCTTCAGCCCCCAGGTCCAGACCCTGGCCAGCGGCGTGGGTGTTTTGCTGCTCTTGTACTTCGTCCCCGGTGGATTGGCCCAGATCTTCTACAACGGACGCGACTCCTTGCTGCGGGCAGTAGCGCGGCGGCGCGAGATCATCGTGCCCAGCCTGGTGGCCGATGTGCGCGCCGAAGACGGGCTCGGGGGACAGGAGGCGGCCGCCCTTCAGACGGCAGCCGCCTCCGTGTCCGCCGCCGAAGCCCCGGCACAGGTGACCTCCGGACCACCTACACCGACCCTGGGGAAGGTCCGATGATTCGCTGGGTTCGCGGGCGCTTCGAGGCCTCCACCGGGGGCGTCAGCGTCTTCGCTCTCGTCGTGCTGTCCGCCCTCTACTTCTTCGACCAGTTCGACACTGCCGCCTTCAACGTCCTAGCCCCCAACATCGAGCACACCTTCCACCTGACCGACAGGGCCTTCGGGCTGATAGTGCTGGTCAACCTGAGCATCGTGCTGGTCTTTTCCGTCTACGTGGGCCATGTGGGCGACCGCCTACCTCGGACCCGGTTCGTGGTGGCCGGCGGAATCCTGGCGGGGGTCTTCTCCTTCTTCACCGGGATCGTAGGAAGCTTGGTCCTGCTCATCCTGGTCCGGCTGGGCAACGGGGTCGGACAGCTGGTCAACGACCCCATCCACAACTCTTTGCTGTCGGACTACTACCCGCCCGAGAACCGCCCTTCGGTCTTCGCCACTCACCAAGACGCCGTCTTCCTCGGCGCCATCATCGGTCCCGGCGTGGCCGGCACGGCCGCCGCCGTGGCCGGATGGCGAGCGGCGTTCTTGATCCTCATCGTGCCCATCGTGGCCGTGGCCCTGGTGGCTCTGCGCCTCCGGGAGCCCCGCCGAGGCGGCACCGACGACCCCGAGGCCGCCGTGGAGGCCGAAGCCGAGCCCCCCATCGGCTTCCGGGAGGCGGCCCGGACGCTTTTGGCCGTGCCCACGCTCAAGCGCCAGTACATCGGTTGGCTCTTCATCGGTGCCGGAGTCATTCCGCTGGCCTTCCTTCTACCGCTCTACTTCAAGCGGGTCTATGGGTTGGGTGCCTTCGACCGGGGGATCATCGGAGCGGTCAACGCCGCCTTCCAGTTCAGTGCCGTCCTGCTGTCCGGACGCTGGACCCGGCGGTGGCTGGCCAAGAACCTGGGCGAGCCTCTCCGTTGGGCCGGGATGGCGCTGATCGGCGTGGGAGTGGGGCTTCTGCTGGTGGCCGTGGCACCGTCTCTGCCCTTCGCCTTGGTCTTCGCCGCGCTGGCCAGCTTTGCCGGGGGGATGTTCTACCCGCCTTTCTTCACGGTTCAGGCCCTGGTGTCGCCCGCCCGGGTGCGCACATTGTCCTTCGGCTTCGGATCCTTCTTCTTGGTCTCCGGGGCCTGGCTCCTCTGGGTCATTCCCGAAGGTTCACTGTCCACCCAGCATGGCTATCGCGTCGCCTTGGGTGCACTCCTGCCCTACTGGGTGATCGGAGGACTGGCCCTCACCTCGGCCAAGCGGTTCGTGCTGCCCGACGCCACGAAGGCTCTCAAGCTTCTCTCCCGTACCGTCGAGATGCGCCATCAGCGCGCCGCGGGTACCCGGTCCCTGCTGCTCTGCGCGGGAGTGGACGTGGCCTATGACAAGGTCCAAGTGCTCTTCGACGTCGACTTCGAGGTCAGCGAAGGTGAGATAGTCGCCCTGCTCGGCACCAACGGCGCAGGAAAGTCGACCCTGCTCAAGGCCATCTCCGGTTTGGTCGACCCCGTGGGCGGGCTCATCTATTTCGACGGTCGGGACGTCACTCATCTCGACCCCGTGGCCTCGGCCAAGCTCGGCATAGTCCAGATGCCCGGAGGCCGGAGTGTCTTTCCGACCCTGACCGTCAAGGAGTGTCTGCGCCTGGCCGGCTGGCTATACCGTCGCAACGACCCCGCCCACATCAAGGCGGCCACGGCCAAGGCCGTCGAGTACTTCCCCATCCTGGTCACTCGGGCTGACGCCTTGGCTGGAAACCTCTCCGGCGGTGAGCAGCAGATGCTCGGCCTGGCCATGGCCTTCATAGCCAAGCCCCGACTGCTGATGATCGATGAGCTCTCCCTCGGACTGGCCCCAGCCATAGTCGGCCAGTTGGTGGAGATCGTGCGAGCCATCCACGCCGAGGGCACCACGGTGATCGTGGTCGAGCAGTCGGTCAACGTCGCTTTGACCCTGGCTCAGCGGGCCGTGTTCATGGAGAAGGGCGAGATCCGCTTCTCCGGTCCGACCGCGGAGTTGTTGGGCCGAGACGACATCCTGCGTTCGGTGTTCCTCGAAGGGGCTGCCGCCGCCACCGGCCACGGGGCCATGGCGCAAGGGGCCGGCGGTGGAGCGGCGGCCCTGGGAGTTCTGGCCGCCCTCGAGGTGGGCGGCCCCGGGACCAGGGCTAACGAGCCCGGCGGGGGCGACGGGGATGGCGTCGCGCCGCCCAAGCGGGGCCGTCGGGGGGCAAGGGGCACGGCTGCAGCCGAGACGCCCGCCGCGGTCGACGTTCCCCAACGACCGCCGATCCCCGCCGATGCCCCGGTCCTGCTCGAGTTGGACAACGTGGTGGTCCGCTTCGGCGGGGTCCAGGCGGTGGACCACGCCAGCTTCAGCCTTCACCAGGGCGAGATCCTGGGCCTGATCGGGCCCAACGGGGCCGGCAAGACCACGATCTTCGACACCATCTCCGGTTTCGTGCGCCCCGTCGAGGGCCGGATCCGCTTCCTCGGACGGGATGTGACCGACTCCTCCCCGCACCTCCGTGCCCTGGCCGGTCTCGGCCGTTCGTTCCAAGACGCCCGGTTGTTCCCTTCCCTCACCGTGGCCGAGAACATCGCCGTGGGTCTGGAGCGACACCTCGACGTGCGAGACCCAGTGGCCGCCGCCCTTGGTCTTCCAGCCGTGGCCGACGCCGAGACTGAGATCGCCTGGGAAGTCCACGATCTGGTCGAGTTGCTCGGCCTCGAGGCCTTCCGCAACAAATTCGTTTCCGAGCTGTCCACCGGGAGCCGGCGCATAGTCGACCTGGCCATGGCCATCGCCCACCGTCCCGCCGTGCTGATCCTCGATGAGCCGAGTTCGGGTATAGCCCAGCGGGAGACCGAGGCCCTCGGTCCGCTCCTCCTGCGCATTCAGGACCAGGTCGGTTGCGCGCTGCTCGTCATCGAGCACGACATGCCCCTCATCACCGACATCTCCAACACCATCGTGGCCCTGGACCTCGGCCGGGTGGTGACCATCGGTGCACCCAAGGAGGTGGTCAACCACCCCGCCGTGGTCGCCTCCTACCTGGGGACCGATGAGTCGATCATTGCCCGCTCGGGGTCATTGGCCAGCCCGGAAGCCACCGTGCCTCCCCGGGCCAAGCGCCGCCGGGACCCGGCAACGCAGAAGGCCTGAGGTGGCGAAAGCGGGGGACCGGGTCCACCCGGTCACCAGAGCCGTTACGACGGCTGTCCTTGCGCTCGGGATTCTGCTGGCGTTGGCGGCTGGCCCCGCCCAAGCCAGCGTTTCGGGCTCGCTGTCGTCCGGGTACTGGTGGCAGTCCCAGCCGGCCGGTTCGCCCCTGCCGCCCCCGCCCCAAGTCCCCTCCGGAGGCTTGTGGGTGTCGTCCAACGCCTCGGGCGATCAGTCCATCTCCGCCATCCGCTTCACCGTCCCCGCCGGCCAGTCCCCAGTCACCCTCACCCTGCACGTTCACGAGGCCCAACCCGCGGCGCAGGTGGACGTCGTGGCCTGCACCACCACGTCGAATTGGGCTCCTACCGGCTCCAGCCCCGGGGCGTGGACCTCCCGGCCCCAGGCGGACTGTTCCGCAGGTCAGACAACCGGGACTTTGTCTCCCGACGGCTCCACCCTCAGTTTCGACTTGGCCGCGCTGGTGAACCCCTCCTCCTCATCCGGAGGGGCGGGATCAGACACCCTGGTGGACCTGGTCCTCGAACCGGGACAGGTGCCCAGCTCCGTGCCTTCGGCCGTACCCGGTTCCCCAGGAAATTCCTCCCCGACCTTTGATGCCACCTTCGAGCCGGTGACCCCCGACCAGGTCCAACTCAGCGGACAGCCCACCGCGGCGTCGAATCCCTCCGCGCCGACTTCTGGTGCCACCTCGACCTCAGGTTCGGGTGCCGGTGGCAGTAGCGGGGGAGGGGGCCAGACGTACGGCTCACCCGTGGGCCTGGCTGCGGCCATCCCTTCCAGCGCGGGACTCTCATCGTCGGGCGGACCCCTTGGAACCACCACCCTCGCCTCCCCCGCGGCAGGGACGCCCGGGGCGAGTGCGCCGGCCGGCGCCAACAGTTCGATTGACGCTCGCGGGCCGGCGGCGTCCGCCGGCGGCACCTCCGGCCCTCGGGGCTCGGGGGGCCGCTCCTGGCAGGAAAAGATCCTGCTTTCACTGGTCGCCCTCGACGTGGGGGGATACGCCATCGTCAGCGCCGAAGGCGGCCCCCGCCGGGCACTGGAGCATCCCCGAGCCAATATGGTCAGCGGTCGAACCGCCCGACCACCGCTGAGTCTCTACGACTCGCCAGAGTTGGCCGCTTCCAGGCTGAGGGTGGCTTCGGAGCAGGCGGCAGCCGGGCCCGCCAGGCAGGGTCGACCACCTCCGCTGCGGTGAAATGGCCACCGAGGCCGCCGAAGCCGGCCGGCTGGGAACGGAACCTGAGCCGGAGTCGTTCAGCTCTGAAGCAACAAGCGGCGCAGGGTCTGCAGCATCTCGGTGGGCACGCCCGCATCCAGGAGGTAGCCCTCCACCGAGCCGTGCCGGTGCCGGAGACCGTCGAGGGTCAGTCGCATGGCCCCGGCCGGAGCGGAGAGGAGCCAGTCCGGGATGACGGGGACCTCGCTGCCAGCGGCGGCGCTGACCATCAGGCGGCTCACCATCCGCTCGACAGCCGGGGCGCTCAGGGCGTAGTCCTCGGCCACGGTGGCGTCGTCCACGCCCAGGATGGACAGCAGTACGGCGGCCAGTATCCCGGTGCGGTCCTTACCGGCGGCGCAATGGAAGACGACCGGATGAGAAGACGGATCGGCCATCACCCGCAGGGCCAGGGCGATGGCCAGTGAGCCCTCTTCCAGCATCTTGCCGTAGGTATGGGCCAGGGTCTCCTCGGGGTCGGTGACGGCGGCCGGGCCCAGGGTGGCATCGAGGGAGTGGAGGACGGGCAGCTGATGGAACCGCTCGGCTCCGATGGCCACCACCGACACGTGGCCGGCGGCCACCTCGTCCCAGCTGCGCAGGTCGATCACGGTGCGGATGCCGAGGGCCCGGATGCAGTCCCGGTCGGTCTGGTTGGCCCGATGCAGCCCGTCGGCCCGGAAGATGTGGCCCCACCGGACGCGGCGGCCGTCCGTGGTCGGGTAGCCGCCGACATCACGGAGGTTGTGGACCTCGGCCAAGGAGATGCAGCGCTGCGCTGTCTGTCTCCGCCGCACGACCTTGGTCGTCATTGCCGTTAACCGTAAGCCTCGACCCTTTCCTCCGGGTTACGCCCGGGCACTCGGCGGATGAACATCGGATGGATTCCGCTCCGGTCGGCGTCAGGGTTGGTATCAACGGGTCGGAGTTCACCCAAACGTCAGCCGGTCGGCACCATCCGGTTGCCTGTTGCTCATCGGGCGGACACCTGCCACTCATACCGTCCCCAAACATGGCGTTGCCGGGCGCTCACGTACCCGAGCGGAGGCTCGCCTTCCTGACCAGTCCGCCCCGGAACCGGGTCGCCCTGCGCCAGTTCCTGGCTGCCGAACTCGGCGAAGTGGTAACCATCACCAACGACGACGGCCTGGACGGGCTCGGCGCCGACGGCCCGGGGGGCTTCGACGCCGTGGTGGTCGATCTCCCCCCCGGTGAGCGCCTCTACCTCTGCGGCCGGGTCCGGGCCCGCAGCTCCGTGCCGATGCTCGTTCTGGGGGACGCCAACGGCGCCGATGCCCCGGCCTGCCTCGACGCCGGCGCCGATGACTACCTGGCCAATCCGGAGCGGGTCCATGAGGTGGCCGCCCGGCTTCGGGCCCTATGGCGGCGCTCCCCCCGCCCGGTCCGGGCCGCCCGGGTGATCGAGGCCGGTGGGGTACGGGTCGACCTCGACCGCCATGAGGTGGCCATCGGAGCAACCCGGGTGGCTCTGCCCCTCAAACAGTTCCGGCTCCTGGAGCTGCTGGTGGCCAACGCCGGCCAGGTGGTGAGCAGCCGGGCCATAGTCGAACATGTCTGGGGTCCCCTGGAGCGGGTCGACCGCAACACCGTCCAGGCCCATGTGGCCCGCCTGCGTCAGACCCTCGGGGACGAGGATGTGGCCCAGCGGATACACGCCGTACCCGGAATCGGCTACACCTTTCCCCGGTGACAGGCAGACAGAACCGGTCCGGAGCCACGATCGGGATCGACCTGGGCGGTACCAAGATCTTTGCCCTGGCCGTGGACAACGGGCAGATCGTGGGCGAGGCCAAGGAGAAGACGCCCGTACACGGGGGGCCGTTGGCGGTGGTGGACGCCCTGGCCGCCGTGATCGGCCAGCTCACCCCCTCGGCCCCGGCAGCGGTGGGTGTGGGGGCTCCCGGCGCCATCGACCACCGGACCGGGGTGATCCGCTGGGCCCCCAACCTGCCGGGCTGGATCGAGCCGTTCAACCTGGCCTCGGCCCTCTCGGCGGCGGTGGGTGACTGCCCCGTGCTCGTCGACAACGACGTCAACGTGGGCACCCTGGCCGAGCATCGCCTGGGGGCCGGACAGGGCCATGACGACCTGGTCGGCATCTTCGTGGGCACCGGGGTGGGCGGGGGCCTGATCCTGGATGGCCGGCTCCGGCGCGGCCCCACCGGCTTTGCCGGGGAGATCGGGCACATGGTGGTGCGGACCGGGGGCCGGCGCTGCGGCTGCGGGGGACGGGGCCACGTCGAGGCCTATGCCGGGAGGGCCGGGATGGAGCGCCGGGCCCGGCAGCTGGCCGACCGGGGGTCGGACACGGTCCTGGTCAGCCTGGCCAAGGCCAGGCGGATGACCTCCAGCGTCTTCGCCCGGGCCCTGGCGGCCAAGGACACGGTGGCCCTCAACCTGGTGGAGGGAGCGGTGGAGGCCCTGGCCCAGGCGCTGGCCGCCACCGTTACCGTCCTGGATGTCCCGTTGGTGGTGATCGGGGGCGGCCTGGCCGACCGCCTGGGTCCCAGCTTCGTGGCCCGAATCGAGGCGGCCACGGCCGAGCTCGTGCCCGGGGTTCAGACCGGCGCCCTGCGCATAGTGCCCGGGGACCTGGGGGACCGGGGCGGGGCCCTGGGCGCCGCCCTGATGGCCGGGACCGACATATCGTTGCCGGCACCGGGGTAGTTCAACTTTCGTTCACCTCCCCGTCAGAGGCCCTGGGCTAGAAATTCCCGGGTGAGTCCGAGACCAGGGCGATCCGAGGAGGACGAATGCCTGTCGACCTGAGCGCTGACCGACCGGGCCGTCTGGAGGCCGACCTGAGGGCGGCCTCGGAGCGGGTGAAGCGCCGCTTCGAGGGAAGGCTGGACGACCCCACCGTGGAGGTGGTCGTGGCCGATGTGACCGGGTCGCTGGCCGGAGCGCGGGTCAAGGATTACCTGGGCATACTGGTCGAACGAATGAGCGTCGACCGCCTCAACTCGATTCTGGTCTCGGCCTGAGCCCTCCCTCCGCCCCCCGCAGGGCCCGACCCCTGGCGGGAGCGCCCAGCATCGACGCCCCTCAGACGGCGCTCATCAACCGCGAGTTGTCCTGGCTGGATTTCAACGACCGGGTGCTGGCCCTGGTCGATGACCCCGACACCCCCCTTCTGGAGCGGGTCAAGTTCCTGGCCGTGTTCAGCACCAACCTGGACGAGTTCTTCGGGGTCCGGGTGGCCGGCCTCAAGTCGCGCCAGGAGGCCGGCCTCGGCCCGGGGCCGGACACGGGAACCCCGACCGAACAGCTGGCCGCCATCCGGGGTCGGGCCGGGGACCTGGTCCGCCGCCAGTCGGAGCTGTACCTCAACCAGGTCAGACCACGGTTGGAGGACTCCGGGATCCGGATCCTCGAGGACATGCCCGAGGATCCGGCCGACCGCGCCTACCTGGACCGGCTCTTCGAGGACACCATCTTCCCCGTCCTCACCCCCCTGGCCGTCGATCCGGGCCATCCGTTCCCCTATATCTCCAACCTCTCCCTCAACCTGGCCGTCTTCGTGGTGAATCCCGAGACCGGGGAGCGGCGCTTCGCCCGGCTCAAGGTCCCCCCGGTCCTACCCCGCTTCCTGGCCCTGCCCGACCAGATCCGGTTCGTGCCGTTGGAAGCGGTCATCGCCGCCCACCTGGACCGGCTCTTCACCGGCCTGGAGATCGAATACACGGTTGCCTTCCGGGTGACCCGGAACATGGACCTGGCCGCCAGTTCGGACGAGGAGGCCGAGGACCTCCTCGAAGCGGTCGAAATGGAGCTGCGTCAGCAGCGTTTCGGTGACGCCGTGCGCCTGGAGGTCCCCCGCAACGTGCGGACCGACGTGCTGGACCTGCTCCTGCGCGAACTGGCCCTCACCGCCGAGGACGTCTACCGCATCGACGCCCCCCTGGATCTCGGCGGCCTCTGGGAGGTGTACGGACTCGACCGCCCGGAGCTCAAATACGAAGCCCTGCCGCCCATCACGCCTCCCGCCTTCGAGGGCGCCGACGGGGAGTCTGCGGATGTCTTTGCCGCCATGCGCGAGGGCGACATCCTGGTGCACCACCCCTACGAATCCTTCGCCATGACCGTCCAGGAGCTGTTCCGCCAGGCCTCGACGGACCCAGCCGTCATGGCCATAAAGCTCACGCTGTACCGGACCTCGGGTGACAGCCCCATCGTCAAGTCGCTGATCCGGGCGGCTGAGCGGGGCAAACAGGTGGCGGTGCTGGTGGAGCTCAAAGCCCGAGGGGACGAGCAGGCCAACATCGCCTTCGCCCGGGCCATGGAGGAGGCCGGCATCCACGTCGTGTACGGCCTCATGGGGCTCAAGACCCACAGCAAGGTGGCCATGATCGTCCGCCAGGAGGAAACGGGCATCCGCCGCTACTGCCACGTGGGCACGGGCAACTACAACCCCAGCACCGCCCAGATCTACGAGGACCTCGGCCTGTTGACGGTCGATCCGGACCTGGGCGCCGACCTGACCGACCTGTTCAACTTCCTGACCGGCTACAGCCGCCAGGCCCACTACCGGAAGCTGCTGGTGGCGCCGGTCACCCTGCGCCGGCGCCTGATCGAGCTCATCGATGAACAGGCCGACCTGGGCCCGGGAGGCCGCATCGCCATGAAGCTCAACCACCTGGTCGACCCCGAGCTCATCGAGGCCCTCTACCGGGCCTCCGGGCAGGGAGCCCGCGTCGAGATCGTGGCCCGGACCCGCTGCTCGCTGCGCCCGGGGGTGCCGGGGCTGTCGGACAACATCACCGTGCGCTCCATCGTCGGGCGCTTCCTGGAGCACTCCCGCGTCTTCGTCTTCGGGGACCGCTCCTCCCCCGACGCCCACTGGTACATGGGCTCGGCCGACCTCATGGAGCGCAACCTGGACGGTCGGGTGGAGGTTCTGCTCAACGTCGAGTCCGCCACCGAGCAGGCCCGGCTGCGCCGGGTCATCGAGGTCGAGCTGTCCGAGCGCACCATCGCCTGGCACCTGGGCCCGGACGGGTCCTGGACCTACCAGGGCGGGCCCGAGCGGGTCTCGGCCCAGGACGTGCTGGCCGCCGACGCCTGGCGGCGCAGCCACCCGGGCCGGCCCGACCCGGTCCGCCTGCACGGGCTGGCCCCGGCCGAGGAGTCCGCCGACCGGGCCGCTTCATGAGCGAACCGCCCGGGCCGCCCGGCGGCCCACACCACTTCCCCCGGACCCGCTGGTGAACCCCCCCATCGAGAGGGAGCTCAAGCTCGACGTCAGCCTGGACTTCCACCTGCCGGACCTGACCACGGTGCCCGGGCTGTCGATGGTGACCAAGCCGGAGAAGACCCTGGTGGCCAGCTACTACGACACCGACGGCCTGGACCTGGCCCGCTGGGGAGCCACCCTGCGCTACCGGTCCAGCGGGTCATCGGGCGAGTGGACCGTCAAGCTGGACCCGCCCGGTCAGGGGGACGGTGCCGGGGCGACCGCCGAGGAGTCCGCCACCACCGACCGCTACGAGATCGAGTTCGAGGCCGGCCCGGGCCGGGTGCCGCGCCGGGCTCTCGAGCTCACCAGTGGCCTGCGTCGGGGCCGGACCCTGGCCGTGGTGGCCGAGCTGACCACCGTGCGGCGCGCCCATCTCATCTTGGACCCGGACGGCCGCCAGCTGGCCGAACTGGACGACGACACGGTGGAGTTCGTCACCACTGCCGAACCGGCTGGGCGGGGCAGCTTCCGGGAGATCGAAGTGGAACTTCTCCCGGCGCCATCGAGCACCGATCCTGCCGACGGCAACGGGCATGGGGAGGGCGCCGGCCCATCCACCTCGGACTGGACCCGTTCGCTGTACTCCCTGCTGTCCGCCTCGGGGGCCAGGCGCAACGACGGCACCCCCAAGCTGATGCGGGCCCTGGGAACCGTTCCGCCTCCGTTGAAAGCCTCAGCTGAGCTGAGCGGATCGGCCTCGCTGTCCGAACTGGTGGCGGCCACTTTGGAGACCAGCCTGCACCGCCTGCTGCGCCACGAGGTCGGGGTACGGCTGGGCCAGGACATCGAGGACGTCCACCAGTGCCGGGTGGCCACCCGGAGGCTGCGGGCCGACCTGCGCACCCTCGCCACCGTCCTGGAGCCGGCCCCGGTGGCAGTGGTGGTGGAGGGCCTCCAGGCCCTGGGGGCGGCGCTGGGCGAAGTCCGCGATGCCGACGTTCTCGAACTCCGCCTCCGCTCGCTCGGCTCCCGGCTCGACTCCGCCGATGCGGCTGAGTTGGAGACCCTGCTCTCGGGCCTGAACCGGGAGCGGACTACCGCTCATCAACGCCTGATCCGACAGCTCGGCCGCGCCGATCACGGCCGGCTCATCGACGGTCTGTTCGATCTGATGGAGAAACCCCCGCTGCGGATTCCGGACCGGGCGGCCGCCGATACGGCCCGGGCCCTGGTGGCGGAGCGCTGGAACACCCTGGCCGAAGCGGTGGCCGACCTGCCCGACCGGGCCGCCGATGAACAGCTGCACAGCATCCGCAAGAAGGCCAAACGGTGCCGTTACGCTGCGGATATGGCCACCCCGGTCCTGGGTAAGAGGGCGCTGAGGTTGAGCAAGGCGGTGGCAGACGTGCAGGACATCCTGGGAGAGGTGCAGGATGCCGCTGTCGCCACCGCGTGGCTCCGCCGGTCGGCCCGGTCGGGTGGCCAGGGCCGGGCCCTGGTAGCCGGACAGCTGATCGGCATGGAGGCCTCCCGAGCGGTAGCGGCCCGCCGAGACTGGAGCCGGGCATGGAAGAAGACATCCCAGAAGGGGAGGGTGAAGTGGCTGGCCCCAAGTTCGTAAGGGCGGCGGGTGGCGTCGTCTGGCGCCGGTCCCCCCAAGGCGCCATCGAGGTCCTCCTGGTCCACCGGCCCCGTTATGACGACTGGTCGCTGCCCAAGGGCAAGGTCGACCCCTCCGACCAGACGGATGAGGACACCGCCCGGCGGGAGGTGGAGGAGGAAACCGGTCTGCGCTGCCGGCTGGGGGTGGAGCTCTCCTCCACCAGCTACGTGGACCGCCGGGGCCGGCCCAAGACCGTCCGCTACTGGGCCATGAAGCCGATCGGCGGCTCCTTCCAAGCCAACGATGAAGTCGATGAGATCCGTTGGGTCAACCCGGTCGAGGCCGAGGCCTGCCTCAGCTATCCGCGCGAGGCCCACGTCCTGGCCAGCTTCACCGCCTCCGTCGCCCCCCTGGTCCAAGCCGGCTGACGGTTCGTCCGGGCCCGGCGCCCTGATGACCGCCCCCCAGAAGCGACCATGACCCTCGTCCTACTCCGCCACGCCAGCGCCGGGGACAGGAACCAGTGGGAGGGCGATGACCGCCGCCGGCCCCTGGATCCCAAAGGCCAGCGCCAGGCCGAAGCCGTGGTGGCCCTGCTGGACGAGTTCGAGGTGACCGCCATCCTCTCCAGCCCGGCCCGGCGCTGTGTGCAGACCGTGGAGCCCCTGGCCGAGGCCAGGGACCTCGGTATCGTTACCCAGGAGTCCCTGTGGGAGGACCGGGCCGCCGATTCCATCGCCCTGGTCATGTCCCTGGTCGGCACCGACACCGTGGTCTGCACCCACGGGGACAACATCCCTTCCATCCTCCAGCACCTGGCCGTCACCGAGGGCATCGAACTCGGGAGCCACCCGGACTGGAAGAAGGCCTCGTCCTGGGTGGTGGAGTCGGACGCAGAGCACTACCGCTCGGCCCGGTACCTCCCGCCTCCTCTGGTCTGACGCCCGACTCAGCGCCCACCCGGAAGCCACCTATTTTACCACCGCTTCCACCCCGGTGGCCACGGCCAGGGCCAGGAGGACCGCCGCCCCCACCAGCCGGGCCTGGCGGGCAGAGAGAAGGCCGAGCAGACGCGGGCCCAGGATGACGGCCAGGGCCGCCACCGCCCACAGGGCGGCCAGGGCTCCCAGGCCGACGTTGAGGGGCGAGTGGTAGCGCAGGGCCAGGTTGGCGGTGATGACCTGGGTCAGGTCACCCCACTCGGCCACGAAGATCACGGTGGCGGCGGTGAGGATGGTGCGGCGCCGGGAGATGGCTCCGGCCACGGCCAGCTCTTCCTCCTCATCCTCCCGGGCCCTCCAGGCGTAGACGGCCGCGCCGAAGAAGAGAAGGGACGTGAGGGCCTCGACGGCCCGGGCCGGGAGCAGATGGAAGACGGCCACGCCCACCGAAACGGCTATGACCACGTGGACCAGGAAGGCCAGGGCAGCGCCGATCCAGACCGACCCGGGCCGGCCCCGGGCCGAGAGGACCAGGGAGGCGAACATGGTCTTGTCCGGCAGTTCGCCCAGGAACACCAGCCCGAACACGGAGGCGATGACGGCCGGGTGCAGTCGCAACACCCCTGGAAGCTAAGCCGCCGCCGCCTAACCTGAGAATCGATGACCGCCACCGACGCCACCTCCTCCGCCACCGGAGATTCGGTGGGCCGTGCCGCTTCCGGCTTCGCCGAGCGGTTCCGGGCGGCCCGGGCCGTCCACGGCCCCCTTGTCCTCGGCCTGGATCCCTCGGGCGAGTTACTCCGCTCCTGGGGGCTCAGCGATGACGCCGACGGGTTGGAACGCTTCGTGGACATCAGCGTGGAGGCGGCAGTGGGGGCGGTAGCCGTGACCAAGCCCCAGTCCGCCTTCTACGAACGCCGGGGCTGGGCGGGCATCCGGGCCCTGACCCGCCTGGTGGCCGAGTTGCGCCAGGCCGGCGTGCTGGTGCTGCTGGACGTGAAGCGGGGCGACGTCGGATCCACCAACCAGGCCTACGCCGAGGCCTATCTGGGCGCCGGTGCCCCCATCCCGGTGGACGCCATGACCCTCACGGCCTATCTCGGCCTGGAGGCCATGGACCCCTTCTTCGACCGGGCCCGGGCGGCGGGAGCGGGGTTGTTCATCGTCACCCGCTCGTCCAACCCGGAGGGCCGGGCCATCCAGACGGCGGCGGGAGCCGACGGTCTCAGCGTGGAGGCCGGGATGGTGGCGGCCCTGGGCCGGCTCAACCGGGGCGACGGTCACGACGGGTCGAGGGAGGGAGGGCTGGGGATGTTCGGGGCGGTCTTCGCCGCTTCCCACGACTATCCCGCTGACATCGATCTGGCCGCCATGAACGGGCTGTTCCTGGTCCCGGGCCTGGGGGCGCAGGGGACCACCCCGGCCGACGTGGCCGAGTGCTTCTCCGCCTGTCCCGAGCGGGCGCTGCCTTCCGCCTCCCGTTCCCTGCTGGCCGCCGGCCCGGACGCCGGCCGGTTGCGAGAGGCCATCCTGACCCTCGGGGCCGAGGTGAGCGCCGCCCTCGGATAGGTTCCGCCGCCGGCGCTACCGCGGTTGCCCGTGGTCACTCCCGGCGGTCGTGACCGCACCGGAGGTGATCCCAACCGGCAGGTACAACTTGAAGACACCTCCGAAAATATTGAACTTTGTCGACTAGTGGTTTACAGATTGGATAACCACTAGACGACAAAGTTCAAAATCCGGACCGGTGCGTTCATGTTGCATTCCCCCGTCCGCCCCACTCTCAGTGAGCAGCGCCCACGGTGAGGCCGACTCATGTCAGGTGAGGGGCTCGGGCACCAGTGAAAACGTCGGGGACAGGTGGGCGGTGTCGTTGAAGCGCCGGATGATCCAGCGGTCTTTCATCACCACGATCTGGGAGATGGAGCCGTTGTCGGCCCCGATGAAGGCGAAAGCCCGGCTCTTGGCCACCTGCCGGATGATCTCTCCCACCACCCCGCCGTGGGTGAACACGGCCACCCGGCCGTCGGGATGGGCGGCGGCCACCCGCTCGATGCCGGCCCGGACCCGGGCCTCGAAGTCCTCGGCCCTCTCCCCGCCGGGGATGGCGTCCCATCGCTCCTCCCGCATCATGCGCATGGCGTCGGGATGACCTTCCACCACCCGCTTGCGGTAGATGCCGCCCTCCCATTCGCCCAGGTGGACCTCCCGCAGGTCGGCCTCGACCCTCGGCACCAGGCCGGTGAGCCGGGCTAGGGGGGCAGCCGTCTCGACCGTCCGGCGCAGGGTGGTCACGTAGATGGCATCGATCCGCTCCAGGGCCAGACGGGCGCCGACCCGCTCGGCCTCCTCCCGACCCTCGGGGGCGAGAGGGGGGTCGCCCTGCCCACCCACCAGGGGGAAATCCTCGCCCTCCCGGTGGGGGGCGGACTCACCGTGGCGGACCAGCAGAATCTCGGTGGCTCCGGGCGGAGCCTGGAATTTGTGCTGGCGGTACTCGGTCTGATCGCTCAAGACGGCGAAGTTACCCGGAGGGGGCCAGCAGGCCAGCCAGCCGGCCGGCCAGGTCATCGAGCTCATCCAGGGTGGAGCGGAAGGCCGACATCGGGCCCCCGATCGGATCCTCGACATCGTCCTGGGGCGAGTTGCCCATCAGCTCCCGACGCCGGCGGCCCTGGGCCAGCCGGTCCAGCCACTCCGTCCGTGGCCCATCCGGCCCATCCGGCCCATCCGGGCCGTCCGGGCCGTCCGGGCCGACCGGACCGACCGCCTCGCCCCGCCGGACGATCTCTTTCAGGGTGAAGATGCGCCCGAAGGCGGATGGGACCAGCAGCACCGCCTCCCGCAGGTGCTCCCGGGCCATAGCCAGCACCAGGTCCGAGCCCTCGATGAGCGGGGCCACCAGGCGCCGGCTGCGGTGGCCGGACAGGTCGATGCCCCGGGCGGAGAGCAGAGCCACCACCTCGGGAGCAGCCGGGTGCCCGTCTTCCAGCAGCCCGGCCGAGGAGACCACCGCGTCCCGGCCCCGTTTCTCCAGGTGATGGCGCAGCAGGGCCTCGGCCATGGGGGACCGGCACATGTTGGCGGTGCAGACGGTCAGGATGCGCCAGACCGGCGGGTCGGAGCCGATCAGACGGCCCGCACCACGCCGGCGGCCCGGGCCGCCTTGGCCACCGCCTCGGCCACGGCCGGGCCGACCCGCTTATCGAAGACGCTGGGCACGATGTAGCTGGCCGAGAGCTGGTCCTCCTCCACCACCCCGGCTATCGCCTCGGCGGCGGCCAGCTTCATGGTCTCGGTGATGTCGGTGGCCGAGGCATCCAGGGCGCCCCGGAAGATGCCCGGGAAGCACAGCACGTTGTTGATCTGGTTGGGGTAGTCGCTGCGCCCGGTGGCGATGACCGAGGCGATGCCCTCAGCTTCCTCCGGGCGTATCTCGGGGTCCGGGTTGGCCAGGGCGAAGATGATGGGATCGGAGGCCATGGTCCGGATGTCCTCGGCGCCGACCAGGCCCGGCCCGCTGACCCCGACCAGCACGTCGGCCCCCCGCAGCACCTCCTTCAGGCTGCCGGTTCGCCCCTCGGCATTGGTGTGCTCGGCCAGCCACTGCTTCGAGACGTCCAGCGGGCCCCGGCCCTGGTGGATGGCCCCGGTGCGGTCCACGGCCACCACCGGGCCGACTCCGGCTTCGAGCAGGATCTTGGCGATGGCCACCCCGGCGGCGCCGGCCCCGGCTATGACCACCGACAGGTCCCCGATCTTGCGGTCCACCACCTTGAGGGCATTCCAAAGGGCGGCCAGAACCACCACGGCCGTGCCGTGCTGGTCATCGTGGAAGACGGGAATGTCCAGGCTGGCCTTGAGCCGCTCCTCCACCTCGAAGCAGCGGGGGGCGGCCACGTCCTCCAGGTTCACTCCACCGAAGACGGGAGCCATCCGCTCCACCGTCTCCACCAACTCATCGGCGGAGGACACGTCCAGGCAGACCGGGAAGGCGTCGATGCCGGCGAACTCCCGGAACAGCTGGGCCTTCCCTTCCATGACGGGCAGGGCCGCCAGTGGCCCGATGTCGCCCAGCCCCAGCACGGCGGTGCCGTCGGTCACCACCGCCACCGAGTTGGACTTGATAGTGAGGCGGTGGGCCAGGCGGGGGTCATCGTGGATGGCCATGCACACCCGGGCCACGCCGGGCGTGTAAGCCATGGACAGGTCGTCCCGGCTGGTCAGGGCGGCCTTGGACCGCACCGTGATCTTGCCCCCCTCGTGGAGGGCGAAAGTGCGGTCGGTGACGCTGTGCAGCTTCACCCCCTCGATGGACTCGACCCGGGCGGCGATGGAACGGGCATGGTCCTCGTCCCCGGCCAGCACGGTCACGTCCCGCACCATGCGGCCACCGGTGACCTCGATGATGTCCAGGCCGGCGATATTCCCCCCCGCCTCTCCGATGGCGGTGGCTATGCGCCCCAGGGAACCCGGACGGTTGTCCACCTCCACCCGGATGGTGATGGAGAAAGCGGAGTTGGGCGTTGACGCCATCCCCCGAAGCTATCCAGCCACGGGGGCGGCCCGTTAATCAGGCCGTGCTGCCGGTCGGCGGTCAGGAGGCGGGAGCAGGGACCAGGACCCCCACCACCCTGACAACCGGACTCCGGTTCAGACCTCTTCGGTGTGCATCTCCTCCAGGCAGCGGGCGATCTCGGAGGACTTGAAGCGGCGGTGTCCCCCCAGGGTCCGGATGGCGGTGATCTTGCCCGCCCGAGCCCAGCGGGTCACGGTCTTAGGGTTGACCCTGAACATGGCCGCCACTTCGGCGGGGGTCAAGAGTGCATCTTTCTGATTCTGATCGGCCATTTGTCTGTTCTGCTCCTGTGTTGCCCCGGACACGAACGTGCCGAAGTCCCTACATAGAGGAAGGTACGGACATAACGCACCGATATCGATAGTCAGAACGTGTCAATTGGTGTCAACCCGGTATCTAGTCACCCAGGTCGGGACAATCCCCCCGGCCCCGCCTCCGCCGGGCTTCCCGGCCGCCTCAGTCGAGGCCCTACCCGGGCAGACCGGGCAGATGGGCGGCGCCGGAGCCGGCCAGGACCTCGCCCACCACCGCCGCCTCCACCCCCGCCTCCCGGAGGGCGGCCAGGGCGCTGTCGTCCTGGCCGGGGGCGACGGCCACCACCATGCCCAGGCCGAGGTTGAAGACCCGGGCCATCTCGGCCCAGTCCACCTCCCCCAGGCGCTGGATCTCCCCGAAGACCAGGGGTACGGCCCAGGCTCCCCAGTCCAGGCGGGCGTCCGAGTCCGGCCCCAGCATGCGGGGCACGTTTCCGACCAGGCCGCCGCCGGTGATGTGGGCGGCGGCGTGCAGGCCGGGCCCGATGGCCCCGGCCAGGGCCCGCAGGGCGGGGCTGTAGATGACGGACGGCTCCAGCAGGACCTCCCCCACGCTCAGATCGGCCCCGGCCCAGGCCGGGTCGGCCAGGTCCCGGCCGGCCACCTCCAGGTAGACCCTCCGGGCCAGGGAAAGCCCGTTGCAGCGCAAACCGGGGCTGGCCAGCCCGATGAGCACGTTCCCGGGCCGGACCCGGTCCGGGCCCAGGACCTGGGCCCGGTCGACCACGCCCACAGCCGTGCCGGAGAGGTCGAACTCCCCGTCGGCCATGGCGCCGGGGTGCTCGGCCATCTCTCCGCCCAGGAGGGCGGCGCCGGCCTGCCGGCAGCCCTCGGCCACCCCCTCCACCAGAGCGGCGGCCATCTCCGGCCGGAGGCGGCCCACGGCCAGGTAGTCCAGGACGAACAGGGGCTCGGCCCCCTGGCAGGCGATGTCGTCCACGGTCATGGCCACCATGTCGATGCCGACCGTGTCGTAGCGGCCCAGGGCCGAGGCCACCAGGGCCTTGGTCCCGACCCCGTCGGTGGAGGCGACCAGGACGGGTTGGCGGTAGCCCTCGGTGCGCAGGGCGAACAGCCCCCCGAAGCCGCCGATGTCGCCCACCACCTCGGAGCGATAGGTGGAGCGGACCGCCTCCTTGATGAGGGAGACCGCCTTCTCACCCGCCTCGATGTCGACGCCGGCCCCGGCGTAGGTCTCCGGCACTGTCAGAGCAGGGGCGGTGCGGGGTCGAGCGAGGCCTCCCGCTCGAGGACGCTCTTGGTCAGGCTCACCGGCACGGCCACCGGGTACTCCCCGCTGACACAGGCGGTGCAGAAGCCGGCCCGGGGCGCCTCGATGGCCTTCATGAGGTTCTCCTCGGACAGGTAGGCGATGGAATCCACCCCCAGGTAGCTGCCGATCTCGGGCACGGTCAGGTTGGCGGCCAGGAGCTCGGCCCGGGTACCGGTGTCGACCCCGTAGAAGCACGGCCACCGGTAGGGCGGGGAGGACACCCGCAGGTGCACCTCGGCCGCCCCGGCGTCCCGGAGCATCTTGGTGATGGCCTTCTGGTTGGTGCCCCGAACCACCGAGTCGTCCACCACCACCACCCGCTTGCCCCGGACGTTGTCCCGGATGGGGTTGAGCTTGCGCCGCACGCTGGCCGCCCGCAGCTCCTGGTTGGGGGCGATGAAGGTGCGCCCGATGTAGCGGTTCTTGACCAGGCCCTGGCCGTAGGGGATCCCGCTGGCTTTGGCAAAGCCCTCGGCGGCGGGGACCCCGGACTCGGGGACGCCCATGACCATGTCCGCCTCCACCGGGGACTGCTCGGCCAGTAGCTCGCCCATGCGGACCCGGGCCCCGTGCACCTCCTTGCCGTAGAGAATGGTGTCGGGCCGGGCGATGTAGACGAACTCGAACGAGCACAGCCGGGGCTCGATGCGTTCGGGGGGGAACGGGTGGACCGTCCTGACCCCGGTGGCGTCGATGATGACCATCTCCCCCGGATCCAGCTCCCGGACCAGATGGGCGCCGATGACGTCGAGGGCGGGACTCTCCGAGGCCAGGACCCAGCCGGCGTCGAGGCGGCCCAGGCACAGGGGGCGGAAGCCGTGGGGGTCGCGCACGCCGATGAGCCGGGCGGTGTCCATGAGAACGAAGGAGAAGGCGCCCTCCAGCATGGGCAGCACCTCGCTCAGCGCCCGCTCCAGGTCCCGGCCGTCGCTGCGCGAGTCCTCATCGGAGGGGAAGCGGGCCTCGATCAGTTCGGCCACCAGGTCGCTGTCGCTGGCCACCACCCCGGGCAACATCCCGGCGTCGGTGGCCAGCTGGGCGGTGTTGGTCAGGTTTCCGTTGTGACCCAGGGCGAAGCCGGCTTCCCCCACCGAGCGGTAGACGGGCTGGGCGTTGCGCCAGGTGGACGATCCGGTGGTGGAGTAGCGGGTGTGGCCGATGGCCAGATGGCCCTGGAGGGGCTTGAGGGTGCGCTCATCGAAGACGTTGCTGACCAGGCCCATGTCCTTGACCACGGTGATGGTGTCCCCGTCGGAGACGGCCATCCCGGCCGACTCCTGGCCCCGGTGCTGGAGGGAGTACAGCCCGTCAAAAGTGAGGAAGGCCACCGGCATGCCCGGGGCGTACACACCGAAGACCCCGCAGGCGTCCTTCATGTCCTCCCATTCTCTCACACCGTTAGGGTCAGCCCGATGATCGACCTGCACACCCACTCGACCATTTCGGACGGATCCGACCATCCCGGCCGCCTGGCCGAGCTGGCCGCCGCCGCCGGGTGCCGGGCCTTCGCCCTCACCGACCACGACCGGCTGGATGGGATCCCCGAGGCCGGCCGGCGGGCGGCGGAACTGGGCGTCGAACTCATCCCCGGCTGCGAAATCTCCTGCGAATGGTCCTCGGGCACCTTCCACCTCCTCACCTACTTCGTGGAGGCCGGCAGCGACCCCCTGGCCTCCATGCTGGTCGAGCTGCAGGAGGCCAGGGACGACCGCAACCCACTCATCATCGAACGGCTGGCGGCCCTGGGCCTGCCCATCACCATGGAGGAGGTGGAGGCCGAGTCGGGGGGCATCGGCACGGGCAGGCCCCACATGGCCGCCGTGCTGGTCCGCAACGGCGCCGCCACCTCGGTCCAGGACGCCTTCGACCGCTGGCTGGGCAAGGGCCGGCCCGGATACGTGGACAAGCGCAAGCTGACCGTGGCCGAGGCCCTGGCCGCCGGCCGGGCTTCGGGTGGGGTGCCGGTGGTGGCCCATCCCCTCAGCCTGGGCCTGGGCCCGGCCGAGTTGGACTCGACCCTCGGGGAACTGACCGGGCTCGGCCTGGGCGGGGTCGAGTGCATCTACGGTCGGTACTCCCCCCAGGACCGGGAGGGCCTGGCCGGCCTGGCCCGCGCCCACGGGCTGGCCGTCACCGGTGGGTCGGACCACCACGGCACCTACAAGCCAGACCTGTCGGTAGGCACCGGGACCGGGGACCTGAACGTCCCCGACGCCGCCCTGGAGGACCTGGAGTCCCACCGGCAGTGACCGCGCCCCGCCACGTCCGGGCCATGAAGAAGTACTGGGAGGAGCGGGCCGCCCTCAACGCCGCCTGGTACGTGGACACCACCGTGGACTGGGACGAGCCGGACATGGAGCGCTTCTTCGAGACCGGCCGGCGTATCGTGGCCGAGGCCCTGGACGAGGCGCCCCCGACCGTCACTCTCCCGGCCGGACACCGGCTGGCGGTGGAGATCGGCAGCGGTCTGGGGCGGGTCTGCGCCGCCCTGGCCGAGCGGTTCGACCGGGTGGTCGGGATCGACGTGGCCGACGGCATGGTCAGCCGGGCCCGCCAGTTGGTGGATCGCCCCGGCGTCAGCTTCGAGGTCGGGGACGGGATGTCGCTGCGCCCGGTGCCCGACGCCAGCGCCGACCTGGTCCTCTCCTTCACCGTCTTCCAGCATGTGCTGCGCCCGTCGGTGATCGAGGGCTACCTGGCCGACGCCGCCCGGGTGCTCGGCCCGGGTGGCCTCCTGGTCTTCCAGTGGAACTCGACCACCGGCACCACCCGGTGGTGGCTGCGCCGCAGCCTGCTCGACCTCATGGAGCGCACCGGGCTGCGCCGCCAGGAGCGGGACACCAACGCCCCCGCCTTCCTGGGCACGACCCTCTCGGTGGCCCGGGTCCGCCGGGCCCTGGAGCGGGCCGGCCTGGAACTGCTCGACATCCGGGGAGCCGGGACCCTCTTCACCTGGGCCTGGGCCCGGGCCCCGGGCGGATGAGCCCCGCCGGCAGTGACGATCCGACGGCCCCGGCCGGCAGTGCCGATCCGACGGCCCCGGCCGTCAGTGTCATCGTCCCGGTGCGGGACCGCCGGGCGCTGCTGCGTCGGTGCCTGGACGGGCTGGCCGCCCAGACCCGGGCCGACCACGAGGTGATCGTGGTCGATGACGGATCCTCGGACGACTCCGGCCTGGAGGCCGAGGCCGACGCCGCCGCCGGCCGGCCGGTCCGGCTCCTGCGGACCCCGGGGATCGGGGCGGTGGAGGCCCGCCGGCTGGGCGTGGAGGCGGCCCGCGCCCCGGTCCTGGCCTTCACCGACTCCGACTGCGTTGCCTCCCCCCGGTGGCTGGAGTGCGGGCTGGCCACCATCGGGACCGGGGCGGCGCTGGTGACCGGGCCCACCTGGCCCGACGGCCACCTCCGGCCCCTGGAGCGCAGCCTGGCCTCCGATGGGCGGGACGGGCTCTACGCCACCTGCAACATCTTCTTCCGGCGGGATGCGTATGCCGACGCCGGCGGCTTCGATCCCGGCGCCGGAGCCCGCTTCGGCTTCCGGCCCGGCCGGGTGCTGGCCGGCACCGGCTTCGGGGAGGACTGCCTCCTGGCCTGGCGGGTGCGGCGCAGCGGGGCCCGGGCCGAGGTATGCGAGGAGGCGGTGGTGCGCCACCACATCTTCCCCGCCGACCGGGCCGAGAGCCTCCGGCGGGCCTGGGGGGCGGGAGCCTTTCCGGCCCTGGTCCGGGAGGTGCCCGAGCTGCGCCGGACCTTCCTGGTCGGGCGGGTCTTCCTGGGCGGCCCGTGGCGCATCGGCCTCTACGCCGGCGTGGCCGCCGGCCTGGCCCGCCGGCCGGGATGGGCCGGGATAGGACTGGTCGCCTGGGCGTGGTGGCGGGGGCGGATGAGCCTGGCCGCCGAACCCTCCCGGCGCCGGGCCCTCTGGGCGGTGCCGGCGGACCTGGCCGTGGACGCCCTCACCGGGGCGGCCCTGGTGGCCGGCAGCGTCCGGCACCGCTCGGTCGTGTTGTGAGGGAGGCTCCCTCGTCCGGAGCGGGTCTGCCGTCGGTCAGCGTGGTGGTGCCCACCTACAACCGGCTCCCATTACTCACCCGGCTGCTCGACGCCCTCGAGACCCAGCAGGGGGTCGACTTCGAGTTGATCGTGGTGGACGACTGCTCCACCGACGGGACCTGGGAGCTTCTGGGGCGCCGGTGCCATGAAGATCGCACCCGGAAGCTGCGTATGGTCCGGCTGCGCACCCCGGTCAACTCCGGGCCGGCCACGGCCCGCAACCTCGGATGGCGCCGGGCCCGGGCCGATCTGGTGGCCTTCATCGATGACGACTGTGTGCCCGAGCCGGGCTGGTTGGCGGCCCTGGCGTCGGCGGCGGAAGGAGCCGACATCGTCCAGGGATCAACCCTGCCGTTGGCGGAGCAGGCCGCCGGGCGGGGACCGTTCGCCGTGTTCGTCTGGATCGACCGGGACTACGGCCGCTACGAGACGTGCAACATCGCCTACCGGCGGAGCCGCCTGGAGGAACTGGGGGGATTCGATGAGTCCTTCGGCACCGTCGGGGGGGCGCCGGTCTGGGGCGAGGACGTCGATCTGGGCTGGCGGGCCCGGGAGGCGGGGGCGAGCTTCGCCTTCGTCCCGGCCGCCCGGGTCAGCTGTGAGGTCCACCCCTCGGATTATCTGGCCTACCTCGGCCAGATCCGCCGTCACGGCGGCCTGGTCCGAAACGTGGCCCGCCATCCCGGACTGCGCCGTTACTACCCGGCCGGCGTCTTCCTCCAGGTCAGTCACCCCCTGTCGCTCCTGGTCCTGGCCGGACTGATGGTGCTGGCCGCCGGGCCGGCCTCGGCCCGCCGGGCCGGCCTGGGCACGGCCCTCGCCCTTCCCTATGTCTGGTACCGGAGCCGGACCAACCCGCTCCCCTGCCGGCGGCGCAACCGGGTCCCGGTACTCATCCTGGCCTGGGTGGCCGACCTGGCCGACACGGCCACTCTGGCGTCGGCCTCGGTCCGCTACCGCAGCTTCTTCCTCTGACGGGGCCGGTCTTCCTCTGATCCACCCCCGCCGGCGGCCCCGTGTACGTTCGGCCCATCAGGGCGAGCATCCAGCAGTGGCGGGAGGAACCCATGCGGAGGGTGGCGCTGCGGGCGCGGCTCCTCCGCCCGCACCGGCTGCGGCAGTTCCACTCCTTCGGTCGCAACTCCATCGTGCACCGGCCCGTCTGGCTCTACGGCCCCGACCGCATTTCCGTCGGGGACGACGTGATGATCCTCACCGGCGCCTGGCTGAGCGTGGAACGACCGGCCTGGGAGCGGCCCGGTCCCGCCCTGCACATCGGTGACCGGGTGGGGGTGCGGGCCTGGTGCACGCTGAGCGCGGCCGACTCGGTGATCATCGAGGACGATGTCGTTCTGGCCTCGGGGGTGACCGTGGTCGATTCCAACCACACCTGGAGGAACGGGCACCCCAACGTCCTCTACAACCCCCTCGACACCGCCCCGGTGCGGATCGGGGCCGGCACGTGGGTGGGCGAACGTTCCGTGGTCCTGGCCGGCGCCGACATCGGAGCCGGCTGCCTGATCGGAGCCCACAGCGTGGTGAGCGGCGTCATCCCGGATCACTCGGTGGCGGTGGGAGCCCCGGCCCGGGTGGTCGGTAACACCGATCATCTCCGTCCTCCTCCGAGCCGCTGACCCGGGCGGGTAACCCGGACGAATAATCCGCGTCAGGCTGAGAAGGGCCCGGGCCACAGACCGGGGGGAGGACCGCCGGGAGGCAGGGGCGCATCGGTGCGGCGGAACACCATGAACAGGTGGGTGCCCATCCGGCGCAGCCCGGGCGTGGCCTGACATAGGGCTTCGATGCGGTCCACCACCCGGCGCCCGGCCGGGCCACGGCGCTCCAGCCAGGCGGCGGTGGCGCTCTGGGGCGGGGGGAACTCGAAGGTCGACCAACTCACCGGGTCCAACCCGGCGGCCCGGAAGAGACCCTGGGTCTGGGCCGGGATGTGGTGGGTGTGGGGAAGGTAGACGTCCGGGGCGTGATCGGGCAGACCCAACAGGCTGCGGTCCACCGGCTCGGGCCAGATCCACGGCCGCAGCGACATGAGATCGGGCCGGTCGGCGGCCACCATCTTCTCCACCCAGGCGAAGGCGTGGCTGAGCGGACTGCGCAGCGGCACCTCCGAGGCATTGTTGGTGGTGAGGACCACCACGCCTCCGGGGCGCAGGACCCGGGCCAGTTCCCATACCGCCCGCTCCGGGCGCATCAGGTGCTCGATCACCTCGCTGAAGACGACCACGTCGACGCTGGCGTCGCTCAGCGGCAGCGTCTCGCCATCCCCGCGCAACAGACCATGGCGCAGGCGGGATGACGCTTTGGCGATCTTGCCGGCGGCGTAGGCGATGTGATGCCCGCCGTAGTCGAGCCCGACGTAGAAGGCGGGCACGTCGGCCAGCCGGTCGGCAACCAGCACCGAGCCGCACCCGACGTCGAGGATCACCGCCCCAGGACGGAGATGGCGGCGGGCCTCGGCCGCCACCAGGTCATAGCGCATCTCATGGCGGTGCTGGTGGTACGCGCCCCAGATGTCGAACTCCTCCTCGATGGTGGGGACGCGCAGGTTGTAGTGCAGGGCGAAGGCGGTCTCATGGGCCGTCCGCAGCTGGTTCCACTCCAGCTCCGTCTGGGCCCTTCCCTCCCGCCGGTAACGCGCGTAGACGACCGACCACAACCCGACCAGACCGGCTCCGGCGGCCGCCCGGCGGCGGAGGCGGCCGGGCCACAGCGCCGACGCCAGCAGGAGAGCCGGGAACAGAGGGCGGGCCACCCGTTTGAGAGCCCGCATCCGGTTCATCCCCGGCCAGCATGCCATCCGGGTGGCCGGCCTGAGAAGTTGTGGCACGGTAAAGGCGTGTACAGGCCCTCCAACCTGCGGGAGCTTCCCTGGTACGCCCACAACCGCTGGGCCGGCCGGGGGATGTCGGAGGGGCGCAAGCTGCTCGTGCGGGCGACCCACCGCCACTGCCGGGTCGAGTTCAGGGGCCCGGTGTTCCTCGGTCCCGGCTTCAGTCTCGACATCCCCGGACCGGGGACGTTCATCGTCGGCTCCGGGGTCACCTTCCGCCGCGGCTTCGTCTGTGAGATCAGCGGGGACGGCCGGGTCGAGATCGGTGACGGATGCACCTTCACCTCCCACACCCTCATCCAGTGCTCGACCTCGATCGAGATCGGTGAGGGTTGCACCTTCGCGCAGTCGCTGTCGATAGTCGACGGCCGCCACCGCTTCCGGAACCCGGATGTCCCGATGCTCTCGCAGGGCTACGCCTTCCGGCCCATCCGCATCGAGGACGGCGTCTCCGTGATGGGAAAGTGCACCATCGCGGCCGACATCGGTCGGCGGGCCTTCATCGGCGCCCACTCGCTGGTCCTTCGCGATATACCCGCCTACACCCTGGCCGTCGGCACCCCGGCCCGGCCGGTGGAGTACTTCGGCCACGGGGACCCGCCCCCCGGGGTGCGGCGTTCCGACCCTGGCGCGGAGTGAACGACCGGGGCGGCTTCCGGGCCACCGACCTGGCCGTGGTGATACCCACCCGCCAGCGTTGGGAGACGCTGGGCCGCTGCCTCGACGCCCTGGCCGTCCAGACCCAGACCGGCTTCGAGATCATCGTGGTGGCCGACGGCCGGGACCAATTCCCCGATCTGGGTGACCACGCCGGCGCCGTCACCCTGCTGGATCAGGACCACGCCGGGCCGGGGGTGGCCCGCAACCACGGCGTCGCCCACAGCCGGCGCCCCCTGATCCTGCTCATGGGCGATGACATGATGGCTGACCCCGGCCTGGTGGCTGCCCACCTCCAGGCCCACAACCGCCGACCGGATACGGCCGACGCCGCCCTGGGCCTGGTCCGCTGGCACCCCGATTCCTCCGGCGGCGCCATCCAGCAGTGGCTGGAGTGGTCCGGCACCCAGTTCGACTTCACGGGTTTGAGCGAGGGCGAAGAGGCGGGCTGGACCCGCTTCTACTCCTCCAACGTCTCGGTCAAGCGGGAGCTGTTCGAAGCCGTGGGCGGGTTCGATCCCGACTTCGCCTTCCTGTACGAGGACACCGAGCTGGGCTGGCGCCTGGAGCAGGCCGGGATGCGCCTGTGGTTCGAGCCCGGTGCCCTCACTCTCCACGACCACCGCTACGACTGGGCCGGCCTGCGCCGGCGCTTCGAGACGGCGGCCCGGGCCGAGCGGCGCATGGTGGCCAAGCACCCCTGGTTCAAACCATGGTTCCGGGCCAAGGCCATCGAAGCGCTGACCACCAGGCCCCCGGCCCCGGGTTGGGTCGGTCTGGCCGACCGCCTCCCGGACATCCCGTTACGCCAGAAGGCCAGGGACGAGGCCAACCGCTGGTACCACCGCCAGCTGGCCCCCTTCTTCCTCAACGCCTGGGCCGCCGAACAGGACATGGAGGAGTTGGCCGCCTATCTGGGCGAAGACTTCGACCTGAACCGGCTGCACCGGCACACCCATGTCATCGAGGCCGAGCTGGCCGACGCCCCGGATGAGGTCACCTTCTACCGGACCAGCCAGGCCTACCTCTACGACCTGACCGCCTTTGCCGCCTGGGCCACCAAGATCCCCTATCGGACCGATGTGGCCCGCTACGCCCCTCCGGGATCGAAGTTGCTGGATTACGGCTGTGGGATCGGGACGGACGGGCTGCGGCTGGGGGAGTTGGGATACCGGGTCGACTTCGCCGATTACGACAACCCCTCCACCCGATACCTGCGCTGGCGGCTGGCCCGGCGCCAGATCGACGCCCGGGTCTATGACATCGACACCGAGGAACTCGGCACCGGTTACCACCTGGCCTACGCCCTCGACGTCATCGAACACGTCGAGGATCCCTTCGACTTCCTCCGCCGGCTGGAGGCGGCCGCCGATCTGGTGGCCGTCAACTTCCTGGAGCCCGACCCGGACGACACCCACCTGCATCACCGGCTTCCCCTGGCGGCGTTGATGGATCACGCCGAATCCGCCGGCCTGTTGCGCTACCGGCTGTATCACGGCCGGTCCCACTTCGTCGTCTACCGCTCGAGGCGCACCGACCGGTCCCGGCTGATGTCGGGGACCCGGCGGCGGGCGGGCGTCGCGCTCTCCGGACCGAAGTGGTGGCGGACCCCGGGCGCCTACGGCGGGAAGGCCTGGATCTAAGACAGTTCCAGGCGCCGCCCCGGAGGGCGGCCGGAGGCGAAACGGGCGGCGGCGGCGGTCAGCCAGGCTTCGAAGCAGTCGGCCAGGGCCCGGCTGGTGAGTTGGGCGGCGGTGCGGTGCCCCGCCTCGACCAGGCCCGCCCGCCGGGAGGGGTCAGCCGCCAGGGCGCTCACCGCCCGGGCCAGGGCGGGCGGATCACCGGCCGGCACGCACAGGCAGTTGTACCCGTCCCGCAGGTATTCGGCCGAACCGCCCAGACAGGTGGACACCACCGGCGTCCCACAGGCCATGGCCTCGAGGGGCGTGAGGCCGAACGGCTCCTGCCACCGGCTGGGAAAGACCAGCACATCGGCGTCCCGGTAGAGCGCGGCCAACTCCGAGCGGGGCCTCTGGTCGAAGCGCACCCGGGCGCTCAGCCCCAATTCCTCGGCCCGGGTCTGCAGGGCGAGGCGTTCCTCCACATGACCGGGACCGACCACGTCCAGGGTGCTGCCGGCCGGCAGCAGGGCCAGCGCCTCCACGGCGGTGACCGGGGCCTTGTCCGGGTCCAGCCGTCCGATGTAGAGAAGCCGGCCGCGCCAGGAGGCGGTCGACGTGGCACCGTCCGGCCCGGTCGGGCCGAACTCCTCGGCCTCGTAGCCGCTGTAGACCACGGCCGAGTCGGGATAGGTCCAGCGGCTGTGCTCCTCGGCGTAGCGGCGGGTCCAGTCGCTGACGAACAGGAAGGTGCCCGAGGAGCCGATGTCGGGCAGGGTGGTGGGCAGGCCGGTCAGCGCCGACGCCACCCGTCCCATCCGGGGCCGGTCGGACCACCCGGTGACCCAGGCGTCCTGATCGGGGCCCCACACCAGCCAGTCGTTGCACACGGCGTAGACCAGGGGCAGGCCGGTGTCCGCCAGCCGGTGCAGCACTCCCATCGACAGCGCCCCCATGGTCCAGACACAGACCACCTCGGGCCGGGCCCGGGCCAGGGCGGCGTCGAGGGCGCGGCGGTTGTGCCATTCCATCCGGGCCCGCTCCCGCCGCGGCGGCACCACCACCCGGTGGTCGTTCCAGTACAGCCGCAACGAGCGGATCACATCGGCGGCGGGTCGGAAGTCATCCGGGACGGTGGGGTCGCGCCAGTCGCTGGTCAGGACGGTCACCTCATGGCCCCGTCCGGCCAGGCGCTCCAGCACGTCGGCGGCGGAGCGGTCCCCGCCCAGCGACCACGGCGGGTAGAGATTGGTCAGGGCCAGGATCCGGGTCACCGGTTCCCTACACTCCCCCGGTGCCGCCCAGCCCCGCCCCCGCCCGCCGGACCTGGTACCACACCATCGACCTGCCCTCGGGGCCGACCCCGGGCTACTTCGACACCCGGGACGCTCCCCGCCATGTGCCCTGGCCGGCGGGGATGAAGGGGGCCCGGGGTCTCGACGTCGGCACCTTCGACGGCTTCTGGGCCTTCGAGATGGAACGCCGGGGCGCGGCCGAGGTGGTGGCGCTCGACCTGGACGACATGACCAGGATCGACTGGGCCTACGACCACCGGCGCTCCGGGCCGGAGCGGATCGCGGAGTGGGGCTCCGAGCGCGGTCCCGGCTTCCGGGAGGCGGCCGACGCCCTCGGTTCCAAAGTGGTCAGGGTGGGCCGCTCCGTCTACGACCTCGACCCAGCCGTGGACGGGACCTTCGACGTGATCATCTGCGGGGCCCTGCTCCTGCACCTGCGCGATCCGGTCCGGGCCCTGGAGGCCATGCGCTCGGTGTGTCGGGGATCCCTGCTGCTGGTGGAGTCGGTCGATCCTTACCTGGAGCTGGCCGCCCGTCGGGTCCCGTCCGCCCGCCTCTGCCCGGAGTGGGACGAGTGGTGGCGGGTCAACTCGGCCGGACTGTGCACCATGGTGGTCACGGCCGGCTTCAACATCCAGGCGACCGGTAAGCGCTTCCTCGTCCCGCTGGGGCCGGGAGCACCCCCCGACCTGCGCCTGTCGGGCCTGGCCGGGTGGCTCTGCGGCCGGCCCGGGCAGAGGGGCCTGTTGACCCGGGCCCTCCGGGCCGAGCCCCGGCCCCCTCACGACGCTCCCGGCTGAGACCGCCGCCGGGCCGCGGCCGCCTCCTGCAGGTAGCCCCCGGCCCGGGCCAGGGAGCCGGCCGAGTGCAGCAGCACGCTGCGGTGCCAGGGCCCCTGGCGCAGGATGCTGCGCTGCTCCCGGGCCAGCTGGCGCAGGCCATCCCCGGCGCCCCGATCGGGGCGGGAGGACAGCACGGTGCGGTCCAGCAGCCAGTCCGAGCGGCCCTGGGCCTGCATGCGCCGCAGCACGTAGGAGGGCCGTAACCGGGCCTCGATCAGCTCATGGGTGACCAGCGCCCCGGCCACGTAACCGATGGTCCCCCCGGCGGACCGCACCTTCCGGCAGACGTCGACATCGTCATCGACCATCGGCCGCCCGGCGTAGGGCCCCAGCCGGGGGTCGAAGCCGCCGGCGGCGGCCAGCGCATCGGCGTCGAAGGCGGCGTTGGCGGTGAGCAGATAGTCATCGGCCGCCAGGAGCCGGTCCTCGCCCCCCCGGTCGTACTCGGCCAGAAAGGCCAGCAGCGCATCTCCCATCCAGGCCGGAACCGGAACGGCCCGGTCCAGGCGGACCCGGCCCCCACAGGCGGTCCAGCGCCCGCTTCGCACCGGGGCGGTGATGCGCTCCAACCAGTCGGGTTCGGGCCAGCAGTCGTCATCCAGGAAGGCCACCACCCGGCGGCTGACCGACAGGCCCCGGTTGCGGGCGTTGGAAGCGCCTGGTCGGGGCTCGTCCACCACCCTGACGCCGGGCCGGTCGGCTTCGGCCACCACCCGGTGGGCCACCGGATCAGCGGCGCTGGCCACCACCACCACCTCCCAGTCCAGCCCGGGGGCGTGCTGGGCCCCCAGGGCCTCCAGGGCCCGGGCCAGACCGGCCGGGCGGTTCCAGGACGGCACCACCACCGTCACCCCCTCGGGGCGGGAGCTGCTCACCGGAATCCCCGGACCGGATCGGGCCGCAGGGAGCCGTTCCCCCTGGCCATGGCCCGGGCCTCCCGGGACCACCGCTCGGCGGCGGCGTGATCCCGGCGCAGCCGGGCCAGGGCCCACTGCTCGGTGCAGGCCAGGGCGCTGACCGATCGGTAGAGGCGGGTGGCGGCCCCGCCGTGGGCGCGGCGGTAGAAGTGCAACAGAGAGGCCGTTTCCAGCTCGATGCGGGCGGGGCCGAAGGCCAGGGTCCCGGAGGCGTTGCCGATGTGGCGGAACACGGCGCCGGGCTCGAAGAGAATGTCCCAGCCGGCCTGGTGGGCCCGCCAGCACCAGTCCAGATCCTCGGCGTACATGAAGTACTCCTCATCGAAGCCGCCGATCTCCTCCAGCGTCGCCCGCCGCATGAGCAGAGCTGCGCCCACGGCCCAGTCCACCCGCCGGCGCCGGTCATGGTCCCAAAACCCTTCGAGCATCTCCCGCTCCAACTTGCGCGGCGCCATCCAGTGCCGGGCCCCCAGGGCGTGGATGAGGGCCATGCGCACAGTTGGAAAGGGATGGGTGGAGTGTTCGAGGGTCCCGTCCGGGCGCTCCAGGCGGGGGGCGACGGCGGCGGTGGTGGCCAGCTCGAAGGACGAGCGCAGTAAGGCACCCACCGCTCCGGGCTCGGGCCAGGCGTCCGGGTTGAGGGCCAGGAACCAGGGCGCGTCTCCTCTCTGGATCAGCCGGTTCATGCCGGTGCCGAAGCCGAGGTTGCGGTCATCGGCGTCCAACTCCGCTTCCGGCACCCGGGCCCGGATGGCCCCCGGCGTGCCGTCGGTCGATCCGTTGTCCCGCACCAGGAGCCGGAACCGGCACCCCTGGTCGGTGTCGAGGAGGCGGCGCAGGGCCTCCACGGTGAGATCGGCGGTGTTCCACGTCACCACCCCGACATCGACGTCGTAGCCGGCGCTCAACGCTCGACGCCGAAGCGGCCCTCCAGGTCGGCCACCCCGTCGGCGGCCGGGCGGGACGACACGAAGAAGGCCAGGGGAGCGCTCGTACCCACCTGGGCCCGGTCGCCCTCTCCCAGCCCGAGGGCCAGGGTGTAGCTGCCGGTCACCAGGGCGGCCCGGAAGGACAAGGTGACGGCCACCACCGAGCCGGCCGTCACCGGTCCGCTCAGCACGGTGCGGTCGGAGTCCGAATAGGCCGGCCCCCCGGACTCGGTGACCACCCCCACGCCGAGAGTCGGCTCGCACACGGCCTGGTCGAAGTGAATGGTGGCCCGCACCGTGGCCCGGTCGCCACCCTGGAGATGGCGGGTGGGCGTTCCGTCCGGGCCCAGCAACTCGACCGCCTCGAAACGAGCGACCCCGTCGACCCGAGCCGGGCTGTCCTTCAGGTGACCACCCTCCAGGTGGCGGGCCTCCCCCAACAGGTCGTGGTAGACGGATATGGCCTCGGTGGTGTCGCCCATGAAGACCAGGGCCCCGGCGTTGATCACACCGGTGCGCTCGCACATGATGCGGACGGCATTGAGGTTGTGGCTGACCACCACAATGGTCGTCCCGGCCGCCTTGATGGCCATCATGCGGTCGAAGCACTTGAGCTGGAAGGAGAGGTCACCGACTGAGAGCACCTCATCCACCAGCAGCACGTCGGGCCGAGCCTGGACGGCCACCGCGAAGCCCAGCCGCACGAACATGCCCGAGGAGTAGAACTTGACCGGAGTGTCGATGAACGCGGCCAGCTCGGAAAAGGCCACGATCTCATCCAGGGACGAGTCGATCTCCTTGCGGGTCATGCCGAGAATGATCCCGTTCACATAGACGTTCTCCCGCCCGGTCAGCTCCGGATGGAAGCCCACCCCCACCGAGATGAGGGGGGCCACCCGCCCCCTCACCGCCACGGTCCCCTCGGTGGGGGCGGTCACCCCGGCCAGCATGGAGAGCAGGGTCGACTTGCCCGAACCGTTGCGGCCGATCAGGCCCAGGCACTCGCCCCGGCCCAGCTCCAGATCGACATGGCGCACGGCCCACAGGGAGGAACGCCGGGTCCGCTGGCGGAAGCGCAGGGCCGCCGTCACCAGCATGGGGGCGTCCTCGTACTTGGTGAAGCGCTTGCCGACCTCATGCATCTCCACCACCGGCAGGGTCACAGCAGGTCCGTGAAGACACGGTTGAAGCGGCGGTGGAGGGAAGCACCGGCTCCGAGCAGCAACACGGTCCAGATCACGCTCACCACTACGGTCTTGGCCCAATCGGCATCGGCACCCGCCGTGGCCGCCCGCATGAGCTCGACCACCCCGGTGAGGGGATTGGCCACCACCACCGCCCGCAACAGGCCGTGGACCAGGCTGAGCGGGTAGAAGACCGGGGTCAGGTAGAACCAGCCGATGACGGCGGCGGTCACTAAGTAGCGGACGTCGCGGAAATAGACGTGCAGGGCGGAAGCCACCATGCAGGCACCGGCGGTCACGGCCACGGCCAGGGCGGTGGCGGGCACGATCCACAGTGTGTGCAGTCCCAGGCCCACTCCGAGGAGCGGACACAGGGCCAGGGTTATGACCAGGGTGATGCTGTAGCCGTAGAGGTTGGCGATGACGCTGACCAGAGGAAGCACGGCCCGGGGAAAATAGATGCGCGTCGACAGGCCCGAACCATCCACTATCGATGTCGACGCCACCGACAGTGTGTTGGAGAAATAGGTCCAACCGACCATCCCGATCAACACGAACACGGCGAAGTTGGATCCCGTGTGCACCCGCACCACCCTCGAGAACACCACGGCCAGCACCAGGGCCTGGAACAGGGGCAGGCCGACAGCCCAGAGCAAGCCGAGTGACGCCCGGCGATAGCGGACGTAGAAGTCCTTCCGGGCCAGGATGGCTATGAGCTCCCGCGACTGCCACAACTCGCTCCACAGCTGAGGCAACGGGGTGAGCTCTCCCTCGAGCACAAAGCCCTGCCCGAGGGGGGGTGAGTCCATTGGGGGGAGTGTAGGTTCGCCGCTCGTGGCCCAACGGCTCCGGATCGCCCTGGTCCATCCCTTCTGCTGGCCGGAGGTGCGGCGGGGAGGAGAGCGGCTGCTGCACGATCTGGCCTGGTACCTGGCCCGAGCCGGCCACCAAGTCGAGCTCATCACCGGATCGTGGGCCGGTGCCTCCGTCACCGAGGAGGATGGCGTGGTGGTCCGCCGCCATCAACTGCACGACCCGTCCGTACTGCGCCGCCGCCGGCTCGGGCCCACCGAGAGCTTCGGCGCCACCGCCGCCCTGGCCCTGTCCCACCGTCGCTACGACGTGGTCCACTCACTCACTCCGTCGGGAACCCTGGCCGCCAAGCTGACCGGGCACCGGGCCGTCTACACCGTCCTCGGCCATCCCAGTCCCGATGACCTCGCCCTGCGCCCGGGAACGGCCACCCTGTTCCGCTCCGCCGTGCGATGGGCCGACATCACCACCGCTCTGAGCCGGTCGGCCGCCGACCGGGTCGGCGCCCTCACCGGACGGCGGAGTCGACTCCGCGTCCTTCCTCCCGGTGTCCGCCTGGACCTGTTCACCCCGGACCTCCTACCCCGGCTCGGCCCGATCCGGGTCCTCTTCGCCTCGGACGCCTCCGAGGTCTACAAAGGGGTCCATCACGCCCTGGCCGCTCTGGGCGGGTTGCGCCGGACCCATCCCGACGCCCGGCTGGTGCTGTGCGGGCCCGGGGACCCGGGCTGGGTGGTGGAGGGCATCAAGGATTCGGTGGATCCCTCCCTGGCCCGGATCGATCCGCTGGCCGTCGACGGCCTGGGGGCCGAAGGAGCCGGCCTGCTGACCGGGGCCACCGACCGGCTGACCGACGTGGCCCCCGGCGGCCTCCCCGAGTTGTACCGCTCGGCCACCGTCACCGTCCTGCCGTCGCGGGACGAGGCCTTCGGGCTGGTGCTGGCCGAGTCCCTGGCCTGCGGGACGCCGGTGGCCTGTTCGGCCGAGGCCGGGATGATCGAGGTGGTCGACCGGCCCGAGGTCGGGCGCACCGCCCGCTTCGGGGACGACGACGGCCTGGCCCGGGCGTTGGCCGAGGCGGCCGAACTGGCCCGGCTGGCCTCCACCCCGGCCGTCTGTTCGGAACACGCCCGCCGTTGGGGCTGGGCCGAATCGGTCGGGCCGGCCTACGAGGCCCTGTACCGGGAAGTGACCGGCCGGGGGTGACGGCGCTGTCCGTGACCATCGACGGCCGCGCCCTCACCGACGCCTCGTCCTATCGGGGCCTGGGCACCTACGTCCGCCAACTGCTGGCCGGCCTGGCCGCCGTCCCTGATCTCGACCTGTCCGTGATGGCCGAACCGGCCACCGTCCTGCCCCCGGGGGCCGCCCTCATCCGACTCGCCTCCCGGGCCCCGGATCGATGGGCGACGGCGGAGCACCAGTTCCTCCTGTCCCGCCGGCTGGCCCGGCTGCGCCGCCGGGCCGCGGCGGCCGGCGCCGGGACCCACCCGGGCCGCCCGGTCTTTCACAGCCCGGCCCTGGATCCGCCCCGCCGGGTGGGACTGCCCTGGGTCCAGACCATCGCCGATGTGCTCCCCCTGTCGAATCCGGACCCGGCCTATGCGGTGGAGCGCCGGCGCTGGGGGCGCTGGGCCGGGCGCGTCCGCGCCGCCGACGCCGTCATCGCCCTGAGCCGGCACTCGGCCGGCCAGGCCAACGAGCTGCTGGGCGTCGACCCCGATCGAATCCACGTCATCCCCCTGGCCCCGGACCCCCGCTACCGGCCCGCCGATGCGGGCCCGGTCGGGATAGAGCCGACCCGGGCGCCCTATGTGCTTTCGGTCGGGGAGTACGCGCCCCACAAGGGCTTTGCCGAGTTGAGTCTGGTCATGGCCGAACTGGTCAGAGCCGGCCTGCCCCATCGCCTGGTGGTGGCCGGCCGGGTGACGGACCAGTGGAGATCGGAGATGGAGCGGGCCCTGGGCTCGGGGGGGAGTCAAGCCCGGCAGCGGATCGACGTGGTCGGCTGGGTGCCCGACCTTCTTCCCCTCTACCAGGGGGCGTCGGCGCTGGTGTGCACCAGCCGGCACGAGGGCTTCGGTCTGGCACTGGTGGAAGCCATGGCCACGGCCACCCCGGTGGTGGCCTTCGCCAACTCGGCCCTACCCGAGGTCGTCGGCGACGGAGGGGTGCTGGTGGCCGACGGGGACTGCCCGGCCCTGGCCGCCCGGCTGGCCGAATGGCTGAGTGATCCGTCCCGGCGGGCCGAGGCCTCCTCCGCCGCCCGGCGCCGGGCCGCCGGGTTCAGCTGGGCGGAGACGGTGCGGGCCCATGTGGGGATCTACCGGCGGGTGGCGGAGCGGCCGGCGTGAAGGCTGCCATCGACGCCCGGACCCTGCAGTCCAAGCCTCTGGGCGGGGTGGGCCGGGCCCTGGCCGCCCTGCTGGCCCGGATCGCCCCCGGACAAGCCGGCGGTCCGAACGGGATTGAAGAGCTTCACCTTCTCCTCGACGACCGCCTGCCCGCTCCGGCCCCGCTTCCGCCCGGAGCGCTCGTCCATCGCCTCCGGGCCCCCGGCCCCGGGGGCATGGCCTGGCTGCAGTGGGCCGCCCCCCGCTGGCTGGTCGGCCACCGGGTCGACGTCTTCCACTGCCCCTTCTACGGGCTCCCCTACCGCCAGCCCGTTCCCATGGTGGTCACCGTCTACGACCTCTCCTTCCAGCGCCATCCGGAGTGGTTCAGCCGGCGCCGGCGCGCCGCCTTCCTCCTGCAGTCCGGCCACGCCGCCCGCACGGCGGCGGTGGTGCTGACCGGCTCCGAGCAGGTGGCCGCCGACATCGAGACCGTCCTCGGGGTCGAGCCGGCCCGGATCCGGGTGGCCGCCCCTGAACTTCCCACCGGCTTCACCGATCTGGCCGCCCGGGCCCGCCCGGCCGGGGCGGGCCAGTACGTGCTGGCCCTGGGCGGGGCCGAACGCCGGCGCCTGCCCGTGGCGGTGGCGGCCTGGCAGCAGGCCCGGCGCCGGGGTCTGGAAGCCGGGCTGGTGGTGGTCGGCACCGAGGCTCCGCCTCCCGGCCCGGAGGGGATCAGGTGGGTGGGCCCGGTCGGGGACGAGGAATGGGCCGGGCTGCTGGCCGGAGCCCAGGCCTTCGTCTATCCCACCGCCTACGAGGGCTTCGGCCTGCCCGCCCTGGAAGCGGCCGCGGCCGGGGCCCCGGTGGTCTGCGCCGCCGTGGGCGCGCTGGGCGAGGTCCTCGGGGATGCCCCGGCCTGGGTCGACCGCCCCGCCGCCGGCCCGGTGGCCGACGCCCTGCTGCGCATCGGCACCGACCCCGACTACCGCCGGCAGCGGTCCGAAGCCGGTCAGTACCGGGCCGCCGAGCTGGCCCACCGGGCCGAGGGACCGGA
Organism: Actinomycetota bacterium; assembly: GCA_027315345.1. Taxonomy (GTDB): domain Bacteria; phylum Actinomycetota; class Acidimicrobiia; order Acidimicrobiales; family JAJPHE01; genus DAHUYE01. The sequence goes on from DAHUYE010000060.1 coordinate 135,960, forward strand.
GGGGGCGGCGGCGGTGACCGTGGCCGCCTACCGGCGCGCCGCCGGGCGATGACCCCGACGGTCTCGGTGGTGATCGCGAACTGGAACAGCGGGGCGCACCTGGCCGGCCTGCTGGACAGTCTGGCCGGACAGCGACCCGAGCCGGCCTGGGAGGCGGTGGTGGTCGACAACGCTTCCGGCGACGGCAGCGCCGATGTCGGGGGACGACCCGGCGTGAGGATCATCCGCCTGCCGGCCAACACCGGCCTGGCCGCCGCCAACAACCTCGGCATCGCCTCCACCCATGGGCCCTACGTCCTGATCTCCAACCCCGACGTCACCCTGCCGGACAACGCCCTGGGGAACATGGTGGCGGTCATGCAACGCCACCCCCGGGCCGCCTGGGTGATCCCGCGCCTGGCCGGCCCGGACGGGACTGTCCAGACCAGCGCCGGTGACCTGCCTTCGCTGGCCGAGGCCCTCCTGGGCCGCCGGCTCGGTTCGAGATGGGCGGACCGGGGCTACTGGTGGCACGACTGGCCCCATGACACCGAGGCGGCCATCGGCCGGGGCGCCGAGGCCTGTTACCTGGTGCGCCGGGCGGCCATCGAGGAGATCGGCCCCCAGGATCCCCGGTTCCGCCTGGACTGGGAGGGAGTCGAGTGGACGGCCCGGGGCCGGGCCGCCGGCTGGGAGGTGTGGCTGGACCCGGCCACCACTGTCACCCACGTGGGTGGGGTGAGCATCGCCCAGGCCCGGTGGCGCTGGGTGGTGCAGAGCCATATGGGGATGTACCGGTACTTCGCCGGGCGGATGAGACCCGCCGCCCGACCGCTGCTGGCGACGGCGGTCACCGCCCGGGCCCTGGCCAAACTGGGCGCCACCGCCCTCGGCGTCCCCCTGTACCAGCGGGCCCACCGGATCGGCGGTGGCGGGACGGGAGCGGGAGCGGGCCGGGGGGCCGGATGAGGGTCACGGTCGACGCCCGCCACACCGGGCTGCCCGGGATCGGGCGCTTCAGCGTCGAGCTCACCGCGGCCCTGCGGCGGCGGGCCGCAGTCGATGAGGAGATCGTGGCGCTGGTGTCGCGGCATCCGGGGGGCTGGCTGGGGGACGCCGGCCTGGGCATCCCGGGGGGGCAGACCGAGACGCCCAGGTTGGGCCAGGACCTGGCCGTTTCCGCCCGGCCCTTCGGGCCGCTGGAGCAGTTGGAGCTGCCTTGGCGGCTGGCCCGTCAACGCGTCCAGCTCCACCATGCCACCCACCTGAGCCTGCCGTTGGCGGTCCGGATTCCGACAGTCCTGACCGTCCACGACGTGCACCCCTTGGTGCACGCCGGCCACGCCCGCTCCGCCGCCGCCCGCAGCTACTACCGCCTGGCCATGCCCCTGGCCGTGCGCCGGGCCCGGGCGGTGGTGGCCGTGTCCGACTACACGGCCCAGGAGATCTCCCGGGTCATGGGTCGGGAGGCTGACGCCGTCATCGGCCACGGCGTCGACCACTCCGCCTGGGCGCCGGCCCGCTCGGCGGCCGCGGCCGCGCCCAGCCCCGCCGGCCAGGCGGCCGGAGGCAGGTACCTCCTCTACGTGGGCACGGCCAAGCCGCACAAGAACCTGGTCACCCTCTTGCGGGCTCAGGGCGGCGGGCGCGACGACCAGGGCCTGCCCGAACTGGTGCTGGCCGGCCCCACCCCGGCCGAGGTGGAGGCCATCGCCCCGGGGGCATCGGGCGGGCGGGTCCGGGCCCTGGGCCGGGTGCCCGACGCCGACCTGCCCGGCCTCTACGCCGGGTCGGCGGCGGTGGCCGTACCGTCGCGCTATGAGGGTTTCGGCCTGACCGCGCTGGAGGCGATGTCCTGGGGAGTGCCGGTGGTGGCGGCCGATTCTCCCGGGCTCAGGGACACGGTGGGCGACGCCGCCATCCTGGTCCCGGCCGAGGACCCCCGGGCCTGGGCCGATGCCCTGGCCCGGACCGTCGGTGACCCGGTGATGCGCTCCGCCCTCATCCAGCGGGGCCGGGCCCGGGCCGGCCGGTTCCGCTGGGACGACGCCGCCGACGCCTACCTCGCCCTCTACCGCCGGCTGGTGCGGCCGTGACGGTCGTGCTCCACGTTCTCGAGGCGCTGGAAGGGGGCACGGCCCGGCACGTGTCGGACCTGGTCACCCACGTGACCGGGGTCGAACACCACGTAGCCATTCCGCCCCGCCGGATCGGGGGCGTCACCGCCCTGGGGGCGGTGGAGGAGATGGAGGCGGCCGGCGCCACCGTCCACCGCATCGACATGCGCCGGTCGCCCCTCAGCCCCCGCAACGCCACCGCCCTGTGGGAACTGCGCCGGCTGGTGAACAAACTGAGCCCGGAGGTCATCCATGGCCACAGTTCGGCGGGCGGGGCCCTGGCCCGCCTGGCGGCCGTCACCGGCCCGGCCCGCTCCGGACGCCGGGGCCGGCCCCGGCGCGTCTACACCCCCAACGGCCTCTACCCCGGCGCCCCGGCGGCGGCGGCCGAGCGCGGCTTCGGAACCCTGACCGACCGGCTGGTGGCGGTCTCGGAGAGCGAGGCCCGGCTGGTGGCGACCCGGGCCATCGTCCCCGATGACCGCCTGGTGGTCATCCGCAACGGCATCGAGCTGACTCCGCCCTCGAAGGGCGGGCCTGACCTCCGGGCCCGGCTGGGTCTCGACGCCGCCGTCCCACTCATGGGCTTCATCGGCCGGCTGGTCCCCCAGAAGGCTCCCGGCCTGGTCGTGGAGGCCGCCGCCCTGCTGGCCGGCCAGGGCGTGGAGGCGGTGACGGTGATCATCGGTGACGGTCCGCTGTCGGGCGAGGTGGAACGGGCCATCACGGAACGGTCCCTCACCGGGCAGGTCCGGACCCTGGGCCACCTCGACCGCGCCGCCGAGGTGGTCGGCCAGTTGGATCTCCTGATGTTGCCCTCGCTCTACGAGGGCTGCCCCTACGCGCCGCTGGAAGCCATGCGAGCCGGAGTGCCGGTAGTTCTCTCCGACGCCACCGGCAACCGCGACGTGGTCGACCACGGCCGTACCGGCCTCCTGTTCCCGCCCGGGGACGCCGCCTCGCTGGCCGGAGCCGTCTCCCTGGTGTTCTCCGACCCCGACCTGCGCCGGCGCCTCACCGCCGCCGCCAAAGAGCGGCTGGTGACCCACTTCGACATCCGCGCCATGGCGGCCGGGACCGGGCGGATGTATGAGGAAGAAGGCTCGGCTCGGCTCAGCTGAGCTGCGACATCGCTGCCGCGAAGCGGTCCCCGATGGCGGGCCAGCCGTAGTGCGCCTCCACCAGGGACCGGCCGGCCCGGCCGATGACCGATGCCGTCTCGTCCGGGCCGCACAGCCGGACGATGGCGGCGGCCAGTCCGGCCGGATCCTCGGCCACCAGGGCGTGGGTGCCCGGTTCCAGGTCGATCCCTTCCAGGCCGATGGGCGTACCGGCCACCGGCCGGCCGGCGGCCATCGCCTCCAGCGCCTTGAGACGGCTGCCGGTTCCGATCCGGAGCGGAACCACGGCCACCCGGGCTTCGGCCAGGACGGCGCCCATGTCGGCCACGTCGACCCGAAGCCGGACCCCGGGCCGGCGGGCCAGCGCCCGCACCTCAGCCGTCGGCCTCCTCCCGGCAATGTCGAGAGTGACGTCGGGGATGGCCTGGCGGACCAGGGGCAGAACCTGGTCGGTGAACCAGATGATCCCGTCCACGTTGGGCAGGAAGTCAAGGGTTCCGGTGAAGACCAGACGCGGCTCGGAAGGAAGCGGCGCCGCCCGAAAGCGGTGCAGATCGACCCCGTTGGGCACGATGGCCACCGCCGGCCGGGCCGCCGCCTCTCGACCCGCCCCGGCCGGCGTCCTCCCCCCGAAGAGGTCGGCGGCATCGGCGGCCGAGACGACGCTGAGCAGATCGAGTCCCCGCAGGGCCCGGGCCTGAAAGCGCCGGGCGGCAGCCGACTCGGCCCGGAGCAGGGCCCGCTGGCGGCGGCCGGGCGCCAGGGCGGCGGCCTGAAAAGCCATACGGGACGGGACATTCTGAACATCCAGCGAACAACGCCGGCCCAGTCCGGCCGGGACGATCCCGGCCAGACCCAGGTGCTCGACGTGGACCACGTCGTAGGGCGGGGCCGATCCGGCCGCGCTCATCTTCCCCAGGTGCCGGCCCAGGACCGCCCGTTCCCGGCCGCGGTCGTGGACCTCGGCCGGCCGGCGCCGGACGAACGCCCTCCACAGATCGCTCCCCCGCCGCCACGCCACCGGGGCCGGTACCCGGCGGGCCTCGGTGGCCACTTCGGTGATCCCGGCCAGCCCGCCGGCCACGGCCGGGTCGGACAGGTGCCCGGCCAGCACCAGGTCGACCTGGTCGAAACGCCGGCCCAGCCCGGCCAGCAGATGGGCCTGGCGGATGGAGCCGCCCCCGACATTGAAGTCGGGCGCCTCCGAGGTGACCCACAGGGCCCGGCTCAAGGTCCCGCCGCCGATCCGCCGGTGGGAGCGGCGCGGCCCGGGGCGCGGCCGGCGCCACGGCCGGCGGTGAGGGCGGAGCCGATGGCCCACACCCCGGGCCCGGCGGCCAGGATCAGGAAGGGATCGATGCCGACCCGCAGCCGGCTCTCCCCCAGAACGGGGATGGTCACCGCCGCCACCAGGAAGGGGGCCAGCCACACCGGCCAGGTCCCCGGCCGGGACGGCCAGGCCCCCGGCCGCGACGGCCAGGCCCGCCGGCGCAGATAGGACAGGGCGCCGATCAGGATGAGGCCGGCCACCACCGCCAGCCCGACCGGATCGAGATCGGCCAGGCCGGGTCCGTACCCGTTGGCGGCCCAGGAGGCCCGGGGGTCGGAGAGACCGGTGAGGTCGAAGAGGCGGAGCAGGTTCCAACCCGAGACCCGGAAGGGATAGAGCGGGTGCTCGGATATGTAGTGCAGGGCGGCCCGGCGCAGGGCGGCCTCCTCGGTCACCTCGTCACCTTTGAGGAGCGGGCGGTACTCGGGCACGAAGTTGGCCGGGCGCCACGCCCCCGGATGCAGGGGATCGTGAGCCGCGGTGTCGTTGTAGGTGCCCGACGCCACCAGGCCGCCCTGAGTCGTCACCGGGATGAAGCGGTGCATGACCACGGCGTCCCGGATCAACCACGGCGTGACGGTGAGCCCGGCCAGGACCACCACCGCCGCCGGAGCCACCAGCCCGGACCACCGCCCGGGTGACCTCCGCCCCGGGGGTGGCCCGGCCGTCTTCCACGCCACCCCGACCAGCAGGCCGACCGGCACCAGGAGGATGAAGCTGTCCGGCCGGCACAGGATGTCGAGGCCGCAGCCGACGCCACAGCCCAGGATCCACCCGGCGGGCCGAGGGGACCGGCGGGCGGCCAGGGCGGCGGCCAGGGTGCCCAGCTCCAGGGGCAGGGACAGCGACTCCGACAGCAGGGACCCGCCGGCCAGCAGCAGCGGCGGGTAGACGGCGGCCAGGCCCATGGCCACCCGGGCCGGACCCCGGGACCACAGCTGACCGGCCAGGACCCCGACCAGGGCCACGGTCAGGGTGCCGAGGACCACCTCCACGGCCCGGGCCACCATCACATGGACACCGACCAGCCAGTACAGACCGGCCAGGAACAGGGGCCACAGGGGCGGGCGGAAGGCGGTGGGCCCGCCGCCCGGGGCCACCACGGTGCGGCCGAAGCCGTGACCGGCGGCAATCGACACGGCCAGGCGCTGGTAATCGGCCGGGTCGTTCATCAGGACCAGGTGGCGGGTGGCGATCAGCCACGCCACCCTCACCACCAGGGCGGCGGCCAGGATGACGACCTCCGGGGCCAGACGGTTCCGGAGCGTCATGGCCGGCCGAGACTAATGGGGCAGGAGTTCGGCCCGTCGGAGCGAACTCCCATTGGTGCGGAATGCCCGGACGGTTCCGACCAGCGCGCCCCGCTCCCGCCGAGCGCTGCAGCTGGCCGCCGCCCTGGGACTGGCCGGCACCGCCGCCCTGGGGCTGACCGGCACCGCCGCCAGGGCCGTCACCGTCCCGGCCACCAGCGAGGCTCCGGCCTCCCGCGGCCCCGCCGTCCCGGCCGGGATCACGACCGTCACCGACGGCACCGGGGGTCTGACCGCCGGGGCGGCGGTGCCGAACATGGGCAGCGCCGCCGATGACCGGGCCCTGGCCCGCATCAAGGCCGACGGGCTCAACACCGTGTCGTTGTTCGTGTGGTGGCTAACAGCCGGACCGACCTCGGACGCGGTCAGTCCTTATCAGGGCACCCAGTCCGACGCTTCGCTGGACGCCGAGATCCGCACCGCCCGGGCCGATGGACTGGCCGTCAGCCTGACACCGGTCTTCTACTGCTCCGGCTGCCAGGGGGGCTGGAGGGGGACGATGGAGCCGGCCGATGCGACGGTCTTCTTCGCCGCTTATGGTGCCTTCATCGACCACTACGCCACCCTGGCCCAGCGGGACGGGGTGTCGACCTTCTTCGTCGGCAGCGAGATGTCCTCGCTCGAGACCGATACCAGCCAGTGGCGCACCGTGATCAGCGGGGCCCGCAGCCGCTTCCACGGAACGCTGGCTTACGAGGAGAACTGGGACGTGCTGGGCCAGGCCCGGTTCCTCTCCGATGTCGACCTGATCGGGGTCTCGGCCTACTTCCCCCTCGATGACGAGGCATCCCCCGACCTGACCCGCCTGCTCGGGGACTGGACCTCGAGCCAGTCGTCCAGCGCCCCGGGCAGCAACTGGGCCCAGGAGCTGGCCGGCCTGGCCCAGAGCACGGGCCGGCCCATCGTGTTCGGGGAGGCCGGTTACATGTCGGGGGACTTCGCCGCCCGCCAGCCCTTCCTCGACTTCCACGGCCAGGCCGACTGGCAGCTGCAGGCCGACCTGTACCAGGCCCTCCTCCAGACCTTCTCGGGCCGCTCCTGGTGGAAGGGGGTCGACTGGTGGGAGTGGTTCGCCTCCAGCGACGCGGCCAATGACGACAGCCGCAGCCCGGCGGGCAAGACGGCCGAGTCACTCCTCAAGGACTGGTACGCCAAGGGCTGGCGACCGGCCGCCCCCGACCAGTCCCTGACCCTCCTGGCCTCGGGGCGGGCGGCCGCCCCGGCGCCGGCCGCCCGCATCGAGTCGGCCTCGGCGCCGTCCTCGGTGACCATCCCCGGCGTGGTGGCTCCCGACAGTCCCCTGGTGCTGGCCGGGGCCGGGCTTCCGCCCGGGACCGGCTCCGGAAGCGCCGGTGCGGCGCCGGACCCGGCCTACCGGGGCCGGCTGGACGGCTGGGACGAGGCCGGTCTGGCCAGCCTGCTGGTCCTGCTGGCCGGCCTGGGGGCGGCGGTTTGGATGACGTTCGGGCGAGCACCGCAAGCGAGATGAGCAGCGGGGGCAAGCCGGACGAGTCGGTCGAGCTGGAGCGGTGGACGGGTCCGTGGGCCCCGGACGACCCGGACGCCAACTTCAAGGCCGATGTGGCCCTCTACTCCCATGCCGAACCGATGGAGACCATCCGGAGGCTGGCCACGGCCATGAACATCCCGGAGGGAGCCATCGTCCGCTACGTGCTGGCCAAGTACGCCACCGGGGGGAGCGGGAGCCTGCTGGAACTGGGCCCGACCATGACCAATCGCCTGTGGGAACCGGTGGAGGCGGCCGAGACCGCCGCCACCGATGCGGCCCGGCTGGCCGCCTACCACCAGCTGCGCCAGATGCTGTCCTGGCTGCGCCTGCCGCTGGAGGACGACTCGCTCTACGACTGAGCGTCGGCGCCGGCCGAGGTGGCGGCGGCCGAGGTGGCGGCGGCCGAGGTGGTGCCGGCCGGGCCGAACTCGGCCACCAGGGCGGCCACCAGCACGGCGGGCAGATCGGCCACCGACCGGAAGGCGACCCAGCGGGCCAGCCATTCGGGGTGGAACTTGGCGTTGAAGCGGTAGAGGGACTCGACCTTGATCCAGCGGTCGAGCAGGTGCACCAGCCAATACTCGATGCGCTGCAGGCGGTTTCGTTGCTCGCCCAGATCCATGAGGGTCTTGAAGGTGGCGAAGTTGAGCGACACGTACTCGAAGCCGTGGGCCCCGGCCCAGGCCACCGTCTCCACGATCATGCGCTCGTTGACCCCGTTGGGTGAACGGGGCCGGCGCCGCATCAGATCCAGGGATAGGGCCGACCCGCCCCGACAGGGGGCGTAGCGCTGGAAGGCGATGAGGCGGCCTTCGGAGTCCCGGCACATGACGATCACGCACTCGGGCCGGCCCAGGGCCGGGTCGCTGTAGGTCATGGAGAAGCCCCGTTCGGGGGCCAGGCCCCGGGCCTCTTCGGCCAGCTCGGCCAATTCGGCTCGCAGGGCGGAGTCGACTTCGGCCTCCCGGCGGACCTCGGACGTGACCCCGAAATTGGCGCTGCGTTTGGTGGCCTGGCGCACGTTGCGCATGGAGGGCTGGTCGAGGCGGAAGCCCTCCGTCCGCACCAGGGCCTCGTCCCCGACGTAGATGGTGTGCATCCCGGCCCGGCCGGCCGCCTCCATGGCCTCGGTGTCGAGCCCGATGATGGCCGGGCGCAGCCGGTAGGCGTGACAGTGGGCCAGGAAGCCGGCCAGGGTGGCGGCCAGGGCGTCCGTCCCGGAGCCTGAGGGGGACAGGCCGGGGCCGGCCGGCAGCATGGGACAGCCCGAGGCCAGGGCCACCCCGAAACGGGCCCGGTATCCGATCACGCCCCCGGTCTGGGGGTGCACGTAGTGGACCTTGTCGGCCCGATCGGAAAAGGGATCCAACGTGTCGCCCCCGGGCCGGTCCACCAGGCCGGCCACCAGGGGATGACGGTTGGGGGTCGGGTCGGTGGGCAGGGAGTAGCGGACGAAGACCAGGGCCACGGCCACCAGCCCGTCCCCGACGAAGGGGGTCGGACCAAGCGACCACGGCCCCACCCGCATGATCAGGGCGGAGAAGCCCAGCCCGCCCAGGCCGGCCACCGACACCAGGGTCCCGATGGGCCGGCGGGACAGCACGGAGCGGCCCAGGGCCAGCCCGACCACCCCGATCACCACGTCCGGTCCCGGCGCCCCGCCGGGCAGGTACAGGCGCAGGGCCGATTCGATGGAACGAACGCTGTGGGCGGGGGCGCCCCCGACCGCCCGCAGGAAGTAGCCGGCGCCGGCCAGCACCAGGATGAGGCCGAGGACGCCGGCCCCCAGCACCACCGCCGGGGGCGGGGAGCCCTCGGCCATGGCGCCCCGCCGCTCCCGGACCGGCTGGGTGAGGCGCAGAGCCGACTCCCGCAGGTCGGCCACCACCGCCCCGGGAGCGAAGGTCCGCCGGCCCACCTCAGTCATGGCCGCTCATCCCGACAGCCGGGACCGCCATGCCCCGACGGCCTCATCCAGCTCCAGGTCCAGCAGCCCTTCCACGCCTATACGCGTACCCCCGGCGCTGCCCAGGACCAACCCGGGCACACCGGCCGCCCGGGCCCGGTCCAGCACGCCGAGGGGATCCGCCGTGCAGGCCAGGACCCGGGAGGGGGCCTCCGACCACAGTTCGGCGTGGTCCCGGACGCCACCGATGGCGGCCCCCACCCCCGAAGCCACCGCCATTTCGGCCAGGGCCAGGGCGATCCCTCCGTCGGATATGTCGTGCAGCCCGCCCAGGAGCCCGTCGACGGCCAGGGCGGCCACCAGGCCGAGCAGGGCGGCGTGGGCCTCGTAGTCGACCGGCACCAGCGCTCCGGCCCGGTGGCCCCGGCGGGCGGCCCAGGCCGAACCGTCCAGCGCCCCGGGACCCTGGGACTCATCCCGGGCCCCGAGCAGGATGATGCTCTGGTCCTCGACCAGGCCCACGGCCGGGGGCCGGCGCTCCAGGCGGGGCACCAGGCCGAGGACGGCCACCACCGGGGTGGGGTCGATGTCGACGCCGGCGCTCTCGTTGTAGAGGCTGACATTCCCCCCGATGACGGGGATGGACAGGGCCGTGCAGGCCTCGGCCATGCCGTCGATGGATTCCGACAGCTGCCACATGACCTCGGGGTGCTCGGGGTTGCCGAAGTTGAGGCAGTTGACCAGGGCCACCGGCTCGCCACCCCCGCAGGCCACGTTGAGGGCCGACTCGGCCACCAGCCAGGCCGTCCCCACCCGGGGGTCGACCGAGCACCACCGGCCGTTGCCGTCGGTGGACAGGGCCAGGCCCCGGTCCGAACCGGCCCGGCCCAGCGGGTCGGAGTCCACCGAGTTGACCCCGGGGCCCTTGAGCCGTAGCACCACCGCATCCGAGCCCGGCCCGACCACGGTGTTGAGGAACAGCTGGTGGTCGTACTGGCTCCACACCGGCCCGGTGTCCATGAGCATGGACTTGAGATCATCCTCCGACTCTCCCGGACCGGGCGCCCGGAGGGCGCCCAATGCATTCAGCTCCCGCCGGGCGTCGAGGTCGGCCGGCGCGGCCAGGGGCCGGTGATAGAGAGGGCGGTCCTCGCCCAGGGCCAGGGCCGGCACGTCGGCCAGCACCGGCCCGTCCCAGCCGTCGAGCACGCGAAGACTTGACGTGCCCGTCACCTTGCCTATGACCGAGGCCCGGACCTCCCAGCGGGAGCACACCTCCATGACCTGGTCCAGGTCGGCGGGGGTGACGATGGCCAGCATCCGCTCCTGGCTCTCCGAGGTCATGATCTCGAAGGGCTCCATGCCCTCCTCCCGCAGATGGACGGAGCGGATGTCCACGTCCATGCCGACGTTGCCCTTACCGGCCGTCTCGCTGGTGGCCCCGGTCAGGCCGGCCGCCCCCAGATCCTGGATGCCCACCACCAGGCCGGACTGGAGCAGCTCCAGGCAGGCCTCGATGAGGCGCTTCTCCTCGAAGGGGTCGCCCACCTGGACGCTGGGCCGCTTGGCCGCCGAGCCCTCCTCGAAACCGGCCGAGGCCAGCACCGAGGCGCCCCCGATCCCATCCCGCCCGGTACGCGAGCCGAGCAGCACGGCCAGGTTGCCCACCCCGGAGGCGGCGCTGAGCACCAGGCGGTCGATGGGCAGGATGCCCAGGCACAGCACGTTCACCAGGGGATTACCGGTGTAGGTGGGATCGAAGACCAATTCCCCCCCGACGGTGGGAACGCCCACCGAGTTCCCGTAGCCGGAGATGCCCCGGACCACGCCCTCGAATATCCAGCGGCTGCGGGGGTCCTCCAGGGGGCCGAAGCGGAGGGGGTCCATGAGGGCGATGGGCCGGGCGCCCATGGTGAAGATGTCCCGCAGGATGCCGCCCACCCCGGTGGCGGCCCCCTGGTAGGGCTCGATGGCCGAGGGGTGGTTGTGGCTCTCGATGCGGATGGCCAGGGCGAGGCCGTCCCCGGCGTCTATGACCCCGGCGTTCTCCCCCGGCCCGACCAGGACCCGGGGGCCCTCGGACGGCAGCCGGCGCAGGTGGACCCGGGAGGACTTGTAGGAGCAGTGCTCGCTCCACATGACGGCGAACATGGCCGTCTCCAGCTCATTCCCCTCCCTCCCCAAAAGGGCGGTGATGGCCTCGTTCTCCTCATCGGTGAGCCCGAGGGCCCGGTGGAGGGGCTCAGCCACGCCGGCGGTCTCCTCCACGCCGGCCACGCTACCTGGGGCCGGCTCCGGGGCGTGAGACCGGTCCATCCGGTTCGAAACCCAATGGAACGACCGGAGAAACACCAATTCAGGGGAGACTCAGCCCGATTTGCGGTTACTGACAGGTATTGGCGCGTGTAATAATGGATCTATGACCGCCGTCGAAAACGAAACCTCCGAATCCCGTACTCCCATGTCCCAAGAGCACAAAGAGGCCCTGGCCGCCGGCCGGGACCAGAGCCGGGCGGTCAAGCGTTATTTGGAGGCCCTGGACGCCAACCGGCCCCGCCGGGGCCGTAAGAAGACCAAGGAGTCCATTCAGAAGCAGCTGGACGGGATCGAGGCCAAGCTCACCAATGCCGACCCCCTGACCAGGCTGAATCTCCTCCAGGAGAGGATGGATCTTCAGGCCGAACTCAACTCCACCGGGGAGACGGTGGATATCTCCGATCTGGAGGAGGAGTTCGTCAAGGTGGCCCGCAGCTATGGGGACCGCAAGAAGATCAGTTACGCCGTGTGGCGGGAGGTCGGGGTGGACTCGGCCGTCCTCAAGCGGGCCGGCATCACCCGGGGCGCCTAGTAAGACGTCCTGACCCCGGCTGAGGCCAGCAGGGAGCCGATCAACACCGCTCCGTCCGTCCCGCCCGTGAGGGGGTCACAGGCCCTCTCCGGGTGGGGCATGAGCCCCACCACGTTGCCCTCCGGGTTGCAAATCCCGGCTATGTCATCCATGGACCCATTGGGATTTCCGACATAGCGTAGGGCGACCATTCCCTCCTCCGCCAACCGCCGGCGCGTCTCCGGATCGGCCAGATAGTTGCCATCGAAATGGTTGATAGACAGCACCAGCTGGTCGCCCACATTTGTCCCGGATGTGAGGGCGGTGTCCGTTCTTTCCACCCGGACGGTCGCCTCCCGGCACAGGAAACGCAGCCCGGCATTCTTCTGGAGGGCCCCGGGCAGGAGCCGGGCCTCGGTCAGGACCTGGAATCCGTTGCAAATACCCACCACCGGCCCCCCGGACCGGGCGAATTCACCCACCGCCTCCATGACCGGGGAGAACCGGGCGATGGCTCCCGGGCGCAGGTAATCCCCGTGGGCAAAGCCGCCGGGGAGGATGACGGCGTCCAGGCCCCCCAGATCGGCGCTCCCGTGCCAGACGATCCGGGCCGTCCCGCCCAGGGCCTCAATGGCCTCCACGGCGTCGTGCTCACAGTTGGAGCCGGGGAAGACGACCACGCCCACGGTGGCAGCCATCAGTCCGCCATCAGGGTGATCTCCACGTCCTCCATGACCGGGTTGGCCAGGAGGGCGTCGCAGAGGGAGGCCAGGCGCCGGCGGGCCCCGGCCTCGTCGGGGGCATCCACGGACAGGCGGATGGCCTTTCCCACCCGCACCCCGCTGACCTCCCCGAAGCCGAGCCGGGGCAGGGCGGATTCGATGGTCGCCCCTTCCGGATCGGAGATGCCGGGTCGGGTGCGGATCTCGACCATCGCCTCGAAGATCAACCTGCCACCTTGATCATCCGGCCACCCCGTACCAATCGGCCAGCTTGCGTCCGGTAATCATCTCGTAGGCCGAGGCGTAGCGGGTGGAGGTGGCTTCGACCACATCGGCGGGCAGAGCGGGCGGGGGCGGGGTCTTGTCCCAGCCGGAGGCCTCCAGCCAGTCCCGGACGGGCTGCTTGTCGTAGGACGGCGGGGTGCTACCGGGCCGGTAGCGGTCGGCGGGCCAGAACCGGGACGAGTCCGGGGTGAGCACCTCATCGCAGATGCAGAGTTGGCCGTCGATGAAACCGAGTTCGAACTTGGTGTCGGCAATGATGATGCCCCGTCCGGCGGCCCATTCGGCGGCCCGGTTGTAGGCCCGCAGCGATATGTCCCGGGCCGCCTCGGCCGTCTCCCGCCCGACCAGGTCCACGGCGGCGTCGAAGGAGATGTTCTCATCGTGGCCCGACTCGGCCTTGGTCGAGGGGGTGAAGACGGCCTCGGGCAGCTGAGCCGACTCCTCCAGGCCGGCCGGCAGTTTCGTCCCGTGCACGGTGCCCGACGCCTTGTACTCCTTCCAGGCCGAACCGGACACGTAGCCCCGCACGATGCACTCGATCGGGAGCATGTCCGCCTTGCGCACCAGCATGGAACGGCCGGCGGCGTCGGGCACCCCGGCCACCGAGTCCGGGAACTTGCCCGGGTCCACCGCCACCAGGTGGGAGGGGGCGATGTCGGCCAGCTCATCCAGCCAGAAGTCGGTGAAGGCGGTGAGGACCCTGCCCTTGTGAGGCACCGGCTCGGCCATGATCACATCGAAGGCGGACAAGCGGTCGGATGCGACCATCAACAGCATCCCGTCCCCGGCGTCGTAGACGTCGCGGACCTTGCCCGAGTAGATGGGCTTGATTTCGTTCATTCGGCTATCTCCTCCAGTGCTTCGAATACCAAACCGGTGTTGCGCAGGGAACGGGGCAGGCTGAACGCCTCGTCCAGGGCCGCGTCCAGGCCGGTGGCGCCTGGGCCGGAGGCGGAGCGGCCCAGGGCGGCGGCCACCTCGGGGTCGGCCTCCAGCAGGGAGCGGAACGGCACCCGCTCGGCCCAGGACCGCATGGCGTTGGCCTGCACGATGCGGTAGGCGGCGTCACGCTCGATACCCCCGGCCACCAGGGCCAGGAGCACGGGCTGGCTGAAAACCAGGCCGAAGGACGACTCCAGGTTGGCCAGCATGCGCTCGGGATAGACCACCAGCCCGTCGATGATCCGGGTCATGCGGCGCATGACGTAATAGGCCAGCAGGCTGGCATCGGGGAGGATGATCCGCTCCACCGAGGAGTGGGAGATGTCCCGCTCGTGCCAGAGGGCCACATCCTCCAGGCCGGCGCCCAGATGACCCCGGAGCACACGGGCCAGGCCGGAGAGCTGCTCGGTGGTCTTGGGGTTGCGCTTGTGGGGCATGGCCGAAGAGCCCTTCTGCGACCCGACCGCGAAGGGTTCCTCGGCCTCACCCACCTCGGTGCGCTGCAGATGGCGGATCTCGGTGGCGAAGGCTTCGATGCTGGCCCCCACCGAGGCACAGGCGTAGAGGTACTGGGCGTGGCGGTCCCGGGCCACCACCTGGGTGGCCGGGGTCGGCACCAGCCCCAGGGCGGCACAGACGTGGGCCTCCACGGCCGGATCGATGTTGGAGTAGGTGCCCACCGCCCCGGACAGCTTGCCCACCGCCACCGCCTCCCGGGCCGCCCGGAGCCGGGCCCGGTCCCGGTCGGCCTGCAGGGCCCAGAGGGCCACCTTGGCCCCGAAGGTGGTGGGCTCGGCGTGGATGCCGTGGGTGCGGCCCACCATGGCCAGGTCCCGCCACTCCAGGGCCCGGCGCTTGAGGGAGGCCACCAGGGCGCCGCTGGCCCCGATGAGCAACTCGGACGCCGCCGTCAGGGTGGAGCACAGGGCCGTGTCCACCACATCCGAGGAGGTCAGGCCGTAGTGGACCCAGGTCCCCGCCGGCGGCCCGATGGCGGCCTGCACCACATCCACGAAGGCGGCCACGTCGTGATCGGTGACCGCCTCCCGCTCGGAGATGGCCCGGATGTACTCGGGGCGGATCCAGGCCACCCCGGCCGGGGCGTCCGGATCGAGGAGCTTGGCCGCCCCCTCCCGCACCGCGGCCGCGTCGGCGGCGGGGACCACCCCGGCCACCGCCCAGCCCTCCACGGCCAGCACCTCCACCTCCAGCCACCGGGCGAACCGGGCGGCATCGGTGAACAGGGCGTCCATCTCCGGCAGGGAGTAACGAGGGATCAACGCGCGCCTCCGGCTGTGCTCATCTCGCGCCTCCGGCTGTGCTCATCTGGCGCCTCCGGCGCGGAACTCGGTCAGCTTGGCGGCCATGGACTCATCGGTGATGGCGATCATCTCGGCTACCAATATGGCCGCGTTCTTGGCCCCGTCGATGGCTACGCAGGCCACCGGGATGCCGGGGGGCATCTGGACAGTGGAATACAGGGCATCCACACCGTTGAGGCCCCCGCCCGACAGGGGCACCCCCACCACCGGAAGGGTGGTGTGGGCCGCCACCACCCCGCCCAGGTGGGCGGCCAGGCCGGCCCCGCAGATCACCGCCACATACCCGTTCTCCCGGGCACTGCCGGCAAACTCGGCCACCATCTCCGGGTTCCGGTGCGCCGACATGACCCGCTCATCGGCCACGATCCCGAACCGCTCGAGCATCTCCACCGCCGGGGCCATCTTGGGCCCGTCGTTGGGTGAGCCCATGAGCACCGCCACCTTCATTTGATTGCTCCTTCCCGCCTCAGGGCCCGCGCCCCGATGTCACGGCGATAGTGGGCTCCGGCCCAGGTGATCCTGGACACCGCCTCGTAGGCCCGGTCCCGGGCCGCGCCCAGATCGGAACGACGGGCCGTCACGGCCAGCACCCGCCCCCCGGCCGTGTAGAAGCGGCCCTCGGCGTCCCGCCCGGTGCCCGCATGGAACACGGTGACCCCCTCCAGGGACCCGGCCTCCTCCAACCCGCTGATCTCGTCACCGGTCCGGGGCCCGTCCGGGGTCCCGTAGCCCTCGGCGCACATGACCACCGTCACGGCCGCCTCGGAGGACACCGGGGCGTCCCCGGCCAGAGTCCCGGCGGCGGCCGAGGCCAGCCAGGCGCCCACATCCCCGTCCAGCAGGGGCAGCACGGCCTCGGCCTCGGGGTCGCCCAGGCGCACGTTGTATTCGATGATCCGGGGCCCCGATCCCGTCAGCATCAGACCGGCATAGAGGACCCCCCGGTAGTCGATCCCGTCGGCCCGGAGGGCCTCCAGCATCGGCGCCACGCACTCCTTGACAGCCCGGTCCAACTCGGCTGGAGCGATGTGGGGGACCGGCGAGTAGGCGCCCATCCCCCCGGTGTTGGCGCCCGTGTCCCCGTCCCCCACCCGCTTGTGGTCCTGGGAGGCCGGCAGCAGGGAGAAGTCCCGCCCGTCGCACACGGCCAGGACGGTCACCTCCTCGCCCACCAGGCCCTCCTCCAGGACGACCGTGGAGCCGGCCGAGCCGAAAGTGCGGCCCGACAGCTTGGCCCTCACGTCCTGGGCCGCCTCCTCCCGGGAGTCGGTGACCAGCACTCCTTTGCCGGCCGCCAGCCCGTCGGTCTTGACCACCAGGGAGCAGCCGGAGGCGCTCAGCTCCTCCAGGAACTCCAGGGCCGGTCCGGCCTCGGTGAAGGCTCCGTAGCGGGCGGTGGGGACGCCGGCCCGGGCGCACATCTGCTTCATCCAGGCCTTGGAGCCCTCCAGCCTGGCCCCGTCCGCCCCCGGCCCGAGCACCAGGCGCCCGCCGGCCCGCAGCCGGTCGGCCAGGCCGTCGACCAGGGGCACCTCCGGCCCGATGACGAAGAGGTCGGCGTCGATCTTCTCGGCCGGCTCGGCGGTGACGGTGATGGAGGGAGCAACCATGCCCGGGTTGCCCGGGGTCACCACCACGTCGGCGTGGCGGGCCAGGGTGTGAGCCAGGGCGTGCTCCCGCCCGCCGGCCCCGACTACACAGATCCGGTCGATGCCGCTCATGCGGCGAACTGAACGACCTGGTCCCGCCCCGGCCCCACCCCCACCAGCTTGACCGGCACCCCGATCTGATGGGCCAGGAACTCGACGTAGGCCCGGGCCGCCCCCGGGAGCTGGTCGCCTCGGGTGACGGCGGTCAGGTCGGTCTTCCAGCCCGGCAGCTCCTCGTAGACCGGCGTGACCTTGTGCAGGACCGACTGGTGGTAGGGCAGATGGTCGTAGCGCACCCCCTCGGCCTCATAGGCCACGCACACCTTGAGGGTGTCGAGCTCATCCAGGACGTCCAGCTTGGTCAGGGCCACCTCGGTGAGGGAGTTGAGCCGTACGGCCTGGCGCAGCATGACGGCGTCGAACCACCCGGTCCGCCGGCGCCGGCCGGTGTTGGTCCCGAACTCGTGGCCCCGCTCCACCAGGTAGTCGCCCAGCTCCTCGTGCAGCTCGGTCGGGAAGGGCCCGGCCCCGACCCGGGTGACATAGGCCTTGGCGATGCCGATGATGCGGTCGATGTCCCGGGGCCCGATGCCCGAGCCGGTGCAGGCCCCGCCGGCCACCGGGTTGGAGGAGGTGACGTAGGGATAGGTGCCGTGGTCCAGGTCCAGGAAGGTGGCCTGGGCCCCCTCCAGGAGCACGTGCTGGCCGGCGGCCAGGGCGTCGTGGACCATCCCGACCGTGTCAGCGATCATGGGCTCCAGCCGCCCTGCATATTCACCCAGGTAGGCCTCACAGATCTCATCGGCCGAGACCGGCAGGCGGTTGTACACCTTGGTCAGGATGAGGTTCTTCTCCCGCAGGACGACGTCCAGGTTTTCCCGGAAGATCTTGGGATCGAGGATGTCCTGGACCCGCAGGCCGACCCGGGAGGCCTTGTCGGCGTAGGCGGGCCCGATACCCCGGCGGGTGGTGCCCAGGGCGTTCTTGCCCAGGAAGCGCTCGGTGACCCGGTCCAGCTCCTGGTGATAGGGCATGACCAGATGGGCGTTGCCGCTGACCACCAGCCGGGAGCAGTCCACGCCCCGCCGGGTCAGCATGTCCATCTCCTCCAGGAGGACCTTGGGGTCGACCACCACCCCGTTTCCGATGACCGGGGTGATGAAGTCGTACAGGACCCCCGAAGGCACCAGCTGGAGGGCGAAGGCCTCCCCGTCCACCACGATGCGGTGGCCGGCGTTGTGGCCGCCCTGGTAGCGGACCACCAGCGACATCTCCTTGGCCAGGAGGTCGGTCAGCTTGCCCTTACCCTCATCGCCCCATTGGGCTCCGACGACCACTGTCGCGGGCACGCGCGTCCTCCAGGAGAAAGTCCCTTGCGGTGGCCCAAGGATAGTCGCCCGGCATCAGCCCATGGTGAGGTTGCCCTCGCGATCGACATCGACGGTCACCGTCGCCCCCTCGGGGAACTTGCCCTCCAGCAGGGCCAGGGCCAGGGGGTCACCGATCTGGCGCTGGATGACCCGCTTGAGCGGGCGGGCCCCGTACACCGGGTCATAGCCCAACTCGGCCAGCCGGGCCACCGCCGCCGGCGTCACCTCCAGGATCAGTCGGCGATCGGCCAGCCGCTGACGCAGGATGTCCAGTTGCACGTCGGTGATCTTGACGATGTCGGTCTCATCCAGGGACCGGAAGCGGATGATCTCATCGATGCGGTTGACGAACTCGGGCTTGAAGAACTCGGCCGGCTCCCCGGGCAGGTTGGAGGTCATGATGAGCACGGTGTTGGTGAAGTCGACCGTGCGGCCCTGGCCGTCGGTGAGCCGCCCGTCATCGAGCACCTGAAGCAGCACGTTGAACACGTCGGGATGGGCCTTTTCGATCTCGTCCAGCAGCACCACCGAGTAAGGCCGGCGCCGCACCGCTTCGGTGAGCTGCCCACCCTCCTCGTAGCCGACG
Organism: Actinomycetota bacterium; assembly: GCA_027315345.1. Lineage (GTDB taxonomy): Bacteria > Actinomycetota > Acidimicrobiia > Acidimicrobiales > JAJPHE01 > DAHUYE01. The sequence goes on from DAHUYE010000060.1 coordinate 154,936, forward strand.
TATCCGGGAGGAGCACCGAGCAGACGGGCCACGGTGTGCTTCTCCTGGTACTCGCCCATGTCGATGCGGATCATGGCCCGGTCGTCATCGAAGAGGAAGTTGGCCAACGACCGGGCCAGCTCCGTCTTGCCGACTCCGGTCGGTCCCATGAACAGGAAAGAGCCGATGGGACGGTGGGGGTCGGACAGGCCCGAGCGCGACCGCCGGATGGCATTGGCGACCGCCGTCACCGCTTCGTCCTGGCCGATCACCCGCTGGTGGAGGACGTCCTCCATCCGGACGAGCTTGGAGATCTCGCCCTCCATGAGACGGCTGACCGGGACACCGGTCCAGCGGGCGACCACCTCGGCCACGTCCTCTTCGTCCACCTCCTCCTTCAGCATCTTCTGGTCGGCCTGCAGTTCGGCCAGCTTGGCCGTGGCCGCGTCGACCTCGGCCTGCAGCTCGGGCAGGCGGCCGTAGCGGATCTCGGAGGCCCGGGTGAGATCGCCCTCGCGCTCGAAGCGCTCGGCATCGGAACGGGCGGTCTCCAGCTCCTCCTTGAGGGCCCGGATGCCGTCGATGGCGTCCTTCTCCGCCTGCCAGTGGCCCTTCATGGCGTCGGCCTGCTCGGTCAGATCGGCCAGTTCGCGCTCGAGGGTATCGAGGCGCTCGATGGAGGCGGCATCGGTCTCCTTGGAGAGAGCCACTTTTTCGATTTCGAGCTGGCGGCGGCGGCGCTCGACCACGTCGATCTCGGTCGGCATGGAGTCGATCTCGATGCGCAGGCGGGAGGCGGCCTCGTCCACCAGGTCGATGGCCTTGTCGGGCAGGAAGCGGCCGGTGACATAGCGGTCGGACAGCACCGCCGCCGCCACCAGGGCGGAGTCCTGGATGCGGACCCCGTGGTGGACCTCGTAGCGCTCCTTGAGCCCGCGCAGGATGGCGATGCTGTCCTCCACGCTGGGCTGGCCCACGAAGACCTGCTGGAACCGGCGCTCGAGGGCGGCGTCCTTCTCGATGTACTTGCGGTACTCGTCCAGGGTGGTGGCGCCGATGAGGCGCAACTCCCCCCGGGCCAGCATGGGCTTGATCATGTTCCCGGCGTCCATGGACCCCTCGGCAGCGCCGGCGCCCACGATGGTGTGCAGCTCATCGATGAAGGTGACGACCTCGCCCTCGGAGTCGGATATCTCCTTGAGAACGGCCTTGAGCCGCTCTTCGAACTCCCCCCGGTATTTGGCCCCGGCCACCATGGACGCCATGTCCAGGGCGATCAGGCGCTTGTTGCGCAACGACTCGGGGACGTCGCCTTCGACGATGCGCCGGGCCAGGCCCTCCACGATGGCCGTCTTGCCCACCCCCGGCTCACCGATCAGGACCGGGTTGTTCTTGGTCCGGCGGGAGAGCACCTGGATGACCCGGCGGATCTCCTCATCGCGGCCGATGACCGGGTCCAACTTGCCCTTGCGGGCCGCCTCGGTCAGATCGACGCCGTACTTCTCCAGGGACCGGTACTGCTCCTCGGGATTCTGGGACGTGACCCGGTGACTTCCCCGGATCTCCTTGAGGGCTTCGAGCACCTTGGCCCGGTCCAGGCCGAGGCGGTCGGCCATGACGAGGAGCAGGTGCTCGACGGAGATGTACTCGTCCCCCAGGTCGGCCCGGGCCCGGTCGGCGTCCTCCAGGACCTGGTGCAGCTCCCGGCCCATCTGGGCCTCCGAGCCGTAGGAGTGGGGCAGGCGGGAGAGCCGCTCGGCCACCTGGTTGCGCAGGGAGAGGGGCGCCTGACCCAGCTTGTCCACCACCGGCAGGATCACGGTGTCCTCCTGGCCGAGCATGGCCGAGAGGAGGTGATCGGGGGTGACCTCGGGGTTGCTGGCCGTCTTGGCCAGGCCGGCGGCGGCATTGACCGCCTCGGTCGTCTTCTGGGTCCAACGGTTGGGGTCCACGGGCATCTCGGCAGTCCTCATCCCTGATCGCTAAGCAAACTTGACAATAGGGCTAACAACCTTCTGCGGCCAGAATGTTCCCGCCTACCGCCGTTCCAGAACTGGACGTGGTGTCGGCCCGTCCCGCCCAACTACCTTTGGCCGGGACGGGCCGGAGGGGAGACAAATTGGCGACGTCGGTAGTGGAGCTGGAGCTGCCTCAGGTCGACCTGATGGAGGCGGGGGACCGGGAGGCGGCCCGACTGGAGTTGGCCCGGGCCCGCCGGGCCCACTGGCTGGCCCGCACCCCGTTCGGCTATGTGGTCACCCGCCATGAGGACGTGGCCGGCATCCTGCGGGACCGGCGCTTCCACTCCGGCCTGGCCATGCTCTCCCAGATGCCCGGCCTGGAGGACGACGAGTACCTCCAGAGCCGCCGGAGCTCGATCCTGGCCCTGGAGGGCGAGGAGCACGCCCGGCTGCGCCGTCTGGTGGCCCCCGCCTTCACGCCCCGCTCGGCCGAGCGCCTGCGGCCGTTCATGCGGGAGGTGGTCACCTCTCTGGTCGACACCTTCTCCGCCGCCGGCCGGTGCGACCTGGTGGCCGACCTCTGTGATCCCTACCCCATTCCCATCATCTGTGAGTTGCTCGGTGCGCCCCGCCAGGACTGGAAGCTCTTCTCGGCCTGGGCCACGGACATCTTCCGCATCTTCAACGCCAATCTGCTGGAGGACCTGCCGCTCATCAAGAAGGCGTCGGCCGAGCTGGACCAATACGTCCTGGCCCTGATCGAGGAGCGGCGGTCCCGCCCGGCCCACGATCTGCTGAGCGACCTCATCGCCATCGAGGAGGGCGGGGACCGGCTGTCCCCGGAGGAACTGGTGGGCCTGGCCGAGGCCGTGCTCATGGCCGGTACCGACACCACCCGGAACCAGCTGGCCTGCAGCGTGGCCCTCCTGGCCGATCACCCCGACCAGTGGCGGGCCCTGGCCGAGCATCCCGAACGAGCGGCCGGGGCGGTGGAGGAGACCATGAGGGTGCTGGGGGCGGTGCGGGGCACGTCCCGGTTCGCCTCCGAGGACATCGAGTACCGCGACGTCCTTTTTCCGGCCGGCACCATGGTGGCCCTTTCCATGGTCTCGGCCAACTTCGATCCCGAGGTCTGGACTGACCCCGAGACCCTGGACATCTCCCGCCAAACCCGCACCCAGCAGATGACCTTCGGCTCGGGAGTGCACTTCTGCCTGGGCGCCTCCTTGGCCCGGGCCGAACTCCAGGAGGCTCTGCCCATCCTGGCCCGGCGCATGCCCAACCTGGCCGTGGACGGCCAGATCGACTGGAAGCCCTCCACCGTCGGGATATGGGGGCCGGCCCGGCTTCCTCTGGTCTTCGACCCGACCTGACCCCGCCGCCTCAGAAGTGGGGGGCGGCCACAACCAATCCGGCCATGGCCACGATCGCACCGGTGAGCATGGTGGTCATGCGCCAGGTCTGTGACCGGAGGTCATCGCTCAACCCGGCCCGCAGAAGCGCCATGTCGACCTTCATCTCGGTCCGGAAATCGCCCAGCTCGGTGCGCAGGTCCCCGATATCGCTCTTGAGCTCGGTGCGCAGGTCCCCGATATCGGTCTTGAGCTCGGTGCGCAGGTCCCCGATGTCGCTCTTGAGCTCGGTGCGCAGCTCCCTGATATCGGTCTTGAGCTCGGCCCGCACCTCGGCAATCTGGGACTTGAGCCCCAACTCGACGCCCTCCAGATCCCGATGGGTGGCAACCGTCAGATGATCGAGGTCGTGTCGGGTGGCGACATCGCCCCATCCGACCGGCGGCAGGTACTCCATCAGCGCCTCGGCGCCATCAGGTCCCATGAGCGCTTCCAGCTGGCGATGAAGCTGAAGCCGAGACCTCTCATTGATAACCATTGTCGCCTCCAGGCGGACCTCGTTCAAGTAGGAAGGGTGGCGCTCACGCGGCCGGCCGAGTGTGGGATGAACGCTAGGCAGCGCCTGTAACACCGGAGCCCGACGACCCATCCGGGCCCTCGGGTACCGTGCGGGGACCGCAGGAAGGGAGAGCCCTCGTGAGCTCGGTTCGAGTACTGGTAGGGACCCGCAAGGGCGCCTTCATCCTCAGCGCCGACGGCCGGCGCTCGGACTGGAAGGTCGACGGGCCCCTCTTCGGCGGGTGGGAGATGTATCACCTCAAGGGATCCCCGGCCGACCCCGACCGCATCTACGCCTCCCAGTCCACGAGTTGGTTCGGCCAGCTCATCCAGCGCTCCGACGACGGAGGCCGGACCTGGGCCCCGGCGGGGAACCGCTTCGCCTACGCCACCGAGACCGGCACCCACCAGTGGTACGACGGCACACCGCATCCCTGGGAGTTCGCCCGCGTGTGGCATCTCGAGCCGTCCCTGTCGGATCCGGACACGGTCTATGCCGGCGTCGAGGACGCCGCTCTGTTCAAGTCCACCAACGGGGGCGCGGAATGGAACGAGGTCCCCGGACTGCGGGAGCACGGGACCGGGCCCTCCTGGCAACCGGGTGCGGGCGGAATGTGCCTGCACACCATCGTGCTGGACCCCTCCGATCCCGACCGCATGTTCGCGGCCATCTCGGCCGCCGGGGCCTTCCGGACCGACGACGCCGGGGCCACCTGGAAGCCCATCAACCGTGGCTTGCGTTCAGAGCAGCTCCCCGATGCCGACGCCGAGGTCGGCCACTGCGTCCACCGCATCACCATGCACCCGGCCCGTCCGGAAGTCCTGTTCATGCAGAAGCACTGGGACGTGATGCGCAGCGATGATGCCGGAGAGAACTGGCGGGAGATCAGCGGCAACCTGCCGTCGGACTTCGGCTTCCCCATCTCCGTACACAGCCACGAGCCCGAAACCGTCTACGTCGTCCCGATAACCAGCGATTCGGAGCACTACCCGCCTGACGGCCGGCTGCGCGTCTACCGCAGCCGGGTCGGCGGGAATGATTGGGAGCCGCTGACCAGCGGTCTGCCCCAGGACCACTGCTACGTCAATGTCCTGCGCGACGCCATGGCCGTGGACGAACTGGACGACTGTGGCATCTACTTCGGCACCAGCGGTGGAGATGTCTACGTTTCGCCCGACGGCGGTGACCATTGGCAGGCGGCGGTGTCGAACCTCCCCGCCGTCCTGTCGGTAGAGGTCCAGACCCTGTCGTGATCCGGGTGGAGTTACCCGCCCACCTGCGCACCTTGGCGGCCGTGGGCAAGGAGGTCCGCCTCGACGTCCCGCCGGGCGCCACGACCGCCGACCTCCTGGACGCCCTGGAGTCCCGCTATCCGGTGCTGGCCGGCACCATCCGGGACCACGACACCCGCCGGCGCCGGCCGTTCGTACGGTTCTTCGCCTGCGAAGAGGATCTCTCCCACGAACCCCTCACCTCTCCCCTGCCCGCCGCGGTCATGGACGGCCGGGAGCCGTTCGTGATCCTGGGAGCCATGGCCGGCGGCTGACCTGACCACCACCCCCTGGAGGCACCCATCACGCCGCGTGACAGGTGGAGGAGATGTCAGACAGCCGGAGGATGTGCCGCCGGCGCCCCCCGAGCCGGGGCTACCGAGGCGCCGTCTTCCGAGCGGCCGCCTTCCGGGCCGGCGCCTTCCCCGTCGCGGCCCGCCGGGCCGGGGCCGGCGCCGTGGCCCGGAGCGACTCGAAATCCACGTCCTCCCGCTCCTCCTCGGCCACGTCGCCCTGGGAAGAATGAGCCACCACCGCCGCCCGGGGGGAAGCAGCCGGCCGGCTGCGGAGCCGGGCCGGGGACTCGATGATCGGCGCCAGCGAGTCGGCCAGGGTGCGTACGGCCGCCTCCAGGTCGTCCATGCGGTGGTCGTCGCCGCGGAGCTGGTCGGCCACCAGCAGGGCGCCGCCGATGGCGGCCAGGATCACCACGGCCACGCCGGCGCTGGCCAGATAGGGGATCTGGCGGTTGAGCAGAGGCTCACCGGCCAGCTTGTACCAACCGATGATGCCGACCAGAGCGGCCGCGGCCAGAACGCCAAGGCCGAGCATGAGACGGGTGCGCTGCACGGGCATGTTGTGATCTCCTGATCCTGAACGGGACATAGGGCCGGTACCGCCGGCGTCGGGGACGATGACAGCGGGGACGCTGAACGCAGGCCCGGCGTCAGACGCCGGGTTGGCGACAGCCGAGCGCAGGGAGCCGACCTGCGAGGCCAGGGCGTAGCGCCGGCGGGCCCGGGCGCTGACCTGGGACAGGTTGACCTGGCCGGCCAGGAAGGCCAGCAGCAGGGCAGAAGCCAGCAAAATGCCGACCACCAGGGCGAAGCTGCTGGCTACATCGGTGGTGAGGCTGGGGTCGTTCAATGTCCAGCCCCCAGATAGGCCTCACGGAGCCGGCCCTGCATGCGGCGGACTTCGGCGCCTTCAGCGGTGGCCACGATCTGGCCCTTCTCCAGCACGTAGGCCCGGTGGGCCAGGTCGAGGGCCAGCACGTTCTGCTCCACGATGAGCACGGCCGCCCCGGTGGTGTTGTTGACCTCGGCGATCAGGTTGAAGGCCGTCTCGGTCATGATCGGGGACAGTCCGAGCGACGCCTCGTCCACCAGCATCAGGCGGGGCGCGGCCATCAGGGCCCGGCCCAGGGCCAGCATCTGCTGCTGGCCGCCGGAGAGGGTCCCGGCCTTCTGCTGGCGGCGCTCGGCCAGGATGGGGAAGGTGGTGAAGGTCTGGTCCATGAGCCTGGCCACCGAGGCTCGGTCGGAGTTGGTGAAGGCGCCCAGCTCCAGGTTCTCCTGCACGGTCAGCTCGCGCAGCATGCCCCGGCCCTCGGGCACCATCACCAGACCCTGCGGAACCAGGGCCTCGGGAGGCTGACCGGTGATGCTGTGGCCGTCGAGGCGCACGGTGCCCGACATGGTCTTGAGCAATCCGGTGATGGTGCGCAGGGTGGTCGTCTTACCGGCACCGTTGGAGCCCATCAGGGCCACCACCTCACCGGGACCGACAGTCAGGGACACATCGAAGAGAACCTGCAGGGTCCCGTAGCCCGAGCAGAGCCGGTCCACCTCCAGCAGCGGGTTGGTCCCGGAGCGGGCGGCGGTCATGCCGACCCCCGGGCCGGCTTCAACGACCCGGCGCCCAGGAACGACTCGATGACGTCGGGTTCGGCCACCACCTCGGCCGGCGTCCCCTCGGCTATGAGGCGGCCCGACTCCAGGCAGTAGCAGTAGTCACAGACCCGGGCGATGAGCGGGACGTGGTGCTCGATGATGACCAGGGTCAGGGACAACTCATCCCGCAGGGCGTTGAACCGATAGCCGAGCTGGTTGGCCTCCTCCGGGGTGAGCCCGGCCGACGCCTCGTCCAGCAGCAGCATGTCCGGACCGGCCGCCACCGCCGCCGCGATCTCGACTATCCGCATGGTCCCGTAGGGCAGGTCACCGAGGCGCTCCTCGGCCAGGTGGTCGAGGCCGAACAGGTCCAGGGCCATGTCGGCCCGGCGGCGAAGTTCCTTCTCGGTCGGCAGGGTCCCGGCCAGGCCCAGGATCCCAGCCGCGGCCGGGTAGCGGGCCAGCCAGCCCTGGGAGAGGAGCAGGTTCTCCCGGACGGTGTCGGCCCGGACCAGGCCCATGTCCTGGAAGGTCCGGACCAGACCGGCCCCGCTGCGGCTGGCCGGGGGCGCGGTGGTCAACTCCCGATCGCGGTAGCGGATGGAGCCGCGGACCGGAGCCAGCCCCGAGACGGCGTTGAAGAAGGTGGACTTCCCCGCCCCGTTGGCCCCGATGAGGCCGACTATCTCCCCCCGGCGGACCTCCAGGTTGAGCTGCTGCAGAGCCTGGACGCCCCCGTACTGGACGGTCACGTCCCGGGCCGACAGCAGGGCGGGCACGGGCAGGCGGCCGGCCAGTGGCCGGGGAACCTGGCGCAGGGCGGTGGCCGAGTGGGCCTTCTCCACCGGGTCGGTGGGCATGGGCCGGGGGTTGGGCCGCTCCCGCTCCCCGGCCACCAGATCCCCGAGGCGGCGGTCGAGGTCCTTGAGCACGCCACCGATCCCCTCGGGCTGGAAGAGCACGGCCAGGATCAGGAAGAGGGCGAAGACGACCTGGATGTACTTGGACAGACCGGACGGGGCCAGCGACGGCAGGGCGTAGATGAAGAAGGAGGCGATCACGATCCCGGCGCTGGAGCGGGCGCCTCCCACCACCACCACGGCAATGAGCAACAGGGACGGCTGCAGTCCGAAGGGCACCGCCGATCCCAGGCTGTTCTGCTGGAAGGCGAACAGGGCACCGCCCAGTCCCACCAGCGCCCCGGACAGGGCGTAGGCCAGCAGCTTGGTCCGCCCGGCATTGATACCGAAGGCGGCCGCCCGGGCTTCGACGTCGCGCACGGCCACGAAGGAGCGGCCGGCCCGGGTGGTCCGGGTCCGCCGGAGCAGGAAGGCCACCAGGGCCAGAACGGCCAGGCTCAGGTAGTAGATGTGGCCGGAGGACTGGAGATAGCCGGGCCGGTTGAAGCTGCGGGTGGCGGCCAGCACCCCGGTGCTGTTGGCCAGGTCGATGGCGAAGGCCTGGAACACCAGCGTGCCGATGGCCACCTGGAGGCCGCGAATCCGCAAGGACGGCACACCCACCACCGCCACCGCCACCGCCGTGGCCAACATCGCCCCCAGGAAGACCAGGGGCCAGGCCAGGCCGCGCGATCCCAGCTCCACCGCCACCACCGATCCCACGCCCAGGAAGGCGGCGTGGGCGATGGACAGCTGACCGGTCTGGCCCACCAGCAGGTTGAGGGACAGGGCGGCCACGGCAAAGGAGATGGCCGTCTCCAGGTAGTCGAGTTTGAAGCCGGGCAGCAGGGCCGGCGCGGCCAGCACCACCACCAGGGCGATCACGCCGGCCGTCAGGCCCGGAAGGGAACGGAGCTCGACCCTCGGCCGGTGCCGGGCCGGGCCGGCGCCGGGCCCAGGAACGACCGGGGCGGTGGCCGTGCCCACCGCGTCCTCAGAAGGCACTTGACCTCCCGAACACGCCCTGGGGACGCACCAGCAACACGACCAGGACGATGACCAGGGTGATGCCGGACTCGTAGGCGATGCCGTAGGGCTGGGCGAGGTTCTGCACCACACCGAGCAACAGGCAGCCGGCTATGGCGCCACCCAGGCTGTCCAGGCCGCCCACCACCGCTCCGGCCAGGGAGGACAACAGGGCGGTGGTCAGGCTGAAGGGCAACAACACCCCGTTGGTGTTGGAGACCAGGGCGCCGGCCAGTCCGGCCAGCCCACCGGCCGTCACCCAGGCGAAGCGGTAGACGTTGTTGACCTTCACCCCGAGCAGCCGGGCCACGGTCGGATCCGAGGTGGTGGCCCGGGTGGCCAGGCCGAGCTTGGTGCGGTTGAGGATCAGGTAGAGCACTACCGCGGCCGCCGCCGCCGCCACCAATTCGGCTATGCGCGACGTGGTGAGGGTGGCGCCCAGCAGCACGAAGTGACCCGAGCCCAGGAACGGCGGGGCCGGGTAGGGATCGAAGCTGATGAAGTTGAGCTCGACCAGGGCGAGGACGAGGGCGACGCCGAGGGTGACGATGAGTTTGTCGATGCCAGGGCGGGCGGTGAGGGGGCGCATGATGAAGCGCTCCACCAACAGTCCGAGCAGGGCCCCCACCAGGATGGCGGTGATGCCGGCCTCGAAGGCGGACAGGTGCCACCCCAGCAGCGGGACGCCGTGGAGGTTGAACTTGACGCCCAGGTAGAAGCCGAAGGCGCCCATCTCCCCCAAGGCGAGGGAGAGCACCCGGGTGCTGGTGTAGACGAGCACGACACCGACGGCCAGCAGGGAGTACCCGGCCCCGATGGTGAGGCCGGTGACGATCTCCGATCCGATCACGACCGGTGAACCTAGAAGCCCTTGGCGTAATCGAGCAGGCTGCCCCACTCATCCAGGCTGGCCACCGGGTTGGTGTCGACCTTGTAGGTGATCACCTCGTTGACGCCGTCGCGCACCCCCGGGGCGAAGGCGACCGGGGCCCAGTCCATCGGACCACCGTCGGTCGGGCTGGTGGCCCCGGTGAGGTTCAACTGCTGCATGGCGCAGCGGAACGAGTTGCGGGTCAGCACCTTGTACTTGGCGATGGCCTGGGCGATGGCGTTGGAGATGATCTGGCCGTAGCCCCAGCCGGCCACGCCGATGTCGTTGGCGGTGGTGGCCCCGTTGGAGGGGGGATGCGCTTCCAGCGTGGCCTTGGCCCGGGGATCGTTGAGGGCCGGCCAGAGGCTGAAGCCCTGGGCATTGGCGAAGTAGTTGCCCCCGGTCTGGGCGGCCAGAGTCAGGTTGAACGCCCAGGAGATGGCCGAGGCGAACCACTTGGTGGAGAATCCGTCGGTGCCGGCTTCGTTGACGATGGCGATGGCGTTGTTGGGAGCCACGTAGAGCCACACCGCCTGGGCCTTTTTGTTGGCCAGGGTCTGGGCCTCACCGGTCTGATTGGAGCTGGTGCCGTCGATCTGGTCGTCATCGACCACGGACAGCCCCTTGGCCTTGGCCTCGGCCTTGAAGGCGTTTACCCCGGCGGTGAGGGTGGGATCGTTCTCGAAGACGACTCCCACCGTGTGCACCTTCATCACATCGGCGAAGTAATCGGCGATGGTCTTGCCCTGCGCGCCCTGATCGACCCCGATGTCGAAGATCCAGTTGTCCGAGGCCAGGGGATAGCCCGGGGCGTCCTGGGTCAGCAGGGTCGGTATGGCGTCGGCCTGGGCCACCTGGTCGATCTTCTGATCCAGGAAGATGCGGTCCAGAGCCGTGGCGGCAAAGTCCTGGCTGGCGGCCTGATCGGTGGCGGCCTGGGCCCCGCTGGTGGTCGACTGTGTGTCGAGGACGGAGGTCTGCACGGTGTAGCCGTCCACTCCGCCCTTGGAGTTCAGGTAGTTCCAGTAGGCCTGCAGTTCCTGAGGCGTCTGAGGCGGAACCGGCGCCGCCCCCGTCCGGGGGATGATGTAGGCCAGGTTGATGGTCTTACCGGAGATGCCGGTGGTCGACCCGCCCGTGCAGGTGCCGAGGCCGCCGCTGGACGCCGTGGTCGTCCCACCCGGCGCCGTCGCACCGGCGGTGGTGCCCCCCGTCGAGCCACCGCTGGCCGGGCCGGTGGAGCCGGCGGCGGCGCCCGTGGACCCGGAGGCAGCGCCGGCCGATGAGCCGGCGGCGCCGGCCGCCCCGCTGCCGGCGGCGGCTCCGGAACCGGACGAAGCCCCGGTGGACGAGCCCGAAGCCGACCCCGCCGACAGGCCGGACCCGGAGGCGGCCCCGCCGCCGGCGTTCAGGGCCTGGCTGGCGGTGGATTCGCTGAAGCGGGCCCCGCAGGCACTGGTAGCCAGAGCCAGGCCCAGCAGGCCGGCCAAGGCGGCCCGGCGGGCCGGGAGCCGACCCGACAGGAGGCGTCCGGTCGTTCCAGGCTGGGCCGGGGAGTCCATCGGTGACATTGTTGTCCTGTTCCTTGGCGGCGGTGGCGGCGGCGCCTTCCCCGTGGTCCCCGCGGACCTGGCGCCACGTGATACTCGCGCGGAAGCAGCCGCCCCGCGGATCAGGGCCCTGTCGGTGCGCCCGGGTCAGAGGATCGGCCCCGCCGGCGTCATCCTCGGTAGCGCCTACTGGGTGGTCACGGCCCGGAAGGGCTGAGGTCCGGTCCGAGGCCCCGGCGGAGGGCGGCCAGGATCTCCTCCGCACTGACCCCCCGGAGGCGTGTGGCCAGATCGGAATCCACCACCGCCGTCCGCTCACCCACCGTTATGGAGACCTCGGGCAGAGCCTCGGCGTCGCTGGTGCCCTCCAGCGGCACCCGGGCCAGCTGCTCCTCCAGCCGATCAAGATCCACACCCAGGCCGGCCAGGACCTTCGCCCCCCGGGAGTCGGCCTCCTCCAGGATGGCCCGCAGCACATCCGACGATGTGACCACGCCGTCCGGCCCGGCCCGGTCGGCGGCCCGGGTCACGATCCGCTCCAGAGCGGGCGAGCAATTATTCGGCGGCGAAGTGGCTCTCTCCGCTCCGACCCCGATGCCCCCCCGGGCTCCGGCGGGGGCCTCGACCCCCACCTCGGTGCCGGGGGAGGCGGTGCCGGCCATGATCCCGGTCAGGATGGCCAGAACCTGCTCGCGCACCGCCGCCGCCGTCACCCCGGCCTCTTCCAGAATTTTGGCGCCGACGCCGTCGGACAGGTCGGCCACCCCGAGCAGGAGGTGCTCGGTCCCGATGTACTTGTGCCCCATGGTCAGGGCCTCTTTGAGGGAGGCCTCCAGGGACTTCTTGGCCCGGGGGGTGAAGGGGGGCTTGCGGACCTTGCCCCCCTCGGCCGGGGCCGGTTGGCCGGTGAGAGCCGTGATGCGGGCCCGGATATGGGCCGGGGTGACATCGAAGGACTCCAGGACCTTGGCTCCCACCCCGGTTCCCTCCACGGCCAGGCCCAGGAGGATGTGCTCGGTGCCTATGTAGCTGTGGCCGAGTGAGGTGGCCTGGCCCTGGGCCAGGACCAGGACGCTGCGGGCCCGGTCGGTGAATCGCTCGAACATGGGTCCATTATCATGACTCTGTCAATACAGTGTTATTGATAGGGTTGACCGGGGTGACAGAGCGCTACGACTGGGACCGGATCCTCGAACAGCTCAACGAGGAGGACCGGGAGAACGGCTGGGTCAGCCTGGCCGAGGCCTCCTCGGCCACCGGGGCGTCGCTGTCGAGCCTGCGCTCCTGGTATCGCTCGGGTCAGATCCGCTCCCGGATGGTGGCCGGGGTGCACGGCCCGGAGCGGCGGGTCCAGCTGGACGAGGTCCTGGCCCGCTCCCTGCGCTCGGCCCGCCTCAGCCGTCAGGCCGATCGGGCCCGGTCGGTGGAATCGGTACTCGAGGATCTGGTGGCCAGGGTGGCCGCCATCGAGGCCCGGCTGGGTATTACCGGCCCGCCCGGTTACCCGGGCCCGCCCCCGGGTGCCTGACCGGGCTCACCCCCGGGACAGCAGGGCCCCGACCGGCGCCACGCGATCCGCGGGCGGCACCGTCGCGGAACCGTCAGGGCCGTCGAACGGATCCCGGAGATCGAGGACCGGCGGCCCACCCGACGCGAACACCACGCAGCCCGAGGCGTCCAGGGCCAGGCCCACCTCGTCCCCCCGGACCGCTCGGGCACCCGAGAAGACGCCGGTGACCCGGGCGCCGCCGTCCAGGTCGATGGCCAGTTCGTAGCCCCGGCCCCGGAAGGCGACGTCAGCCACCCGACCGACCAGGTGGCAGCCCGCCTGGCGGGGCGGCACCAGACCGACCGCCGCCGGGCGGATGAACAACGCCAGCCCGGAGCCGGCCAGACCGTCCCCGGCCCGGGCGAGCAGCGGACGCGACCAGGCCAGGCCGGCGGGCTCGACCTCAACCAGACCGTCACTGCGCACCGGAGCGCACCTCCGGACCGGCAGTTCCCCCGCCGTGCCGGTGAAGCGGGCCACGAAGGGAGTGGCCGGGGTGGCGTAGACCTCCTCCGGAGGGCCCCACTGGACCAGCCGGCCCCGGTCGAGCACGCCGATCCGATCGGCCAGGGCGAAGGCCTCGGACTGATCGTGGGTGATGTAGACGGCGGTGGCGCCGACCTCCCGGACCAGTGAGGAGATCTCGACCCTCATCCTGTCCCTCAGGTCGGCGTCGAGGTTGGAGAGAGGCTCGTCACAGAGGATCAGGCCCGTGTCCCCGACCAGGGCTCTGGCCAGTGCGACCCGCTGCTGCTCCCCGCCGGAGAGTTCTCCCGGGTACCGCCCTCCCAGTGCGCCCAGGCCCACCCGCTCGAGCATGGCCGCCGCCCGCTGACGGCGGTCGGCGCCGGCGCCGCCGAAACGGCGGAGGGCGAAGGCGACGTTGTCGATGGCGGTCAGATGGGGCCACAGGGCGTAGTCCTGGAACACCATCGACAGACCGCGGCGCTCCGGCGGGGCGTGCATGCGTCTATCGGCCACCATCCGCTCCCCAACCCTGATGGAGCCCGACGTCAGGCGTTCGATCCCGGCCAGGATCCGCACCAGGGTGGTCTTGCCCGATCCCGACGGGCCGAGCAGGACGACGAAGGAGCCGGCTTCGGCGTGGAGGGAAACGTCCGCCAGGGCCCGGGCCCCGTTGGGGAAGACCTTGGACACACCGACCAGGGTCAGTGCCTCACCCACGGGACAGCGCCCCGATCCGCCGCCAGCCGGCCGGAGCCAGGAGCCGGTAGGCGCCCAGGACGACGCCCACGGCCAGGAGGGCGAGGAGGACCGACACGACCGCCTGAGCGATCCCGATGCCGTAGTGGTAGTTGCCCAGGTTGTCCTGGATGGCCACCGAGATGGGAGGAGATGACGGGGCGTAGAGCAGCTGGGAGATGGGCAGCTCCAGGAACACGGCGCAGAAGGTCAACAGCCAGGCCATCACCAAGGGCCGGGAGATGGCCGGCAACACTCCCCGGCCCCAGGCCCGCACCGGCCCGCTGCCGTGGGCCCGGGCGGCGTCGTGCAGCGACGGCTGCAGCTGGGACACCGAACCGAACAGGACCCGGGCGTTGGTGGGCAGGCTGGAGGCGATGTAGGCCACCACCAACAGGGTGGTGGTCTGATAGAGATCGATGCCGAGCTTCGACATGAACGGCAGGTTGTAGGCGAAGATGTAACCGGCCGCGAAGACCACGCTGGGAAGAGCGACCGCCGCCAGCAGCAACATGTCCAGGGTCCGGGTGGCCCTGGTCCGGGTCCGGGCCAGCATGCGGGCGGCCACGAACCCGGCCACCACCGTCACGGTGGCGGCCACCAACCCGTACACCAGCGACCGGTCGATGGGCCCGATCAGGGTCGGATTGTGAAAGATGGCGTCGTAGTTGGAGAAACTGATGTGGAACGATGACCCGAAGTCCCCGAGTAGCGAACCACTGACCGCCCCCAGCCCGGGGATGCCGAGGGCGACCACGGCGAAGGCGCCCACCCCGGCGGCGGCCCCCACCGTGGCCCGACGTGACATGACCACCGGGGTGAGGGGCCGGGTCCGACCCGACAGCACGGCGTAGGAGCGGCCCCGCAGGGCCCGGGCCTGCAGGGCCAGGGGGATGGCCACCGAGCCGACCAGCAACCAGCCCATGGCGGCGGCGGCGGGGAAGCTGGGTGGGAAGTTGTCGATGGCGGAATAGAGCTGATAGGTGACAAGAGGGAAGTGGGCGCTGTAGGCCAGGGTGGCGGCCACTCCGAAGTCACTCACCGATTCGGCGAAGCCGATGGCCAACGCCGACCAGATGGCCGGAGCCAGGATGCGGGCCACCACCCGCAAGCTGCCCAGCCGACCGGCGCCATGGACCCGGGCGGCGTCCTCGAATTCCTGGCCCAGACCGGCCAGGGCGGCGGACACGGCCAGAAAGGCGAAGGGAACACAGCGCAGACCGAGCAACAGGACTACGCCGAAGGGCCCCAGGATGAGATGGGTGACGACGGGCAGGTTGAGGCCCAACCGGTACATGACCCCATCGGGCTGGACCAGCCTGACCCAGCCCAGGGCGGGCAGCCACGACGGCAGCAGCAGCACGAGCCACATGCCCCCCCGGATGGAACGCCGGCCCGGCATGGTCGTGCGGCCCACCAGCCAGGCCATGGGAAAGCCGATGGCTGCGCCCATCACGGCGGCAGCGGCACTGACCCACATCGAGTCCACCAGAGCATGGGCGACACCACCGCTCAGGACGCCCCGGAGGTACTGGAAGGTGAACCACTGCGGGCCCTGGTCGAACAGCCGCGGGGAGACGGCCAGGGCCATGAAACAGGCGCAGGGCGCCAGGATGGCCCCGGCCACGATCACCCAGAACACGGGCCGGCCGGCCCGGGTGAGGCGGTCGGTCAGGCGATTCCAGCCCGGGCGGCTCACCAAAGCTTCACCGCCGGCTCATTGCACGATGTCGGAGTCGAACCAGCTGTTGACGGTCGCCTCCCGGGCACCCCAGGTGTAGGGATTGATGGTCTGGGTCTTGACCCCGGCCAGGGACGGCAGGGCGGGCAGCGGGCTGACCCCGGACAGGACCGGGTAGTACAGCGAGTCGCCCGTGGGGTCACCGGTCTGCATGACGTGCTGGCCGGCCGAGGACATGACGAACTCCACGAATCGCTTGGCCTCGGCCTGCACCTGCGGCGACGCCTTGGAGTCGATGCCGATGGCCGAGGGCAGCAGCGTGACGGGACTCAGGTAGGCGACCTTCAGGGACGAGTCGGTCGACTCGGCCCCGATGCCGGCCGAGCTCTGCACCAAGGCCAGTTTGATCTCACCGCTGGTCAGAGCTTGGAGGGTCGGGCCGTTGGTGGAATGGACCACCAGCCCGTTGGCCTTGAGAGCGGTGAAGTACGCCTCACCCTGGCTCACCCCGCCCAGATAGTTCATCATGCCGGCGATGAAGGGATAGGTCGGCCCGGACTGGGACGGGTCGTTCATACCGACCGCCCCCTTCCATTGGGGCTGGGTCAGTTGGGACCAGGCCGTGGGCGGATTGGCCAGCTTGCTGGTGTCGTAGACCATGGCCGCCATCAGGGTCACGCCGGTGGGCACGTAGCTCTTGTCACTGGGCACCGACTGGGAGCCCAGCGTGTTCCAGGACACGGAAGGCTCCCAGCCCTTGAGCAGAAGGCCCTGCTGGTCGAGGCTGGCGAAGGCGGTGGCGCCGTCCACCCAGAGCAGACCCCAGTTGGGGTTGTTCTTGGACGCCTCGATCTGGGTGAGCAGCGGGCCGGTGGAGTTGTCATCCAGCTTGACCGGTATGCCGGTGGCGGCCTGGAAGGCCTTGGTTTCGGCACTGTCGTAACCCTGGGCCGAGTACACGACCAGCGTCACCGGCTTGGCCGAGGTGGAGGCGGACGCCGCCTTGGTGGTGCCGCCACAGGCCGACAGCCCGACGGCCGAAGCGGCCGCGGCCACGGCCAGGGCGACTCCCGCCCGTCGCCTGCCGCCCGGACCGGTTGAAAGGAGCTTGACCACTACAGGCCTCCGAAGTCCGCCCACCGCCCTTCGGTGGCGATCCGGGAGCGTAACGACGCGTTCTGACCCGGAAATGTGGCCCGGATGGCCGTTCGGTGAACAATCCCGAGGAGGCCTCCAGTTCGTAGGCTAGGGAGCCGTGAGCGAACGTCCCCAGCCGGCATCAGAAGACGACCTCAGGCTCTTCGCCTTCAAGGTCTGGAACTACAAGCAGGGCGAGGCCGTTTCGCTCATGATCCATTTGGGCGACCGCCTCGGTCTCTACCGGGCCATGACCGGCGCCGGCCCGCTGTCAGCGGCCGACCTGGCCGGCCGGACCGGCCTTCAGGAACGCTGGCTGCTGGAGTGGCTGAGAAGCCAGGCCGCCGCCGGCCTGCTGGACACGGCCGACGGTATGCGCTTCGAACTCGGGGCGGCGGCCGAGGCGGTGCTGGCCGACGAGTCCGGCAGTCTGTGGTTCGCGGCCGGGGCCTTCCAGGGCGCGGCCGCCCGGCCGGACGTGGTCGACCGGCTGGCGGAAGCGTTCCGGACCGGCGTCGGGCTCAGCTATGACGATCTGGGCCCCTCCGCCGCCCACGGAGTGGAGCGCATGCTCGGACCCTGGTCACGGCTGGCCCTGGTGCCGAGGATCCTCTCCAGCCTGGAGGGCGTGACGGAACGGCTGACCGGCGGTGCCCGGGTGGCTGATGTCGGCTGTGGAGCCGGCGTGGCCGTCTTCGCCATGGCCGAGGCCTTTCCGGCCTCCCACTTCGAGGGCTTCGACCCCTCTGAGCACGCCATCGCCAGAGCGCAGGCCAAGCTGGCCGACTCCGGCCTCGCCAACGTCACCTTCCATGCCGCCGCCGCCGCCGATCTGCCCCGGGAGCCCACTCACGACCTGGTGCTCACCCTCGACTGCCTGCACGACATGCCCGACCCGGCCGGCGCCATGGCCGCCATCCGGCGCTCGATCAAGGAGGACGGCACCTGGCTCATCAAGGACATCCGCTCCGGTTCGACCTGGGAGCAGAACCGCCGCAACCCGATGCTGGCCATGATGTACGCCACCTCGGTGGCGACGTGCATGTCCTCCGCCCTGTCCGAGCCGGGCGGCGCCGGCCTGGGGACACTCGGCCTGGACCCGGACACCGCCGAGCGCATGTGCCGCCAGGCCGGGTTCAGCCGTTTCGAGGTCCACGACTTCGAGGACCCGGCCAACCTCTATTACGAGGTCAGGCCGTAGCGGAGGCCCGCCTCAGCGGCGGAACTGGGCCGGCAGGCTGCGGACCGGGACCAGGTCCCGGCGGTAGTGACGGTGGGTGTCCTCGACGGCCTGGCGGGCCTCGAGGCGGGCCTGAGCCAGGGCCTGGCGCAGGCGCTCGTTCTCCTCCTCCAGGGCCATGACCTGACGGACGCCCTCCAGATTGAGCCCGGCGTTGGTCAGCTCCTGAATGCGGCGCAGCCGGTCGATGTCCATGTCGCTGTAGCGGCGGTTACCGCCCACGGTACGGGCCGGGTCCAGTAGACCCTTGCGTTCATAGATGCGCAGGGTCTGGGGATGCACGCCGGCCA
>DAHUYE010000097.1 GCA_027315345.1 Actinomycetota bacterium
GCGGGTGCTGGTAATTTGCATCTCGGAAGTGCCCTCCTGGGTGGCTTACTGTTTGTCTTGTCAACTCCAGTTTCGCCCACCAGGAGGGCCTTTCCGCGGATGCGCGGCGGTCAACTCACGTCGTTGCGTGAAGAATCGAAGTTAAGGACGTGGACGAGCCTGCCCAGGCCAGCGGCCGGACTGTGCCTTCTCACCTGGTCGGCTTATTGAACTGGGTTGGGTGGGACGTGCCCTTGTATCCGTTCCTGGTTGGGGTTGTGGTTTTGCTCCTCGTCGCTCCGTCCACGCCGCAGCCACTGAGGGGCGCCCGTCGGCCGCCGGAGCTGCCCTCGGGGCCCGGCATACCTGTGCAGATCGAGGTCAGTCTGGTCCCTGATGCCTCCGCCAATTCGGTGATCCGCAGCTGCGGGCACCTTCCGGGAATTAGCAGGATTGCGACCCCCGAGAATCTCTCTCTTGCACCCATTGTCCACCGTCAATCCGGCCGCCAGGGCCTGTCCCCAGCCCAGGGCCCAGCGCTGACTGATGAGGCGATCGCCACCGCTACCAAGCTGACGGTCAACATGAGTTGGTCGGCATCAGGATCTGAGACCCGTGCCGTATTCACCTGCCTCAGCTCCGACCCCCTGGTCAGCAAGGTACTCATACCGGCCTAGTCGCCGGGAGGCCTGTCGCGCCCCACTGCCCGCCAGCCGGCGGACGGGGGCATCAACTCCGGGTTAGAAAGGCCGCGGATAGGGGGCGCGTAGGTCGACCACAGGGCAGAATCCAGGCGTGTACCGCCACGCCCCTCCCGGGTACCGATGCCCGTTCTGCCGCAACGTGGCCACCGGAGACAGCGACCGTCCGCTGGAGATCCTCGAGGCGATACGACGAGGTGATGGTCAAGCTGAACCCCAAGTGGCGGCCGGCTAACCCGGGGGCTGCCCTCGTCATCCCGTACGAACACTACGAGAACGTCTACGACCTACCGCCTCGGCTGGGCCTCCCGATCCAGGAGGCCATCCGCGACACCGCGATCGCCATGAAGGTGGCCTTCGGATGCGACGGTGTCTCAACTCGCCAGCACAACGAGCCTGCCGGCGATCAGGACGTGTGGCATTACCACGTCCATGTTTTTCCCCGCTATCGCGGCGACGACCTTGACGGTTCTCACGGAACCTTGGCCAACCCGACAGATATGGCCGCGCTAGCCCGGCAGCTTCGAGCCGCCTGGCCGATTAGCTGAGTTTGCCTCAGCCTCCGCCGTCTCCTTGGGTGTCCACCTACCCGGCGAAGTGGGTCATTGTGCTGGCACGGTGGCAACGGGCTTCTGGGGCGCGCGTTCTGGGGCACCCGGAGGCAGGCGGACGAGCCGGCTGCCGCCTCCAGCTAGTCCGGACGACGAACCCGGGCCGGGCTATTTCCGCGGGTCCAGACTCCGTCTCTGCACCGATCATTGGCCGGCGCCAGGGCCGGGAGGTCAGAGCGGACCTGGAGCCCTCACTCCACAGTCACGCTCTTTGCCAGGTTCCGGGGCTGGTCGATGTCCCGGCCGAGCGAGTTGGCGACGTGGTAGGCGAAGAGTTGAAGGGGTATTCCGAGCAGCAGCGGGGCCAGTTCAGGTTCGCTCCTCGGGACCAACAGGGTCGCCTCCACGTCGGGGATATCCGATCGGCTGGTGACGGCGATCACCGGCCCCCTCCGGGCTCGGATCTCGGCCAGCGACGACAGGTTCTTTGGGTAGAGGGCGTCGTCCGGCACGACCGCCACGGTGGGTACTTCGGGGCCGATCAGCGCCAGCGGCCCGTGCTTTAGCTCAGGAGCGGCATAGGCCTCGGCGTGGATATAGGAGATCTCCTTGAGTTTCTGAGCCCCTTCCTCAGCTATGGGATAGCCCGACACCCGCCCGATGAAGAGCATGTCGGCGCTTTGGTTGAACCGGTTGGCCACACCGGCAATATCCGCCTCGGTATCCAGCACCCTCCTGATCTGGTCAGGGAACTCGCTCAGGGCGTCGATGATGCGGCGTCCCTCCGCAGGTCCGAGATCCCGGATGCGTCCCAGATACAGCGCCAGCAGGGCCAGGGCCACGCCAGTGGAGGTAAAGGTCTTGGTCGAGGCCACGGAGATCTCGGGCCCGGCATGGAGATAGATGCCCCCGTCGCACTCCCGGGCCACGGTCGAGCCGACCACGTTGACGATCCCCAGGACGCGGGCTCCCTTCCGTTTGAGCTCGCGGACCGCCGCGATCGTGTCGGCGGTCTCACCCGACTGGCTGATGGCCACGTAAAGGGCATCCGGTTCGACCACTGGGTTGCGATACCGGAACTCCGAGGCCGATTCGGCGTCGGCCGGAATGCGGGCCAGTCCCTCGATCAGGCTGGCCCCCAGCCGCCCGGCGAAGTAGGCCGAACCGCACCCGAGAAGCTTGATCCGCCGGATGCCGGCCACGTCCCTGGCATCCAGGCCGAGGCCCCCGAGATGGGCGGTGGAGAAACGCCGGTCGAGGCGCCCGGACAGGGCCCGGGCCACCGCCTCGGGTTGTTCGTGGATCTCCTTGTGGAGGTAGTGAGCATGGCCGTCCAGACCGTAGGAGGCCTGACCCTGCTCCACCGTGGAGGGGGCCCTGGTGATCGGACGGTGGTCCAGAGTCGAGGTGCGGTACCCGTCGGCGCGCAGGACGGCCATCTCGCCATCCTCTAGGTGGACGACCTGGCGGGTGAAACGGACGAGGGCGGTGACATCTGAGGCGGCCAGCATCTCTTTGTCCCCGATGCCGAGGATCAGCGGGCTGCCGTTGCGGGCCACCACGACCCGATCGGGCTGGCGGGAGTCGATGACGGCTAGGCCGTAGGTCCCTTCGACCAGGTTGAGCGCATCGGCCACCGAGTCCTCCAGATCCGGCCGGCCGGCCCGGGCGATCAGGTGGGCGAGGACCTCGCTGTCGGTCTCCGAGACCAGGGTCACGCCCTCTGATTCCAGCTGGGCCCGCAGCTCGGTGGCGTTTTCGATGATGCCGTTGTGCACGATGGCGACCTGGCCGGCGCCGTCGAGATGGGGATGGGCGTTGGTGTCACTCGGAACGCCATGGGTGGCCCACCGGGTGTGCCCAATGCCAGGGCTGCCCTTGAAGCGACGGGGGATCCCGGCCTCGAGCTCACGCACCTTGCCGGTGGTCTTTCGGACCTTGAGTCCGCCCGAGGCCACCACGGCCAGGCCGGCCGAGTCATAGCCCCGGTATTCGAGGCGCTGCAATCCTTCCAACAACACCGGGGTGGCGTCGCGGGACCCGATGTAGGCGACGATGCCGCACATGGGGACTCCTCCTATCCGTAGATGGTCCGGCGCAGCTGGCGTTCGGTCAGTTCCGGGGCCATGAAGCGACGGGAGCCGAGCTCATCGGCCAACCGGGCGAAGATGGCGGGGTTGGTCATGCCCGTGGCCTGGAGCTCCCGGTGACGGCGGCGCACGAAGGTCTCCACCGTCTCGGAGAAGTAGTGAGTCACCTCGGCGACCACTCGTGCGGCCACGCCAGGAGGCATGGCCGTGGTCGTGACCAGGTGCTCGACCAACTCGTCGACCACGTCGGGTTCCAGATCGATGCCCACGGGCTCGATTCTGCGGCCTGGCGTCGCCCAATGCAAGATTCTTGCCCGAACTCGGGCAGGAGTCCTGCCATTCTCCCCGTCTAGATACCAAAGGCGGTGCCCAATCTGTGGTCATTGACCGAAGCATGTGTGGCTACCCAACGCCGCTTGGCCTCTGGGCCGTATTCCCTGGGGCCAGCGCAGTCGGGCGGAAGGCCCCGGCGCTGCGATCGCCCCTTGGTCGTTTTGGGACCCACGGCCCGGCGGTCAACAAGGGTGGTCCGGTCGGGCAATCCTCTGGCTGGTTGGCCGCGGCAAGATGGCCGGATGGTCCTTGAGCACGCGGTCCTTGAGGTGGTGCCGGCCCAGGAGACCGCATTCGAGGAGGCGTTCGCCGCGGCCAAGACCCTGATCTCGGCGGCGGCCGGGTTCCGGTCCCTCCATCTCGCCCGCTGCGTGGAGAACCCGAATCGGTATCTGCTCCTCGTGGAGTGGGAGCAGCTGGAGGATCACACCATCGGGTTCCGCGGATCGGCCGCGTACCAGGAGTGGCGAAGCCTGCTTCATCACTTCTACGACCCTTTCCCGACGGTCGAGCACTACGAGAGCCGGGTCACGATCCGCTGACGGGTGTGAGCGCAGGGTGATCCCATGTCGGTGCGCCGCAAGCCGGCGGAAGGGGACAGGGGGCCCAACGTCTCCAGCGCGTGATATTGGGCGAGGCCCGCAAGTCGCCGAGGACCCGTAGTCATGTCGCTGGCGGGACCTGAGCCTGGAATTGAGTTCCCTGCCGGCGACGACGCGCTAGTCGCTTGACGGACCAGCGGTCGGTAGACGCTTGGCGCATGAGGCTGGGCCGGAAAATCCTGGATCCTTCTATACCGGAAAATGTCTGGATCCTTCTATATCCGTCAGAGTACGTTCGAGTCGTGACAGACCGGGATCTCGTCCTCTACACGTCGGCAGAGGTGGCCGAGCTGTTGCGGCTCAACCACCAGGTGATCCAGCGGAAGCTGGCGGCCGGGGAGATACCGGCCTACCGCATCGGGCGAGAGTGGCGGATCGAGCGAGCTCGACTGATCGAGTGGCTGGAACGGCGCTCGAACCAGAATCAGAGCCCGACGGAGGCATGGTTCGACCAAGCCGGCCGGCTACGGGCCCTCCCCGCCAAGCGGTCTCTTCGCCGACCGGTCCTTCAGCGCCTGGCGGAGAGCTTCGAGCCAGGCCGGACCTATGAAGAAGTCGAAGTCAATGCCATGCTGCGTCGGTTTCACACCGACGTTGCTTCGCTGCGGCGCGAGATGGTGGCCGAGCGACTGTTTATCCGCACCCGCTCCGGCGTCTACAAGCTCACCGCGTCGCGCGACCAGGTGCTAAAGGCCTGAGCGCCCCACTTGTCTGCGCGCGCGGCACCTACCCGGCGGACTGGGGCTATGCCGAACGGGTGATTATGCCGAGCAGCCACGAGTCCGACCGGCGTCACCTGCGGTTTCGGGATCCATTCGCCCGCATAATCGGGCTCGTTCTCGCACGGCGAGGGGAGTCGTCGAGCTCCTGATCGGACAGGAGCGGTCACCCGGAAAGCCTTCTCCAATCTGGGTGGTCGGTCGTCGTGGGTCTCGTCGGCACGACGTCAGCGGCAGCCATGACTCGCCTAGTTGGGCCGGGATTATGTGGGCCTACCCGTGGTCGGCCAACCCGCTGAGCAGGCCAAACGCCATCGCCATCCGCCACGATCGGCATAATCGCCCGATCCTCATAATCCCCCTTATGCGGAGTTCCACATAACGGGGGCAGTTGGAAGGTCCCGAAGCAGCTGACCTTCGGGGGCAGAGGCGAGCCCCGGATATGGGCGCCCCGAGTCGGACATCTCGGTCATCCTCCGGTGCTCCAGGATCCGGCATATCAGGCAATTCCGAGCGCCTCCTTTCGCAGCTGCCTATCGTCAAAGGGTGCGCGTGACCTTCAAGAAGCTCATGGAGGACCGGGTCACGACATGGGAGGCCGTCCGTGGTCGACGGACTCGCGTGCCCGGCACAACCATGGCGCTGGGCCGTGGCGGCCTTCCCCACGATCTCGTGCAGATGATCGTCGAGGGGGTGTTCGGCATCGAGAATGGATTCTGGGGATCGGTGGCGGCACGGGCCACCTTCAAGAGCACAGGTCGTAAGCGGAACCGACCCGGGCGGGCGGTCATTGCCGCCAACCGCCAAGGGATCGCTGCGGCCGAACACGTCGTAGGCGAGCACTACGCTCGCTGGCAAGCGGGAGCCGCTACTCCGACCACATCAGCGTTCGACGTGATCTCCGACCTTTGGCTGGGGCTGGGGCTGGGCGACGGTGGCGAGCTGACCTTGGACTGGCCCTCGCTGAGCCTCACGTCGGCAGCCGCGCAGCCGGCCGCCGACTAGCGGTGAGCGAGCTTCGGTGTCGTCCGGCACGACCGGATGACTTGACCTTTCTCGCGACGATGCTGGGTGAGGCCGCAGTCTGGCGGCCCGACAAACCGACACCGAGCGCTGAGCAGGCGATGGCCGACCCGCGGTATGCGATGTATCTCGCCGGATGGCCGAGGCAGGGTGACTACGGACTCATTGCCGCTCAAGGTGGACCGGTCGGCGCGGCTTGGTATCGGACCTATACAGAGGCTGACCATGGCCACGGCTACGTCGCCGAAGATGTTCCCGAATTGTCCATTGCAGTCATCGCCTCCCGTCGACGTGAGGGGATAGTTGAGTCCCAGGAAGTGGTGTAAGAGCCGGTAGGGCCTGAAGGGTCCCCCAGACGCGACAGTCACCGCGTCAACCTCAAGAAGCAGTTCGACACAAACCACTTGAGGAGGAACACGATGACTGTCCCTACAACTATCGA
>DAHUYE010000099.1 GCA_027315345.1 Actinomycetota bacterium
GCGGGTGCTGGTAATTTGCATCTCGGAAGTGCCCTCCTGGGTGGCTTACTGTTTGTCTTGTCAACTCCAGTTTCGCCCACCAGGAGGGCCTTTCCGCGGATGCGCGGCGGTCAACTCACGTCGTTGCGTGAAGAATCGAAGCTAGGGATTGCCCGGCCGCCGGGCGAGCCAGGCGTCCCGGAACTGGCCAGCGAGGCGGCGTTGGAGCCCCCGCAGTAGAGCCAGCGATTCCTCGTCGCCAAATCCAGCCACCGTTGGCCAGTCCACCCCGGCGCCGAAGGCGTCGCTGATGAAGTCGATCTCGGTGGCCACCAGGATGCGCTGCCAATCGAACCGACTCATGGATTGCCCTGACCGCAGGGCTCCGACCATCCGACTGCCCTGCTCGTGGAGGTCCTCGACGCTGTCAAAGCCCATGGCGCAGGCCAACGCGTCCGTGCAGGCGGCCGGCCCACCCCACTGAAAAAGACCCTGGATCAGGAAGCGTCTCTCCTCGTCGCTGAGGTCCACCTCGATGAGGTCATCAGGCTCCACCATCAGCCCAGTCTGTCGGGTTCGACAGACTTGATCCAGGCTCGATGTTGACAGGGACAGCAGGCTGGCTTTGAAGCCTTCTCCCGCGGGGACGCGCTGGTGACGGTTCGTTCTCGGCCGTCGGTGTCTGAGCATTGCTAACAGGTTCCGGGACCCTGTTGAGGATGGCTGAAGCTCCTATCTTTGTCACGCCGCTCTCCAGACCTCTGTGAGGCCGCCCAGCGGGCTGGTCGGTGGCCACGCTGTACTCGGCGGTGCGCGACTTCCGTGCGGGCAAGACGGGCTTCTTCGCCCTCCCACGGCCCCGACCGACGACCGCGCCGGGCAAGGAGGCGGCGCGCGAGGCCATCATCGAGCTGCGCAAGGAGGGCTACTCGGCCACCGAGATCTCAGAGGCGCTGGCGGGGACAGACACTCCCCTCAACCGCACCGGCGTGGCGGAGGTCATCCATGAAGAGGGCTTCGCCCGGATGTGGCCACGGCCAATCGAGGCCAGGGGCGCGGCCCGCCGTGCACACCCGCCGCGGGCCGAGGTCCTCGACTTCGCGGCGATGCCCGAGCGCCAGGAGTCGAAGATGGCAGGCCTGTTGCTGTGTGTCCCCGAGCTCGTGGCGCTCGGGTTCGAATCGCTCGTCGAGAAGGCCGGCTATCCGGGGACGAGTGTGATCCCGGCGCACAGCTACGTGCTCAGCCTCCTCGCCCTGAAGCTCACCCAGACGCGCCGGGTGAGCCACGTCGACGACCTGGCCGCCGATCCGGGCGCCGCGCTGTTCGCCTCGCTCGTGGCCCTGCCCAAGACCACGGCGCTCACCACCTACTCCTACCGCTTGAGCCACGCCCGCCAGCAGGGCTTCCTCGCCGCCCTCGGCGCGGCGATGTTGGAGGCGAACCTCATCGCCGACCGGGGCGGCGACCTCGATCTCGACTTCCACGCCATCATGCACTACGGCGAGGACGTCGCCTTGGAAAAGCACTACGTCCCCAAGCGCTCGCAGCGCACCCGATCAGTGCTCAGCTTCTTCGCCCAGGACGCGTCCACGCGCACCATCGTCTACGCCAACGCCGATCTCACCAAGGCGAATCAGGCGAACGAGGTGCTTGAGTTCTCGAAGCACTGGCGCACGCTCACCGGGGAGTGGCCCAAGCTCCTCGTCATGGACCAGAAGGTGACCACCCACGCCGTCCTCGGCGAGCTCGACGCCCTCGGCATTGGGTTCATCACCTTGCGGATGCGCTCGCCCTCGCTCAACCGCCACATCGCCGGCATACCGGCCCAGCGCTGGCACAAGGTCCGTCTCGACCGCGAGGGCGCCTACCGCACGCCCGAGGTCGTCGACGAAGAGGTGGCGATCACGAACTACCCCGGCACCGTCCGCCAGCTGGTGGTGCGCGGGCTCGGTCGGGAGGAGCCGACCGTCATCATCACCAACCGCCGCAACTCCACGACCAAGCTCGTCATCGAGCGCTACGCCAGCCGGATGACCATCGAACAACGCCTGGCCGAGTCGATCCGCAGCTTCGGCATCGACGCCCTATGCGGGGCGGTGCCGTTGAACGTGGACCTCGACGTGGTGCTGAGCGTCCTCGCCGGCGCGGTGTGCGCGTCGCTGCGCCGTCGTCTGACTGGCTACCACGGTGCAGTCCCCGACACCATCCAGCGACGTTTCCTGTCGACCGGAGGCGTCATCGTGAACGGGGGCGACACCGTCACGGTCCGGCTCAAGCGCCGCACCTACTCACCGGTGCTCCGCCAGGCCGACCTCCCCGAGGTGCGGGTCCCGTGGTGGGGCGGTCGGCGGCTTCGCTTTGAGTTCGACTGACGCTCAGGCCCTGCCTCGGCGGACGGGAACCCGATTGGGGTCGAATTCGCTACGCGAAAATCGGCGTTAGGTCGGCCACCACCAGGGCAGCGCTCGCCCCCCCGGTAGCTCGACAAGGCCAACCCTGTCACCGCGTCCTTCCGGGGAGTCCGGTCCCGGACCGCCTCGGGCCGTCTCTCAGCCTCCTACTGTTCTGCCTGTGCCGTCTGATACCTGCCACGACTGCGGATCCTCCGACGTTCGGACCTACCTCGACAATGTCGCATTGTGTGACCGCTGCGCCGACCGGCGGGTGGCCCGGTCGACCGGCTATCCCGAGCTCCCCGAGCCGCCGGCGCCGATCACCCTCACCGACCTCGAGGGTCAGGGCCATACCCTCCGCTTCCGCCTCTGGCGGGCTCCGACGGGCGTCGAGGCCGAGCTCGAGGAGGTGGGTGTGCCTGTCGGAGAGGGCTACCACCTGTCCGTGCTGGGGACCCATGATGCCGACCTCGACCAGCTCATCGACCACCTGCGCCGCCGGGCCGGGGAGGAGCTGGGCCGTCGTTACCTGGTGCCCAACCGTCACCGGGAAGGCTGGGTGCTGGCCGAGGAGCACGAGGAGGTCGCCGGTCGGCTGGTCTGGAGCGATGAGGGCAATGAGGTCGGTACTCCCTACAACGTGATCGTCGACGGTCGGACGCTGACCTGGGATGAGCTGGGCCGAGCCCTCGAAGGTTATGAGGGGTGGTGCATTCGCCTGGTCATAGAGAGCTCGATCGATGACCTGCGCCCGGATGCGGAGGTGATTTCTCTGCGCCCGTTGCCTCCGGACCAGGTCGCCTCGGTGTCCCCGTCCGACGCGCTTTCGCCGGATCGTCCGACCATCGAAGAGCTGCTCGCCGGCTTCCTGGCCGACCAGCAGGCCCGTCTGTCTCCTCGTACCTACGCCAACTACGACTCCGTGGTGGACCTGCTGCGGAGCTGTCTCAACAACTACGGCCACCAGCATCTTGATCCCTCTGACCAGGCCCGCTTCCACGCCGCCTATGAGACCGACGAAGACGCCTTCGTGCACCTCTTCGGCGCCGATGAGCTGGTGGCGGCCATCCCGGAGTTCCTCGACTACTTCATGGTCCGCAAGGTCATGGCCGGCGCCGAGCTGCTCCGCTCGGCCGGTACCGTCACCAAGAAGCTGGCCAAGTGGCTCGGGGAGCGGGGATACCTGGCCGAGGCGGCGGTGGCCGACGTTGTCGAGCGCGCCAGCGAGGCCGCCCGGGACCTGCCCCGGGCCGAGCGCCTCTCCGGCCTGCTCCACGACCTGGCCCGCAAGTCCAGCGTCGACATCCATGCCCTGGCTGACGACGACTACCTCGAGGACCACCTGTTCATTGACCGAGTCGAGCCCGGGACCCTGTGGTTCGAGGGCGGGGTCGGTCCCCTCGAGGTACCGAAGGCGGTCAGCGACCTGGCCCAGTCCGGGTGGTCCGTCAACGTCGTGCTGGGCCGGGTCCGGGGTACCTGGCATCTGGTTGAGGTCGGCAACGTCTATCCCTGAGCGGCAGCCTCGCTGCCGTCCCGTCGCTGGGGTGCTGGCGTCCTGAGCGCTTCAGGCCCCGGGGCTGGGCGAGCATCTCCTGCCAATTCTCCTGGGCCGCGAAGATGTTGACATGAGTCGAAGCCTGGCCAGGTCCCAGTTTGTTGCTCCCTCTCCGGGATCGAAAGAGCTAGACGTCACCCAGGTCCTGGGCTGTCGCGGTTGAGCTCATTAGACGTAACCGACTGGGTCCCTGCGGGTGAGGAGTATCTCGGGACCAAGCCCAAGCAGTGGCTCGCCGGTCCGGACGGATCTCTCTGGCTCTGGAAGGAGTCGACCGTTCATCACGACCTTCGGCACGGGTCCTTCCGCCGAGGTGATGACTGGTCCGAGGTCGTGGCCGCCGGGGTCGGGCGGGCGGTGGGGGTGCCCGTAGCGGAGGTCAGCCTGGCCACCCGGGCAGACCGCTTCGGCGTGGTCAGCCGGCGGGTGCTCGACGCTCCCGAGGACAGCCTCGTGCACGGGAATGAGCTGCTGGCCGAGGGAGGCATCGCTGGCTCCGGCGCCCGTGACCGGGCTGGCTACACCGTCGCCGCGGTTATGGAGGTGCTCGCCGAGGTCGGGCCGCCGGTCCCGGGTCCCTTCGACGGGTCCTTCCCGTGGTTCAGCGGCTATCTGATCCTCGACGCCTTAGTCGGCAACACCGACCGCCACCAGGACAACTGGGCGGTCATCCGAGGACGGTCGGGGTCACGCCTCGCCCCGAGCTTCGATCACGCCTCGTGCCTGGGCTTCCAGATCAGCGACGCCGAGCGCCTGGAGCGGCTCGAGGGCCGGGGGAATCGCACGGTTGCTGGCTACGCGGCCGCCGGCCGTACCAAGTTTGAGGGCAGTCCCCGACTGGTGGAGGCCGCTATCGAGGCGCTGGCGCTGGCCGGGGAGCCAGCTGTGGGTCACTGGTCCCGGGTGGTCCGGAGCTGTCCCGACCTGGCCGCCGTGGTGAGCCGGCCGCCGGCGGAGCGGATGAGCGCAGCCGCCTGGGACTTCGCCTCGGCCCTCTATGCCCGGAATCACACCGCTCTGTCAGAGGCTCTCCGTACTATGGCCTTATGAGCCAAGCCGAAACCCTTCGCGAGCGGAGCCTTTTCGCCTCCTGGCGCGATCCGGCTGGGTCCATCCATCCCGTCGGCCGGCTCGTTCGCCGGATCGGCCCAGAGGGTGAACACTTCTCCTTCGGCTACCTGAAGCTGGCCGAGCGGCTGGCGGACTTCGAGCGCCTGCCCGGCCTTTCCGATCTGCACCAGCGCTATGACAGCGACCGGTTGTTCCCCGTGTTCCTCAACCGGGTCATGCCCCGTAGCCGCCCGGACTATGACCTGCTGGCGTCCCGGGTCGATCTGACGGGCGACGCCGATCCCTTCGAGGTTCTGGCTCGGACCGGGGGACGCCGGGCGACCGACCGGATCGAGATGTTCGCCGCGCCGGAGCGGACCCCGGAAGGGGACAGCTGTGTCCTGTTCTTAGTCCGTGGCATCCGCCACCTCGAGGGGGCCTCCGAAGCCGTGGAGAGCCTCCGCGTAGGGGACCGCCTGGTCCTGGTCGACCACCCTGACAACCCCTACAACGCCCGGGCTGTCCTCCTCCGGGCCACCGACGGTCGCCAGGTCGGATGGGTCCCGGACTATCTGGTCGAACACGTCCATGAGCTTCGGGACCTCAACGGAGTCGATCCGGAGCTTCGGGTCGAGCACATGAATGACCAGTCCGTGGCCGCCCACATGCGGCTCCTCTGCCGACTCCAGGCCCCGTGGCCGACGGGCTACGTGCCTTTCTCTGGTCCCGAGTTCCAAACCCTCGTCGATCTGAGCTAGCGCCCCTCACAGGTTCGGGGTCCTACTCCTGGCCTGAGCCCGCCTGGCGCCTACTCCCGCCCCACCCGGCGGACCCCCACATTCCCGATCTCACACTCGTGCACCAGGGGTGGCCCAGCCCCGTCGGTGGTGGCTCCAACCCGCTGGCGGGGCTTGAGAGCTTTGACGACGGACACCATCGCGCCCCGGCGCCGACGGGGTGGAGTCGGGCTCAACGGCCGCAGTCGGCTGGCGACCATGACTGCTACCAGGCCAGGCCGGGGGCCGGCCTGGCCATGTCGATTGTGATGTCGATTGATCGGGCCCCGGCCCGTCAAGACCGCCTTCGGCGTCCCTGCGGGACCGGCTGCGCCGGGTCTTGACCGGCCTCCGTGGGGTCGGACGAAGAACTTTCCAGAATTTCTTTCTCGGGCCGGACATGGCCTCTGACCAGGCATGGCACCCGGTGGCAGGGGCATGGCGACTCCTCAGGCGCCGCGGCTGTCCAGGTTGGTGTCCAGGGGTGGAGCTCATCGTCGGGGCCATGATCTCCATTGGCAAGCTCACGGCCGGCTCGGCCGACTACTACCTCGACCAGGTGGCCGGCGGGGCCGAGGACTACTACTTCGGGCGGGGCGAGGCGCCCGGCCGTTGGCTGGCCGATGGGCCCGGACTCGGGCTGTCCGGGGAGGTGGCCCCGGAGGCGCTGCGGGCCCTGCTGGAGGGGCGCCATCCGCATACCGGTGAGGTGCTCGTGTCCCACGGCGGGGGTTCCTGGAAGGTGACCGCCTTCGACCTGACGGCTTCGGCGCCCAAAGGGGTGAGCCTGCTGGCCGCCCTTGGTCCGCCCGACATCGCCGCGGCCACCCGGGCCGCTCACGACCACGCCGTGGTTGAGACGGTGGCCTACCTGGGGGACTGGGCCGTCGGCGTACGACGGGGCCACGCCGGGGCGGAGGCGATGGGCGGGCAGGGAGTGGTGGCGGCCGGCTTCCGACACCGAACCTCTCGGGCGGGGGATCCTCAGCTTCACACCCATGTCCTGGTGGCCAACCTGACCCGGGGTGGCGACGGTCGCGTCTCCGCCCTGGATGGTCGCCTTGTCTACGGCCAGCTCCGGGCCGCCGGCTACGTCTATCGGGCCGCGCTGCGGGCCGGCTTGTCCGAGCGCCTGGGGCTGGCCTGGGGCGAGGTGGTCGACGGCATGGCCGAGCCCGAGGGCTTCACCCGCCGGCAGCTGGACGCCTTCTCCACCCGCCGGGCCGAGATCGAGGCCCGCCTGGCCGTTACCGGGGGCCACAGCTGGCGGGCCCGCGAGGTGGCGGCCCTGGGGACCCGCTCGGCCAAGTCCGAGGTGGACCCCGACACCCTGGCCGCCGAGTGGAGGAGCCGGGCGGCCGAACTCGGCATCACCTCCGAGTCGCTGCGGGAGCTCACCGGTCCGGCCCGGCCCACCGGACTGTCAGCCGCCGAGCGGGAGGAGTTGTTCGAGGAGTTGGCCGGGCCGGACGGTCTGACCGCCCACGCCAGTGCCTTCGAGCGCCGGGACGTGGTGCGGGCCGTGGCCGGCGCCGCCCGGGCCGGCATCAGCCGCCCGGGGTTGGAGGCCGAGGTCGAGGCTTTCTGTTCCCGGGAGGATCTGGTCACGCTGGCGCCGGGGCGGTTGGGCCAGTCCCGGTTCACCACCATCGAGTTGTTGGCCACCGAGGCCGAAGTCCTGGCCGTGGCCGAGATCCGATCGGGTCGGGACACATCGCTCCCGCCGGCGGTCGTCGGCCGCATACTGAAGGAGCGTCCCGAGCTGTCCGAGGACCAGCGGGCCATGGTCCGCCACATCACCACCGGAGCGGCCGGTGTGGTCATTGCCGTGGGTAAGGCCGGCACGGGCAAGACCTTCGCCCTCGACGCCGCCCGGGCCGCCTGGGAGTCAGAGGGAGTGAGGGTGGTGGGGGCCGCCCTGGCCGCTCGAGCCGCGGGGGAGTTGGCCGCCGGCTCCGGCATCGAGTCCACCACCTTGGCCGGCTTGCTCGCCGATCTGTCCCGCCCCGAGGGCCGCCTTCCTCGTCGCTCGGTCATCGTCCTGGACGAGGCCGGCCTGGTCGGTACCCGGGACCTGGCCCGGCTGATGAGCCTGGCCCCCACCTCCCGCCTGGTGTTGGTGGGCGATCCCCGACAGCTGCCCGAGATCGGCGCCGGCGGCACCTTCGCCGCTCTCGTCGCCCGCCTCGGCGCCGCTCATCTCGAGGTCAACCGTCGCCAGGTCGAGGCCTGGGAGCGAAACGCCCTGGACAGCCTCCGCTCCGGCTCGGTGGCTCAAGCCGTCGACGCCTACCAGCGGGCCGGTCGGATCACCCTGTCCTCCACGGCCGCTGACGCCCGGCGGTTGTTGGTGGCCGACTGGGCCGCTTCGATCACCGACGGGGAGTCCTCGGTGATGATCGCCCTCCGGCGCGATGACGTGGCCGGGCTCAACCGACTGGCCCGCGCCGCCATGGCCGACGCCGGCCGGGTCGACGTGGGCAGAGAGGTGACCTACGGAGAGGTTCGCTTCGCCGTCGGGGATGTGGTGGTGGCCACCCGCAACGACCGCCGCCAGCGCCTCTTCAACGGATTGCGGGGCACCGTCCGGGCGGTGGCACCGGAAGGGCTTTGGATCGCCACGCCCTCCGGTCAGGACCGAGCGGTGAGGGCCGACTACATCCAGGCCGGCCACCTCCAGTACGGCTACGCCCTCACCGCCCACCGGGCCCAGGGGGCCACCTACCAGCGGGCCTTCCTCCTCGGTGACGAGTCGCTCTACCGGGAGGCCGGTTACGTCGGCATGTCCCGGGCCCGGCTGCAGTCCAACCTCTACGTGGTCGGCACCGGGGTCGAGCTGACCACGCCCCAGAGCGGGCTACTGGCCGACCTCACCCGTCGGCTGTCGGTGTCCCGGGCCCAGGCCATGGCTCTGGCCGGCCCGGCCACGCTGGCCGACCTGGCCGCCGAGCGCACCGCTCTGCACCGCCGTCTGCTCACCGAGGCTCCCGCCCCGGTGGACCAGTCCGTCCTGGCCGACGCCGAGGCCGACGTGGCCCGCCTGCGCCTGGCCGTGTCCGATCCGGGATCGGCTCTGCGGACGGCGGCGCCGCTCGAACAGGCCGAGGAGAGATTGGCCCGCCTGTTCGGGCAGCGGGATCATCGGGAGGCGTGGGGTGAGGCCGAGGCGGCTCGTCTCACCCGCCTCGCTCTCCTGGATGCGGCCATGGCCCGCCGCCAGGCCGATATGGAAGCCGAAGCTCTGGCCGCGCCGGCCCCGTGGTTGACCGAGCTAATCGGTCCGGTACCCACCGGTCTGTCGGATCGGAGCAACTGGGCCCGTACGGCGGGGGAGGTCCTCGCCTATCGCGAGCGCAACGGCGTCACCGATGAGGGCCTCGGCGTCCCGCCCCGTGATCTGCGCGCTCGCATCGAGCGGGACCGAGTCGAGGCCGCCGTCGATGGACTCGCCCACTCCCTCGGTCGAGCCCCCGTCTTCGAGGCCTCGAAAGGAATCTCACGATGAACCAACTGGTGTTGGGTCGGGCCGGGAAGGGTTGGGTCCTCAGCGGCCCCGAGGAGTCCCTGTTGGTGCTGGGGCCGCCTCGTTCGGGCAAGACGTCGGCCATCGTCATCCCCAACGTGCTGGCCGCCGCCGGAGCGGTGGTGGCCACTTCCACCAAAACCGATGTGGCCGGAGTGACCGCGGCCCGGCGCATACGCATGGGCAAGGTCTGGCACTGGGATCCGTCCGCGGTCACGCCGCCTCCGATGGGCACGCTGGCGCTGTCATGGTCACCGGTGCGGGGCTGTGACGCCTGGGACACGGCCTTCGTGCGGGCCCACCTGCTGGCCAGCGCTTCCCGTCCCGGCGTGGGAGTCGAGAACGCCACCCACTGGGTCAACCGGGCCGAGGCTCTGCTGGCCCCACTGCTGCACGCCGCCGCCCTGGCCGATCTATCCATGCGGTGGGTGATGCGCTGGGTCCTCTCGGCCGAGGTGTCCGAAGCCAGGGCCATCATCGCCTCCCGGGGCTCAGAGCTGGCCGGGGACAGCCTGGACGGCATCCTCGGTTGTGAGGACCGGGAGCGCTCCGGGATCTTCTCCACCGCCGGGGCCGTCTTGTCTGCCTATCGGTCCGAGG
This sequence comes from Actinomycetota bacterium, assembly GCA_027315345.1. Classification (GTDB taxonomy): domain Bacteria; phylum Actinomycetota; class Acidimicrobiia; order Acidimicrobiales; family JAJPHE01; genus DAHUYE01. The sequence goes on from DAHUYE010000099.1 coordinate 9,883, forward strand.
CCGCCCTGGGGGCGGCGTCGGCGGATACCTTCGATCCGGCTGAGTTCGTCGCCGGCGCCGACACGCTCTACATCTGCGCGCCGGCGCGTACCCAGGACCAGCTGGCCCCCATCGTGGTGGCCCTACTGGATGAGATCCGCAGCGCCGCTTATGCCAACACCGACCGGGCGCCGATGGTCTGGGCCCTGGACGAAGTCGCCCACATCGCCCCCATCCCCTTCCTGCCGGCGGTGGCGGCCGAAGGCGGCGGCCAGGGCTTACTCACCATCGCCTGTCTTCAGGATCTGTCCCAGGCCCGAGCCCGGTGGGGGGCGGCCGCGGAGGGATTCGTCTCCCTGTTCGGCACCAAGCTTGTCTTCCCCGGCATCGGGGACCAGCGCACCCTCGAGCTGATCTCCTCTCTGGCCGGCGAGCAGCGGGTGTTGGTGAAGTCGCGCAGTTCGAATCGGCCTCCCTGGGTCGGCCACACCTCGGTGACCACCTCGACGGTATGGCGGCGCCGACTGCCGGTGGACGCGGTGGCGGCCGGCCATCCGGGATGCGCCCTGGTCTTCGGTCCCCACCAGCCGGTCGCCTTCCTGGAGCTGGCGCCGTGGTACGCCATTCCCGGGCTGTCGTCTCTGCCGGGGGCCCAGCCGGCGCCGACAGCCAGTGGTGGCTCCGGTCGACGCAGCGGGTCGCTTGTCTGGACACCGAAGCGGGTGGCGCTCGCCATCGCCTTGGTGGGTGCACTGTTCCTGCCCCTCGAACTCGTCGCGGTCGTTGTGGTGGCCGTGGTCGTGTTCGTGGTGGCCCGGCGCCTGGCCGGGGTCCGGTCGTGAGCCGCTCAGGCGGCGTCGCCCCGGCGCAGGCGGCGATAGTGGGCCTCGAGTTCCGCCGAATCCTCCATGGCCACCTTGGTGTCGGCCCAGGCCCGGTCGAGGACGTCGTGGCCCAGGGCGGCGGCGGCGTTCAGGCGGACGATGTGCAACACCTTGGCGTCGGGCGCGGCTCTCAACCCGGCATCGGCGGCGGCCATGGCCTCCCGGTGCCGTCCGGCCCCGAGGTGCAAGCGGACCAGTCGGTCGGCGGCGCCGGTGATGGCCGTGGTCATCCGGCTCAACCACGACTCGGTGTTGAGCCAGGGATAGGTGCCGTTGGCCTGCACGCCGTCGAAGGGCTCGCCACGGACGAGGGCCAGAGCCCGGGTCAACTCGGTGACCTCGCCCGAGGTGTCCGTGGCGGCATCGGCGGCGGTCACATGGTCGACGAAGCGGTGCCAGTCGGTGCCGACCCCCGAGAGCCGGTAGCCGCCGACCTCGGACCCGTCGGGCAGGCATCCGGGGGGCAGCCAGCCCCGCAGCTTGGAGACGTAGGAGGTGATGGTGTCCCGCTTGACCTCGGTCTCGCCCCATCCGGTTGGACGCAGCCTCATCTTGAGCTCATCGGCGGTGAAGGGGCGCTCGGGATGCAGAGCGAGGTAGTCGAGGATCTCCTCGACCACGGGCCGGCGGGGCGGACTGGCCCAGCCGGTGGTGGAGCGTGGCCCCAGGATGGATATCTCCACCGGGGCCCGGGCGGGGGAGGGGGTCACCGGTTGGACGGTGGTGACGGGCGGTGCTGGTTCGTCTTCCGTGCCCTGCACGGGGGCGCCGTCATCCGTGTCGGAAGGCGGACCATCCGCACTGACCTCGGTCAGGGCGGCCGGTGGCATGGGAATGGCCTGGGCTTCCACGACCGGCCCTGTATGGGCCGGCCTGGCGACGGTGGCTCGGCGCCGACGCCGCCGGCCGGTCGCGGCGCCGGCGAGCCCGGCGGCCAGGAGGACCACGATCACGGCCACCAGCCAGGGGAGGGCGTTGCCGGAGCGTCCGCTGGTGGCCGGGACGGCGGCCGCCGCCACCCGGAGGGGAAAGCCCGGACCGGCGCCGCTCGGGGCCGGAACGGGCGGCAGGGTGAAGTTGAAGGTGGCCGGCCCGGAGAAGATGGCCGGCTCGTAATACCCCGAGACCTCGGTGCTGCCGTTGACTCCGCTCGGGGTGATGACCAGCTGGCCGCCGGTCAGGCCGGCCGGCACGGGGAAGTAGTACGTCCCGTTGAGCAGCCCGGCGTTCCCATCGACGTTGGTTCCTTCCACCTGGGCCGGCACGGCTGTGCCGTCGGGGAGGTGGAGGACCACGGCCGAGGGGGGCAGGGCGTTGAAGCTGAAGAAGAAGTTGGCCCCTACCGGCTCGGTGTCGGCCGAGATGTCGGCCACCAGCCAGGCCTGGTCGCCCGCCGGCGCCGGGGTGCCGGCGGGGGAGAGGTAAGCGAGGGTGACGTGATCCAGGCCGAAGTTGACCGGTGTCGGGTGGCTGCCGTCGGGGGAGTTGGCCGTGACCGAGGCCGTCTGGCTCACCGCCTGGGTCAGTGTGCCGGTGCTGGGATCCCGGTAGTAGGCGGACAGCTGGGGCTGGAGGCGGGTTCCTTTGGTGAGGGAGAAGCCCTGGGTGACCCCTTGGGAGGAAACCGAGAGGACGGCCTGGCTGTGGCGGGGGACGGCCAGGGCGTAGGTGAGGGTGCCGGCCGAGCCCAGGTCGGCCGGGGGAACCTCGGCTCCCAAGCCACCGGCGGAGACCGACGCCGTCTCCGCCGGGTTGGTGAAGAGCTGCTCGGCGGCCGGCGTCCAGTCGAGGCTGAAGACCAGGAGGACGTCGCCGGCCGGCGCCCTGAGGCTCTGGCCGGCGGAGCTGATGCTCGTCGACTCTCCGGCGCCGGTGACCCGAGCATTGAATCCGGGACCGTTGATCCGGCCGTCGCTGGGTGTGGCCAGGGCCATCCCGGGATCGGAGATCGACACCAGCCGGCCGGGTTGGACGAGCTGGCCGCTGGCCCCGCTGGTCGCCTGGGCGCCGGTCGAGACGCACGCCGCCAGCCCCACCGCCGCCAGCCCCAGGGCCCCAGCCCGCATACGAGCGCTCACCGGAACTTCCCCTATTCCGTACGAATAGCCCGAACGGTAATTCCGGTCACAGAGCGTGGCAATAGAGATCCCGCTCGGGGTGGCACTGATGGCTGAGTTGGCCCCGACCTCACTGCCCGACTCGATGGCCATCCTGTCTGGTCAGAGCGCCCACTTGGCCTTACCGGAGGGGTGGACGACGGTCGCCCTCAGCCTGGATGGATCGGTTGTCATCGGGTACGACCCCAAGCGCTACGAGGTCGTGGCTGTCCACCGTGGTGCGCCCGTGGACGCCAAGGAACGTCTCAGGACCCAGGGATTCCGGGCCACGGACATGGCCACGGGAACCGTTGTCTGGTGGCGGGCGGTCAACACGGATGCCCGCTCGGTCGCCGTCGGTTCGGCACGAGCCGCCGGCTCCGGTCGGCGCTCCGCCCCTCCGAGTCCGCCCGCCGAGTCAGCGCTCCGCGAGGTGCCGGTCGTCTGCAGCGTCACCGAGGCGGGCCGGATGCTCGGTGTCTCGCGCGCCTACGCCTACCAGCTGGTGTCGAGCGGTCAGCTGCCGTCGGTGCGGCTCGGCCGGCGCAGGGTGGTGCCCCGATCGGCAGTGGTCGAGCTTCTTGAGACAGGAGCTTGACTCACATCGGGGCAACTCCGTGGGTTTTCCCGTCCTCAGCCGCTGGGCGACCGGGGGGGTTAGGCCGTCGAGGTCCTCGGCACAGTCCGACCCTTCATTGATTGTCGAGCTGAGCCCTTCCGAGCCGCTGGCTGTCGAACCGTGGTCTGGCGAGCCGGGGCCTTGCGGGGCGCTCCGGACCCGTTGGTACTCACGGAGGGGATCTCACCTGCCACCGGTGTCCGGGGCGCGTAGAAACCCTGGTCAGCTGGGATCCGGTAGCTGTGGTCCATGGACCAATGATACCTAGGAGTCGCCAGGTCGCGGAACGAAGACCCGGTCGTCCCAGACCCACTCCTTGCTTCGAAAGAACCGGGCAGCTCTGATCGTCCCAAGAGCCCGCCAACCGATCAATCCTGGTAGCGGCGGGCCAACATCAAACAGGGCCGTGGTCCAGATCGTCTCTCCGGCACCGACAGTGTTGGCACCGAAGAAAATCGGACTCTGCCAGGTCCGGCCGTCAGTCAGCCCATCCGGCGCGGCCCAGACCTCCGTCACCGTCGCAGTGGACCCGTCGTCCTCCTTTAGACGGAGGCTGAAGACACCGAGCGCCCGGACGGAAGGACGGACGGCGAGGATCACACCCGAGGCCGCCACGTGAGCCGTCGCCTCTATTTGGACTGTCGCCTTTCGTCCGTACCTCACCGAGGCGAAGCGCACCGCCGGCTGTAGCCAGTACGGCGGAACTACCGCCGGCGGCTGTGAAATAGTCGACCCACGACACCGAGAGGGAGGGTATCGGGCCAGCGACCAATTGTCCCGCCCGGCCGGTCCATACCGACGCCGCACTGAGGGCTCTGCTACAACCTGCAATGTGACGTTGGAGGACGGCCCATTGAGAGCGGCGGTCTTCGCTCATCTGGACCGCCTCTTGTCCACGACCCCGGACGGGGTCCTTCGGTCAGCAGACATCAATGCCTTCATCTGGCAGGGTCGCCCACTTCGCCTGACGGTCCAGTCAGGAATCTGGAAGCCGGCTGGTATGGAGGCCGCCCTGACCATCCGTACCGCCTACACCAGGCCTGACCAGACGCCGCCATACGCCGACGACCTCGGAGAAGATGGGCTCGTCCGATACAAGTACAGGGGAGTGGACCCGGCTCACTCGGACAACCGGGCCCTCCGAAAGGCGATGGTGTCCGGGCTCCCCCTCGT
>DAHUYE010000006.1 GCA_027315345.1 Actinomycetota bacterium
ACGGGTCGGCGAGCTCCCCCTCGGCGGCACCGCGGTGGGGACCGGGATCAACGCCCCCCGCGGGTTCGCCCGCCGGGTCATCGCCCGCCTGGCCCAACCGGACGACCTGCCGCTGCGGGAGGCCCGGGACCACTTCGAGGCTCAGGGGGCCCGCGACGCCCTGGTCGAGGCGTCCGGGATCCTGCGCACCGTCGCCGTGTCGCTCTACAAGTGCGCCACCGACCTCCGCTGGATGGGGAGCGGGCCGCGTACCGGCTTGGCCGAGATCCGCATCCCCGACCTCCAGCCGGGCTCGTCGATCATGCCGGGCAAGGTCAACCCGGTGATCCCCGAGGCGATCTCGCAGGTCGTCGCCCAGGTGGTCGGCAACGACGCTGCCGTCGCCTTCGGGGGGGCGGCCGGCAACCTCGAGCTCAACGTCATGCTCCCGGTCATCGCCCGCAACCTGCTCGAGTCCATCCGCCTGCTGGGATCGGTGAGCCGGGCCCTGGCCGACAAGTGCGTGCGCGGCATCGAGGCGGATGAGGAGCAGTGCCGCACCTATGCCCTCTCCAGTGCCTCCATCGGCACCTCCCTCAATCCGTACATCGGCTACGAACAGGCGGCCAAGGTCATCAAGACCTCGATGGCCGAGGGCAAGGATCTGCGCACGGTGGTGCTGGAGGCGGGGCTCATGACCGAGGAGGAGGTCGACCGGGCCCTCGACGTCATGGCCATGACCAAGGGCGGAATCGTCAAGTAGTGCATCCCATCGAACATCTCCGCATGGTGGCCCGGGCCGAGGGGGCCGGGCCCACCCTGCTGGCGCGCGAGGCCGCCGCCGCTCTCGGGACCTTCGCCTATGAGTCGGCCGCCCTGGTGACCGGTTGCCGGCGCCTGATCGACCGCCACCCCGAGGTCGGACCGCTGTGGTGGCTGTCGGCCCGGGTCCTGGTGGCGCCGGACCCCGCCTCGGAGATCCGCCGCTGCGCCGATCAACTCGACAGCGATGACACCGCCCCGGTCCTGGCCGCGGAACTACCCGGCTCGGTGACGGCGGTGGTGGTGGGCTGGCCCGAACAGGCGGCCTGGGCCCTCCGGCGCCGCGGCGATGTCGAGGTGCTGGCCGTCGATTACGACGGGGAGGGCCGGGACCTGGCCCGGCGCCTGTCCGGGGCCGGGGTCGACATATGGGAGGTGGCCGCCTCCGGGGCCGGCGCCGCCGTGGTCGTCTCGGGGCTGGTCCTGTTGGAGGCGGTCTCGGGCGGCCCCACCGGCATCCTGGCCGCCCCCGGGTCACACGCCGTGGCCGCCGTGGCCCGCCGGGCCGGGGTGCCGGTGTGGGCCGTGGCCGGGGTGGGACGGGTGCTGCCCGCCCGGCTGTGGGAGGCCCAGCTGTCGCGCCTGGACGGGGCCGGCGTGGAGCCCTGGGAGCGCAGCACCGAGCTGGTGCCGGTCGATCTCATCGATCAGGTGGTCGGCCCGGACGGGGCCCGTCCGGGCGCTGACCTGGCCAAGGGGGCCGACTGCCCGGTGGCCCCCGAGCTGCTGCGGGCCGCCCAGCTGTAGCCCCGCCGGGCTGGACCGGGGTTCCGGGCCCGTCGGTAGCATGCGGGCATGTCCAAGCGCACCCGGGACCTGCCCCGTCGATCCTGTCTGTCCGTGCCCGGCTCCAGCGAGCGGTTCCTGGAGAAGGGCCCCACCGTCCCCGCCGACATGACCTTCCTCGACCTGGAGGACTCGGTGGCTCCCCTCGAGAAGGAGGGGGCCCGGGCCAAGGTGGTCGACGCCATCAAGAACCAGGACTGGGGCGACCGCGTCCTATGTGTGCGTATCAACGCCTGGGACACGGAGTGGACCGCCTTCGACGTCATCGAGGTGGTGGGCAACGCCGGTGAGCGCCTGGATGAGGTGATGCTGCCCAAGGTCCAGAGCGCGGCCGAGGTGATCGCCCTCGATCTCCTTCTGACCCAGGTGGAGAAGAAGGCCGGCCTGCCCGAGGGCCACATCGGCATCGAGGCCCAGATCGAAACGGCCCGGGGTCTGATCAACGTGGAGGAGATCTGCGCCGCCTCCCCGCGGCTGGAGACGATCATCTTCGGCCCGGCCGACTTCGCCGCCTCCATGGAGATGCCGGTGCTGACCGGCGGTGTGCAGATAGCCGACTACCCCGGGGATCACTTCCACTACGTGTTCAACAAGATCCTCATGGCCGGCCGGGCCAACGGCCTTCAGGTCATCGACGGCCCCTACCTCTACGTGCGCGACCCCGACGGGTTCCGCGACTACTGCAAGCGCACACGTGTCCTTGGCTACGACGGCAAATGGGCCCTTCACCCCGACCAGGTCACCATCCTCAACGAGGTGTTCAGCCCCACCCAAGAGCAGTTCGACCGGGCCTGGGCCATCCTCGACGCCTACGAGGAGGCCACCACCAAAGGCGATCCGGGCGAGCGGAAGGGGGCGGTCATGTTCGGTGACGAGATGATCGATGAGGCCAGCCGGAAGATGGCCATCAAGTTCGTCTCCCGGGGCGAGCGGGCCGGCCTTACCCGCACCGACAAGGGCTGATCCCTTGGACCTGGGTCTGACCGGCCGGGTCGCCATCGTCACCGGCGGATCCAAGGGCCTGGGCCTGGCCTCGGCCCTGGCCCTGGCCGGGGAAGGCGCCCGGGTGCTCATCAGCTCCCGGTCGGAGGCGAACCTGGCCGCGGCCCGCCCCCAGATCGAATCGGCCGGAGTCGAGTGCCTGACGGTGGCGGCCGACATGGCCGACCCGCGCACCCCGGCCCGACTGGTGCAGGCGGCCGTCGATCGGTGGGGTCGGCTGGACGTGGTGGTGGCCAACACCGGCGGCCCCAAGCCCGGCTCCACCCTGGGCCTTTCCGATGAGGACATCCGGGGAGCAGTGGACTCGGTGCTGCTGCCCGCCGTGCGCCTGGTCCGGGAGGCGGCCCCGCATCTACGGGCCGGGGGCTGGGGCCGGATCTGCTGCATCACCTCCTACGGGGTGGAGCTGCCCCTGCCCTCCCTGCCCCTGTCGAACGTCGCGCGCTCGGCCCTGTTCGCCTGGGTTCGCACCGCGTCACGGGAGTTGTCCGGGGACGGGGTCACCATCAACCTGGCCTGCCCCGGCCCGCATGCCACCGACCGCATGAAGGAGCTGGGGGCGTCGGGTGGGAGCGGACCCATGGGCGACCCGGCCGACTTCGGCCGCCTGGTCACCTACCTGTGCTCCGGCGCTGCCGGCTTTGTCACCGGCACCTCGCTGGTCGTCGACGGCGGGGCCACCGCCGCCCAGCGCTGAACCGGGACCGACCCCACCGGTGCCCACCTGGGAGGAGCGGCAGGCGGACGAAGCTCAGATTCGCCGTCGTTGGGATCCGGCCGCGGTGGTGGCCGCCTGCGGGCCGGAGGGACAGGCCATGGTGGCGGTGGTAGATGCCGTCTCCAGCCTCGACCGGTCCCAGGCTGAGGCGCTGGACGCGGCCTACTGGTCCACCCGGGCGGCGGCCGGGTCGGCCCGGTGGCCCGGGTTGGTGGAGGCCTGGGAACGGGCCTTTACCTACAGCGCGGCCTTCCCCGATCATCCCGGGGACCTGTATGCCATCGACCCCTGGTCCCGGGTGGCCTTCTCCTACGCCGGACTGCTGGCCCGGGAGCAGGCCTGGGCCCTGGGGGCAGGCCAGATCGGGATCGTCCCGGTGGAACGCACCGCCATGGGCGCCGTGCTGTCTCTGTCGGTGCAGCTGGCCGGCCGCCAGGGTTGGTACCACCCCGTGAGCGAGGAACTGGCCGGCTGGTTGGGCCGGCCCTGGCGGGAGGCGATAGGGCGGGCGGTCCCGGGGCGGGAGATCACACCGCCCCCGGGGTTCAGTCGGCCAGCTTGACCAGCATCTTGCCGGTGTTGAGGCCCTGGAACAGGCCGATGAGCGCAGCGGGAGCCTTTTCGATGCCATCCATCACCGTCTCCTGGTACCGGACGCGGCCCTCCTGCAGCCAGCCGGTCATGTCCTGGACGAACTGGGCCCGGCGGCTCATGAAGTCGGCCAAGGTGAAGCCCCGGATGTTGATGCGCCCGTAGATGACGTTGGCCAGGTTGCGCACGGTGGTGCGGGCGCCGGGCTCGTTGTAGCCCGAGATCATCCCGCACACCGCCACCCGCCCCAGCGGATTCATGACGGCCAGGGCGGCGTCAAGGTGGTCGCCTCCGACGTTGTCGAAGTAGACGTCGATGCCTTCGGTGGCGTGCTGGCGCAGGCCCTGGCGCACCGGCGTCTCGTGGTAGTCGAAGGCGGCGTCGAGGCCGGCCTCCTTCAGCAGCCAGTCCGCCTTCTCGGCGCTGCCGGTCGAGCCCACCACCCAGTTGCCGTTGATCTTGGCGATCTGGGCCGCCACCGAGCCGACGGCGCCGGCGGCGGTGGATACGAAGACCTTGTCACCGGGCTTGAGCCCGGCGATATCAAGGATGCCTCCGTAGGCGGTGAACCCGGTCCCGCCCAGCACATGCATGTGCACGGTGAGGGGAAGGTCGCCCACCGGTTCCAACCGGCGCAGGCCCGGGGGCGCCGAGACGAAGAACTCCCGGAAGCCGAGGCCGTTGGAGACGATGTCCCCGACGGCCAGCTCCGGTGTGCGTGACTGCACCACCCTCCCGATGGCCCCGGCCGCCATCGGCTGGTTGAGTTCGTAGCCCGCGCTCAGGCGGGGCCGCATAGCCGGATCGACCGACATGTAGAGGTTCTGGACCAACACCTCTCCCTCGGAGGCGTCGGGCACGTCGGTTTCGACTACGGCGAAGTCGCCTTCCTGGGGCAGACCTTCCGGCCTGGCCACCAGCTGGATGGAACGGCTCTTGGGCATGGCCGCATCCTGCCAGGAAGCTCAGGAGCTGATGTAGGTCCGGCTCACGAAGACGGGGCGGAAGCCCATGGCCGCGTACATGAGGCGGGGGGTGTCATCGTCCACGGCTCCGATCATCACCGGTCCGGCCCCGGCCGCCCGGGCCCAGGCGATGCCATGGAAGATGAGGGCGCTGGCCACCCCCCGGTGGCGGAAGCCGGGATCGGTGAAGAGGTCCTCCACCATGCCCACCTTTTCCTCCGGTGTCCCCGCCCAGGCGCAACCGTGGCCGACGTCCCGGCCGTCGAGGGAGGCGAGGAAGAAGGGCAGCTGATCCGAGCGCTGTCGCTTGCGGGCCACCATCTGGTCGGACACTTCCTGGCTCCACACCGGGCGGCCCTCCCGGGCGTTGGCCTCCTCGTGATCGGCCCGGGCCAGGCGGGCCAGGCTGGCCCAGTCGGCCTCGGATTCGGCCGGGCGGATGGAAACGGCCGGCCTGGACCCCGGTCGGGGCATGGCGATGTCGGCGGCCTCCTCGGCCTCGGGCAGGACCAGGTGGAGCAGGGTGTCGCCGCGGTATCCGTCCAGGAGCAGGCGTACCTCCAGGGCCGCCGGGGTGAGGGGGTCCAGCTTGAAGACGCGGTGGTCGGCGGCGGCGTAGTGGATGGCCGCCTCCGCCATGAGTTCTTCCACCTGTCCCGGCGTGGCCGCCCGGGCCCGGGTGACGCAGTTGGAGTCCCAGATGTCGGGGGTGTCGGGGTTGGTGACGAAGCGGGCCAGGTCCGAGTCGCTGACCCGGTTGCCGAGTTCGAAGTAGGCCGACTCGGTGCGGGCGGCCCGTTCGAGCAGTTCGGCGGCCCCGGCCATCAGGAGCCGGCGTCTCGAGTCAGGCCCCGGGCGATGACCCGCAGGGCCAGTACCTCATCGGCGCCCTCGAAGATGGACAGGACCCGGGCATCCACGAAGTAACGGCTGACCGGGAACTCCTCGGCGTAACCCATCCCGCCGTGGATCTGCATCGCCTCCCGGGTCACCCATTCCGCCGCCCGGCATACGTAGGCCTTCACCATGGAGGCCTCCATGGCTCCTTCGCCCTTGGCCATCAACCGGGCCACCTGGTAGCTGAACTGGCGGCAGGCCTGGATGATGGCGGCCATCCGGCCCAGCTTGGCCTGGGTCAGCTGGTAGTCGAAGACCGGGGAGCCGAACACCACCCGGTTATCGGCGTAGTCGAGGGCGGCCTCGTAGGCGGCCTGCATGACGCCCAGGGCCCGGGCGGCGGTCTGGAGCCGGCCGTTCTCGAAGCCCTCCATCTGGAGGTAGAAGCCCCGGCCCAGGCCATCGGGGCCGCCGACCAGATGGTCCTCGGGCACCCACCAGCCCTCCACGGACAGTTCGTAGGAGTGCATGCCCCGATAGCCGATGGTGTCGATGGGCCGGCCCTCCAGCCGGCCGGGGGCCAAGCCGGCCGGCCGGCCCGGAGTGGAGTCGTCCTGGGTGAAGACGAAGCCGTGTCCCTCCCCCCGGGGCTTGGGCACCACGAACAGGGACAGGCCGCGGTGGGCCTTGGTCCGGTCGGGGTCGGTGCGGGCCAGGAGCATGAGTACATCGGCGCGGGCCGCGAAGGTGCACCACGTCTTCACCCCGTTGATCACCCATCCGCCCCCTTGGGCCGGGGTGGCGGTGGTCTTGAGCCCGGCCACATCCGAGCCGAAGTCGGGCTCGGTGACCGAGACGGCCGCCATCACCTCGGCACTGGCCAGGCGGGGGAGCCAGGACTGCTTCTGCTCCTCGGTTCCGCCCTTGACCAGAGCCCGGGTCAGGATCTCCGGACGGGTGATCAGAGAACCGCCCACGCCCAGGGAGCCCCGGGCCAGCTCCTCGGTGGCCACCACCATGCCGAGGTAGTCGCCCTCGCCCCCGCCGGCGTAGCCCCCGTACTCCTCCGGCACCGACAGCCCGAAGGTCCCGATCTCGGCCAGGCCCTGGATCACGTCCTCGGGGATGTCCCCGTTGGTGCGGTGGATGTGCTCGGCCACCGGGCGGATCTTGTCCTCGGCGAAGCGGCGGAACGTCTGCTGGACCATCTCGAAGTCCTCGTCCAGATGGCGGGGGCCGGGCCGGCGGGCCAGCGAGGCCACGAAGGCCGGGTCCCGGTGGGCGGCCACGAAGGGAAGGGCACCGTCCAGCTCGGCGCGGTCGATGCCCCAGGTGTCCTCCCGGCCCAGGGTCCGGGTCATGAGGTCGTAGACCGCCTCGGCGGCGAAGGCGGTGGCCAGGGCAGCTTCCTCGTCCCCCCGGGCCCCGTAGCTCAGGACCGAGGCGGCGCACTCCACGGCAGCGGCGGCGTGGGCCAGGTCGTAGGCCACCACCTGGTTGGCGTCGATGTCGCCCGCCGCGGCCTGGTGGGCCACGGCCCGGCGCACCACGGCTCGGGCGGCGTCAACGGCGCCGGCGGCGGCCTTGAGATCAGGGGTCGGCATGGCGGCAGGATAGACAGCCGGCCCGCCGGCCCCGGCCGGGCCGGGAGCGGGCGACGGGTCCCGCCGGCCGGGTTGTGCCAGGCCCGGCCTTCAGGCGCCGGGCCGCCGTCCGATGACGGTGACGAGGGGGGGAAGGATGACCGAGTCCTCCCCCGGGTCCACCCCGGTCAGGGACTCCAGGTAGGCGGCCACCGGGCCGAGGCCGGCGCCGGCCGGAGCCTCGGCCCAGGCATCCACGAGATCGAGCCCGGCCCGCCGGAACAGAGCCGGCAGCAGGGCGCCCACGTCCGGGTGGCGGGCGCCCGGCATGGAAAAGGCGGCGCCGTCAACCCGTCCGGCTGAGGTGATCGCCTCCTGGGCGACCACCCAACCCCCGGGCCGGACGGCCCGGGCCATCCGGCGCAGAACGGTGACGGGATCGATTACGTGCATGAGCAGAAACCGGCAGAAGGCGAGGTCGACGGGCTCGGGCAGGGTCAGGTCCTCGGCGGCCTGGGTGATGGCGATCACCTGGGCCAGCGAGCCGCGGGCGGCGGCGGCGGCCACGGCGTCGCGCGAGGCCGGGTCGTTGTCGACGGCGTATATCCGCCCGGTGCCTCCCACCATCTCGGCCAGGGCGACGGTGACGTCCCCGCCCCCGGCTCCGACGTCGGCGCACTTCCAATCCGCACCCAGGCCCAGCCGCTCGAGCGCCGTGGCCAGCGGCCGGCGGTAGACGTCGTTGCGGAGGCCCAGCTCGGCGGTGGGTTCGGTCACGGCCGTCGGTAGCGGGCCAGCAGGCCGCGGGCGATCACCATGCGCTGGATCTCGTTGGTGCCCTCTCCGATGATCATGAGCGGGGCGTCGCGGTAGTAGCGCTCGATGGGGAGTTCGGTGGTGTACCCGTAGCCGCCGTGGATCCGCATCGACTCGGTGGCGATCTCCAGGGCTGACTCGGAGGCGAACAGCTTGGCCATACCCGCCTCCACGTCGGCGCGCTCCCCAGCGTCGAGCTTGGCCGCCGCCGAACGGGTGAGGAGCCGGGAGGCCTCCAGCTTGGTGGCCATGTCGGCCAGCTTGAACTGGATGGCCTGGTGGGCGGCAATGGGCGACCCGAAGGTCTGCCGCTCCTGGGCGTAGGCGATGGCGGCCTCGAAGGCGGCCCGGGCCACCCCGCAGGCCCGGGCGGCAATGTTGACCCGGCCCAGTTCCAGGGCGCTGAGGATCTGGGGGAGGCCCCGCCCCAGGTTCTCGGCTCCGCCCAGAACCGATTCGGCCGGGACCCGGTGGTCCACGTAGGACATCTCCACCGTCTCGATCCCCTTGTAGCCCAGCTTTCCGATCGACCGCGACACGCTGAGGCCGCCGCTGGAGGGACCGGGTTCCTTCTCCACCATGAAGCAGGTGATGCCCTCCGGGGCCCGGGCGGCCAGGGCGATGACCGAGGCTCTCTCCCCGTTGGTCACCCACATCTTGGTGCCGTTGAGGATGTATTGGGAGCCGTCCGGTTCAGCCCGGCAACTGATGTTGCGGGTGTCGCTGCCGGCGTCGGGCTCGGACAGGGAAAGGGCGCCGCGCAGTTCGCCCGTGGCCATGCGGGGCAGCAGGCGGGACTTCTGCTCGGATGTGCCGTGCAGCCGGAGCAGGGTGGCGGCCATGGTGTGGGTGTTGATGGCGCCGGTCAGGGACATCCACCCGGCCGAGAGCTCCTCCACCACCCGGGCGTAGGTGGTGACGTCCATCCCCAGGCCGCCGTACTCCTCGGGGATGGTGCAGCCGAACAGACCCATGTCGGCCATGGCCGAGATCAGTTCACCCGGATAGGTGTCGGCGTGTTCGAGGTCGGAGGCGACCGGTAGCACCGAGCGCCGCACGAAGGCGGCCACGGCTTCAACCATCTCATCGGCCAGGGTCTGCTCCACGGGCCGGGATGGTAGGCCCGGCAGGCGTCCGGGTCAGACGGCGGTCTGGGCCGGTAGGCCGGTCCGGGCGGATGCCACCTGGCGTGGCTCGGGCTGGGACACCGCCCCTGGTTGCGCCGGCTCGAATCGGGGCGGCCCGATGGCGGCCGCCACCCGCTCCCGGGTGTAGCGGTTGACCACCTCGTAGCGCCCCACCGGAGAGAGAGCGGCGTGGCGCCGGTCTCGGATTTTTCCGTTCAACCGGGCCGGCACGGTGGTGGGCCACAGGGCGTAGCCGGCGGCGATGGTCCGCCGCCGGGGAGTCTGGTAACCCAGGGCGGCGGCGTTGCGCCGGATGGACAGGGAGATCAGAGCCCGATCGGCGGCGCCCAACCTCGGCTCCTCCGTGACTGCCGTCCGGAGCGGTCCGGTGGCGGCCGCCTGCCAGGCCGGCCGGCCGGTGAAGACGGCCGTGGTCTCCTGGCGCTGGGTGAGCATGGACGATTCGAAGTCCTCAGCCAGGAAAGAACACACCAGCCCCAGGGTGGCGGTGGGGCTGCCCACCAGATCCTCGTAACGCACCTGCAGGTAGTACTGGGGACCCCGGCCGATGCCGCTGCGGATGTTGGCCACCGTGTAGCGGTCCCACTGTTCGGCCAGCTTCCAGGCCGGCAGATCGTTGAAGGGCGTACCCAGAGTGGAGCTGATGGTCCGCCGGGGCTCCCGTATCAGGTGGATGACCTGAGCATCGGGGAAGAGTTGCCAGATCTGGTCGGCCGTCTGCCAGGGCGTCTTCTCCGACCAGCGGGCCTTGCCCTCCCGTTGGCAGAGGTCCAGCCCGACCGTCTCCAGGAGGCTCCCGTAGCCGACCGGGCCGGAGGGCACATCCGCCATCAGCCGGGCGATGTCAAAGCCGAACCGGTCCAGCAATCCACCCGGCAGGTTGATCAACTCCAACAGGGCTGCCCGCCGGCGGCTGGGATCGCTCAGATCACCCCAGTAGTCGGACAGATTGACGATGCGGAACCAGAAGTGCATCTCCGGCAGGGCGGCGATGGAAGGGTGGGCTCCCAGCATGGCCTGGAGCAGCGTGGTGCCGCTGCGGGCCGCGCCGATGACGAAGATGGGGCGGGGTGCGGGCTTCGGAGTGCTCGGAGACCGATCCGATGCCACCAAATACTCTGTCATGCCATCCCCATCTTTGCCGCCCGGCCAAACATGCGTCGAAAATTGCCTGAGCGACCTGGGAATCAGCTGTGCATGGGATTAAGTCCGGGGTCAGGGCTAGCTTCGGGACCATGACCGTGTACGAGCGCCCCTTCGGGCGGTACTTCGAGGACTTCGAGCCCGGGGACATTTATCAGCACTGGCCGGGCAAGACCATCACCGAATACGACGACCACCTGTTCTGCATGATCACCATGAACCACCATCCGCTCCACACCAACGAGTGGTTTGCCGAGAACGAGACGGTCCAGAAGCAGAACGTGGTGGTCGGGAACCTGGTCTATTCGCTGGTCCTGGGGATGAGCGTTCCCGACGTCAGCGGCTCGTGTATCGCCAATCTGGAAGTCGAGACGCTGAGCCATAAGAAGCCGACCTTCCACGGGGACACCATCTACGCCTCCACCCGGGTGCTGGACAAGAAACTCTCCTCGTCCAAGCCCGACCGGGGGATCGTCACGGTGGAGACCAAGGGCGTGAATCAGCGGGGCGAAGAGGTCTGCTACTTCCGGCGCAAGCTCATGGTCTGGACCAAGGAGGCGGCGCCGTCCCGCATGCGCCCCTACGGGGAGGAGTTGTGGGAGTCATGATCCCCGAGAGCGTCGAGTTCCACTTCGATCCCCTCTGTCCGTTCGCCTACCAGACCTCGCACTGGATCCGGGAGGTCCGGCGTCAGAACGGCCTGCGGATCGACTGGTGCTTCTTCAGCCTGGAGGAGATCAACCGGGAGGAGGGCAAGAAGCACCCCTGGGAGCGGGACTGGTCCTATGGCTGGTCCCTCATGCGGATCGGGGCCCTCCTGCGCCGTCGGGACATGTCCCAACTCGACGCCTGGTACGCCCGCATCGGCTCGGCTCTGCACCGGGAGGCGGGTAAGCCCCATGACCCTCAGGTGGCCCGGACGCTGATGGGCGAGATCGGGCTGGATCCCGGGCTGGTGGACGAGGCGCTTGACGATACGACCACCCATGAGGAGGTCAAGGCCGACCACGACCGGGTGGTGGCCATGGGCGGCTTCGGCGTGCCCACGCTCTTCTTCCCCGACGGCCAGGCCCTCTTCGGCCCGGTGGTGATCGATCCGCCCGAAGGCGAAGCCGCCCTGAATCTTTGGCAGACCGTCACCGGATGGCTGGAGTTCCCCAACCTCTACGAGATCCAAAGGCCCAAGGCGCCGGCCGACATCAAGGCCATAGCCGAGTCGCTCCAGCCTTACCTCCAGGGACGGGACTGGGACAGCATCGACCGGGGCAAGCGGATCAACATCCCCGGTGATCCCCGTCGCCGGGGCGGAGCCGGGGCCGAAAAGGCGTGAGCCCGGCGTCCATCCCGAAGGCGGCCGTGACCGCCGCCCTGGTCGAGGAGTGGGACACCCTGGCCGGGTTGCTGGCGGAGTTGAGCGAAGCCGAGTGGGCCACGCCCACCGCCCTGCCCGGCTGGTCGGTCAAGGATGTGGCCGCCCACGTGGTCGGCACCGAATTGTCACTGACCGGCCAGGCCTCCCCGGCGCTGGCCGAGGACACCAGGGCCAAGCCCCACATCAAGAACGACATCGGCGCCATCAACGAGGCCTGGGTGGAGTCCTTCCGGGCCGGCCCCGGCTCCGAGGTGGTCGACCGGCTCCGGTCGGTCACGGCCCAGCGCCGGGCCGAACTGGAGGCCATGACCCAGGAGGCCTTCGACGCCGACTCCTGGACCCCGGCCGGACCGGGCAGTTACGGCCGCTTCATGCAGATCCGGGTCTATGACTGCTGGATCCACGAGCAGGACATCCGCGCCGCCCTGGGCCGTCCCGGCCATGACTCGGGTCCGTGCGCGGAGCAGTCCCTGGATGAGGTCGTCCGGGCCCTGGGCTACATCGTGGGCAAGAAGGCGGGCGCCCCCCAGGGGGCATCGGTGAGCATCGAACTGGAGGGGCCCACCCGCCGGAGCCTGCATGTCAGCGTGGACGGCCGGGCCACGGTTGTGCCGGTCCTGGACGGCCCGGCTGCGGCGCTGATCCGGATGCCCTTCGGGGTCTTCATGGCCATGGTCTCGGGCCGAGTGCCGGCCGACCCGGCCCATCCGGAGGTGACCATCGAGGCCGACACCGATCTGGGCGCCCGGATCGTCGCCTCTCTCAACTTCACCATCTGAAGCGCTGCCCGCCGCACCCGGGAGCGCCGGCCGGCCAGCCGTCTCAGGAGCTCAGGAAGGCGATGATGCGCCGGCCGACTTCCTCGGGCTTCTCCAGGTGGAGGAAGTGCCCGGCGCCTTCGATAATGACGGCGTCGGAGCCCGGCCCCAGGAAGTCGGCGGCCGAGCGGGCCAGATCCACTCCCATGCAGCCGTCCTGGTCCCCGTGGAGATACAGGGTGGGCTGGGGCGTAGGGGCCCCGGTGGCGGCCTGCTCGGCGGCCAGGTCCGGGTCGGGGGCGGTGGTGCCGAACTGGGCCCGGTAATAGCCCAGGGCCGCGGCCAGATTGGGGGCCGCCCCCAGGGCGTCCCGGACGTGGGCCATGTCCTCGGTGCAGTCATAACCGGGGGACCAGTCCAGCCACAGCCTCTCGACGTAAGCCAGGTTGTTCATGGGAACGGCCACATCCGCCAGCGGGCTCTGGAAGAAGAACATGTACCAGCTGCGCCGGAGCTGGTCGTAGGAGAGGAAGCCGGCCCCCATGGCCCCGGCCGGGGGCACGGCGGCGGTGACCACCCGACGCCACCGGTCCGGCTCATGGGCGGCGGCTCCGTAGGCGGCGATGGCCCCCCAGTCGTGGCCGATCAGCACGGCCTGGTCGGTGCCCCCCAGGGCCCGGTGCAGGGCGCAGGCGTCGGCCACCAGGGCGCCGGTCTGGTACCGGCCGTCGGAGGGAACCGAGGTGGGGGCATAGCCGCGCATGAAGGGGGCCACCACGTGGTAGCCGGCTTCGGCCAGATCCTCGGCCAGGTACCGCCAGGTGTGGGCGGTGTCGGGGAACCCGTGCAGGCACAGGGCCAGCGGTCCTCCCGGCGGGCCTGTCTCCAGGTAGGCGAAGTCGATCCCGTTGGCGGCCACCCGGGCCTGGCTGAGGGTCATGGCCAGGAAGTATGGCCCGCCGCCTCAAGAAGGCCCCCCTGGCCTGCCGATACAGGGGGCATGACCCACCCCTGGCTGGACGCGCTCCTGGGCTTTCTGGCCGACGCCGACGGATCGGACCTCCACATCAAGGCGGGGACGCGCCCCCGCATCCGCGTGGACGGCCACATGCGGGTCCTGCCCGTCCCCGACGCCGTCACCCCGGAGGCGACGGCCCAGGTGGTGGATGTAATCATGCCTCCCGGGGTCAGGGAGCGGTTCGCCTCCACCCACGAGGCTGACTTCGCCTACAGCAATCCGGAGCTGGGTCGGTTCCGGGTCAACGCCTACCTGCAGCGGGGCTCGGTGGCCCTGGTCCTGCGGCGGGTCCGCTCGGTGATACCGACTCTGGACCAACTCGGCATGCCGGAGGTGGTCCGGGACCTGGCCGACAATCCCCGGGGCCTGGTGCTGGTGACCGGCCCGACCGGGTCGGGCAAGACCACCACCCTGGCGGCGGTGGTGGACCGCATCAACCGCACCCGGGAGTGCAACATCGTCACCATCGAGGACCCGGTCGAGTACCTGCACCAGGACGACCTGGCTTCGGTCAGCCAGCGGGAGGTGGGCACCGACACCGACGGCTTCGCTCCCGCCCTGCGGGCGGCCATGCGCCAGGACCCCGACGTCATCCTGGTGGGGGAGATGCGCGACCTGGAGACGGTGGAGGCGGCCCTGACCGCGGCCGAGACCGGCCATCTGGTCCTCTCCACTCTTCACACCATCGACTCCTCGGAGACGGTCAACCGCATCGTCGACGTCTTCCCGCCCCACCAGCAGCGCCAGGCCCGCTCCACCCTGGCCGGCACCCTGCGGGGCGTGGTGTCCCAGCGGCTCATCCCCAAGGCCTCCGGCCCGGGCCGGGTCCCGGCCGTGGAGGTCATGGTCGTCAACGGCCGGGTCCAGGCCAGCATCCTCGAGCCGCAGCGGGCCACCGAGCTGGCCGAACTGGTCAGCGAGGGCGACTACTACGGCATGCGCAGCTTCGACCAGTCCCTCTACGACCTGTTCGAGGCGGGGACCATCACCCTGGATGCGGCCCTGGGCAACGCCAGCCGGCCCCACGACCTGAGGGTCCGCCTGGAGCGGGCCGGCCTGGTGGCCACCGGCTCCTGAGCCGGTCCCGGCCCAGGGGGTCCCACGGCGGCGCCGGGCGCACCCGAAATCGGAGCTGCCCCGCCGGGCGGGAAAGTGACCCTTGTCACATACGCTGTTCCGGCAGAGTTCACCGAGGGTACATTTCCTGAGCAAGCATTAGGGGGGTCGGACACTGAAGGTCACTTTCTACGGGGTGCGCGGGTCCTGCCCCTGCCCGAGCGAGGCCAACCGGCGCTACGGGGGGAACACCGCCTGCGTGGCCGTCGAGGCCGGCCCCGGTGATCCGATCATCCTCGACCTCGGCACCGGCCTCCGGTCGCTCGGCATGGCCCATGGCGCCGACCGGGATTACCGCGGCGCCGCCCTCATCACCCATATGCACTGGGACCACGTGCAGGGCCTTCCCTTTTTCCCGCCCATCCACCGGCCCGGGAGCCGTCTCGACGTCTACGGCCCGGGTCAGGAGGACGGCCCGCTGGCTGAGGTGTTCAGCGGCCTGATGCGCCCGCCCTATTTCCCGGTCCAGTACAGCGAGCTCCAGGGCGACATCACCTTCCACGACGTGGCCAGCGACACCTTCGCGGTGGGGGAGGCCAAGGTCACCGCCCGCCCGGTCCCCCACGTCGGTCCCACGGTCGGGTACCGCATCGAGTGGAACGGGCGGAGCCTCGGCTACATCAGCGACCACCAGCAGCCCAAGTCCGGCCACCAGGTGGCCGAGTCGGTGCTGGAGCTGCTGGACGGGGTCGACCTGCTCATCCACGACGCCCAGTACACGCCGGCAGAGTTGTCCGAGCGGTCGGACTGGGGGCACTGCACCGTCGACTATGCCGTCTGGGTGGCCAAGGAAGCCGGGGCCAAGGCCCTGGCCCTGTTCCATCACGACCCCGGCCATGGCGATGAGGAGATCGACCGCATGCTCGACTGGGGCCGCTGCCTGGGGGGCAACGCCGGGGTCGAGGTCCTGGCTGCCGCCGAAGGCGAGAGCCTGGTCGTCTGAGGCCCCGGGGTACGGTGCGGCGTGGTCCGCGTCGACATGCCCGGTGAGGACGGTTCCATCGACTCCTCGGAGTTCCGCACCGTCCTGGGTCACTTCGCCAGCGGGGTGACCATCGTGACCGGAGCGGGACCGTCCGGACCCGTGGGGCTGACCTGCCAGGCCTTCTTCGGGGCCTCCCTGGAGCCGCCCCTGGTGCTCATCTCGCCTCAGCTCAGCTCCACCAGCTGGCCCAAGGTGGCCGAGACGGGGGCTTTCTGCGTCAACGTCCTGTCCGAGGACCAGGAGACGCTGTGCCGGGCCTTCGCGGTGTCGGGCGGGGACAAGTTCAAAGGGGTGGGCTGGTCGGCCGGGCCCACCGGCTCGCCGGTGATCGAGGGTTCCCTGGCCTGGATCGACTGCCGCGTCCAGGACATCCGCCCGGCCGGTGACCACTACCTGGTGCTCGGTTCGGTGGTCGACCTCGGTTACGCCCGGGGCAAGCCGCTCATCTTCTACCGCGGCGGGTTCGGGGGATTCGAGGCCTGAAGCCGGACAAAGAGGACCAACCGCTCCAATCTTCGGCGTTATCCCGCACGGTGAGCGCAGGAACCACCCTGGGTGGCCGAGAAACTGTACGAAGACGAGTGGCGGGCGGAAAGGACAGTCATGGAGCTGAGGTCCCTCGGTCAGGCCCGGGTTCTGGCCAGCGCCGCCGCCGACGTGGGTATGACCCGAGAGCGCGTCCGCCGAAGGCGACTTCGCCGTCTGGCCATGTTCCTCACTCCCCTGACCCTGTGGTTGATGGTGCGGGCGGCCATGAACCCGACGTCGGGGCTGAGCCTGCCCCATGTTCCCGCCGGGGCCGGTCCCTACCTGCCCGCCTTTTTCTTGGTGGTGCTGCTGGGGGCGGCCATGATCGTGCCCCTGGCCGGGGCGGGGCGCTCTCCCCACGTGCTGTACCGGCCGGCCGAGATCGACACCCGCTTCGGCGACGTGCGGGGGGCCGAGGTGGTGCTGGAGGAGGTGGTCAAGTCCCTCAATCTGTTCCTGGCCCACCAGACCTTCGCCGACCGCATGGGCGGAACGCCCCGTCGCGCCATTCTCTTCGAGGGCCCGCCCGGCACCGGTAAGACCTTCATGGCCAAGGCCATGGCGGCCGAGGCCGGCGTCCCCTTCCTCTTCGTCTCGTCTTCCGCCTTCCAGTCCATGTACTACGGCCAGACCAACCGGAAGATCCGCTCGTACTTCAAGGCCCTGCGCCGTTACGCCCGGCGGGAGGGCGGCGCCATCGGCTTCATCGTGGAGATCGATGCCATCGGCGCCACCCGGGCCGGACTGGGCAACGGCGGGGGGCGCGAAGGCGTGGCCGGCGTGGTCAACGAGCTGCTGGTCCAGCTGCAGTCCTTCGATCATCCCAGCGGGGCGGCCCGGGTCCGGGGCTGGATGATCGACTGGATCAACTCCTGGCTGCCGGCCCAGCGCCAGCTGCACAAGTCGGCCTCGGCCCCGGCCAACGTGCTGGTCATCGGAGCCACCAACCGGGCCGCCGATCTGGATCCGGCCCTGCTGCGCCCGGGCCGCTTCGATCGGGCCGTGTTCTTCGACTTGCCCTCCCGGGCCGGCCGGCGGGACATCATCGACTACTACCTGGCCCGCAAGGCCCACGACGCCGACCTGGACGATCCGGCCCGGCGCGACACGCTGGCGGCCATCACCTTCGGCTATTCCCCGGCCATGATCGAGCACCTGCTGGACGAGGCGCTGGTATGGGCCCTGCGCCGGGGCGCCGAGCGGCTGTCCTGGACCGACCTGCAGCAGGCCAAGATGACCGAGGAGATCGGCCTGCCCCAACCGGTCGAGTACACCGAGTCGGAGCGGCGCACCATCGCCACCCACGAGTCCGGCCACGCCACGGTGGCCTGGCTGGTGGGCCGGGGCCGCAAGCTCGATGTCCTGTCCATCATCAAGCGCAAGGAGGCGCTCGGGCTGCTGGCCCACTCCGAGGAGGAGGAGCGCTTCACCCGGACCCGGTCGGAGATGGACGCCCTGGTCCAGATCGCCTTCGGCGGGCTGGTGGCCGAGGAGCTGTTCTTCGGGGAGCACAGTTCGGGAGTGGCCGGGGATCTCCAGGCCGCCACCACGGCCGTGTGCCAGATGGTCGGCAGCCTGGGTATGGGCCGTTCGCTGGTCTCGGCCGAGGCTCTCTCCGGGCCGGGTGGCTCCAACGTGGTGGCCAAAGTCCTCTCCACCGACTCCGGCCGGGAGGAGGTCGAGGAGTGCCTGGCTCAGGCCCGGGCCCGCGTCCACCGCATGCTGGAGGACCACCGCCACGTGATCGAAGCCCTCCGCGACGCTCTGCTCGAACGCGACGAACTGATCGGGGAGGACATCCTGGAGGTCATCCAGCAGGCTGCCGCCGGGCCCTCAGCCCAGGCCGGGGCCGCCGGCGCCGGTTCAGTCGACGCCCAGGGCGTCGAGCAGGAAGGCCAGGACGAAGGCCTCGTCCCGCCAGGCGTCATACCGGCCTGACGGGCCCTGGTGGCCGGCGCCCATCTCGGTCTTGAGCAGTACCGGCCCGGTGCCGGTCGAGCGGTGCCGGAGGCGCTGCACCCACTTGGCCGGCTCCCAGTAGCTGACCCGGGGGTCGTTGAGCCCGGCGGTGGCCAGGATGGCCGGGTAGGCCTGCTCGGAGACGTTGTCGAAGGGGGAGTAGGAGGCCATGTAGTCGTAGACCTCGGGGTCCTCCACCGGATTGCCCCATTCCTCCCACTCCATGACGGTCAGGGGCAGGTCCTCGTCCAGGATGGTCGTGAGGCAGTCGACGAAGGGCACCTCGGCCACGATGGCGCCGAAGAGTTCCGGGGCCTGGTTGGCCACCGCCCCCATCAACATCCCCCCGGCGCTTCCGCCCCGGGCGGCCAGCCGGCCGGGGGAGGTCCAGCCCTCCTCGATGAGCATGCGGGCCACATCGACGAAGTCGTTGAAGGTGTTGCGCTTGCGCAGCATCTTGCCGTCCTCGTACCAGTGCCGGCCCATCTCCCCGCCGCCCCGCACATGGGCGATGGCGAAGACGAAGCCCCTCTCCAGCAGGGACAGACGGGCCACGCCGAAGGTCGGGTCGATGCTGTGTTCGTAGGAGCCGTAGCCGTACAGCAGGCAGGGGGCGCGGCCGTCCCTTGAGAGCCCGGCCGGGTAGACGACCGAGACCGGGACCCGGGTCCCGTCCCGGGCCGTGGCCCACAGGCGCTCGGTCCGGTAGCGGGACGGGTCGTAGCCGCCCAGCACGGGCTGCTGTTTGAGCAGGCGGCGCCGGCCGGTGGACATCTCGTAGTCGAACACGGAACTGGGGGTGACCAGGGAGGTGAAGCCGAAGCGCAGGATCCCCTCGGAGTACTCCGGGTTGCCCGCGCCCCAGACGCTGCCGACCTCCTCGGGCAGCTCCACCGTGACCGCCTCGGAGTCCCGTCCCCCGGACCCCCCCGGGCTCGGCATGACCCGCATCCGCTCCAGGCCCCCGGCCCGTTCGTACAGCACGACCCAGTCGGCGAAGACCTCGACTCCGTCCAGCTTGACGTCGGGCCGGCCCGGGACCAGCTCGCTCCACCGGGCCCGCCCGGGCTCGGCCGCCGGGGCCTCCATCAGCCGGAAGTTCTCGGCTTCATCGTTGGTGAGGATCAGAAGGCGGCCGTTCTGGTGGTCCACTCCGTACTCGACGCCGTGGCGGCGGGCCTCGACCAGACGCCAGTCCCCCTCGGGGTCGGCGGCGTCGAGGATCCTGGCCTCGGTGGTGACCTTGCTGGCCACTTCGCAGATGAGGAGGGCCCCGTCCTTGGTCCGGTCCACGCCCAGGAAGAAGTGCTCGTCCCCCTCGGTCATGACCAGGACGTCCTCGGAGGCGTCCGTGCCCAGCCGGTGGCGCCAGAGCTGGTAGGGACGCATTGACTCATCCGGGCGGGTGTAGAAGACGGTGGCGTTGTCCGAGGCCCAGGCCAGGCCGTAGTAGGTGCCCTCCACCATGCCGGCCAGGTCCTGTCTCGACTCGAGGTCCCGGAAGCGGAGGGTGAAACGCTCGGAGCCGTCGGTGTCGGTGGAGTAGGCCAGCCACCGGGAGTCGGGGCTGACCTCGAAGCCGCCCAAGGCGAAGTAGTCGTGGCCCTCGGCCAGGGCGTTCTGATCGAGCAGGACGGTCTCGGCCCCCTCCAGGCCGGCGGCGTCGGCGGGCCGGTCCTCCAGCGCCCCTCCCGGTCCGGCCCCGACCGGCTTACGGCAGGAGATGGGGTACTGGAGACCCTCCACTGTGCGGCTGTAATACCACCAGCCGTCCCGGCGGGTCGGCACGGTCAGGTCCGTCTCCTGGATGCGGCCGACTATCTCCCGGTAGAGCTGTTCCCGGCGCTCCTGGAGATGGGCGGTGGCGGCGGCGGTGTGACGGTTCTCGGCCTCCAGCAGGGCGATCACTTCCGGGTCCTCGCGCTCCCGCAGCCAGTACCACTCGTCAACGCGCTCCCGGCCGTGGTGGCGCAGCACTTCGGGGCGCTCCGGAGCCCGGGGGGCGTCGAGTACCTCCGGGGCGGCGGTGTCCCCGGTGTCGGTGTCGGGCCGCGTCACCCGGTCAGGCTACGGCGGCGGTGCCGCCGGCCCAGGAGGCGTAGAGGGCGGCGTAGCGGCCGCCCTGGGCCATCAGCTCATCGTGGGTGCCGAGCTCCAGCAGGCGCCCGGCGTCGACCACTCCGACCCGGTCGGCCCGCTCGGCGGTGGAGAGGCGGTGGGCGATGACGATGACGGTCCGGCCCGACATGAGGGCGTTCATGGCCGCCTCCACCTCGTGCTCCGTGCCCGGGTCCAGGCTGGAGGTGGCCTCGTCCAGGATGAGGACGTCGGGGTTGGACAGAGCAGCCCGGGCCAGAGAGACCAGCTGGCGCTCTCCCGCCGACAGCCGGGAGCCCCGCTCCCGCACCTCGGTGTGCAGCCCATCGGGGAAGGCCTCGAAGCGCTCGAGGGAGCCGATGGTGAGCAGCGCCTCCCGTACCTCCTCATCGGTGGCTCCGTCCCGGCCCAGCCGGACGTTGTCCAGCACCGTGCCGTGGAACAAAAAGCCCTCCTGGGGCACCACTGCGATGCGCCGGCGCAGGGAGGAGAAGGTCACGTTGCGCAGGTCGGTGCCGCCGTAGGTCACCGAGCCGTCCACCGGGTCGTAGAAGCGGGCCATCAGCTTGGCCACCGTCGACTTGCCCGCTCCGGTGGGGCCCACCAGGGCGATGCGCTCCCCGAAGGGGATCTTGAGGTTGACCCCGGCCAGCACGGTCGGCGTCTCCCCAGGCCGGTAGGCGAAGGAGACGTCGTGTAGTTCGATATCAGCGCGGGCCGGCAGGTCCACCGCTCCCTGGCGCTCGGCCACCGCCGGGCGGGTGTCGAGGACGCCGTAGAGCTTGAGTAGGGCCGCCCCGGAGGACTGGAACAGGTTGAACAGCTGGCTGACCTGCTGGACCGGGTTGATCATGTAGGACAACAGCGTGATGAAGGTGATCACCGTGCCGACCTCTATCCACTTGGCGTGGACCATGAGGCCGCCCACTCCGGCCACCGCCGCCGTGCCGAACGACCCCGCGAACTCCAGGATGGGGAAGTAGCGGGCCGACAGCTTGACGGCCTCGACGTTGGCCTCGTATTGGGCCCGGTTGTGGCCCCGGAAGGTCTGGACCATCTGGTCCTCCCGGCCGAAGGCCTGGATGATCCGTACCCCGCTGATGGACTCCTGCAGGGTGGACAGAGTCTGGCTGATCCGGTCCCGGACCGACAGGTAGGCGACGTTGGACTTGCGCCGGAAGGTGATGCTGGAACGCACGATCCAGGGCAGCAGGGCGAGGGTGACCAGGAACAGCAGGGGCGAGAGGGTGACCATGATCACCACCACGGCGGCGAAGGTCAGCACGCTGCTCACGAAGATCAACAGGCCCTGCTGGACCAGCATCTCCAGGGCGTCGATGTCCTGGGTCATGCGGGATACCAGCCGGCCCGTCTGCTCGGTATCGAAGAAGGACATGGACAGACCCAGGATGTGGCGGAACACCCGGATGCGCAGGTCGCGGAGGAAGGACTCCCCGATGCGGTTGACGGAGATGATCTGGGCCCGTTCGAAGATGCCCATCAGGGCCGCGGCGGCCAGATAGATGATGCTGCCGGTGGCCACCACGCTCATGGAGTGGTGGTAGCTCAGCCCGTCGTCGATCACGATGCCGAGGATGACCGGGCCGGCCACTTGGCAGGCCGTCCAGACGATGATGAGCCCGAGGGCGCGCAGCATGCCCCAGCGGTAGGCCCGCATCATCCGTAGGGTCCGGCGCACCACGTGGGCGGCCTGGTCCCGGCCGAGACGCTCGTCCTCCTCCACGGCCATGTTCCCCCACCAGCCCATCAGGCATCCACCTCCTCGGCCGCCCGGGCGGCCTCGAGGGCGGCGGCCTGGGCCAGCACCTCCTGGTAGCGGGGCTCGTGGGCCGACAGGCTTTCGTGGGTGCCCTCGGCCACGATGCGGCCTCCGTCGAGCAGGACCACCCTCTCGGCCAGGGCGATGGTCGCGGGTCGATGGGCGATGACGATGGTCGTGCGCCCCTCCATCACCGTCTGGAGGGCGGCGCGGATCTCGTGTTCCTTGGTCGCATCCACCGAGGAGGTGGCGTCGTCCAGGACCAGGACCCGGGGGTTGGCCAGGATGGCCCGAGCCAGGGCGATGCGCTGGCGCTGGCCGCCCGAGAGGGAGAAGCCCCGCTCTCCCAGCATGGTGTCGTAGCCCTCGTCCATGTTGAGTATGAAGTCATGGGCGCCGGCCAGCTTGGAGGCGTCCAGAATCTGCTTGGTGGTGGCCTCGGGATCGGCGAAGGCGATGTTGGCCGACACCGTGTCGGAGAAGAGGAAGGTCTCCTCGAAGACGATGGCCACCGAACGGCGCAGCTCCCGCAGCTTGATCTCCCGGATGTCCTTACCGTCGATGAGGATGCGGCCCCCGTCGGGGTCGTAGAAGCGGGGGAGGAGCCGGGCCACCGTGCTCTTTCCCGACCCGGTGGCGCCCACCAGGGCCACCGACTCCCCGGGGGCGATGGTGAGCTCGAAGTTGTCCAGGACCCGACGGCCGCCGTCCCCGTAGGAGAAGGTCAGCGCCTCGAAGTGGACCTCGCCCCGGCCTTTGGGCAGATGCCCGCTGCGGGGGGTGTCTTTGATGACCGGGGCGGCGTCGAGGATCTCCTTGACCCGCTGGGTGGAGGCCACCGCCCGCTGGGCCTGGGCCACGATCTGGCCGATCATCTGCAGGGGGGCGATGAGCAGGGCAACGTAGATGAAGAAGGCGGTCAGCTGGCCGACGGTCAACTCGTTGTGGAGGACCTGGTATCCGCCGTACCAGAGGACCAGGGCCAGGCTGACCATGGGAAGGACATCCAGGATGGGGGTGAAGAAGCCCCGCAGCCGGGCCAGCTCGATGATGCGGTCGAAGATCCGCCCGGCCTGGGAGGTCAGCTGGCGCAGCTGGATGCCCTCGGCGCCGAAGCCCTTGACGGCCCGGATGCCCGTCACCGTCTCCTCCACCACCGTGGACAGTCCGGACAGCTCCTGCTGCAGCTCCATGGACACGGGATGGATGGCGGTGGAGAACCGCTTGGCGCCCCAGTTGATGAAGGGCAGGGAGGCCAGGGCCACCAGGGCCAGAGTCGGGTCGATGAGCAGGAGGACCACCGCGGTGACCGGGATCAGCAGCACGTTGGCCATGGTCATCGGGATCATCACCACCAGCTGGTTGATCTGCTGGAGGTCGGTGGCGGCCCGGGCCATGAGCTGGCCGGTCTGGGACTGGTCGTGGAACCGGAAGTCGAGGCGCTGGAGGTTGGAGAACATGCCCTCCCGCATCTCGGTCTCGACCGAGTAGGCGACCCGGAAGGCGGAATAGCGGCGCAGGCCGGAGCAGGTGGCCGAGATCGCCCCCACCGCCCCGATGATGATGGCCCAGACGGCCAGGCTGTGCAGGTTGGAGTGGCGGATGCCGTGGTCGATGGCGATGCCGGTGAAGAGGGGTATGACCACCCGGCAGGCGGTCCAGGCCAAGCCGGCCGCCACGCCGGTGACCACGGCCCCCCGGTTGTGCATGGTCTCCTCGAAGAGGAGGCGCCAGGCGGCCCCGCGCACCGTCCGGTCCGGGATCAGATCCTCGGCCGCGGAGGCCTCGTTGGCCGGGTTTCGGCCCGCCGGGCCGGCCACGGGCGCGCCTGTGCCGCGGCGGGTCCTCGGGTCCTGAGTCTGCGTCACGCTCCTACCTGTCCCCCCAGCGGGTTCGGCCGGTGGGACATCCTAGAGTAATTAGGGAGTCGAATGGTTTCGTTTAGTCAGCTACCTGGGCCGGGCGCCGCCTGGCCTTTGTTACTATCCAGATAGGAGAAATTCCCTATCCGCAGTGGGAGCTGATTCAGCTATGGCCAGCCAGGCGCTCGATCTCGGTCGCTACAAGCTCGGGTGGAGCGACGCCGAGGATTACGTCTTCAAGCCCAAGCGGGGCCTCAACGAGGACATCGTCAACGAGATGTCCTGGATGAAGGGCGAGCCCGACTGGATGCGGAACTTCCGCCTCAAGTCACTGCGCCACTTCGAACGCCGGCCCCTGCCCACCTGGGGTGGGGACATGTCGGAGATCTTCTTCAACGACATCTACTACTACATCAAGCCCACCGACCGGCAGGTCGACACCTGGGAGGCCCTGCCCGACTCGGTCAAGGCCACCTACGAGAAGCTGGGCATCCCCGAGGCCGAGCGCAAGTACCTGGCCGGGGTCACCGCGCAGTACGAGTGCCTGCGGGGCTCGACTCTGGTCTGGACCACCGAAGGCCTGCGGCCGATCAAGGAGATCGGCCCGGGCGATGTCGTCTTCTCCCTGGATGAGGAGACCAAGCAGGTGGTGACGGCCAAGGTGGTCGCTCAGGCCTGTTCGGGCGAGAAAGAGGTCTTCGAGCTCTCCGCCCGCGGGCGGCGCATCGGCGCCTCCGCCAATCACCCCTTCCTGGTCCTGCGGGACGAACGCCGGCCCGGCCGCCAGCGGGCCCGGTATAAGACCTCTTGGGTGGCCGTCGAGGATCTCCGGGTCGGTGACCTGGTGGCCATCCCCACCGACCTGCCGGAGTACGGAGAGTCCGCCACGCTGATCCCGGTGCTGGATTCGGTGGGCCGTTTCCCCCGTCAGTCCTCGGTCGACTTCTGCTGGTGGGCCGGTCTCTACCTGGGCGACGGTTTCGTCCATCACCGCGGGGCCCACCCCTCGGTGGAGATAGCTATCGATCTCCGGGACGAGACGTTGGTGGAGGAGATCCGCCGGGTCACCCTCGACCTGTTCGGCATCGAGATGAGAGTCGCCGCCGACGGGGCCAGACTGGTCGGGACCGGCACCCGGGTGCTGGCCGAGTTCCTGGAGATGAACGGATTCGGCGGGGGAGCCCTGGGCAAGAGGGTCCCGGAGTGGATGTTCGCTCTTCCGTCTGAGGAGCGGTTGGCCTTCCTGGCCGGCTATGTCGATGCCGACGGTTACGTGCGCTCCTCCGAGTCGGCCCGCAACGTCGTGCTCACCAGTGCCAACGAGTGTCTGCTCGAGGACTTCCGGGAGATGGCTCAGCTCAGCGGTATCGGAGTGGGCGCCGTCCGGCCCTTCACCAATGCCCATCCTCATGATGCCGGGCGGCGTCTGACCGCCTATCGCCTCCACCTGAGTGGACGGTTCGACCGTCTCCCCTGCCGATCTCCCCGCCGGGCCGGGAGGCTGAACGCCCGCGTCTATCACCACACCTACGGCAGCGCCAAGGGCACCACCTTCAAGAGCCACGCCAGCGAAATGCTGGGTTTTGTGCGGCTCGAAAGCATCGTCTCCCAGGGCGTGGAGGACGTCTACGACATCGAGGTCGAGGGCCACCACAACTTCGTGGCCGACGGGTTCATCGTCCACAACTCAGAAGTGGTTTACCACCGGAACCGGGAGGACCTGGAGGCTCAGGGCGTCCTGTTCTGCGACATGGACACCGCCCTGCGGGAGTACCCGGACCTGGTCAAGCAGTACTTCGCCACCGTGATCCCCCCCAACGACAACAAGTTCTCCGCCCTCAACTCGGCGGTGTGGTCGGGAGGGTCGTTCATCTATGTGCCCCCTGGGGTCAAGGTGGATATGCCCCTGCAGGCCTACTTCCGGATCAACGCCGAGAACATGGGCCAGTTCGAGCGCACGCTGATCATCGCCGACGAGGGCTCCCAGGTTCACTACATCGAAGGGTGCTCGGCCCCGGTGTACACCTCCGACTCGCTGCACTCGGCCGTGGTGGAGATCATCGTCAAGCCCAGCGCCCGGGTCACCTACACCACCATCCAGAACTGGTCGAACAACGTCTTCAACCTGGTGACCAAGCGGGCCCGCTGTGAGACCGAGGCCCACATGGAGTGGATCGACGGGAACATCGGCTCCCGGCTGACCATGAAGTACCCGGCCGTCTACCTGATGGGCCCCAAGGCCACCGGAGAGGTCCTGTCCGTCGCCTATGCCGGCGCCGGCCAGCACCAGGACGCCGGGGCCAAGATGGTCCACGCCGCTCCCGAGACGACCTCGACCATCATCTCCAAGTCCATCTCCAAGGACGGCGGCCGCACCTCCTACCGGGGCCTGGTCCGGGTCGAGGAGGGCGCCGAGAAGGCCAAGAGCTTCGTGCGCTGCGACGCCCTCATGCTGGACGAGGACAGCCGGTCGGACACCTACCCCTACATCGAGGTGGCCGAGCAGGACGCCCAGATCGGCCACGAGGCCACCGTCTCCAAGATCGGTGACGACCAGCTCTTCTACCTGATGAGCCGGGGCCTGTCCGAACAGCAGGCCATGGGCATGATCGTCAACGGGTTCATCGAGCCTGTCACCCGGACCCTGCCCATGGAGTACGCGGTGGAGTGGAGCCGGCTGATCGAACTTCAGATGGAGGGCTCCATCGGCTAGCCGGTCGGCCGGCGGTCCTACTTCCCGAAGCAGCTGAGTTGGGTGTGGGCCGGTCCCCACTGCGATCGGCCCGAGGGGTCGATCGGTAGCCACTGGCCGTTGTCACAGTTCTGCCATGAGCCGGCCTTACCGTCCCGCTGGCTGGTGTCGGTCGGGCTCCACCATCCGATCTGAACGGTGGCCTGCGGGTTGAAGATGCCCGGGCCGAACCGCCAGGCGCCCTCCATCCCCGTCGGGGTGGCCGGCAGCGAGTCCATCCCCCTCTCGAAGGTGGCCGGGGTCAGGTCCGGCCCGGCCGCCTGCAGGCCGATGAAGAGCTGGACCAGGGTGAAGTAGGCCTCGTCGTAGTAGAGCTCGGCCGGTGAACCGGAGGGATCGGCCAGCTTGAAGGCCCGGTAGGCCTCGTTGTTGGCCTGGGACGGGTACTGACCGCCGTCGGAGAGGGCGTGGGACCACTCGTTCTGGTTCTCCAGGCGGCCCTGGGGGTCGAGGTAGTTGGGCTCGAACCACTCGGGGAAGTAGTTCTCTGAGGAGGCGGAGTTGGACAGGAAGATGGGCACGATCGGGTCGCAGAAGCAGATGACGGTGGTGACCCCGGACGCCTTCATCTGAGCCACCATGCTGGCCGCCTCGCTCTCATAGGAGGTCACGTCGATGGCGTAGCTGACCTGCTTGGCGATCGTCACTCCGCAGCCCGACAGCTGGCCCTTGATCTCGTTGGCCACCTCCAGATACTCAGGGTTCTCCGGGGTGATGAGGCCGAACTTGCGGGTCTGCTTCTGGTAGAGGGCATCCCCGGCGTAGACGGCCGGCAGACCGGCGGCCCGCGCACAGATGGAGTTACCCAGCAGGTCGGCGCCCTGGGTGCCACTGGGGGTGAACGACCACCAGTAGGGGGCGTAGCGCTGGTAATAGGACTCCGGGAAGCCGAGGGGCCCCATGGCGATGACGCCCTGCTGGGCCAGCCCGGTCCAGTACGGGTTGGAGCCCTTGAGCTGGAAGGTGACGTCGGCGAAGGCCCCCAGACCCCGGGCCGTGACGGCGTCGGCCTGGGCCTGGGCCTGGTCCTGGCCCTCGTCCTCGAGGATGTAGTCGCCCTGGCCCTGGTAGCTCTTGAGAACGACCTTGCGGCCGTAGAGCTCGAAGTCCTTGTTGAACAGGCCGATGAAGGTGTTGAGATCGGCGATGTAATCCGCGTCGGGAGCCGGGGCGGCGGCCCCGGCGGCGGCGTAGACGGCGGCGTCCTGGGCGGAGTTGCCGACCCGGTAGCTGAGGGTGATGGTGCGGGCCGTCACCCCGTGGGAGGTGGCCCCGCCGTTGTTACCGCTGAACTGGGCCACGCAGGGCGGGGCGTAGGCCGACCAGGGAACCTGTTTGACCCCGGGCCCGCAGTGCACACCGCTGCGGGCCACACCGCTGGTCGAGCCGGCCGCGGCCACCCCGGCCGAGCCCGGGGAGCTGGCGCCGCCCGCCGCCGCTCCCGATCCGCCCGTAGTGGCCACCGCCCCGGGGCCGCCGGCCGGGGAGGACGCTGTCCCGCCACCGGCGGCGGTGCCGGCTGAACCCGCCGAGGAAGCCCCGGCCACTCCGCCCGACGCCCCGGATGAAGCCTGTATCCCAGAGGGACCGAAGCTGGACTGGGTCGGCGTCCTGGAGGTGGAGGGCACCAGGATGACGACCATCAGGACGGCCAGCGCTCCGACCGCCAGAGGGGCGTAACGGCGGGCCACCCGGGCGATGTAGGCGCGCACGATCTGCTCGACCTGAGCGGCGTCTACTCCGTTGGGCTCCACTTCCACCGTCCCTCCGCCATCCCCGTCGGCGGCCCCGGGCCCGGCCGGACCCGGGCGCCGGGAGCCTAATGGGGGTCGACCACCTGACTCCCTCCGTGGACGAGGCTGGTCACCGAGCCGCCAACAGGTGAGCACTGACGGAGCCAGGGCCTTGAGCCCTAATGGCCGCCGGGGCCGGGGAAGGCTTCGTCACCGGCCGGAGCCCGGCTTCCGTCTGGAAGACTGTAGGCATGCCCATGAGGGAGGAGTGCAAGCACTTCCAGAGCCGGACCTACGCCTCAGGCGAGGTGGCCCGGTTCTGCGTGCTCGATCTCGCTCCCGAGGCGCCCTGGCGCTGCCCGGAAGGCTGTGACCGCTACGAGCGCCGCCTGGCCGACGCCGGCTGGACTCACGGCAGCCTGGTTTCCCCGGCGGTGGAGGATGAGCCGGAGGAGCCGGCCGGTGATGTGGCCGCCCTGCTCGATCAGGCCGAGGAGGTTGTCAACGCCGTGGTGCCCGACGCCCTGGCTGAGGTGGAACGCCAGCGGTCCGGCCGGCCCCGCTGGAGGCGCTGGCTGGGCCGGGGCCCCGGGGGGGACCGCTGAGGTCCTTAACCGCCGACGCGGTCAGAGCACTGGGCGGGCCGGACTGGCTGGTCACGGCGCGGCTGGAGGCGTTGGCGCGCTTCTCCTCGGCCGGGCTGCCCAGCTCGGCGGAGGAGATCTGGCGATACAGCCGGATCGATGACCTCGACCTGGACGCCTTCGAACTGAGCGATGCCGGCGACGCCGTCGCCGCAGATGTCGGCGTCGGCGTCGGTACCGGGTCGGGTGACCCGGCGGCCAGGGTGGACATTCTCGACGGCTGGGTGAGCTCCGTCGAGCTGTCGGCGTCGGCCCGGGCGGCGGGACTATCCGTCCGCCGGCTGAGCGAACTGACCGAGGCGCCCGGCGGGGTCGGCGGGCTGGCCGAAGGGGCGGATGCCTTTGTCGATATGGCCACGGCCATGGCTCCCGACGCCCTGCTGATCGAGGTGCCGGCCGGCAAGGCCATCGCCGGCCCGGTGCTGGTGACCCATCGTCTGCGGGGCGGGGGCCGGGCCACCGCCTCGCAGACGCTGGTGCGGGCCGGCCGGGCCAGCCAGGTCAGCGTGATCGAGACGCTCGTCTCGGACGAGTCGGTTGCCCTGCATGTCCCGGTGGTCGAACTGTGGCTGGATGAGGCCGCCAACGTCGATTACGCCGGGCTTCAGCTGCTCGGGCGTTCGGCCTGGTGCCTCGGGCATCAGGTCAGCCAGGTCGGCCGGGACGCCACCCTGCGATCCCTGAGCGTCGCCCTGGGAGGCGACTACGCCCGGCTGCGCACCGATTCCCGCCTGACCGGGGCCGGGGGCTCGACCCGATTGCTGGCCCTGTATTTCGGGGAGGGCACCCAGATGCACGACTTTCGCACCCTCCAGGACCACTCCGCCCCCAAGACCACGTCCGATCTGCTGTTCAAGGGAGCGGTTCAGGACGAAGCCAACGGGGTCTACTCCGGGCTGATCCGGGTCCGCCGGGGAGCGGTGGGGACCAACGCCTTCCAGACCAACCGGAACCTGGTGCTGGCCGAGGGAGCGACGGCATGGTCGGTTCCGAACCTCGAGATCGAGGAAAACGACGTCCGCTGCAGCCACGCCTCGGCGGTCGGACCGGTGGACGAGGAGCAGATGTATTACCTCCAGAGCCGGGGGATCCGTCCGGAGGTGGCCGAGCGGCTGATCGTGCTGGGCTTCTTCGATGATCTGCTGGTCGGGGCGCCGGCGCCGGCCCTGCACCCGACCGTGCGCCGGATGGTCTCGGACAAGCTTCAGCGCCACCTGGCTTCGGCCCTGCCCAGGCCGGGGGCGGCGTGAAGGTCAAACAGCTCCGCCTCTGTTCGGTGGACGAGGTGGAGCCGGGGTCGGCCCGCCGTTTCGATGTGGAGGGACATCGCATCGCCCTCATCCGGATCGGGGACGACTTCTACGCCCTGGGCGACCGCTGCAGCCACGCCAACGTCTCCCTGGCCGAGGGCGAGGTCTACCCGGACGAGCTCGAGATCGAGTGCTGGAAGCACGGCAGCACCTTCTCCCTGGTCACGGGCAAGCCGCAGTCACTGCCCGCCACCAAGCCGGTGCCGGTCTACGACGTCAGCATCGAGGGCAGCGACGTGATGGTGAAGGTCTCGTGAGTTCCAGCCTCTGCATCCAGGGCCTCACCGCCTCGGTGGGCGGTAAGGAGATCCTGCGCGGCATCGACCTAGAGGTCGGCGCCGGCCAGGTCCACGCCGTCATGGGGCCCAACGGCTCGGGCAAGAGCACCCTGGCCCACGTCCTCATGGGCCGGCCCGGCTACGAGGTCACCGGGGGCTCGGTCACCATCGACGGAGTCGAGTTGCTGGGCCTGGCCACCTGGGAGCGGGCCCAGGCCGGCCTCTTCCTGGCCCTGCAGTACCCCGTCGAGGTGCCCGGGGTCTCCATGGCCGACGCTCTGGAGGAGGCGGTGGCCGCTGCCGGTGGCGACCGCCGGGACGTGGTCGAGCGCCTGGCCGCCGAAGCCGTGCGGGTGGGCCAGGACCCGGCCATCCTCAGGCGGGCCATCAACGTGGACATGTCCGGAGGGGAGAAGAAGCGCAACGAGACGCTGCAGCTGGGCGTGTTGCGGCCCCGCTTCGCCGTGCTGGACGAGATCGACTCCGGGCTGGATGTGGACGCCCTGCGCATGGTCTCGTCCCGGGTGGAGGCGGCCACCACCGAGTTCGGGCTCGGGGTGCTGGCCATCACCCACTACAGCCGGCTGCTCAACGAGTTGCACCCCGACGTGGTGCACGTGCTGGCCCGGGGCCGGATCGTGGACACGGGCGGACCCGACATGGCCACCGAGCTGGAGCGCACCGGCTACGCCGCCTACGGCGGCGACACGGAGGAGCCCGTCACCGGGGCGGGAGGGGCCGGGGACCCGGCAGCGGGGGGAGATCCCTTCGCCGATCCGCTGGCCTGAGGCGGCCGGCCGCGGCCCTCAGGCTGTCCGGCGCTCAGGCGGTCACGCCGTCGGCGCCGGCGACGGTCCGGAGGCCGTGTCTCCCCATCTCGTCCGCCAGCGCAGGAACGGGGCCTCGATCACGGCGTAGCTGGCCAGGGCTACCGCCACGCACACGGCGGCGTCGATGACCAGATGACCCAGGAACCCGCCCAGGGCCCGGGGGCCGAGGTGGGTGACGATGGGCAGATGCCAGAGGTACAGGCTGTAGGAGGCGGTGCCCAGGACGGCCAGGGGCCGCCACCCGAGCATCCGCACCGGGGCCGAGGGCCGCAGGGGCAGGACGCAGGCCCCCAGCAGCAGGAACGAGGCCGCCCCGGCCAGCAGGTCCCACTGGTAGCGGTAGAAGACCACGGCCCAGAGGACGGCCGAGCCGGCCATCCAGACCCGGCTGTCGGTCATGACGGCCTGGACGACAAAGCGCCCCGGCGCCCGTGCGGCCGGGACCTCGCCGGCCACCTTGGCCAGCGCCAGCAACATCCCGGGCAGGAAGAAGAAGAAGTTGGCCGGGAGGTTGTACTCGACCAGCGGGCCGGGGTGGGCGGCGTGCAGATAGGCCACCCAGCGATAGGCGCCGGCGGCACCGGCCAGGACCACCAGCCAGGCCGCCGCCAGAGGCAGGGAACGGCGCGACAGCCGGGCCAGGACGAAGGCCAGGAAGGGCAGCAGTAAGTAGAACATGGCCTCCACCACCAGGGACCACATGGGCCCGTCCACCTGGCCCACCGTCCGGCCGGAGAAGTTCTCCCCGAAGAGGAGGTACGCCACCCAGTCGATGCCCGGTGCCCGCAGGACCAGCAGGTAGGTCAGCGCCACGGCGTAATACAGCGGAAGGATGCGCAAGGCCCGGTTGCGGGCGTAGCGGGCCAGGCTCAGCCGCTGGCCGGATCCGAAGCTCTGCCGGGCGAAAGGCAGGAAGAGCAGGTACCCGGACAGACTGAAGAAGAGGTAGACGCCGAAGCCTCCGCCCAGGAGAGCGCGGTGCAGCCAGCTCCGGTAGGCGGTGGCGCCGAATCCCACCGATACTCCGTAGACGTGGCCTTCCAGCACGGCCAGGGCGGCGATGGCGCGCAGTGACTCGACCCGGGCCGACCGGAGCTCACCGGCCTGGTTGACCTCG
Organism: Actinomycetota bacterium; assembly: GCA_027315345.1. GTDB lineage: Bacteria > Actinomycetota > Acidimicrobiia > Acidimicrobiales > JAJPHE01 > DAHUYE01. Next base: position 32,530 of record DAHUYE010000006.1, read on the forward strand.
GGAGCGCGCCCGCCGGTGTTCAGGATGCGGCGGCGTCCAGTCCCTGGTCGAGCGTGTTCCACGACAGGGTGGCGCATTTGATCCGGACGGGGAACTTGACCACGCCCTGGAGGGCCTCGAGGTCACCCAGAGGGGGTGTCTCGGCCGCAGGCGGGCCGTCCGGTTCCGCCCCGGAGCCGCCTTGACCGTCGAGGTCCCCGTCCCCGTCGGAGCCGCCCGGCCCGTCCAGGCCGGCCTCGTGGATTGACATCATGGCCTTGAAGGCCCGGATGAGGGCCTTGGCCTCGGCCACGGTGCGGCCCTTGACGGCGGCGGACATCATCGACGCCGAGGACTGGCTGATGGAACAGCCCTGGCCGGTGATGGAGAGGTCGGCCACCCGGTCGTCGCGCACGTCGAGGTAGAGGACGATCTCATCCCCGCAGAGGGGGTTGAAACCTTCCACCCGGTGGGCGGGCGGCACGGCCAGCTCCCCCCGGTTGCGGGGGTTCCGGTAGTGGTCGAGGATGATCTCCCGGTAGAGATCTTCGAGTCCGGGCATGGCGGTCTGCTCTCTCCTGGTCAGCCGAAGAACTTACGGACATCGCCCAGCGCCTCGGCCAGGACGTCGATGTCGGATCGGTCGTTGTAGATGTAGAACGAGGCCCTGGCCGTGGAGTTGGCTCCGAGGCAGCGCATGAGGGGCTTGGCGCAGTGGTGGCCGGCCCGCACGCACACCCCGGCCTCGTCCAGCACCTGGGAGACGTCATGGGAGTGGATGTCGCCCAGCTGCATGGACAGCACGCCGCCCTTTATCCGCGGATCGGTGGGGCCGTGGATCACCAGGTCCTGACCGTGGCGCTGGGCCAGGGTGTCCAAGGCATAGGTGACCAGGTCGACCTCATGGGCCCGGACGGCGTCCATGCCGAGGGCGCTCAGGTAGTCAACTGCCGCCCCCAGGCCGACGGCCTCGGCAATTGGGGGCGTACCGGCCTCGAACTTCCAGGGAATCTCGGTGGGGGTGAATCCGTCCAGGCGGACGTCGGTGATCATCTCCCCGCCCCCCAGGAAGGGGGGCATGGCCTCGAGCAGGTCGGCCCGGGCCCACAGCCCGCCGATCCCGGTCGGTCCCAGCATCTTGTGGCCGGTGAAGGCCAGGAAGTCGCATCCCAGCTCGGCCACGTCCGTGGTCAGGTGGGGAACGTGCTGGGCGGCGTCGGCCAGGACCAGGGCGCCGGCGGCGTGGGCGGCATCGGCGATGTGGCGCACCGGGTTGATGGTGCCGAGCACGTTGGACACGGCGCTGACCCCGACCAGCTTGGCCCCGTCCAGGATCCGGTCCAGGCCGGAGAGATCGAGGGTGCCCTCCCCGGTCAGGGGGATGTAGCGCAGTTCGACGCCCTTCTCCTGGGCCAGCATCAGCCAGGGAACCAGATTGGCGTGGTGCTCCATGTGGGTGAGAACGACCACATCGCCCTGGCCCAGATGGGTACGGCCCCAGGAGTGGGCCACCAGGTTGATCCCCTCGGTGGCGTTCTTGGCGAAGACCACCTCCCGGGCCTCCCGGGCCCCGATGAAGCGGGCCACCTTGCCCCGGGCCTCCTCGAAACGCCGGGTGGCTTCCTCGGCTATGGCGTAGACGCCACGGTGCACGTTGGCATGGGTGGTCCGGTAGTACTCGTCCATGGCCTCCAGGACCTGGATCGGCTTCTGGGACGAGGAGGCCGAGTCGAGATAGACCAGGCGCCGGCCGTGGACCTTCTGGTCCAGGATGGGAAAGTCGTCCTTGATGGCGTCGACGTCGAGGCCCGGGCTCAGCGCCATGCGTCGTAGCCCTCCCGCTCCAGGCGGGCGGCCAACTCCGGCCCCCCGCTGTCGACGACCCGGCCGGCCACCATCACATGGACTCGGTCCGGGGTGAGGTAATCGAGGATGCGCTGGTAGTGGGTGATGAGCAGGACCCCCAGTGCGGGGCGGGCGTTGCGCACCTGATGGACGCCCTCGGCCACGGTGCGCAGGGCGTCGATGTCGAGGCCGGAGTCGGTCTCGTCCAGGATGGCCACGTCCGGCTCCAGGATGGCCATCTGGAGGACCTCGTTGCGCTTCTTCTCCCCACCGGAGAAGCCCTCGTTCAGGTACCGGTCCCCGAAGGAGCGGTCCATGCCCAGGCGCTCCATCCATTCCATGATCGACAGGCGCAGCTCCAGGATGGACAGGTCGATGCCTTTCCGGGCCGAGAGGGCCTGGCGCAGGAACTGGACGACCGGGACGCCGGCTATCTCCTCGGGGTACTGGAAGGCCAGGAAGACACCGGCTTTGGCCCTCACGTCGGTGGGCCAGGCGGTGATGTCCTCGCCCCGGTAGAGGATCTGGCCCTGGGTGACCTGGTAGGCGGGGCTGCCGAGCAGGGCGTTGGCCAGGGTGGATTTGCCCGAGCCGTTGGGCCCCATCAGAGCGTGGATCTCCCCCTCGGCCAGGGTCAGGTCCAGGCCCCGCAGGATTTGGTGGCCGTCGGCGCTGACGTGTAGATCGCGAATCTGGAAGAGGGGAGGGCCGGCCACCATCCGATTATATTTGCACTACCGCCATAGGAGAAAAGCCGGGAGCCGGCCTTCCGTCCCGGCCGGCTACCAGCCCCGGTCGATCCACTCCTGGAGGTGGGGCCGCTCGGTCCCGATGGTGGTGGCGTCACCATGACCGGGGAGCACCTGCACGTCGGCGTCCAGGGGCGAGAAGAGACGGTCCTCGATGGAGCGGATGATGGTGGGGAAGTCCCCGCCCTCGAACTTGGTGGCCCCCGGGCCGCCGGGGAAGAGGGTGTCCCCGCTGAAGAGGACGGGCAGGCCCTCCACCCGGAAACACATCGAGCCGGGGGTGTGGCCTGGGGTGAGGATGGTGCGCAGGCGGAGCCGGCCCACCGGGATGACCGAGTCGTCCTCCAACACGAAGTCGTAGGAGGGGAGCATGGCGGCGTCGGCGGCGGTCACCCCCACCTGGTAGCCGGCGTCCCGGACGGCGGGGACGGCCTGGATGTGGTCCCAGTGGCCATGGGTCTCCAGAACGGTGCGGACCCCCAGGTCACGGCACATTTCCAGCAGCCGCTCGTGCTCGTTGGCGGCGTCCAGGAGGACGGCGTCTCCGGTCTCCCGGCACCGGAGCACGTAGACGTTGTTGTCCACCGGCCCGACCACCACCTGGTGGATCTCGGCTCGTCCGTCCTGGTAGAGAAGGGCCATCTTGACCGCCCGGTCTAGTTGAGACAACAGTGGGGACCCGCCAAGTTCTAGCTGTCCGAAGCGTCTAGGGGGATAAATCAGTGAACTTCGCCTTCAGTGAGGAGCAGGAAGAGCTCCGGAAGTCGGTCCGCCGCTTCTTGGACGATAAATCTCCCGTCACCGAGGTCCGCCGGCTCATGGAGACCCAGGAGGGCTATGACCCCGCCGTCTGGTCCCAGATGGGCAACCAGCTCGGTCTGCAGGGCCTGACCATCCCGGAGGAGTACGGGGGGTCGGGCTACACCTACGTGGAGCTGATCGTGGTGCTGGAGGAGATGGGCAAGTCCCTCCTCTGCGCGCCCTATTTCTCGACCGTGGCCCTGGCCGCCAACGCCATCCTGGCCGCCGGTGACGATGCGGCCAAAAAGGAACTGCTGCCCGGCATCGCCTCGGGCGAGACCATCGCCACCCTGGCCCTGACCGAGGACAACGGCCGCTGGGACGTCGAGGGCATCCAGCTCAAGGCGACCAAGTCCGGCGACGGCTACACCCTTGACGGCCACAAGATGTTCGTGATCGACGGCGGCATCGCCAACCTGATCATCGTGGTGGCTCGGACCGACTCCGGCATCGCCTTCTTCAGCGTCGAGGGCGACGCCTCCGGCCTGACCAGGAAGAACCTGTCCACCATGGACCAGACTCGCAAGCAGGCCCGCCTGGAGTTCGCCAACACCCCGGCCCGCCTCCTCGGTTCCGAGTCCGGGGCCGAGGCCGCCCTGACCAAGACCCTGGACCTGGCCGCCGTGGCCCTGGCCGCCGAGCAGGTCGGCGGAGCCCAGCGCTGCCTGGACATGTCGGTGGAGTACGCCAAGGTCCGCATCCAGTTCGGCCGGCCCATCGGCTCCTTCCAGGCCATCAAGCACAAGTGCGCCGACATGCTGCTCGAGGTGGAATCGGCCAAGTCAGCCGCCTACTACGCCGGCTGGGCCGCCGCCGAGGACTCCGATGAGCTGCCCGTGGTGGCCTCCCTGGCCAAGGCCTACTGCTCCGAGGCCTACTTCCACGCCGCCGCCGAGAACATCCAGATCCACGGCGGTATCGGCTTCACCTGGGAGCACGACGCCCACCTCTACTTCAAGCGGGCCAAGTCCTCCGAGCTGCTCCTGGGCGATCCCACCTACCACCGCGAGCTGTTGGCCCAGCGGATCGGGATCTAGTCACAAAAGCTCCACCCTCTTCCTGCCGGGCCGGTATATCCTGAGCCCACCAGAGAAAGGAGGTGGTCCAAATCAGTCATCAACGTTTTGGGACCCTGGAGGTGGCTGGCCGCTAGACGGCCTGCTGGACCACCTGGCGATTCCAAACCAGACACCGCCCCGAAGTCCGGTCGAGAGCCGGTCCCACTCGAAGCAGTACGGATCAGGGGAGCCTTTCCAGTAGAGGAATTTCGACCGAGGGGGCGCTACGGCGCCCCCTCGGTGCGTTTAGGTTGCAGGCCGTGATGGACACGGTGGTCGCCAGCGGAGCCGGTCAGTTGGCCGCCCACCTGGCCCGTCCTCGGCAACGGGCCGGCTTCGCCCGGCCCGGTCTGGTCCTGTGTCACGGATTCCCGGCCGCCGAGCTGGGCGCCCCCCAGGCCGGGGCCACCTATCCCGAGCTGGCCGACTGGCTGGCGGCCGAGGCCAACTGGACCGTTCTGGCCTTCAATTTCCGGGGGGCGGGCTCATCGGCGGGCCAGTTCTCCCTGCGGGGCTGGATGGCCGATCTCCGGGCCGCCGTCAACTGGATGCGCTCGGATCAGGAGGTCTCCGGGGTCTGGGTGGCCGGTTTCCGGGACGGAGGATCGCTGGCCCTGTGCCTGGCCGGGGAGGACCCCGACATCAAAGGGGTGGCCGCTCTGGCCGCCCGGGTCGACTTCGAGCGCTGGGCCAGCGATCCCCGCCGGTTCCTGGAACAAGCCAGGCGGGTCGGGGTCATCACCGACCGGAGTTTTCCTCCCGACCCCGACGCCTGGTCCCGCGAGCTCAGGGAGCTGCGTCCCCTGACGGCGGCGGCTGCCGTTCCGCCCCGTTCCTTCCTGGTCGTCCACGGCACCGAGGACTCGGTGGTGCCCATCGTGGAGGCCCGGGCCCTGGTGGATGCGGCCGACAACCAGGTCGAGTTCCGGGTCCTCAACGGGGCCGGCCACCACCTCCGCCACGACCCCCGGGCGGTGGCCATCCTCCTCGGCTGGCTGGAGCGTCAGGGGGTCTGAGCCAGCGCGTCCTCGATGGCCGACCGAAGCCGCCTGGCCGCCTCTTCCGGATCGGCGGCCTCGGTCAGGTACCGGACCACCACAAACCGGTTGGCGCCGGCGGTGGCCATGGCCCCCACCGTGTCCGGGCTGGCTCCGCCGGTGACGAAGAAAGGCACCCGGCTGTGGGCGGAGGCGTAACCCAGGTACCCCAGGCCGGTGGGCTCCCGGTCGGGGTGGGTGGCGGTGTGGGCGACCGGGCCGGCGGAGACATAGTCGACCGGCTCCCGGTTGGCGGCGTCGATCTGGGCCGGAGCGTGGGTGGACAGGCCGATGATGGCTTCCGGGCCCAGGATGCGCCGGGCCACGGTGGGAGGACAGTCGTCCTGGCCGACGTGGACCCCGTCGGCCCCGGCGGCCAGGGCCAGGTCGGGACGGTCGTTGAGGATGAACGGCACCCCGGCCGGGCGGCACTGGTCGGCTACGACCCCAGCCCGGTCGAGCAACCGGCGGGCCTCCAGACCCTTCTCCCGCAACTGGACGATGTCGACCCCACCCCGGATGCAGGCGGCCACGAAGTCGCCCAGATCCGGCCGGTCGGGGGTGCACAGATAGAGCCGCCGGGCGCCGAGGGGCCCGTCGGAGGACGGATGGCTCAGCCGACCGGCTCCGCCGCGGCCGCCTTGGCTTGAGCCTTCATCTCCTTCTTGAAGGCCCTGACCTGGCTGAGGGTCTCCGGGCCGGTGATGTCGGCCACCGATCGCAGGCTCCCCTTCTCTCCGAAGGTGCCGGCGGCCTGGGCCCAGCCCTTGGGCTTGACGCCCAGCTGCTTGCCCAGCAGGGCCAGGAAGATCTTGGCCTTCTGCTCCCCGAAGCCCGGGAGCCGCTTGAGCCGCTTCAGCAGCTCCTCGCCCGTCTTGGCCGTGGACCACACGGCGGCGGCGTCGTTCCCATACTCCTCGGCCACGACCCGGCACATCTCCTGGACCCGGCCGGCCATGGAGCCGGGGAAGCGGTGCAGGGCGGGGGGAGTGGCGACGAGCTTGGCCAGGCGCTCCGGGTCCATGGCGGCTATGTCGGCGGCGTCGAGGTCCCGGCCCAGGCGTTCTTTGAGATCCAGTGGGCTGTGGAAGGCCTTTTCCAGGGGGATCTGCTGGTCGAGTACCATTGCGATACAAAGTGCTAGGGGATCCTCGGAAACGAGGCGGTCCGCCTCGGGATGCCCACTGATATGGAGTGCCATGACGGCGAGCGTAGGCGTCTATTGCCGGATCAGCGAGGACATCGAGGGCCGTGGCCTCGGAGTTAAGCGACAGGAGTCCGATGCTCGGGCCTTGGCCAAACTGCGCAGGTGGCAGGTGGTGGAGGTCTTCGTTGACAATGACCTCTCCGCCTACAAGCCGAAGGTGGTCCGACCTGACTTTGAGCGTCTGTTGGACTCCCTCGCCGCGGGGGCCTTGGACGGAGTAGTCGTCTACGACCTCGACCGATTCGCCCGGAAGCCGGTCGACCTGGAACGGGCGATCAGGATCTTTGACGACCGGGACGGGCTTGTCTTTGCCACCGTCCAGGGGGACATCGACCTGTCCTCCTCGGACGGACGAACGATGGCCCGCATCATGGTGGCCTTCGCCAACAAGTCGAGCATGGACACATCCAGGCGAGTGAAGCGGAAGCATCTGGAGCTTGCTCGCAGCGGTGTGCCAGTCGGGGGCAATCGTCCCTTCGGGTGGCTGCCGGACCGCCGGACCCTGGATCTGCGAGAGACGGAGCTCCTCCGCCAAGCCGCCAGTGACGTTCTGGCGGGAGTGGGTCTCCACACGATCTGCCGGCGCTGGAACGAGGCGGGAGTCCGCACGACCGTCGGGAACCTCTGGCAGCACACCGTGCTCAAGCAGACCTTGATCAGTCCTCGCCTGGCCGGTTTCAGGGTCTACCAACGAGACATAGCGCGTCACGAGGATGGCTCCCCGGTTACCGGGCTGTTCGAACCCGTCCTGGAGGAGAGCGTTTGGAGGGCGGTGCGGGACGTCCTGACCGATCCAGCTCGGGCCACCTCCCCCCCGCACGACGGGAAGCGCAAGTACCTGCTCGCCGGGCTGGTCCGCTGTGGCGGATGCTCCTCGCTGATGTGGGGGATGGCCAACAACAAGTACAACACCTTCACGTACACGTGCAAGCCTCCGACCGCCGCCGGCTGCGGGAAGTGCGCCATCACCGGGCCGAGGACCGACGAGCTGATCTCTGAGCTTGTTATCCGCTACCTGGCTGACCGTCGTGTCAAGCGGACTGGTCCACAGTGGACGGGGGAGCGGGACCTGGAGAGGGTCACCAAGCAGATTCAGGAGCTGATGGAGGCGTACACATCGGGGGAGATGGGACGCGAGACGGTATTCCCGGCCGTGGCCAAATTGGAGACTGAGGCCAAACGCCTGCGAGGGGAGCGAACAGAAGTTCTGCGGCGCCAGGCCGTGGGTCGTCGCCAGCCGACCAATGTCGCCAAGGAGTGGCCGGAAATGGATGTGGACCGGCGACGGGCGATCATTGCTTCGGTTCTCCAGTCCGTGGTGATCAAGCCGGCTGAGCGCAAGGGCGGTCGGTACAACCCGGAGCGCCTAGAGCCGGTCTGGCGATGAGTTGCTCGATGCGAGTCCAGCGTTCGGCGGTCAGGGCAGGCGCCCCCGCCAGTTGACGGACGAGCCACTCCTCGTCCTCTTCCGACGATCCCTTCTGGCTCCTCCCTACTGTTGCCGGTAGCCCTTCGAGGCTCGGCCCCTGGCGGTCTGGGTCAGCCGGCCGGTGCCCCTCATTGAACCTCTCGGACGCAGTCATGGTCCGGCGCTCGGAGTTGCCCGCCGCGGCTCGTGAGCTCGAACCTTAGGATCTGGAGCAGGTCGGCCGACCCGTACTTCCACCCGGCTGGCCTCCCGTAGGGTCCGGAGGTCGGCCGGGGCGAAGGCCAGCCGACCGGTGAGCTTGTAATGCGGGATCGCCCGCTCGGCCACCCGCCGGCGCATCCAGCGCACGGTCACCCCCAGGAAGGCGGCGGCCGCCTCGATGTCGACCAGGTCCTCCTCCGCCCCGGCCCCATTCCCACCGGGCCCGGTCACGGGGCCGCCGCTCGACAAGGCCGAGCCGATGCGATGGGGGAGACAAGGCGGCAACTACGCCGGCCGGTCGGGGACCGCCCGGCCATGCCCATTGTCGACACGGGTCGGCCCGGGGTCGTCAAGGGCCACTCGGCCACCCGTGGCCTCGTTCGGCTCCGCCGTCCCTGGACGACCCCTGTAAGGGTCCCGGTCCGGGGGAGGCTTCCTACTCGTTGGGTTCCCCACAATCTTCCCCACGGCCTGGCCATGGCGGGATGATGCGCTGCCACCTTCCCCAACCAGTTCCCGAAAACCTTCCCCAAATCGAAATTTCTGGCCGGGCCCGAGAGGCAGGGGACCACCCCCCGGTTCCCGCCCGCTCGCCGGCGTGGGCAGATGGCGTCCCTGCTCAGGCGGGGCTTTTCCACTCCCGGGAGGAATTGGGGAAGGAATTGGGGAAGGAATTGGGGAACGGGACCCGGACCTTCCCCAACTCCACCTGAGCCCGACTGGGGAGTCAGAGGTCTCCCCGGGACCGGCCTTCCCCGGTATCGGGCCGGGCGCCACGCCGGGGCCAGGGCCGGCGGAGCCGGCTCGTCCGGGGTTGCGGCCATGGGGCCCACGCCCGTCTCGTCAATGACTGAATCCAACACCGGCTCCTCCTGGCCGCCCGGGCTCACTCGCCCACGTCGCGCCTTGCCGGTAGTCATACGCAGCGAACCGGTACAACTACCGGCACAAGAACCGGGACAAGGACCGATCCCCGTCCTTTTTTTCCGGACAGGACCTGGGACGCGGGGCCCTCCCGGACGGGATCTGGGACAGAACCTGGGACAAGACCTGGGACAGGCTCGCCCGTGTGTCCGGACCGGGGCAGCACCGGCCCCAACCGGCACGACTACCGGCACAACAACCGGCACAACGACCGGCACAACTGCCGGACCAGGTACCGGACGGAGCGGAGAGCCCGGGCGCCCGCCGGCCCCATCGCCGGACCCGTGGGCGCCCCACAACACCCGAACCGGCTCGTCATCGGCGCGCCGGTGGGCGCCGGGGGCGTCCGACCGGGACCCCCATGGCAGGGCGATCCTCACCGCCGTCCTGGCCACCGCCCCGGGCCGGGGCCCGGGACCCACCGGCCGGCGCACGGCGCTGTCCCAGATGCGCTGTCCCAGATACCCGGACACCGAGCCCTCCGTCCTGCCCGTGGCGCGGCGTCGCGGATGCATACCTCACTAAGCCGGTGACCGAGCCCGTTCCTCGCGTGACGCGCTCGACAATCTGCCCGTTCCCGCACAACCATTGACCGCCAGTTACCGAGCGTGAGATAACCCTCGACAAGCGTCACAGCCAAGGCGCATAACCACCCCCAACGGCCAAATCTTCGAACACGATTGCAACGTGGGTTCCCCACATTGCAAGGCCGTCGGAGCGGGTGGTGAGCATGGCCTGGATGCGCATGATGGGGCTCGACTCGGTGGAGTACCACCGGGAGACGGTGCTATCCCGCGCCGATGACCACCCCGGCGCCGCCCTGGCCTATTACGCCTCCCGGGGCGAGACGCCCCTCGTGTGGGGCGGAGCGGGCGCCGAGGCCCTCGGCCTGGCCGGGACCGTGACCGATGAGGCCTACACC
>DAHUYE010000030.1 GCA_027315345.1 Actinomycetota bacterium
GGAGATCATTCACGTTCACCACATCGGCCACAGCCACCACCCCCTGCGTGAGGACAGCCTCGGACTCAGGTCCGGCGCGCAAAAGGTAGATCACTCACCGACTGGTTGCCCTGGGCGGTCCGAGGCTGGCCTCACTGGGAGGCTCAGATCTTCTTGAGCGGGGCCCAGGCCAGGAGGAGCCGCTTCTCCCCCACGGAGGGGAACCGGACGACCGCCTCGGCCTTGTCGCCCTGGCCGATGATCTGGATAACGACGCCTTCGCCCCACTTGCCATGGACGACATCATCACCGACGCCGAGTCCGAGCTGCTCGGCGCCGGTGGTGCGGGCCGGCGTGTTGCGGGCCCCGGCCCGCATGGCCGAGTCCACCAGGCGGTCCCGCCCGCCGTAGCCGCCCGACCCGCCGTATCCGCCGCCGGTGCCGCCGTATCGATCGCTCGACCCGCCGTATCGATCGCTCGACCCGCCGTATCCGCCGCCCGATCCACCCCGCCCAGGAGGGGGTCCGCCGCCCATCGAGTTGAGCAGGGCTTCGGGGATCTCCTTGAGGAAGCGGCTGGGCGGGTTGTACTGGGCTCCGCCCCACAGCACCCGGCAGAAGGCGTTGGACAGATGCAGGCGCTCCCGGGCCCGGGTGATGGCGACGTAACAGAGGCGGCGCTCCTCCTCCATCTCGTCCGGCTCCCCGATGGAGCGCTGGTGGGGGAACACCCCCTCCTCCATACCGGCGATGAACACGACCGGGAACTCCAGGCCCTTGGCGGTGTGGATGGTCATGAGGCTGACCGTGGACTCATCCCCGTCGATGTCATCGGCGTCGGAGACCAGGCTGACCGCTTCCAGGAATTCATCCAAGTTCTCGTGCTCGGCGGCGGTGGTGACCAGCTCGGAGACGTTCTCGATGCGTCCGGCCGCCTCCACCGAGCGCTGGGCCTCCAGTTCCCGCACGTAGCCGGTCGCCTCGATCACCTCCCGCAACAGCATCCCCGGGCCCTCGTCCCGGCGCTCCCGTAGGCGGTCCAGCAACTCGGCCAGCTGGCGGATCCCGGTCAGGGCCCGTCCGGACACGCCCGCCTCCTCGGCGTGGGCCAGGGCGTCACCGAAGGCGACGTTGTGGGATCGGGCCCAGCTGTCGACCCGCCCCACGCTGGTGTCCCCCACGCCCCGCTTGGGCACGTTCACGATGCGCTTGAGCGAGACCTCATCGGCGGGGTTGGCGATGGCCCGCAGGTAGGCCAGCATGTCCTTTACTTCCAGGCGGTCGTAGAACCGGGTGCCACCGATCACCTTGTAGGGGATGTGCCGGCGGACCAGCTCCTCCTCCAGGACCCGGCTCTGGGCATTGGTCCGGTAGAAGACGGCGAAGTCTCCATACCGGTAGTGCTCCTGGTCATGCAGACGGCCGGCCTCCTGGGCAATCCAGGAGGCCTCATCGTGTTCATCCTGAGCCTCGTAGTGGATGATGGGCTCTCCACCCACCTGCTCGGTCCACAGCGACTTCGGCTTGCGCTTCTGGTTGTTGGCGATGACGGCGTTGGCGGCATCCAGGATCGTCTGGGTCGAGCGGTAGTTCTGCTCCAGCACGATCACGGTGGCGTCCGGAAACGCCCCCTCGAACTCCAGGATATTCCGTATATCCGCGCTCCTGAAGGCGTAGATCGACTGGTCCCCATCTCCCACCACGCAGAGGTTGCGGTGGGTGCCGGCCAGGAGGATGACCAGTTCGTTCTGGACCCGGTTGGTGTCCTGGTACTCATCCACCAAAATGTGGGTGAATCGCTGCTGGTAGCCGGCCAGGACGTCGGGGAAGGCCTGGAAGAGGTTGACGGTCACCACCAGCAGGTCATCGAAGTCCATGGCGCTGGCGGCCAGAAGCCGCTGCTGATAGCCGGCGTAGACGTCGGCGATCTTGCGTTCGAAAATGGTCTTGGCCTGGGCGCGGTAGGTGTCGAAGTCGATCAGCTCGTTCTTGGCCTGGCTGATGGTGGCATGAACCGTCCGGGGTGCGAATCGCTTGGGATCGAGGTTGAGGTCCCGGATGACGTAGCCGGTCAGTCGGACGGCATCGGCCTGGTCGTAGATGGTGAAAGAGGACTTGTAACCCAGCCGGGACGCCTCCCGGCGCAGGATGCGGACACAGGCGGAGTGGAAGGTGGAGACCCACATGCGCTGACCGACCGGGCCGACCAGGCCGGTCACCCGGTTGCGCATCTCCTCGGCCGCCTTGTTGGTGAAGGTGATGGCCAGGATGGAGAAGGGATTCACCCCCTGCTCCTTGACCAAATGGGCGATGCGGTGGGTCAGCACCCTGGTCTTGCCCGAGCCGGCGCCGGCCAGGATCAGGAGAGGACCGCCGGCGTGAAGGACGGCGTCGCGCTGGGCCGTGTTCAAGCCGCCGAGCAGGTCGGGCGCCCGGTCGGCAAAGGGCCCGGGGAAGTACTCATCGGCCCCACCGCCCGCGGCGTCAGCGCCATCCGGCCGACGGTCCGAGCCGGCGGCCGGCATCCCGGAGCTGCTCGACTCCCACTCACCACCGCCGGACAACGAGAGCTGGGTGTCGCTCACTCCCACTCGATGGTGCCGGGCGGCTTGGAGGTGATGTCCAGGGCGACCCGGTTGACCCCGGGGACCTCGTTGATGATGCGGCTGGAGAGCCGTTCCAGGACCTCGTAGGGAAGGCGGGCCCAGTCGGCGGTCATGGCGTCATCGCTGGTGACGGCCCGGATGATGATGGGATAGGCGTAGGTCCGCTCGTCCCCCATCACCCCCACCGTCCGCACCGCCGGCAGAACGGCGAAGCTCTGCCAGATCTCGTTGTACAGCCCGGCCCGACGGATCTCGTCCACCACGATGGCGTCGGCGGCCTGGAGGATGCGGACCCGCTCTGGCGTGATGGTGCCGACTATGCGCACGGCCAGACCCGGTCCGGGGAAGGGCTGGCGCCACACGATGTCCTCGGGCAGGCCAAGCTCCTCGCCCACCACCCGCACCTCGTCCTTGAACAGGTTGCGCAGCGGCTCGACCAACTCGAAGTTCATGTCCTCGGGCAGGCCGCCCACGTTGTGATGCGACTTGATCTTCGAGGCGTCCTTGGTCCCCGACTCGATGATGTCGGGATACAGGGTTCCCTGCACGAGGAAACGGGCGTCCTCGTGCTCGGTGGCCACCTCCTCGAAGATGCGGATGAAGGTCTCCCCGATGATCTTGCGCTTGCGCTCAGGATCGATGACGTCGTTGAGCAGTTCCTGGAACCGGTCGGCCGCCTTGACGTGGACCAGATCCATCTTGAACTGCCGGCGAAACGTCTCCTCGACCTGGTCGGCCTCCCCCGCCCGCATGAGCCCGGTGTCGACGAACACACAGGTCAGCTGGTCACCGATCGCCTTGTGCACCAGGGCGGCGGCCACGGAGGAATCGACCCCACCGGAGAGGGCGCAGATGACCTTCTCGCTGCCGACCTGCCGGCGAATGGCATCGACGGATGACTCGATCACCGAGCTCATGGTCCAGTTGGGCCGGCAGCTGCAGGCGTCGTAGAGGAAGGCCTTGAGGACGTCCTGACCCCTCGGGGTGTGAGCGACCTCGGGATGGAACTGCACGCCGTAGATACCCCGCTCGACGTTCTCCAGGGCGGCCACCGGCGCATCGGGGGAGCTGGCCGTGACCACGAAGCCCTCGGGAGCCCCGACGATGGCGTCGAAGTGGCTCATCCACACGTCCTGCTGGCTCGGCATGGACGCCAGCAGGGGGGAGCCGGCCACCACGGTGAGAGGTGTACGTCCGTATTCGCCCTTGCCGGTGCGGGCAACTTCTCCCCCCAGTTGCAGAGCAACCAGCTGGGCGCCGTAACAGATGCCCAGGACCGGGACGCCGGAGTCGTAGATGGCGGGATCGGCGTGGGGGGCACCCTCGACGTGCACCGACTTGGGGCCGCCCGAGAGGATGATGCCCTTGGGTCGGCGGGAGAGCATCTCCTCGGCCGACATGGTGTGGGGCACGATCTCGGAATAGACGTGGGCCTCCCGCACCCGGCGGGCGATGAGCTGGGCGTACTGGGCGCCGAAGTCGACCACCAGGACGGTGTCGTACTCCTCGAAGCCGGGCCCGCGCGGCGCCTCCGGCCGGGGGATGAGCGGATCCGCCCCGGGCGGGATGACCGCAGCCACGCCCGCCGCCCCCGAGCTCGTCCCCGAGCCAGGCGGGGCCACCCCGCCCGCCGCCGGCGGGATCACCGGGTCGGGGCTCAGCGGCCCATCCCGACGCCCTGGGAGCGCTGCAGCGCCTTGCCCTCGGTCTGCAGGGCCGGGGCCACCATCACCTCCGCCTTCTGGAATTCCTTTACCGTCTCGTAGCCGCAGGTGGCCATGCTGGTGCGCAGGGCGCCGAACAGGTTGAGACGGCCGTCGTTCTCATGGGCCGGACCGAGCAGCACCTCCTGGATGGTGCCCCGGGCCTGGGTCCGGATGCGCGCCCCCCGGGGCAGGCTGGCGTGGAAGGTGGCCATGCCCCAGTGGTAGCCACGCCCGGGAGCCTGGTCGGCGGCGGCCAGGGGCGAACCGATCATGACCGCGTCGGCGCCGCAGGCGATGGCCTTGGCGATGTCCCCGCCCGTGGCCATGCCCCCGTCGGCGATGACATGGACGTACACACCCGTCTCATCCAGATGACGCATCCGGGCCCCGGCGGCGTCGGCGATAGCGGTGGCCTGGGGGACACCGAGGCCGAGCACGCCCCGGGTGGTGCAGGCGTTGCCCGGGCCCACCCCGACCAGCACGCCGACGGCGCCGGTGCGCATGAGGTGCAGAGCGGCCTGGTAGGAGGCGCAGCCGCCCACGATCACCGGGATGTCGAACTCCCGGATGAAGCGCTTGAGGTTGAGAGGCTCGGCCGTCTTGGACACGTGCTCAGCCGAGACGACCGTGCCCTGGATAACCAGCAGGTCGAGCTCGGCCTCCAATACAGCCTTGGCGAAGGACTCGGTGCGCTGGGGCGTCAGGGACGCGGCCGAGACCACCCCGGCCTCCTTGATCTCCCGGATGCGGCGGGTGATGAGCTCCGGCTTGATGGGCTCGCTGTAGATCTGCTGCATCCGGGCCGTGGCCTTCTCCTGATCGAGGGAGGCGATCTCCTCGAACAGCGGCTCGGGATCCACGTAGCGGGTCCAGAGCCCCTCCAGGTTGAGCACCCCGACCCCGCCCAGCCGGCCGATCTCGATGGCCGTGGCCGGGCTGGTCACACCGTCCATGGCCGCCGCCATCAGGGGCAGGTCGAAGCGATAGGCGTCGATCTCCCAGGAGATGTCCACGTCCTCGGGGTCCCGGGTGCGCCGGCTGGGGACGATGGCGATGTCGTCCAGGCCGTAGGCCCTCCGTCCCGATTTGCCGATGCCGATCTCGACCTCAGCCACAGCGGCGTCCCTCCTCCGGTCCCGAGCCCTCAGGTTACTAGGGGGGTACGACAGCGCCCGGCCCCTTCTCGGACCGCCGGGGCGCCCATCCCGGCTGCGGGGGCCGCCTAACCCCGGCCGCCGGAAGGGCCACCGGCCCACCGCTGGAACGCCATCCCGGGCCGCCGGAAGGGCCACCGGCCCACCGCTGGGGCGCCCACCCCGGGCCGCCGGAAGGGCCACCGGCCTACCGCTGGAACGCCATCCCGGGCCGCCGGAAGGGCCACCGGCCCACCGCTGGGGCGCCCACCCCGGGCCGCCGCGCCGACGCCGGCGCCGGCGCCGGGCCGCCCGCTAGCGGAGGGAGCGGAGGAACTGGCGGGCCACGGCCGTGTTCATCTCGTAGAGGACTGAGTTCCGGGCCTTCTGGATCCGTTTGAGCACGCTGCCCTCGGTGGCGTCGGCCATGGCGTCCAGCCCGGCCACCACCGCCCGCTTGGTCGAGTCGGTCGCCTCATAGCCCATCCGGGTCAGGCCCTTCATGACCTCGCTGCGGGCCACCGGGCCGGGAGCGGCGTGGGCGATGACGGTGAGGGCGTCCTTGGTGAGCTCCGAAGCCCGCTCGACAGCCTCCACCGGCGAAAGGGTCTCGCTCTCGTCCCCATCCAGCGACGCCAGCCAGCGTCTCACCTTGCGGACGATCTCGCCATGGGTCTCGCCCTCGAAGCTGAGCATCGGCACGTCTGCCAGCTTAGGTAGGCGCGCCGGCTCAGGCCGGTTCCATGCCGGCCACGCCGGCCCGGCCCCGTAAATGTGTCCGCTCCGTCCGCCTCCTCGACGAACATAGGTCCATGCCCGAGTCGACCCTCCTGGCCACCGAGCGCTCCCGCCTCAGGCGCAAGACCGAGCGCGGCAGCTACGACCGGGAGACGGTGGCCGCCATCCTGGACGCCGGGCTCATCTGCCACGTCGGCTTCAGCCTGGAGGGCGCTCCCTGGGTCTTCCCCACCACCTACGCCAGGGTGGACGACGTCGTCTACCTCCACGGGGCGGTGGGCAACTTCGCCCTCCGCAGCCTGGCGGCGGGGGCAGAAGCGTGTGTCACCGTCACCCTCATCGACGGCCTGGTCCTGGCCCGGTCGGCCTTCCATCACTCCATGAACTACCGCTCGGTGATGCTCTTCGGCGTGGCCGAGCCGGTCAGCGACGAGGCCGAGAAACGCGCCGCCCTCCTGGCCATCGTGGACCACATGGCCCCGGGCCGTTCGGCGGACAGCCGGCCACCCACCCCGGAGGAACTGCGCTCGACCCTGGTCGTCCGCCTCCCCATCACCGAGGGCTCGGCCAAGATCAGGACCGGTCCGCCCATCGACGATGAGCAGGACATGGGCCTGCCTCACTGGGCCGGCGTCCTCCCCCTCTCTCTCCTCCCCGGCCCCCCGGTCCCCGATTCCGCCGGCGCCGGCGCCGGCGCCGGCGCCGGCGACGCCCTACCCCCGCCCGATTACGTCAGGGACTGGCTGACACTGCGGTCCTAAGAGGGGACGACCCGGTCCCCGGCCGGCAACGGCATGTCGAAGATGAGGTCGAGGAGCTCGGTCAGCATCCGGGCCGTCGCCCCCCATACCGTGTCCCCGTCCAGCTCGAACACGTACATGGAGCGATTCCCACCCGGCATGGGCCAGATCTCCTCGTGGTACACCTCCGGATGCACCAGGTCCGACAGGGCCACGTCGAAGACCCGGTCCACCTCGGCCGGGTTGGGAAAGAGCTTCGGGCGCCCGGGGAGGGCCCCGACGAATGGCGTGATGGCCGCCCCCGAGCTGATCGTCACCAGCGGCGACAGCTCCCCGAGGATCTCGCACACGGTCGGGTCGAGCCCGATCTCCTCGGTGGCCTCCCTGAGAGCAGCGGCCACCGGCTCCTCGCCCTCGTCCAGCCTCCCGCCCGGGAAGGACACCTGGCCGGTGTGGGAGCGCAGCGCCGATGACCGGCGGGTCAGGATGACCCGGGCGGCTCCGTCCTCCTCGAACAGAGGGCAAAGAACGGCCGAGGGACGCGGCGTCTGCAGAGTCGCTCCGTGCAGGCCCGTCCGGGACGGCTCGGTCGGGCCGCCGGCGGTGAATATGGCCCGGACCTCATCCATCCGGATCGGGTCCTCTCGCTCCGGCCAGGGCGGCCCGCCGGCGTGTCGAGCCCCGTCGGGACGAGGAATCACCTGGGCCCCCGGCTGCCATCCCTCCCGCCGGGGACGGGGGTTGACCGCCGTCACGCCTTGGGTTTGGCCGCCAGCTCCTCCAGGAGATCGCGTAGGCCACTGGTCTTGAGATTCGACATGACCCGGCCCGGCGGCGTCTCCCCGCGCTCCCACTCCATCCACTGCTCGAGCAGCTTGGCTGGATCGGGCGGCGGCCGGTTCTCCATCCCGTCACTCTACGGCCGGGTCTCTCCCCTCCGGACCCCGTTCCAGGACGCGCCGGCAGGGCGCGCCGGCAGGGCGCGCCGGCAGGGCGCGCCGGCAGGGCCGCCGGGAGCGGCCGCACCCAGGGTTCTGCCGTCCGGCTCAGGTCCACCGGCGTCGCCGGGCCGCCCCACGCGGTCGGGCCCGGCTCAGGGCCACCGGCTCAGGTCCGCCGGCGGGTTCCCCCCGAACTCGGCGCCGCTGAGCCCGCCCCCGAACCGGCCATGGCTGCGGCCTTGGACTTGGCCGTTCCGCCCACCCCGCTACCGGCCCCCGCCTTCGTCTTGGTCCGGGCCCGATCCGCCACCGCCGCCTGGCGCCGGCGATAGCCCGAGGTCCCCTCCGGGAAGTCCCGGGCCGTCTTGGCCCGATGACAGGCCCGACAGCGGGGCCGGAGGTTCTCGAATGAGGTCACCCCGCCCTTGGCCGAGGGCTGTAGGTGGTCCCACTCCAGACCCAGGCCTCGGCCA
>DAHUYE010000036.1 GCA_027315345.1 Actinomycetota bacterium
CTGCGATCCCGCAGGAGGAAGCATCCGCCCAGCGCCGTTGATTATGCCGAGTCCGAATGAGGCCTCACCTCGCTGGCCAGGGCCAACCCGGCAGACGCCGGCCTACTCGGCATAATCCGCTACTCGGCATAAGCCCATAAATCCCGAATTCGGAATAAGGGGGACGAGACCACGATCTCCATCCCCGGCCGGGCTGTCTTGACCAGGCGTTCCCCGGTGGTGGGATCGAGTGCCCCGCCCTCGGCGAATAGCGCCTCGTACTGCGCCGCGCCCACGGCGCCGGACAGGCCCAGGGCCATCGCCCCGGAGCCGCCCCACACCAGGGGCGTCTCGCCGTGGCTGGCGAAGTAGCGCATTGACACGGAGGCCTCGTCGAGTTCTGGGTCGCCGAGGCGGGGGGCGTCCAGGCCGACATTGCGGCGGTGGTAGCGGGTCGAGTCCCGTCCCATCATGGCCATGCGAGCCATCCCGACACCTCCTCTCGTTCCGTGACGATCCCGGCCGGGCAACCCCCGGAGGGGTTGCAACCCTGGTTCCGATTCTTGGGTCTTTCAGGGGTTATGCCAGGTCGATGTGACCGCCGTAAAGGTTTATTTCGTGGGCGGTATTTGGCGGCAGATGACGGTATGGAATGGTCAGTTCAACGAGGTAACAAGCGAGCTGGACGTTGTGGAGGGTGCCGGGGTTCGCGGTGCTCCTCGTCACGATCCCGCTCCCGCCAGGAATGGCCCGTAGGACCGCGCAGATCGGCGCGTGAGCGGAGGGCTGCGGAGAAACGGGCCCGTGTCCGAAGAACCGGGACGCAGCCCGATGTCCGAAGAACGGGGACAGCGGGGTTTCCACCGCGAGACAGGGCCGGTCCCGGGAGCCTAGTAAGGCAAATGAACGCTTGGGCCAGCCGTTGTGACGGCTCCCGTCCCAGTTGGGCCGGGGTTCTGGGCCGCGGACCTGTGACGGTCACTTGTGACGGTAGTTGTGACGGTAGTTGTGACGGTAGTTGTGACGGTTCGCTATGGCACAACTTCAGCGACGGGGGGCGGCGCCCCATGCAAAAGCTCGTCCAGGTCGGGGACCACTGGACGAGCCCTTCAGGTTCGGTCCCCCTATCAAGTTCTCGTCCCGAACGGCCCGGCCGTCGGGCGGAGTGTCAAAGGAGCAACCGAGATGTCAAACCTTCCCGCACCCTCTTCGGAGCACGAGCCACCCCTGACCATCGAGGAGGCGGCCGCCTTCTTGAACGTCACCGAGCGCTGGGTCCGCCGGGCGGTCTACGAGTCCCGCCTGCCCTACTACAAGATCGGACACAATGTCCGGCTCAGCCTTGATGACCTGAGGGCCTACCTGGCCTCGACGAGAGTGGAAGCGCCCGCCCCCGCCCCGATGGTGTCCAGGGCGCCTCTTCCCTTGCGCCCGTCTGGCCTCCCTGGAGGGACGCGTCGCCCGGGGGATCGATGGACGCGGCGACCGGGGGAGCCTCCCGCCGGGCGCCCGGGCTCAGGCGGGAGGTCTGGTTGATACCCCTCTGCGCCGTGCCGCCCATCGCCCAGGGCATCGCCAGGCGCTGGCTGTAACAAGGCATCGTTAGCCTCGGGACCCAGCAAGAAGGCGGGGCTCCGGCCCCGTACCGGGAGGACGCATGGCTCATGTCGAGAAGCGGGGGGCAAACCGCTGGCGGGCTCGTTTCCGGGATCCGGACGGGCGGGAACGATCCAGGACCTTCAGCCGGCGGATCGACGCCGAGCGCTGGTTGGCGACTGTATCGACAGACATCCTCAGAGGCGCCTACATCGACCCAAGCGCCGGCCAGGTCACCTTCGGCCGGTATGCGCTCGAGTGGCAGACGATTCAGGTTCACCGACCGAGCACGGAACTGCTCGTCGACCGGCACCTCCGGAACCACCTGCTTCCCTTCTTTGAGCACAGGCCAATAGCCGCCGTGCGGCCGACCGACATCCAAGGATGGGTCAAGGATCGCTCGACCGTGCTGGGGCCCCGGACAGTCGAGCTTGCCTACCGCTACCTGGCCGCCATCTTCAGGGCCGCCGTCGAGGACAGGCTGATCGCGTCCAGCCCTTGCCGTGGCATCAAGCTGCCCCGTGCCGCGACGGAGGAGATCGTCCCTCTCCAGACTAAACAGGTCCTCGCCCTGGCCGCAGCCGTCCCGGATCGCTACCGGGCCATGGTCTTGTTCGCGGCCGGTACCGGGGTGCGCCAGGGAGAGGCCTTCGGCCTGAGCGTCCCCCGGCTGGACATGCTCCGCCGGACAGTGCGGATCGACCAACAGATCGTCTGGCTGCCGCGAACTGGGGCGCAGCTCGGCCCGCCCAAGACCAAGGCCAGCAACCGGACCATCCCGCTGCCCGAAGTCACCATTGATGCGCTGGCCGCGCACCTGGCTGCCTTTCCGGCGGCGGGGGAGTGGGACCTCGTCTTCACCAACCCCCGTGGTGAGCCCATCTCTCGCAGCACCTTCGGCGACATCTGGCGGGGGGCTGTGCGCCGGGCTGGCGCGCCGGAGGGAACCGGTTTCCATGATCTCCGCCATTACTACGCCAGTCTCCTGATCCGTCACGGGGAGTCGGTCAAAGTGGTTCAGGCCCGCCTCGGGCACGCCAGCGCCACCGAGACGCTGGACACCTACAGCCACCTTTGGCCCGACGCCGAGGACCGGACCCGGCTGGCCGTGGACAGCGTCCTTGGCACCACCCCCGTCGAGGCAGCTGACGGGGACGGCGTCGGCGGGTGAGCTGTGGCCGGGAGGATCAGCGACCGAGGCTGCGGGACGAGCCGGCTCCCGACGACGACGCCGTTGTGATCCGGGGCGGCACTGACTCGTTGGCCAAGCTGTGGGCTCACGGCCTGCGCACCCAGCGGGCGTGGTGCCTCGACGGCGTGCCCATCTTCGGGATATCCGTCTTTGCCGTCATGGACGACATCGGGCCCGGCTCGGCCAGGGCGATCCTGGGCCGGCGCCTGGTGACCTACCGGTCCGTTCATGTGACGAGCGTGGGTCGGCTGCTGGAGTCCGGCCGCTTGCTCCTGGCCACCGGCCGGCGGCCTCACTTCACCGTGGTGCTCCCGTCCGACGACGACGAGGCGCTGAGCGGGCTGCTTGATGTCCTCGGCCCGGTGCAGGACAATCAGGAGTACCTGGCGGCCCGGTGGGGCCGGGGGAGCGAACGGTGAGCATGACCCTGGACATAGGCGCCGATCTCAACGACGAGGACGAGACCGGCTTCGTCTGGACCTTCCTGGACGAGGCAGTAGACCCGTCCGTCATCGTGCCGGGTGCCATCATCCTGGCCGGAGACCCGGACGACCCCGCCGTGGTTCAGGTGGTGGATCTGGAGGAGCGGCCGGCCGGGACGATCGTCCATCTGCGCCCGCTCCCGGGGCGCTTCGAGGACTACGAGACCTTCGTCCGTCGCCTCCAGCCCTCCCCCGAGCGGGCCTGATTCCAGCTCCCGGAGACGGTCACGCTCAGTGACCGCCGGCGCCCCCGAGGGGCCGAGTGTCGTCGCTGGATCCAACTTTGTGAAAAATTCCCGCGGCCTGTACGCGGCCTGGGGTTGCTTGCAAAAGTATAAACGCCCTGGTCAGAGGCCATAAAGACGGTGAGTCGGCCGATAGGCGGGATTCTGTCAGCGGAGCCTCTCGGCCCCACCGGGTGACCATCCATCTATGCGGCCTACCTGGGGACTGCTCCTCTCGGAGCCGGACGGGCCGCCCTGTCCCACGCTTGGCCTTGCTCCGGGTGGGGTTTACCTAGCCGCCCGGTCGCCCGGGACGCTGGTGCGCTCTTACCGCACCGTTTCACCCTTACCTGTGCGCCCGAGGGCGCCATCGGCGGTCTGCTCTCTGTTGCACTTTCCTGCGGGTCACCCCGACTGGCCGTTAACCAGCACCCTGCCCTTTGGAGTCCCGACCTTCCTCGACCCGGTCCCGGCCAGGCCTGGCCGGATCGCGGCCACCTGGCCGACTCACCGTCAGCCTTCAAGGTTACGGGATAATCCCCGGCGTGGACCGGGAGACCGTGGCCGTCTACAAGGTCGGGCCGGCCATGGGCCGCCCCGGGCCCGGCGGGTGGCAAAATACACGGATGTCATTTGAGGGGGAGGGGTGTCACACCTGGACGGCACCATGGCGGGCGTGACCGCGCCCTACGCCCAGACTCTTCTCCCCCCTGGCGGCGCCCCGGAGGCCGCTGCCGCCACCAGTATTGACGCCGTGGCCGAGCGGCTGGCGGGGCTCCTGCTGGGCGGTCAGGTCAGCCTGGACGACGCCGCCGGCTCCGAGCTGGAGTTCGAGCCGGTCGTCACCCTGCGGCCCCTGGGGCCGCCCGAGCCCAGCCCCGAGGTCTGGGCCGTGGACGGCGGCCAGGCTCTGGTGGCCGACGCCCGCTGCCTGCAGGTCGTGGTCACCCGCTCGGCCACCGTCTGCTTCCGCCACGGCCGCTGTGAGGTGGAAGAGGTTGGGGACCTGCAGGCCCACCTGCTCGGGGCCGGTTCCTCCCGGTTCGGTCTGGAGGAGGTGGGCCTGGAACTGGAGGATGGGATTCCGGTTGACATCAACCTGCTGCGGGACTGGGCCGAGTGGGTGGCGGCCCGGGCCTGCGTGGAGCGGGCCGTGCCGGGTTCACTGGTCCTGCTCGACGGTGACTTGGTGCCCGACTGGCGCTCGCCGGCCGGGCTGGCAGCGGCCCTCTTCGCGGCGGCCGCCGAGCGGGACGTCACGGTCGTCGGCCTGACCAAGCACTCCTCGCTCTCCCGCGGCGGCGCTCCGCTGGTCGGCCAGCTGGAGTTGGAGGCGGCCCGGGAGCTGGGCCGCACCCGGTGGTGGGCCCCGGTGGCCCGCACCAAGGCCGGATCGCGTTGGCCCGACCTACAGGTGGTGGTGGCCGGCCTGGATCCCGACTCCCGCTATGCCTTCCGGATCGACCTACCCGCCGCCACCGAGCCAGAGGTGGCCCTGGCCCGGTTGGCATCGGTCTGCAACGACGCCGCCTTCCCCGGCTATCCGTACCCGCTCTCGGTGGCCGACCGCCTGGCCGCCTGCCCG
This sequence comes from Actinomycetota bacterium, assembly GCA_027315345.1. Lineage (GTDB taxonomy): Bacteria > Actinomycetota > Acidimicrobiia > Acidimicrobiales > JAJPHE01 > DAHUYE01. Next base: position 5,059 of record DAHUYE010000036.1, read on the forward strand.
GGATGGGTCCGAGCCGAGGCCTGGCTGGCCCTGGACGAGGCCCTGGAGCGGGCCGGGGTGGAGTCCGAAGCCAGGCAGAGGGCCTTCGATGATCGACACCGGCTGATGGAGCGGGCATGAGGGTGGATGAGGGAGAGGGCGGCTTCGCCGTCGAGGGGCCGGCCGAGGTCAGGGGCCGGTTGTTCGGCCGGAACGTGCTGGAGGCGGTCTTCCGCTCGGCCCCGGACGAGGACCTCTTCCTGGGCGAGTTGCTGGTGGGGGTGGACGAGGCCACCGGGCGGCGTTACCTGTTCCGCATCGTGGATGTCACCTACGGCACCGAACACCGGGAGCCGGGCTGGGCCGAGCGGGTGGCCGGGACGCTGCTGACCGATGATGTGCGGGGCGAGACCGGCGCCCACATCGTCAACGAGCCGGGCCGGCGGACCTACCGGGTGGCCGAATGTCGCTGCCTGGGTTACCTCAGCCCGGACGGGCGTAGCTTCCGCAAGCCCAAGAGCCTTCCCACCCAGTTCTCCCGGGTGGTGGCTCCCGAACCGTCCGACTTCGCCTTTCTGGCCACCCGCATGGGTGACCTTCCGGTGGGCCACCTCCGCAGTGGCGAAGCCGAGGTCGATTTCGAGGTCGGCATTCCTGGGACCAGCCTGGCCAGTCACGTGGGCATCTTCGCCACCACCGGTATGGGCAAGTCCAACCTCATGCGGGTGATAGCCGGCTCGGTCATGCAGCGGGGCGGCCGCTACGGACTGCTCATCGTGGATCCGCACGGGGAGTACCGACCGGCCCTGGCGGCGCATCCCTGGGCGGGGGAGAGGCTGCGCACCTACGCGGCCCGGGCCCTGCCCGGGACATCCAGTCTCAAGGTGAGCCTGGCCGAGCTGTCCATCGATGACCTGCGCACGGCCTATGAGTGGAGCCGGCCTCAGGAGGAGGCCCTCTTCGAGCTGGAGCGCCACTATGACTCGGACGGATTGGCCTGGCTGCTGGCCCTGGCCCAGATAGACGATCTACCCGGCTTCCGGGATGCCGAGCTCGACGGGCGCATTGCCCTGTCGACCCTGCAGGTGGTGCACCGCCGGGCCCGGCGCATCGTCGGGCTGTCCTGTATCGCCACCGATCCGCATGTTTCGGTTGGTTCGGCGGTGCTGCGCGACCTGTCCGAGGGCATGGTGGTGCTCATCGACGTCAGCGGTCTCGGCTCCACCGAGGAGGTCCTGATCGCGTCCTACCTGACCCGGCGCGTCCTGAACGAGTGGTCGGCCGCCTACCTGGAGAACCCGGAGCTGCACGAGAGGCTTCCGGTGGTGAGCATCGTCCTGGAGGAGGCCCAGCGGGTGCTGGGCTCGAGCAAGGACAAGGAATCCAACGTCTTCCCCCGCCTGGCCCGGGAGGGCCGGAAGTTCAAGGTCGGGCTCACGGCCGTGACCCAGCAGCCCAAGCTCCTGGATGACGAGCTGCTGTCCCAGTTCAACACCTTCTTCATCCTCGGCCTGGCCGATGAGAAGGACCGCAACATCCTGAAGGCGTCATCCAAGGCCGACCTGTCGGCCCTGGGGCCGGAGATCCAGACGCTGATGCCGGGGGAGTGCCTGGTGGCCAATCTGTCGGCTCCCTTCGCCGTGCCGGCCACCATCCACCTGTACGAGGATCTGGTCCGCCGGGTCTCACCGCCTCCGGCGGCCCGGCCCGCGGCGGCGGCCAACGTGGCCGCCCTGGTGGACTGATGAGGGCGGTGCCCACGGCGGCTGCCGCTGCCGCGGCGGCGGTGTCAGCGGCTCCGGTCGCGCCAGATGGGGGTGCGTCATGAAAGTGGCCGCCCTGGGCGACGCCCACCTGGGCCGCTCCTACTACCCGGCCACCCGGGCCGACGGGGTGAACCAGCGGGAGGCCGACTTCGAGGAGTCCTTCACCGCCGCTGTAGATCTGGCCCTGGCCCAGGAGCCGGATCTGATCGTGTGGCTGGGGGACATCTTCGACCATCCCCGTCCCACCTTCCGTTCCTACCGGGTCGCCCAGCGCGCCCTCGCCCTCATACGCGAGCACGGGGTCCAGGTCGCCCTCATCACCGGTAACCACGACACGCCCCGCCTGCCCGGCACCGGCAGCCCGTACTCCGCCCTGTCCGACAGCTTCCCGGAGTTCCACTTCGCCCACCGGCTGGCCTACGAGCGCTTCGATCTCGGCGGCCTGGTCGTCCACGCCGTGCCTCAGATGCTCACGGTGGAGGCGACTCTGGAGGCCCTGGCCACCGCCGACGCCGAGCGCTCGCTGACCGCTTCCAACCTCCTGCTCACCCATCCGCGCATCACCCAGGTCGAGCCCCGCTACTCCGACATCAACGAGATCGAGGTGGACGCCGGCCGGCTGCGCTCCGACTTCGTGCTGTTGGGCCACTACCACTTCCATGCCGAAGTGGCCGAGAGGATCTGGTACGCCGGATCCACCGACACCTTCTCTTTCGCCGATGATCCGGACAAGGCCAAGGGCATAGTCGTCCTCGACACCGACACCGGGGCCTGCCGGCATCTGGCCCTGACCGGCCAGCGTCCCCTGGTGACCCTGGAGACGGTCGAGGCCCTGGGTCTTTCCCCGGCCGAGGTGCGGGCGCTGGTGTTGGAGCGCGTGTCGGCGGTGCCGGACGGCGCCGTGGCCCGCCTCTACATCGATTCGGTGGATGCCGAGGCCTACCGGCTGCTGGACCTGGAGGAGGTCCGGGCGGCGGCGGCGGGGGCGCTGCAGCTCAAGCTGGAGCCGACCTTCACCGACTCGGCCACTCTGGTCGCCCTCCCCGATCTCGGTTCCATGCCCGCCCAGTGGGAGCGGTATCTCGACGGCCAGGACCTGACCGGATTCGACCGGGAGCGGTTGCTGCACCTCGGCCACGAGTACCTCTCCCAGGCGGTAGAGAGCGCTCTGTGAGGCTTACCCGGCTCTACATGCGCAACTTCCGGGTCTACGAGGAACCGGTGGAACTGGAGATGCCCCCCGGGCTGGTGGGCATCTTCGGGCGCAACGGGGCCGGTAAGTCGACCCTGCTGGAGTCGATCACCTGGACTCTCTGGGGCAAGGCCCGCACGGCCAAGGACCAGATCCGCACCTCGGGGGTGAACGCCGACTGCGTCACCGAGGTGGAGTTCGAACACGAGGGCCATCTGTATCTGGTCCGGCGCACCCTGACCGGCATGAACCACACCGTCAAGGCCGAGGCCCAGTCGGACGGGGCCCAGGTGGCCGAAGGGGTCCGGGATGTGGCCAAGTACGTCCACTCCATCCTGGGTATGGACGACGTGGCCTTCCGGGCCTCGGTCTTTGCCGAGCAGAAGCAATTGGCCGCCTTTTCCTCCCAGGCGCCGGCCGAACGGCGCAAGCTGGTCATGCAGCTGCTCGGCATAACGCCACTGGACGGGGCTCGGGAGCAGTCGCGCAAGGACGCCCGGTCCGCGTCAGAGCGACTGACCCAGCTGCGGGCACTGCTGCCGGACCGCACCGAGCTGGAGAAGGAGGTGGACGCGGCTGCGGCGGCATCGGCCGCCGCCACCGCTGCTTCGGCCGCCGCGGCCCGGACTGCCGATGAGGCCAAGGCGGTTGCCACCGCCGCCGGCACCCGCCTGGACCAGCTGGCCGAGGTCGGCCGGGAGTACGACTCGCTGGTCAAGGAAGGCAAGGCGCTGCGGGAGAAGCGCGACGAAGGCGCCGTCCGCCTGGCCCGCCTGCAGTCCGAGGTGACCGATCTGGCTCTGGCGTCGGAGAGCTTGGCCGAGCTGGCCCCCGTGGCCGAGGGACTGGCCGCGGCCGAGGGGCGCCTGGTCCTGGTTCAGGCCGTCACCGCCTCGGCTCGTGCCCTGGCCCAGCTCCCCCCGCCCGAACCGGTGGTGGATCCAGATCAGCTCAGCCCGGCCGTGGAGGAGGCGCGCGCCGTGGCCGAGTCGGTCCGGGCGGAACTCTCCCAGACCGACGGGCGGCTGGCCGCCGCCCGGGCGTCCGTCCAGCGGGCCCGGGAGGTAGTGGCCCGCACCGACGTACTCAACGACCAGGCCGACTGTCCCCTGTGCGGTCAGGCTCTGGGCGACGCCTTCGAGAACGTCCTGTCCCACCGCCGCCTCGAACTCGACCAGGCCCAGGCCGAGCTGACCGGGCTGGAGCAGGCCCAAGCCGTCCTGGCCGCGGCGGTGGCCCGGGCCGAGGGGGAACTGAAGAAGCAGACGGCGGTGCTGGAGTCGGCCCGGAAGGCCTGGATGCTCTATCAGCGCGCCGCCGAGCGCCGAGAGGCGGCCGTCGAGGCCCACCGGCGGGCGGTGGAGGCTCTGGGTGGGGAACCGGGCGACGGGGAGGAGCGTTCCCTGATAGCGGCGGTGGAGTCCGGGCGGGCGGCGGCGGCCGAGTGCGCCCGGCTGACCGGACGGCTCGAGCGCCGCCAGGCGGCGGCCAAGGAGGCTCAGGACGAGTCGGATCAGCTGGCCACTCTCGAGTCCGAGCTGATCAACCTGCGGGACAAGGTGAAGGCCCTGGACTTCAAGCCCGAGGAGCTGGCCCGGGCCCGGGAGGCCGCCACCGCCGCGGCCAAGGCGTCGGAGCAGGCCACGGCCGAGTTCCAGCGGCTGTCGGCTCTGGCCCTGGCCGCCGATGCCGCCCTCTCGGGTGAGCGTCACCGGTTGGCCGACGCCGACCAGCAGCACGAACGCCTCGGAGCCCTGGCCGAAGAAGCCCGCCACCTGGGCCGGCTGTCCGAGCTGCTCAACGTGTTCCGCAACACGGTGGTGGCATCCGTGGGTCCGACGCTGTCGGCCCAGGCCGCCGACCTGTTCTCAGAGTTGACCGACCGGGAGTATGAGCGTCTCGAGGTGGACCCGGACAGCTACGAGATCCAGATCCGTGACGCCGGGGTCTCCTACGGGATGGACCGCTTCAGCGGGTCCGAGACCGATCTGGCCAACCTGGCCCTGCGGGTGGCCATCAGTGAACACGTCCGCTTCCAGTCCGGAGGCACGGTCGGCCTGTTGGTGTTGGATGAGGTGTTCGGGCCGCTGGACGAGGAGCGCAAGGAGCGGATGCTGCTGGCCCTGGAGAGGTTGAGGGGCCGGTTCCGTCAGGTGCTGGTGGTCACCCACGACGCCGAGATAAAAGAGCAGCTGCCGTCCGCCATCGAGGTGCTGAAGCTGCCCGGGCGCCGGGCCACCGCCCGGATCGTCAACGCCTGACGGGGCACTCGGCTCGTCGGCGGAGCCGAGGACTGACTCAATCGGCGGAGCCGAACTCCTGAATGCGCAGGCCCAGCTCGGCGAACTTCTCGTGCACCCGGTCATAGCCCCGCTCCAGCTGGTGGATACCGCGGATGGTCGAGGGCCCGTCGGCCACTGCCGCCGCCAGGATGTAGGCGAAGCCGGCCCGGATGTCGGGCATGTCCAACCGGCCTCCCCGTAGCTGGGTGCGGCCCCGGACGACGGCGGAGTGGCGCCAGTCGGTCTCGTGGAACCGGCACGGGCCACCTCCGAGACACTGGTCGTACAGCTCCACCTGGGCTCCCATGGCATCCAGGGCCTCGACGTAGCCGAGGCGGTCCTCGAACACCGTCTCGTGCAGCACGGACATGCCCGGTACCTGGGTGAAGAGAACGACCAGGGGAGGCCCCCAGTCGGTCATGAACCCGGGATGGGTGGAGGTCCCCACCGCAATGGACCGGAGTTCACCCGGCGCCACGGTGACGCTGTCCTCGGTGATGTCGAAGGACGCGCCCATGCGTCGGAGGGTGGACAGCGCCGTCACCAGGCGGTCCTGGCTGCAGCCACTGACTTGTACCCGTCCGCCGCTGGCCAGGCCGGCCACCAGATAGGAGAAGGCCTCGATGCGGTCGCCCCCCAGCTCCTGGCGGGCCCCGCTCAGCTTGGGGGTGCCTTCGATCACGTAGCGCCGGTCGGGGCGCATTTCGATGCCCGCCCCCATGCGCTGGAGGAACAGGGCCAGTTCCACCACCTCGGGCTCCATGGCCGCGTTCTCTATGACGGTGCGGCCCTCAGCCACCGCCGCCGTGAGCAGGATGGTCTCGGTGGCGCCCACGCTCGGGAAGGGCAGGCGGACGCGGGTGCCCTGGAGCCGGGTCGCCTTGGCGTGGATGGCGTCATCGGTGACGGTCACCTCGGCGCCGAAGCTGCGTAGGGCCTCGAGGTGAAAGTCCACCGGCCGCCCCCCGATCTGATCACCACCCGAGAGGGGTACCGAGACCTCACCCATCCGGTGCAGAAGAGGGCCCATCATGAGGATCGGGATGCGGTTGGTGCGGAAGTACCCGACCGGGACGCTGCCGGTGCAGATGTCGGAGGGGTCCACCACGACCGTGTCCCCCTCCCGGCCCACCCCGGCGCCGACCGAGGTCAGCATGCCGGCGGTGATGTCCACCTCGGTGACCATGGGAGCGTTGAGGATGTAGCTGGGGGAGTCGCCCAGCAGGCCGGCCACCATCAGCTTGGTGACGGCGTTCTTGGAGCCGGCCACCCGCACGTCACCGTGGAGAGGACCGGTGGGCTCCACCTCCCAGAAGACCTCGTCCCCGAGCAGGCTCACCCGTCCATACTGCCAGTCCTCCGCCCCCCGCCCGGACCTCCCAGCCGGCGCACTATCCACCGACCGATCCGCCCGGACAGACCGACCCGACCCGCCCCCGAGCTGCCGGCGCCGGCCACCTGGCGCCGGGTGGCCCGGTTGACCCGACCGCCGCCCCGGCCCCGGGGGTAGATGGGAAAACGCTGGTAGCGGTGGTAGTCCCGCAGGTTGCCCGGCACCCGCTCAGGCTACGACCGGCAGGCCGCCATCAGCCCGGACAGGTCTGCGGCGTCGTCCAGGCCCTTGACCAGGTCGGCCACGGCTCCGGCCCCGGCCCGGCCCAGCACGGGGACGGCCAGGGCCATGAACTTCTCCTCCAGGCGCCGGCCCTGCCAGTCCAGATCGGCTTCCGGAACGGAGACGTCATGGGCCACCGCGAGCACGGAGCCGTCGCCGCGGGTGACCTCCACCGCCGTGGGTCCGGCCCCCGAGCGGTCCGCGACCACGGCAATCCGGTCCCGGAGTTCCACCAGGGCCGGGTCAGCCGCCACCGCATCGGTGAAGCTCTGAGGGGCCGAGGTGTCGATGCCGGCCAGGGCCAGGGCGGCGGTGTGGCGAAGGCTGAACTTCACCTCCAGACCGGTGGCCGGCTCGGGGATGGCGCACATTCCCATCTGCATGGCATCGGCGTGGATCGTGACCGAGGCGATGTCATCTGGGGCGAGGGCCTCGGCCGCCCGCAGGCGGGTCAGCCCCTCGATGGACGAGTGGGTCTGGAAACAGGAGGCGTGGTACTTGAACAGGTTGGACCTCAGATGCCAGCCCTCGGCCGGAGCGGCCAGGCCCCGGTGGGCATCGAAGCCGTCGGCGTGGGTGGCGGCCAGTCCCTGGTCGGTCTCCACCGCCTCGGGGTGGGCGCTGAAGCCCTGGCCGGCCAGCACCGCCGCCAGCAGCCCGGCGGCGGCGGCCCGGCCGGCGTGGAAGGGCTTGGCCATGGTCCCGAACATCGACTTGAGCCCGGCCGCCTGGGTGCAGGCCAGGCCCAGGGCGATGGCGGTGGTACTGGTATCCAGACCGAGCAGGTTGGCGCAGGCGGCGGCGGCGCCGAGGGTCCCGGCCGTGCCGGTGGCGTGGAAGCCGCGCAGGTAGTGCGAGGGACCAAGAGCCCGGGAGACGGAGCACTCCGTCTCGTAGCCGGCCACGAAGGCGGTCAGCGCCTCCGCCCCGGTGGCCCCGGTCAGTTCGGCCAGGGCCAGGACAGCGGGTAGGACCGGAGCGGTGGGATGGCCGAGCATGGCGGTGTTGACGTCGTCGTAGTCGAGGGCGTGGCCGGCGGTGCCGTTCACCAGGGCGGCGTGGTCGGCCGGCAGCTGGAGGTCCCGGCCGATGACGGTGCACCCTGAGGCGGCACCGGGTCCCGCCGCGCCGGGGCCGGCCAGGCGCCCGAGGCTGTCCACCAGCATGGTGGTGGCCGGCTCGGCGCTGCCGGCCAGGGTCACCCCCAGCCAGTCGAGGACGCACTGCTGGGCCCGGATCACCAGGTCGGAGTCCAGGTCCCGGCGCCGCAGGCCGGCGGCCCGCCGGGCCAGCTCGGCCGTGAAACCCGGCTCCGAGGTCATGCCAGTCCGGCCTGCTCGGCCCGGGTCAGCACCGTTTCGAAGATCCGGGCCGTGGCGGCGTCGATCATCATGCCGTTGAGGCTGGCTGCCCCGGCTCCGGCCGCCTCCGCCTCCCGTACTGCTGCCACCACCGCCCTGGCTTGGGTGATCTCCCGCTCGGTGGGGGAGTAGACCTCGTTGGCCGGAGCGATCTGGGAGGGGTGGATGGCCCACTTTCCCACCGCCCCGAGCGTGGCCGACCACCCCGCCTCCCGCCGGTAGCCCTCCTCGTCCTTGAAGTTGGCGTACGGGCCGTCGATGGCGTCGATCCCGGCCGCCCGGGCGGCCACGATCATCCGGTTGCGGGCGTAGTGCCACATGTCCCCGGGATAGCGGTCCCCGCCGCCCCCGATGTGTCCGGCCCGGATGCCCTGGCTGGCCGAGAGGTCCCCGACTCCGAGGATGAGCGCCTCCAGGCGTTCACAGCAGCGGGCGATCTCCTCCACCCGGGCCAGGGCCTCGGTTTCCTCGATGAGGACCTCGATGCCGATGCCGCCGATGGGCAGGCCCAGTTTCATCTCCCGCTGGGTCAGCAGGGTGTCGATGAACCACACGTCCCGAGGGGCCTTGACCTTGGGGACGATGATCACGTCCAGGGCCGGCCCGGCCGCATCCAGGATCTCGACCACGTCGTCATGGCACCACCGGGTGTGGGTCCCATTGATCCGCACCGCTTTGGTCTTGGTGCCCCAGTCCAGCCCGGTCAGGGCCTCGGCCACCGGCCGGCGGGCGCCTTCCTTCTGGTCGGGGGCCACCGAGTCCTCCAGGTCGAGGAAGACCAGGTCGGCGGGGCTAGCCGCGGCTCCCGCCATCATCTTCGGGCTGGTGCCAGGGGTGGAGAGCTCCGAACGGCGCAACCGGAAGGAGCGGCTCATTCCTGCACCGTCCGGTAGAGATCCTCCTCCGGGGTCCGCACCAGATCGGCGGCCCTTCCCTGGCCCCATTGGAACGGCGCTCCCCGGACCACGACCACCGGCAGGCCCTCGTCCGCCTCGCCTCCCACCAGGGCGGCGGCGCTGGCCAGTTGGTCGGCGGAGGGTACGAAAGTGGCCTCCAGGACCCGTCCGTAGAGGTCAGCGTCACCCCGCTTGTCGATCAGCGCTACCAGGCCGGACACCCCGATGGCCACGCCGACGTTGCCCCTCCGGAAGGGACGGCCGTGGGTGTCGGCCACCACCACCGCCAGACGGATGCCCAGCGACTCCTCCAGGCCGGACCGGATGGCGTCGGCGGAGGCGTCCGGGTCGAGAGGCAGGGCCAGGACGGTCTGCTCCGGGCCGGAATGGTTGGAGCGGTCCAGGCCGGCGTTGGCGGAGGTGAAGCCGAGCCGGTGGCGCACGACCAGCACGTTGGGCGCCGCCCGGGACACCTCGGTCGACTCGGTCAGGACGGCCTCGATGAAGCCGGCCTCCTTGCCCGTGACCTCGGCCAGGGCCAGCGCCCGGGGTGACGGGGTCAGGCTGGCCAGGTCGATGATCCGGCCCTCGGCCTTGGAGATGATCTTGCTGGCGATGACGACCACGTCGGCCTCGGCCAGGGTCAGGGCGGCCCCGTCCAGGGCGTCGAGGATGAGTTGTTCGACCTTGTCACCCTCGGCCACCTCACCGATGCCCGGCACGGCGAAGATGCGCACCTCCGGCGCCGGTCCCCCCCTCACTCCGGCCCTGCCTCGGGCCAGCCTGACTCCGTCGCCAGCACCGACTCATTGTGCTCCCCGAGGACGGGGGCCCGCCGGTAGACACCCGGCGGGGTGGCCGACATGTGGATGGGCGGGGCCGGAAAGACGCCGGGGCGCGGGGAGCCGGGATGCTCGATGGCCACCAGCATGTTGCGGGCCTGCAGATGGACATCGGCGAAGAGCGCCGGAGCGTCGTTGACCGGGCCCACCGGCACCCGCCCGGCCAGGGCGCCGACTATCTCGGCGGTGGTGCGGGTCGACGTCCACTCGGTGATGGCTGACAACACGAAGGCCCGGTTGGCCACCCGCACCCGGTTGTCGGCACTGCGCTCGTCGTTGATCAGATCCTCCCTCCCCATCACCTGGCAAAGAATGGACCAGTGGGGCGGGGTCGGGGCGGCTATGGCGCAGGCGCCGTCGAGGGTCGGGAAGATGTCGAAGGGATTGAACTGCGGGTGGCTGTTGCCGGTGGGACGGCTGACCACGCCGGCGTAGGACCAGCGGTACACGGCGGCTTCGCACAGAGCCACCAGGGCGTCGTACATCCCTACGTCCACAAACTGCCCTTCCCCGGTCATCTGGGCGTGATGGATGGCGGCGGTGATGCCCAGCGCCGCCATGGTGGCCGGGTAGAGATCACCGATGCTCGGACCGGTCCTCACCATCGGGCCGCCGGGAGGGCCGGTGATCGACACCACCCCGCTCATGGCCTGGGCCACCACATCGAAGGCCGGCCAGTCGCTGTAGGGACTCTCACCGCTGCGAGGGTCACCGAAGCCGCGGATGGCGCCGTAGACCAGCTTGGGGTTGCGGGCCGAGAGCATCTCCCAGCTCAGTCCGAAACGCTCCATCACCCCGGCCCGGTAGTTCTCCACCACCGCGTCGGCGTTGTCGATCAGGTTGAGGAGGCGGTCCCGGTCGGCGCTGTCCTTGAGGTCCAGGACGATGCCGCGCTTGTTGCGGTTGACGCTGGCGAAGTAGGCGCCGAAGTGGTGGCTCTCGTCCTCCCGCATGAAGGGCCCGCCGAAGCGGGGCATGTCCCCGCTGGGCGGCTCCACCTTGATGACGTCGGCGCCGAGATCGGCCAGGAGCATGGTGCAGAACGGTCCGGCCAGGGCCTGGGTCAGATCCACGATGCGGACGTCCTTGAGGGGCCCGTGACGACCGTCGGCCATGGGCGCGGCCCGCTCGTGGGCCCGGGTGTGATCAGCGGGTTCGGCTCCCGGCTGGCTGGGGCTCATCGGGACCAGTGGCTCCTTCGCTTGATCAACACGGTGCGCTCGCCCTCGAAGACCACTCGATCGTCCTGGGTCAGTCCCCAGTGATGAAAGCGGACCCGGCCGGCGTCGGGGTGGGCGGGATCGTCCTGCGTGCCCACCACCTCGGTGAACGCCCGGAGAGTGTCACCGTGGTGGACGGGGGCCAGGAACCTCAACTCGTCGAGGGACACTTCGGCCAGGGCGTTCTCGGCCGTGTCCTGGCTGGTCAGGCCGATCACCATCGAGGCGGTGATGAGTCCGAACACCACTCGGCCCTCCCCCAGGGGACCGCCCCGCAGGTAGTGCTCGTTCCAGTGGGCCTGAGCGGTGTTCATCACCAGCTTGGACATCCAGCCGTTCTCCACCTCGCCCACGGTGGCGGCCCGGGCGTGGGCCATCTTCTGACCCACCTGGAAGTCCTCGAAGTACCCACTCGGCCCGGTCAGGGCGGCCAGGGCCGGAGCGAGAGGGGGAGCGTCGCCCCGCTTCGGGTCACTCACGACAGGGGGCTGCGGGGTAGGAGCCGGTCGGAGATGATCCGCTGTTGGATCTGGCTGGTGCCCTCGAAGATGGTGGTGAGCCGGGCATCCCGCCAGTGCCGCTCCACCTGGCGCTCGGTGGTGTAGCCGTTGCCACCGTGGATCTGAATGCCTTCACCGGTGACCTCCACCGCCATCTCGGTGGCCAGCAGTTTGACCATGGCCGCCTCCCGCTCACAGGGCTGGCCGATGTCGATGAGGTGGGCCACCTGCCGGTAGAAGGCCCGGGCCTGCTCCACCCGGGCGGCCATGGTCGCCAGCATGAACCGGATGGCCTGGAAGTCCCCGATGGGATGGCCGAACTGGACCCGCTCCTGGACGTAGGCGACGCAATCCTCCACTGCCGCCCGGGCCAGGCCCACTGCCCGGGCGGCGGTGTGCACCCGGGCCACGTTGAGCCCGGCCTGGGTGGCGGCAAAGGCGGAGCGGCCGCCGCCGCCCAGTCGGGCCGGGGCCGGGACCCTCAGGCCGTCGAACTCGAGGTCCCAGGTAAGAAAGCCGTGATATCCGATCTTGTCGATGGGCCGGCCGGTCAGGCCGAGAGGGAACGAATCGCGTTCCTTCTCGATGACCACGGTCATCAGCCCGGCCGAGCGCCGCTCGCCCTGGGCCGGCTCGCGCAGGCGGCACAGCAACTGGATGAAGTCGGCGGCTTTGGCGTTGCCGATCCAGCGTTTGCGGCCCGTGATGACCAGATGATCTCCATCCACCACCGCCCGGGTGGAGACGTTGGCCAGGTCCGACCCGGCGTCGGGTTCGGACAGGGCGGCGGCGCCGATCCACTGGCCCCGGGCCGAAAGACGCAACAGGCGCTCCCGGTTGGCGGCGTCACCGATGTTGGTGCCCATGCCCTGGGCCCGGGCGATGATGCTGGCCACGCTCATCCAGGCCCGGGCCAGCTCCTCGGCGATCATGCAGTACTCGAAGACGCCCAGTCCCATCCCCCCGTACTCGGCCGGGATGGTGATTCCGAAGTAGCCCTGCTCACCGATGCGGTCCAGGAACCACCGGGGGATCTCCTCTTTCCGGGGATCCAGTTCGTTGGCCAGGGGCAATACCTCTTCCATGGCGAAGCGGCGGGCCTCGGCCTGGATTTCCGCCCGCCGGCCGGTATTCCACGGATCGGGCAGGTCGGGCGGGACCGCCGCCAGCGCCGTTACGTCGGTGACGTCGGGGACCGGATCGGTCACCGCGCCCTCCGGGCCACCAGATTGGTGCGGCGGTAGTCGAGGACCAGTTGGCCGCGCTGGTTGTGGACCTCGGTATGCCAGGTGACGATGCCGGTTCCGGGCCGGCTGACCGATTCCCTCCGGCTGAGCACGGTGGAGGTGGCGGTGATGGTGTCGCCCGGATGCACCGACCGATGAAAGTTGGCGTGGTCGACTCCGAGGAACGGCCCGCCCGCTTCGGACAGGTCCTCCACCGACAGGCCCACGGCCGTGCAGAGCACCAGCATCGGATTGACCACCACATCCGGGTGACCGTGCGCCTCGGCGAACTCGGCGTTCAGATGCATCGGGTTCCAGTTGCACGTGGCCGTGCTGAAGGCGACGTTGTCCGACTCGGTGATGGTCCGGCCCCAGTGATGCACCAGGACCTGCCCGTCGCTGAAGTCCTCGTAGTGGTGCCCGTGGGTGACCAGGGGAAAGGAGCTCTGGTCGAACCCGTCCCCTGTGGCGGTCATTGGACTCAGAAGTCGATGCCGGATAGCTCGGGGATCGAGGCCAGCGAGCGGGACCGGGCCTCCAGCCAGCGCTCCCGGCTGGACCCGGCGCCGGCGCCGGGTTCGACCACCTTCCGGGGGGCCCAGGTGGCGGCCAGCTCGTCCTCATCCGCCCAGGTCCCGGCGGCCAGGCCGGCCATGAAGGCGGCTCCCAGGGTGGTGGCCTCCAGCACCGGGGAGACCTCGACCGGCCTGGCGGTGGCGTCGGCCAGGGCCCGGATGAAGGTGGCGTTGGCACTCATGCCTCCGTCCACCCGCAGGGCGGGGATGGACAGCCCGCTGTCGGCCTCGGCCGCCTCCAGCAGGTCGGCGCCCCGGTGGGCCACTCCCTCCAGCACGGCCCGTACCACGTGGGCCCGGTTCGATCCCCGCGTCAGTCCGAGCAGGGTTCCCCGGGCCCCGAAGTCCCACACCGGGGTCCCCATGCCGAGCAGGGCTGGTACGAACCACACGTCCCCGGTGTCCGCTACCGAGGCCGCCACGGCGTCGGACTCCTCGGCGGTGGCGATGATGCCCAGGTCGTCCCGGAGCCACTCCACCGCCGAGCCGGCCGACAGCATGATCGCCTCCATGCCCCAGGAGATCCGCCCCTCCCGGCGCCAGGCGGCTATGGGAAAGGTGCCGGCCTGGCCTCGGTGGGAGAAGGCCGGACGCTCGGCACCGGTGCAGACGTCCAGCATCCCCCCGGTTCCGAATGTCGCCTTGGCCAGCCCGGCCCGGGTGCAGCCCTGGCCTACTAGCGACGCCTGCTGGTCCCCGATCAGCCCGGCTATGGGCGGCGCCCCGTCCAGGGCGGTGGCCGGCCCGAAGGCGCCGGTGGAGTCGACCAGGGCCGGCATCGACGCCGGTGACACCCGCAGGGCCTCCAGGACCGAGACGTCCCAGCCCCGCCCGTCCGGTTCCATCAATCCGGTGGTCCCGGCGTTGCTGGGGTCGGTGACGTGCAGAGCCCCCTCGGACAGCACCCAGGCGATCCAGCTGTCGACGGTGCCGAAGCACAGGTCGGCCTTCCGGTCCGGATCAACCTGATCGAGGATGTCGAGAAGCTTGGTGGCCGACATGTTGGGGGCGAAACGCAGACCCTGCTCCCGCAGCACCAGGCAGGCCCCCACCGTGCGCAGGTCCTGCCAGCCCTGTCCGGGGGCCACCGGCCGGCCCGTGGCCCGGTCCCAGACCACCGTGCTGGCCCGCTGGTTGGCGATCCCCACCGCCTCCACCGGGCCGCCCTCGGCCAGCGACCGGCGGGCCACCTCCAGGGCCGCCTCGGCCATGACCGTGGCATCGAACTCCACCAGCCCCGGGGCGGGGGAGGCCGGCAGCACCTGGCGGTGGTGCACATGCTCGACGGTGGCGTCGGGCCGGACCACCGCCGCCCGCACCCCGCTGGTGCCGACGTCGACCACCAGGATGCTCACCGGGGCCGCCCCGTCCAACGCTGGACGCCGTAGCCACCTAGGACTGCGGCGGACACGCTGAGGGCTCCCATCATGGCCAGGCTCAGAACGGAGGCAGTGTGAATGGGAGCCCCGGTCGCCAGGCTGAACACCACCGCGCCGACGGCTATGACGAAGTAGGCGTAGGTGGCGGCGCCGGCGCTGTGGGACAGCCGCAGGTCACGGCTGGCGGCGGCCGCCACGGCCCCGCCGATCAGGAAGGCGGCCAGGATCACGCCTATCGCCACCAACCACAGGTTGGACACCCGCCCGACCTGATGCCCGGCCTCGACCCAGCGGATGACGACGATGGGCGGCACGGCCAGGACCAGGGTCACCAGGACGGCCCGGCGAAGAACCCGGCGTTCCAGGAGCGCCGGGTGCGACCTCACGGCCATGCCGGCTCCGGGGCGAAGGCAGACACCAGTCCCAGCTTGCCCGGGTTGAGGATGCCCTTGGGGTCGAGGGCCGTCTTGAGGGAGGCCAGGACCGGATAGGCGTCTCCCAGGGAGGCGCGCAGGGCTCCGGCTCGCAGCAGGCCGATCCCGTGGTGGTGGCTCACGGCCGCCCCGGCGGCCACCACCTCCTCCATGACCGCCTCCCAGGACCGGCGGTAGTAGTCGTCCCCCCAGGACGGAGCTGCATCCTCGGCCGGCCGGGCCGCGAAGGTGAAGTACAGACACGCTCCGTCGCTGTAGGCGTGGGACTGGTGAGCGGTGGCAGCCATGGTCCCGTCGATGGCCTTGAGCCGGTCGGTGACCCGCCGGTAGAGGCCGTCCAGCACCGCCCAGCGGCCGGCCATCTCAACCGTGTCGACCACGAAGCCCCGCGACACCAGGGCCCCGAGGGCGGAGACGTCGTTGCGGTGCCCGAGCCAGCGCTGGACCAGGGCCGGGTCCTCGGGCCGGGCCCCGCCGGTCCGGCATACCTCCTCGACCACGTCCATGACGGCATCGACCAGGCGGGGGTCGCCCTCGTCCAGCACGATCAGGACGCAACGACCGGACAACTCGAAGGAACGCTGGGACTCGGCCGGGTCGTAGAGGCGCAGCACGGCCGGAGTCGCCCCCCGGCGCATGATCAGCCGGCACGCCTCCAGGCCGGCTCCGAAGTCATCGAAGCTCCAGGCTGACCGGGACTCGGCCGGAGGCACCGGGTGAATCCGGAGGCTGGCCTCGGTGATCACGGCCAGCGTCCCCTCCGACCCCACCAGCAGCTGGGTGAGATCGGGCCCGGCCGCGCTGCGGGGCGCCCGCCCGCCGGTGTGGATGACGGTGCCGTCGGCCAGCACCGCCTCCAGGCCGAGGACCATGTCCTCGATCTTTCCGTAGCGGGTCGAGTACTGGCCGGCCGAGCGGCAGGCCAGCCAGCCCCCGACCGTGGACAACTCCACCGACTGGGGCCAGTGACCGAGGGTAACGCCGTGGTCGGCCCGCAGGGCGGCCTCCAGCTCGTGGCCGAAGGTCCCGGCCCCGACCCGCAGGACGAGGGAGGTGTCGTCCACCTCCCGGATGCCGGCCAGGCCGCACAGGTCCAGCACCACCCCGCCCGCCGTCGGCACGCTGCCGCCGCAGACCCCGCTGCGCCCCGCCGCCGGGGTCACCGGAACGCCGGCCCGGTTACAGGCGGCCAGTACCGCCGAGACCTGCTGGGTCGAGAACGGCCGCACCACGGCCGCGGCCCGGGCCGGGACCTGGCCCGTCGCCGCCCAGCGCAGTCCCAGCGGCCACCAGTCCCGGCTCCACTCCGCCCGCTCCAGAGAGTCGGTGTCCACCGCCGC
Organism: Actinomycetota bacterium; assembly: GCA_027315345.1. Taxonomy (GTDB): domain Bacteria; phylum Actinomycetota; class Acidimicrobiia; order Acidimicrobiales; family JAJPHE01; genus DAHUYE01. The sequence continues at coordinate 21,666 of DAHUYE010000036.1, forward strand.
CCCGCTGGCCGCCAGCTGATCCAACAGGCCGTCGGGCAGGCCGGGAGCGCCGGTGCCGATCCGCAGGGGTCCGTCGGGATCGGCCAGCGGGACCGGGACGGTGCTGGGCCGGCTCAAGTCGGAGGCCTCAAGTCGGGGCCAGGGCCGTGGGTGGCGAGGGCGGTTAGGGAGCTCACGCTGGGGAGGCTGCCCCGGCCCGGCGCTCCTCGTCCACCAGAGCCAGGAACCGGGCCGTCTCGGCGGCTGTGTCCGCCTCGCTCCAGCCCAGTTCCGGGGCCACCAGGGCGGCCACGGCCGGGGCGGCGGCGGCCGTCGCCTCTCGGTCCAGGATCAGCGCTCGGGTCCGGCGGGAGAGGATGTCCTCCAGGGTGCAGGCCATCTCCGCCCGCACCGCCCAGACCGCTTCGGCGGCCAGGTAGGGCAGGCCCGGCACCAGAGGCTCGGTCAGTTCGGGCCGCTCGGTCATGAGCGCCACCACCTGCCAGGCGTCCGAGCCGTGGCGCGAGACCAGGTGCTCGGCCGCCTCCGGCCCGGTGGTGCCGGCCAGGGTGGAGGCGCCGGTGGCCGGGTCCACCGCCCCGTGCAGGCGCAACCGCTTGGTCGGGCTGCGCCGCCGCCCCGCGCCCGAACCGGCCCGGGAGCCGGAAGGGGAGCCACGGCTGGAACCGGATCCACCCCCGCCCGGCGCCGAGCGCAGCACCGCCTGAGCCGCGTCGACGGCATCGGCGGCCATCCGCCGGTAGGTGGTCAGCTTGCCCCCGGTCACGGTGACCATCCCGTCGGCCGAGGTGGTCACGGCGTGGCGGCGGGACAGGTCGGCGGTGCGTTCGGTGGCGGCCGCCTTGATGAGCGGCCGCAGGCCGGCCCATGAGCCCAGGATGTCCGACTCACTGACCGGAGTCGACACCGAGGCGTTGACGGCGTCGAGCAGATAGCGGATGTCCTCCCCGGTGCACTGCGGTTCCTCCAGCCGTCCGGAGTAGTCGGTGTCGGTGGTGCCCACGTAGACCCGCTGGCCCCACGGCACCACGAAGACCGACCGCCGGTCGCTGGGCACCGGCAGCACCACGGCCACCTCGGTGGGAAGCTTTTCGTAGGGGAGGGTGATGTGGACGCCCTTGGCCGGGCGGATGGTGTCGGGATGGACCCCTTCGCCCAGCTGCCTGACCTCATCGGACCAGACCCCGCCGGCGTTTACGACCACCCCCGCCCGCACCTCGATGCCCCCGGTCGGCGGTCCCTGGCCCAGGTCGGAGTCGCCCAGGCGGACCCCGCTGACCCGCCCGGCGCCATCCCGAAGGACCCCGGCCACCGGGGCGTGGTTGATCGCCACCCCGCCGTGGTCCAGGACGGCGCTGCGGGCCAGGGTGAGGGTGAGCCGGGCGTCATCGGCCCGGGCGTCCCAGTAGATGAATCCGGCCACCAAGCGGTCGGTGCGCAGCGTCGGCATCAGCCGGGACGCCTCCTCCCGCCCGATGCGCCGGTGCCGCTTACCGATGCGCAGGCCCCCGATGACGTCGTAGCCCCACAGCCCGGTCGAATACACCTTGGCCACGCTCTTGTTGACGGCCCCGTCCCGCCCGAAAAGAGGGATCAGGAAGGGCAGCGGGCTCACCAGGTGGGGGGCGTTGGCCAGCAGCCGCTGACGCTCGACCAGGGCCTCATGGACCAGCCCGTAGTCCCGGGCCGACAGCAGATAGCGCAGGCCGCCATGGACCAGCTTGGAGGACTTGGAGGACGTCCCCACGGCGAAGTCACCCTTCTCCACCAGGGCCGCCTTCATCCCCCGGGCCGAGGCGTCGAGGAGAACCCCCGCCCCGGTGACGCCCCCGCCCACCACCAACAGGTCGAATGTGGTGTCCCGGAGGGCTTGGAGGGCGGGCTCCCTCGAGAACGGTTGGGGGCTGGTCATGCCGGGTTCAGCTTGTCATACCCCGTCGCCCTTGCGGCCAGGTGGGCCATGGCTGCTATTCAACAACAGTTGTCGATAAACAACTATTGCGGTAGCGTGAGGACTGTGCGGAGTCCGGAGGAGTTGACCGACCTGTTCCGGCGCCAGGGGCGCAAGGTGACCCCTCAGCGTCAGGCCATCTTCGGGATCCTGCATGAAAATCCCGCCCACCCCACTGCCGACGCCGTCTACGCCGTGGCCAGGGTAACCATGCCCACCATCTCGCTGCGGACCGTGTACCAGACCCTCAACGACCTGGCCGACATGGGGGAGGTCCAGATGCTCGACCTCGGGACCGGTTCGGTACGGTTCGACCCGGACTGCGGCCCCCATCACCACCTGGTGTGCGGGGAGTGTGGGGCGGTGAGGGATGTCTTCGCCGACTTCAGCGGGCTGACGGTGCCCGATGGCCAGGACCACGGCTTCCTGGTCGGTGGGGCCGAGGTGGTCTTCCGGGGCCGGTGCGACCGGTGCCGGTTGGTTTCTTCAACTTCTTCAATTTCAACTGACAACAACTAGAGAGGAAGGCGCCATGGCGCAGCTCAAGGGAAGCAAGACCGAAGAGAATCTGAAGGAGGCGTTCGCCGGGGAGAGCCAGGCCAACCGCCGTTATCTGTACTTCGCCCAGAAGGCGGACATCGAGGGTTACCCCGACACGGCCGCCCTGTTCCGCTCGGTGGCCGAGGGTGAGACCGGCCATGCCTTCGGGCACTTCGACTACCTGGCCGAGGTGGGTGACCCGGTGACCGGGGTGCCCGTCGGCGCCACCAGCGACAACCTCAAGTCCGCCATCGAGGGTGAGACCTACGAGTACACCGAGATGTACCCGGGGTTTGCCAAGACGGCCCGCGACGAGGGGTTTGATCAGGTGGCCGAGTGGTTCGAGACCCTGGCCCGGGCCGAGAAGAGCCACGCCGGGCGGTTCAGCAAGGGCCTGGCCGAGGTCGGCTAGCACGCAACTGCACCACCGGGCGCCGTCCGCTCCCCGGGCGGCGGCCGGTGGTGCACCCATTCGATTCACGCCGACGGGGGGAGGCGCTGGAAGGACTGAGCAGAAGATGAAGCTGACCCTCGATGACATCGCCGACCTGAGGGCCTACGAACGCGAGCGGGACGAGTTCCGGGCCCGGATCATTGAGCTCAAGCGGATCCGGCGGGTCTCGGTGGGACCGGTCGTCACCCTGGTCTTCGAGAACCGGGACACCATCCGCTTCCAGATCCAGGAGATGGCCCGGGCCGAGCGCATCCTCACCGATGAGGGCATCCAGGCCGAACTGGATGTCTACAACGCCCTGATCCCGTCGGCCGGACAGCTCTCCGCCACCCTCTTCGTGGAACTGACCTCGGAAGAGGAGATGCGCCACTGGCTGCCCCGCCTGGTGGGGATCGAGCGCTCGGTGGTGGTCCGGGTCGGGGGGACGGAAGTCCGTTGCATCCCTGAGGAGGAGCACGAGGCCCAGCTCACCCGGGACGCCATAACGGCATCCGTCCACTACATCCGCTTCGAATTCACTCCCGAGCAGGTGGAGGCCTTCTCCGCCGGCCCGGCCCACCTGGCGGTGGACCACCCTGACTACAGGGAGGAGACCGAGTTGTCCGAAGCGACCCGAATGTCCCTGCTGGGCGACCTCCGCGGCGGGAATGGGGGCCCATCGTGACAACGGTCACATGCAGGTCAAAGTGGCTTTTAGGCCTGTCGGAACCGGGTCTGGCGGCCCATACTGGAGGGAATCTGGACGGCCGGAGCCGTGTTGTTCAATACTCCGGCGTCCCGGATCGGGTGTCGGTGCCAACTTCGGCGCCGGCTCCACTCCCGGTTCCGGCCCCGGATTCGGATTGGATTCCGGCTTCGGCGGTTTCGGGTCGGGAGTATCTAACCCCGGCCCCGGGTAACCACCTTTGGCCGGCACCGGGTGCCCCCTCCCGGTCGGCTGCGAGCATCAAGAGGAAGTGATTGGCCAGTGAACAACCTGACGTGGCGGAAGCGTGCGGCCTGCCAGGGCGTAGACCCAGACGTCTTCTATCCGGTCTCGGAGGAGGACGCCGACACGGCTAAGGCGGTGTGCGCCCAGTGCCCCGTGCGGGAGGCGTGCCTGGAGTACGCGCTGGCCTACCGGGAACGTGACGGAGTGTGGGGCGGTGCCACCGAGCGTGAGCGCCGGCGCATCGTCCGCCAGCGCCGCAAGACGGCCTGACCCCCTAAGCCACCGCCGCCTGGCCGGGTGGCCACTCAGGGTGGGCCGGAGTGAGGGATGCAACTCAACGACACACCCCCGGATTTTGTGTTTTGTCGTCTGGTGGTGAATGGTTATTCGTTCCTTAACACTTCTGAAATATAAAATCGGCCGGGGCTTCAACTTGTATGTGCCGGGGTCCCGCCGCTGAGGGCCGGCCGGCTTCTCTCTCCTATCCTCCCGGGCATGGACTTCGAGCTACCCGAGGAACTGGCCAGTCTCCAGGAGACGGTCAGGCGCATCGCCCAGGACAAGATCAAGCCCCGGGCCCGGGAGATCGATGAAAGCGGGGATTACCCCCAGGACGTCTTCGAGGTCTTCCGGGACGCCGGCGTGCTCGGGCTGTGTATCCCGACCGAGTACGGCGGGTCCGGCGCCGGGATTCTCGGACTGACCATCGCCATCGAGGAGGTGGCCAAGTACTCCAACACGGCCGCCTTGATGCTGCTGCTGACCCGGCTGCCCACCGGCCCGGTGATGATCGCCGGGTCGGAGGACCAGAAGCAGAAGTACCTGCCCGGGATCGCCGACGGGTCACTGCGGGCCGCCTTCGGGCTGTCCGAGCCCCAGGCCGGAAGTGACGTCATGGGTATGCGGACCCGGGCCGAGTCGGATGGCGCCGGCGGCTGGATCCTCAACGGCACCAAGTGCTGGATGTCCGGAGTGGTACAGGCCGACTGGTACACCGTCTTCGCCAAGACCCCGCCACCCGATGACCAGCGTGCCCCGGTGGATGTGACCGCCCGGCGCCACGACGCCGTCACCGCTTTCATCGTCGAGCGCAGCTGGGACGGGGTGGAGGTCGGAAACACCGACCGCAAGATGGGTGTCCGGGGCGTCGACACCGGCGAATTGCTCCTCAACGACGTCCATGTCCCCGCCCAGAACGTGATCGGCGAAGTCGGCGGCTTCCGCCTGGCCATGCTCGGGCTCAACTCGATGCGTCCCATCGTGGCCGCTCGGGGCATCGGCCTGGCCGAGGGAGCCCTCATGTACGCCACCGACTACGTCCAGGAGCGAGCCGCCTTCGGGCGCACCATCGCCGACTTCCAGGGCATTCAGTGGGAGATCGCCAAGGTGGCCGTGGATATCGAAGCCGCCCGCCTGCTCACCTACCGGGCCGCCTGGCTGGCCGACCAGGGCCGGTTCACCAAGGAGTGGGTGCCGTTCCTGTCCATGGCCAAGTACCACGCCACCGAACTGGCGGTGCGGGCGTCAGGTCTGGCCGTGCAGCTCCTGGGGGCGGCGGGCTACATGAAGGACCACCCCACTGAGCTCTGGTACCGCGACGCCAAGCAGTTGACCATCGTGGAGGGGACGTCCCAGGTCCAGCTCGGGCTGATCGCCCGGGGGGTCCTGGACCGGGACCTCTGGTGGGACTGAGCAGGTGGGACTGAGCACGTGGGGCTGAGTCCCACCGAGGAGGACCCCTCGGAACTGGAGGCCATCGGGGGATGGCGGCACATCCTGGGCCGGCTGACCCGCCACGAGGACCTGAGCGCGGCCGAGGCCCGAGCGGCCATGGGCGAGGTGCTGTCCGGGAACGCCACCAACGCCCAGATAGCCGGATTCGTCATCGGCCTGCGGATGAAGGGCGAGTCGGTGGAGGAACTGACCGGCCTGGTCGGTTCCATGCTCGAACACGCCGTTCCCGTCAAGGCCCCGGCGGGAGTGATCGACACGTGCGGGACGGGCGGGGACGGGAGCCACTCCATCAATGTGTCCACCATCGCCGCCTTCGTGGTAGCTGGCACCGGCCAGATCGTGTGCAAGCACGGGGGCCGGGCCGCCTCCTCGGCGGCCGGTTCGGCCGACGTGATGGAAGCCCTGGGGGTGGCCATCGACCTGGGCCCGGCCGGGGCGGCCCGCTGCCTGGAGGAGGCCGGGATGGCCTTCCTCTTCGCTCCCCGCTACCACCCCGCCTTGCGCCACGCCGCTCCGGTCCGCAGCGAACTCGGCGTGCGCACCACCTTCAACTTCCTCGCCCCCCTCGCCAACCCGGCCCGACCCACCCGACAGATGGTGGGCGTGAGCGATCGCACCATGGCCGACAAACTGATCGGTGTCCTGGCCGCCAACGGCACCCAGCGGGCCCTGGTCGTCTACGGCCACGACGGGCTGGACGAGCTGACCACTACCACCTCCTCCACCGTGGTCGACATGCACGCCGGGGAGGCGGTTCGTTCCTATGACATCGATCCGGCCTCCCTGGGCCTGGCCCCGGCTTCCGCCACCGACCTGCGAGGAGCGGACCCCGAGACCAACGCCTCCTTTGCCCGAGCCGTGCTCGAGGGTCGCCCCGGGCCACACCGGGACATCGTCCTGCTCAACGCCGCCGCCGCGCTGGTGGCGGCCGGGTCGGCGGCAGACATCGCCGCCGGCCTGGGACTGGCCGAGGAGTCCATATCCAGCGGGGCGGCCGCCGGCGCCCTGGACCGCCTGATCCGGGTGTCCCAAGCCGTAGCCGCCGAAGGGATGACATGATCGAAATCCGGGTGTTCAGCCTGAAGACGGGCGTGTCCGAAGCCGACTTCCTGGCTGCCGACGTGCGGGTGCAGACCGAGTTCGCCCCCTTCCAGCCCGGTTTCATCCGCCGCACCACCGCCCGCGGTGAAGGCAACGACAGCTGGCTGGTGCTGACACTGTGGGGTTCGGCCGGATTGGCCTCGGAGGCGGCCGAAACACTGAGGACCGACCCGGCCGGAGCCGCCTTCATGGACCTGATCGATCCGGCTACGGAACGGGTGGCCCGCTTTCAGGAACTGGGAGGCTGAGCGCCGTCGGCCGGCGGCGTGCCGACGTCGGGCCGGCGTTACTGCTGGACCAGGGTGACCGGATTGCCCTCGGGGTCTTCGATGCCGGCAATGGTCGGCCCGCCGGGGACGTCGAAGGGGTCGAAGGTCTTCCGGCCCCCCAGCTCTACGGCCCGGGCTTGGGACGTGGCCAGGTCAGCCACCTGGACGTAGAGCACCACCCGGCTCTGCGCCCCCTCCAGGATGTGGCCGGCCGGGCCGGGTTCGGGTCCTCCGAAGCCGGGAGAGATGGTCATGATCGGGCCGGCTCCGATGTCCCAGTTGAACAGCTCGGCGTAGAAGACCTTGATCAATTCAGGTTGGCGGGCCTGGATCTCCCAGTGCACCACCGGACGGGCCCAGTCCCGGCTCACTCCGACCCCAGATCCCAGATGGCCTCAAGATCGTGGCGGCTGTGGGCCTTGAAGGCCACCAGGGTCTTGGTGGAGCGGATGCCGTCCAGACAGGCGATCCGCCGGGTGACCACCTCGGCCAGCTCATCGTGGTGCCGGACCCGCACGATGGCCACCAGATCGGTCGACTCACCGGCCACCGAGTAACACTCGGCCACGCCCGGGGTGGCGGCCAGCTCCTCGGCCAGGTCGGCTATCCGAGATGGCTCGGCGTCGATGAGGACGAAGGCGTTGAGCATTGCTCCCACGTTAGGCCGGGGCGGAGGCGCCGACCGGGGCGAAGTCGGGGATGGAAAGGGCCCGGACCGACCAACCGTGTTCACAGTCGATGATCCTCACCCGGGCCGGGTTGGACTCGAGCCATGACAGCAGCGCCGCCGCCTCATCGGCCAACTCGGGCGGCAGCGGAGCGGGCCAGCGCCCGGCATCCTCAGGCCGCGGCCCGAGACCCCGGGCCAGCCTTCCCCACGGGTTGTCGACGCTGCCCCTGGAACCGCCGTCCAGGGTGCCGGAGGCAACGTCAGTGTCCGTGTCGTCAGCGGTGGAGGCATCGTGGAGTCGCCCGTCCAGTAACACGGCCCGGACCTGACCGTCGACCTCCAGGGTGACCCGCCCGGCCGAGCGCAGAGAGTCGATGCGGCGCTGGCGGCTGAGGGCCCGGGCCAGCGCCCCGGCGCGGTCGCGAAGATCGGCGGCCTCTTCGAACCGGCCGGCATCGGCCAGCCACCGCATCCGCTCGGCCAGGGGCTCGAGCAGGGGGCGGGGGTCGACGGTCAGACCCACGATGACGGACTCCACGATCGGGCGGTACTCGGCCTCGGTCAGACTTCCGGTGCAGGGACAGGGCTTGAGCCCGAGGGCTCGGGTTGGACAGTGCGGGCGGGCTCCCCCGCCGGCGCCACCCCGGCCCGTGCCGATCCGGCCCCGGCAGGCCCGGATGGGCACGGCGGTTTCGATCGCCTCCACCACCACCCGGGCCGTACGGGCCGAACCCACCGGTCCGAGGTAGATGCACCCGTCCCCGCTACGGGCTCGCTTGACCACCGACAGGCGGGGGTAGCGCTCGTCGAGGGTGAGCCGGACGTAGGAGTAGCGCTCCCAACCTTTGCCCTGACGGTTGAAGCGGGGCCGGAGGTGACGTATGAGCCTGGCCTCCAGGGCCACCGCCTCCAGTGCTCCTTCGCTCTCGATGTGGTCGATCGAAGCCGTCTGGCGCAGCAACCCTCCGATCTTCCGCCGCTCGTCGGTGGAGAAGTAGGACCTCACCCTCTGGCGCAGGTTGACGGCTCGCCCCACATAGAGCACGTGGCCGGCGGCGTCCTTGAACAGGTAGACACCCGGAGCCCTGGGCAGCCGGTTGGTGAGCCGGAGCTTGCCCGCCTCCGGGTGACCGGTCATCTGGGGCAGAGCGAGCAGGTCGTCCAGGCCCAGGACCCCGAGCGTCCCGGCCCGCTCGAGCAGATAGTGGAGCAACTCCCCGGTGGCCAGCGCGTCGTCCAGGGCCCGGTGGGTTGGTTGGTGGCTCAGGCGCAACTGACGGGCGAGGGTCCCGAGCCGGCAGTCCCTCACCTCGTCCCGCACCAGGCGGCGGGCCAGGGAGCAGGTGTCCACGATGGGGTTGCCCATCCTCCCCAGGCCGGCCCGGAGCCGTGCCGCGTCCAGGAAGCTGACATCGAAGCGAACGTTGTGACCGACCACGACGGCATCGCCGATGAACTCAATGAGCGATGCCAGCACCGGCTCGATCTGCGGGGCCGGCCCTACCATGGAGTCGGTGATGCCGGTCAGGTAGGTGATCTGGGGCGGGATGGCCACCCCGGGGTTGACCAGGGTCTGGAAGCGCCCCAGGCACTGGCCGCCCCTGAGCTTCACGGCCCCAACCTCGGTGATGGCGCAAGTGGCGGCCGAGGCGCCTGTCGTCTCGAGGTCCACCACCACGAAGGTGACCTCCGACAACGGCCGGCCCGCCTCGTCCAGAGAGCGCTGGCGGGCAAGGAGGCTCGAGTCCGGCACGCCCAGACTGTAGCGAACAGACGTTCGTACCTGCCCGGCCAGGAGAACCGGCCCCGGTGGCTAGGGCAACGGCTGGACGGCCCGGCCGTGTCCGCACCAGCGGCAGGTCACCTCTTCGACCGTCTCGGAGAGGAGTTCCTCATCCTCGACCCGGAGCTCACCCCCCACGCTGTAGTGGTGAAAGGCCCGCGTCCGCCGGGTGGTGGTCACGTCGAAGCGGGTCAGGTTCCCACAGGCGTCGCAGCGGTAGCGGACGTCGCTCATAGCGGCTGACGGTACTGGCTGGCGGGAGCCGGTCAGGTCGACGGTTATTAGTGTCCAAGCGGTGAATCCCCGCATACGGGCCGTGCACGACATGGGCGTGCCCGAAGCGCGGGAGTACGCCGGTCTGCACGACTACGACGGGACGATTCAGGATCTGTCTCCTACCGGCGTGGCCGCCGGTCTGGCCCGGCTGGGGAAGGGGCCCGCCGAGGCGGACTCCCATGACGAGGCCCACCTGGTCGCGGCCGAGGCCAGGAACCGGATCCTCTACGGAACGGCCGAGGTCCATCGCTGGAATCCCGGCTACCACCTCTCCAACTTGGACCTGGCGTCCTACGACCGGGAGTACGCCCCGGCCGCGCAGCGGGACGAGGCCAGGCGGGCCCACCTCGCCCTCTGGCCCGATGCCGTCGACGCCGCCGTGTCCGCGCTGGACCAGATGACGGCGCCGGTGGCCCGCAGCCTGCTTCCCGCCGCAACCGGCCTGGGCGCCTTTCTTCCCGGCGACGAATCGGCGCCGGAACCGGCCCGGGCCCTGCAGCGCTTGGTCGCCCACATCCAGCGGGCCGCCGAGGAGGGCAGCCCGGACCCGGCCCTGGGGTCGACCCTTCTGAGCCAGCTCCTCGGGCAGACGGAGGCCACCAGCGTCGACCTAGCCCGCCTCGAGGTGACCGCCGAGCGCGAAGCCGAACGCCTGATGGGAGTGCTGACCGAGGCCTGTGGGCGTCTTGAACCCGGGGCCAAGGTGGCCGAGGTGGTCAAACGGCTCTCGGCGGATCATCCCGATGCGGACGGAGTGGCCGGAGAGGCGGAGAGACTGATCGCGGAGGCGGGGGACTTCGCCGTGGGGGCGGGTCTGCTGCCGGCCCTGGAGGGGGAGTGCCGGGTGGGCCCGGCCCCGGAGTCCCGCCGGACGGCCATGGCGATGATGTCGTGGTCGGCTCCCTATGAGGAGGACGCCCCGTCCTGGTACTACGTGACGCCGCCCGATCCGAGTTGGTCGGCCGAGGATCAGGAGGCATGGCTGGAGGTCTTCAGCTACACGACGCTGCCGGCCATCACCGTGCACGAGGTGACGCCGGGGCATTTCGCCCATGGCCGCATGCTGCGCCGGGCCCGCAGCGACGTGCGTCGGGGTCTGTTCTTCGACGCCTTCATCGAGGGCTGGGCCCACTACGCCGAGGAACTGATGATGGAGGAGGGGTTCCGGGCCGAGGACCCCCGATACACCATCGGCGTCTGCATCGAGGCGCTGGTGCGGGTCACCCGGCTGAAGGCGTCCCTCGGGATCCACTCCGGGACCATGACCGTCGATGACGCCACCCGCGCCTTCGAGGAGTCGGCCTTCCTGTCCGGCCCGGCGGCCCGGAGCGAGGCCGACCGGGCCACCTACGACCCCACCTACGGCCGGTACACCTGGGGCAAGTTGGAGATCCTGCGCCTGCGCGACGAGGCGGTGGCGGCCTGGGGTGAGCGCTACTCACACCTCCGCTTCCACCAGGCGCTGATGGCTCTGGGCGCCCCGCCCCTGGGCTTGATCGGGGACATCCTCAGCTGAGGCCGCCGGGGCGGTGTCACAGGCCGCTGCCATGCTCAGCCTGAGGCAGAAAGGACCCCGATGCGCCATCACTTCCCCGATTCCCGCACTCTCACCATCAGCTGCTCGGACTGCGAGATGCAGGGCACCAGCGTGTGTGAGGACTGCGTCGTGAGCTTCATCATCGACCGTGAGCCTGACGATGCGGTTGTGATCGACGCTTCCGAGGCCCGGGCCGTGCGTCTGCTCGCCTCGGCCGGTCTGCTGCCTGGCCTCCGGCACGTGCCCCGCACCGGTTAGCCGCTCGGGTCGTTGACCCGGCCCGGCCGGCGGGTATGCACCGATGGCGCTGGTGAGGCTGATACCTTCGCCATTCGAATCAGCCCGGCAGGCGGGTCTCGAGTGGGGGCAAGTGTGCAGGAGCTCCACCTCGTCGGGATGACGAGGGACCTGGATGGCCTCATATTCAGTGTTCGGAAGGGGTCGAGGTCCGGCGGCTTCGTCGTGCCCATCGATCGGCCCCTGTTGGACACCCTGGAGTCGGCGTCCCGCCTGAGGAGCGAAGGCTCCCAGTCCAGACCCCGGGCCCGTTCGGCATCGGCCCCCGGGGAGCCGGGCGGGGCATCCCGGTCGTCGCGTCAGGAGAGTCAGCTCACCCCCCGGGAGATGCAGGCCCGTCTGCGGGCCGGCCACTCCATCCAGCAGGTGGCCCGGGTGGCCGGGGTCAGCACCGAGTGGGTGGAGCGGTTCGAGGCGCCGGTGGCGGCGGAGCGGAGCCGGGTCATCGAGACCGCCTTCGGGATGACATCGACCAAAGCCCGGGTGGGGGAGTCGGCGCTACCGCTGGCTGACTCGGTGAGGGTCAATCTCCGGGAGAAGGGCGTGTCCCAGGAGCCGGCGGCCGAGGGGTGGTCGGCCCTGAGCCTGGATGGGGACCGCTGGCTCGTCCGCTATGAGTACGTCTCCCGCCGCCGGCCCCAGATGGCCGAGTGGGAGGTTGACTTCGAGACCCGGACCCTGACACCGCGGAACCGGACCGCCACCGAGTTGGGATATGTGGACTCGGCCCGCCGCCGCCTCCCGCCGCCCCCGGCCACACCCGTCCCGTCCCCCGAGTCCGTGCCGGCCGGGGACGACTCGGGCGCCTCCCGCAACCTGTCCATGGCCAGGCCGATTATCGACATCGAGGAGGAAGAGGAGGAGGCGGAAGCGCCCCGGCGGCGTTCTTCCCGCCCGACCTCGCCGGCCCGCAAGGCCGCCGCCAAGAAGACGACCGCCAAGAAGGCGGCGACGGCCAGCAGGACCACGGCGCGCAAGACCACGGCGCGCAAGACCACGGCGCGTCGAGCGACACCGACGCGCCGAGCGACACCGACGCGCAAGGCGACGGCCGCCCGCAAGACACCCACGCGGAAGACTGCGACTGCGACCCGCAAGGCGACTGCGACCCGCAAGGCGACGACGGCCCGCAAGGCCGCTCCCCGCCGGCCGTCCGTGCCGCGCAAGGCCGCGCCCCGGAGGGCCGCGCCCCGTAAGGCTCCCGCCGCTCGCAAACCTGCTCCCCGCAAGACGGTGGCCCGGAAGGCGGCGCCGCGCAAGGCCGCCGCCCGGGACCGCTCGGGCCGGCCACGAAACACGGCCCCGGCCCAGCCGACCCTGGAGTCGCCCTTCGCTCGGCGCTCGGAATCGGCGGCCCCGCCCAACCGGCCCCTGACCGGCCGGGTCAGCGCCACCAGCGCGCCGATCCCGGAGGTCGTCATCCATACCGGCACGGCGTCCGACCCTTCACCGCCCACCACCCCGGTGGCGGCTCCGGTCTCCACTCCGACCACGCCTCCGGACGGCACCGCGGCCCTCGGACCGGCGCCGGGTCGAGCGGCGGCGGGGACTGCGGGCAGCGGAGGACCGGCTGGCCCGCCGGCCGTGCCTCGGCCCAGCACTGTCCCCGCCACCCACTCCACGCCGCCGGTCGTGGTCCGGACCCAGCCGGCGGCGGGCACCCCGGCGCCCCGCCCGGCCCCCGGTCCCCGTCCCGCCGCTCCGCCGGCCGACGCCGGCCCGCGCTGGCGTCGCTTCACCCGTCCCCTCCGCTCCCGGTGAGGGGAGGGCCGGCTCGGGCCGTCCCCGACCCGGCCGAGATCCTCGAACTCGCCCATCGGTCGGGCATCGACGTGGCCGGTTTCGCCGACGCGTCGGCGTTCGGTGACGCCCGGGCCGAGATAGAGCGACGCAAGGCCGCCGGCCTTCACGGCGGGATGGCCTTCACCTACCGGAATCCCTCCCGTTCCACCGACCCTTCCCGGGCCCTGGAGGGGGCCCACTCGCTGGTGGTGGGAGCCAGGTCCTACCGGAGTTCAGACCCGCCCAGGCGACCTCGCCCCACCGCGGTGGGCACGGTGGCCCGTTACTCCCGGACCGACCACTATCTCCCCCTCCGCCAGGGTCTGGAGGTGGTGGCCGGCCGGCTCCGCTCGATGGGCTGGGCGGCGAAGGTACTGGTCGATGACAACGCCCTGGTGGACCGGGCCGCCGCCTACCGGGCCGGTCTGGGCTGGTTCGGTAAGAACACCGTCCTTCTCCTGCCCGGGCGGGGTTCATGGTTCGTACTGGGCTCGGTGGTCACCGATGCTCCTCTGGCGTTCGAGCCGGCTCCGGCCGTACCGGACGGGTGCGGGACCTGCACCCGGTGCATGATCGCCTGTCCCACCGGGGCCCTCGACCAGGCCGGCGTGCTGGATGCCCGCCGCTGCCTGGCCTGGCTGCTGGAGGCGCCGGGCGACTTCCCCGAGGAGCACCGGGCCGCCCTGGGCGGGCGCATCTACGGGTGCGACGTGTGCCAGGAGGTCTGTCCTGTCAACCGGCGGGTCGACCGGGCCGACCCGCCGCCGCCGGCCGGGGACGAGGAGGAGGCGTGGGTGGATCTGGTCGAGCTGCTGCGCGGCGATGACTCCACACTTCTGAACCGTTTCGGTCGTTGGTACATCCCGGGTCGGGACGTGCGCCACGTCCGCCGCAACGCCCTGGTCGCTCTGGGCAACGTGGGCCAGGCCGCTGACCCGTCGGTCCAGGCCGTGCTGGCCGACGCCATGAGCAGTGGCGACCCGATGTTGAGCGGGCACGCCCGATGGGCGGCCGAGCGACTGACCCGGATCGGGCCGGCCCGGTGACCCACCTCCTTATCACCAACGACTTCCCTCCCAAGGTCGGGGGCATCCAGTCCTATCTGTGGGAGTTGTGGCGCCGGCTGGATCCGGCCCGCTTCGAGGTGCTCACCACCGCCCACCCGGAGGCGGCCGACTTCGACGCCCAGCAGCCCTTCAAGGTCCACCGTTCGGCGGAGACGCAGTTCCTGCCCACCCCCGGAATGGTCAGGGCGATCAAAACCCGGATAGCCGAGTCTCGCCCCGATCTGGTGGTCCTCGATCCCGCTCTGCCCATCGGGCTGGTCGGGCCCCGCCTGGGCCGGCCCTACGCCCTGGTTCTCCACGGCGCCGAGGTGACGGTGCCCGGGCGGGTCCCGCTCACCCGCCAGCTGCTCGGTCACGTCCTGCGCCGGTCGGTCCATGTGGTGGCGGCCGGCGGCTACCCCGCCGCCGAAGGGGAGCGGGCGGCCGGTCCGGGCCGGATGCCACCGGTCACGGTCATCCCTCCGGGCATCGACGGGGTGCGGTTCCACCCCCTGGAGGCGGGGGAGCGCGCCGCCGCCCGGCAGCGTTTTGGCCTCACCGATCACGCCCTGGTCGTCTCCAGCGTCAGCCGCCTGGTCCCCCGCAAGGGCATGGACGTGCTCATCGACGCCGCCGGCGCCCTGGCCGGGGAGTTCCCCGACCTGACCGTCCTCATCAGCGGGGAGGGCCGGGACCGGGAGCGGCTGGAGAAGAGGATCAAAGCCAACTCGGCCCCGGTCCGGCTGTTGGGCGCCGTGCCCAACGCCGACCTTCCCGCCCTCTACGGCTGTTCGGACGTCTTCGCCATGCTGTGCCGGAACCGCTGGGCCGGCCTGGAGCAGGAGGGCTTCGGCATCGTCTTCCTGGAGGCGGCCGCCTGTGGGGTGCCCCAGGTCGCCGGCCAGAGCGGAGGATCGGCCGAGGCCGTACTGGACGGCCGCACCGGCCTGGTGGTGGGCGACCCCCAGCACGCGGACGGGCCCCGGGGAGCCACGGCCGCCCTGCGCCGCCTCCTGGCCGAACCGGAACTGCGGGCCCGGATGGGGTCGGCGGCCCGCCGGCGGGTTCTGGACGAGCTCTCCTACGACCTCCTGGCCGCCCGTCTGGGGGAGGCCCTGGCCACTGTCGGGGGCTGAGCGGACCCGGCGCGCTTACCGCAGTTAGCGACTTGAAGCCCCGGCGGGGGTAGATTCTCTGCCCTGCAAGGCGAAAGGGCGAAGTTGGCCGAGCACACGACTCAGAGGGTGACGGTGCGGGGGACAGCACGGAGCTGTTTCGCCGTGGTCACGGATTTCGAGAGCTATCCGCAGTGGGCGGGGGACATCAAGGCCGTCACGGTGGAGGACACCGACGCCGAGGGGCGGGCCACCCGGGTCACCTGGCGGACGGCCGCCTTCGGGCGCAGCACCACCTACACCCTGGACTACGACTACTCCGAGGCGCCCTCGGCGGTGTCGTGGAAGGAGAGCCGGGGGGACATCACCAGCCGGCTGGACGGGTCCTACCGATTCGAGGAACTGGGCGGCGGGGAGACCGAGGTCATCTACAGCCTCGACGTGGAGTTGAGGGTTCCCATCCCCGGCTTCGTCAAGCGCCGGGCCGAGTCGCGGATCGTCGCCACCGCCCTGCGCGAGTTCAAGGCCCGGGTGGAGAACGGGACGCCGGCCGAGGCCAGTGAGGAGCCGACCCCGGCCTCGTGAGGGTCCTGCTCTTCACGGGGAAGGGCGGCGTCGGGAAGACCACGGTGGCGGCGGCCACCGCCTTGCGTTGCGCAGCGATGGGTCGCCGGACGGTGGTGGTCTCCACGGACCCCGCCCATTCCCTGGCCGACTCCCTGGACCGGCCGCTGCGGAGCAGCCCCACTCCGGTGTCCGACTCGCTCTGGGGCCTGCAGATCGACGCCACCGAACGCCTGGAGGAGACCTGGGGCGAGGTGCGGGAGTACATGACCCGCCTGTTCGACTGGGCCGGCCTGGACGCCGTCGAGGCCGAGGAGCTGGCCGTCCTGCCCGGTCTGGACGAACTGTTCGCCCTGACCGACATCAACACCCTGGCCCGCAGCGGGGACTACGACGTGGTCATCGTCGACTGCGCCCCGACCGCCGACACCATCCGCCTCCTCAGCCTGCCCGAGGTCCTGGCCTGGTACATGCAACGGGTCTTCCCGGTGGAACGGCGGGTCATGAAGCTGGCCCGGCCGGTGTTGTCCCGCATGACATCCCTGCCCCTGGCGTCGGAGCCGGTCTTCGACGGGGCCGAGCGCCTGTACCGCCGGCTGGAGGGGGTCCGCGAGCTGCTGGCCGATCGCGAGACGACCAGCCTACGCCTGGTGCTCAACCCGGAGAAGATGGTCATAGCCGAGGCCCGCCGCACCGCCACCTACCTCGGCCTGTTCGGCTATCACGTCGACGCCGTGGTGGCCAACCGCCTGCTGCCGGATTCCATCAGCGATCCGTGGTTCAAGGCCTGGAAGGAGTCCCACGCCTCCTACCTGGAGGAGATCGAGCAGGGCTTCGCCCCCCTGCCGGTGCTGCGGGGTGAACTGGCCCCAGAGGAACTGGTCGGTCCGGCCCTGCTGGAGGAATTCGCCCACGGCCTCTACGGGCAGATGGACCCGGCCGCCATCATGTATGCCGATGAGACGGTGCGGGTCGAGGCCAAAGGGGAGGGCCGGGTGCTGGCTCTGAGGTTGCCGTTCGTGGAGAAGGAGGAGCTCGATCTCGGCCGCCACGGTGATGAGTTGCTGGTCCGGGTCGGCCCCTACCGGCGCCCGGTGAGTCTGCCCGACAGCCTGCGGCGCCGGCAGGTGGAGTCGGCCCGGGTGGAGGGTGACTGGCTGGAGATCACTTTCGGCCCGGTGAAGACCGGGCAGGAGGAGGACCGGACGTGAGCGATCAGGGTTTCTATGAGGATCACGCCTGGGAGCTGCCGGCCGACCCGGTAGGCGACTCGGGAGCGGCGGCGCTGGCCCATCTGCAGGCCGCCGTGTTGGAGATGGTGGCCGCCTCCCGGGCCGCTCTGGACGTAGTGGAAAAGCTGGTCAAGGACCCCGAGGCTCTGGCCCCCCTCGTCAACACGGCTTCGGGCCTGGGCCAGGTGCTGGCCGACATGATCCGGGCCCAGGCCCGCCCGGCCGGTGGCCAGGGCGAGCCGTCCCCGGGTGGGGTCCAACACATCCGCATCTCGTGACCGGTCCCGACCCGGGCCGGGCGGTATCCATCGGCATCGACGTGGGCGGCACCAAGGTCCTGGGGGTGGCCCTGGCCGCCGACGGCCGGGTGGTCTCCGAGCACCGGGTGCCGACTCCCTCGGGCGCGGCCGAGCTCATCCAATCCCTGCTCGACGTGGTCGGCGTGCTGGACGCCCTGACCGGGCTGGCCGATCTGCCCGTGGGAGTGGGCGCCCCCGGCATGGTCACCCGGACGGGTGAGGTCCTCTTCGCCCCCAACCTGGCCGGCGCCCACCACCTGGCCCTGGCCCAGCGGCTGGCGCATGGCCTCTCGGCCCGGCGCCGGCTGATGGTGGACAACGACGCCACCTGTGCCGGCTGGGGCGAGGTCGTCCATGGCGCCGCCCGCGGCGCCGGGGATGCCGTGATCGTGACCCTCGGGACCGGAATCGGGGGAGGGATAGTCACCGGCGGTCAGCTGCTGCGGGGGGCCAACGGCTTCGCGGGCGAGATCGGCCACATGGTCATCGACCCCTCCGGCCCCATCTGCCCCTGCGGCCGGGCGGGCTGCTGGGAGCGCTATGCCTCCGGTTCCGGTCTCGGCCGTCTGGCCCGGGACGCCGCCCACGCCGGGCGCAGCGCCCGCCTGGTCGAGCTGGCCGGCGGGGATCCGGAGTCGGTCCGGGGAGAGCACGTGACCCAGGCGGCCGGCGAAGGTGACCCGGGCGCCCTGGAGGTGATGGACCGCTTCTCCTGGTGGCTGGCGGCCGGGCTGGCCAACCTGGCCAACGCCTTCGACCCTTCCGTCATCGTGATCGGCGGGGGCCTGGTCGAAGCCGGGGAGATCCTCATGGGACCGACCCGACGCGACTTCCTGGCCCTGGTCGAGGCAGGCAGCACCCGGCCCGGGATCGGCATCCTTCCTGCCGCCCTGGGCGAACGGGCCGGCGCCATAGGCGCCGCCGCCCTGGCCGCCGACGGGCCCGCCGGGCGGGACGGCCACGGGCGGGGCAGGGGCCCCGCCGGGCAATGAGAATCGGCGTGACGCTTCCGCAGTTCCGGGACGAGGGCGAGTCGGCCGTAGAGGCCGCCCGGTGGGCGGAGGCGGCCGGCCTCGACGGTGTCTTCGTCTTCGATCACCTCTGGCCCATGGGCAGCCCCGACCGCCCGATCATCTCCGCCCTGCCCCTCCTCGGGGCGCTGGTGGCCGAGACCGAGTCCATCCACATCGCTTCCCTGGTCATGCGGGTGGGGCTGGTGCCCGATCCCGTCCTGGTCGAACAACTCCTGGCCCTGGCCCGGATGAGCGGGGGCCGGACCATCGCCGGGTTGGGTACGGGGGACCACCTGTCGGCCGCCGAGAACCTGGCCTTCGGTGTGCCCTATCCCCCCGCCGCCGACCGGCGGGCCTCACTGGAAGCCTGTGCTGCCGCCCTGCTGGCCGCCGGCGTGCCGGTCTGGATCGGGGCCGGCGCCGGCGTAAGGCCGGCCACGCGGGCGGTGGCGATTCGGACCGGGGCCGTCCTCAACGTCTGGCAGGAGAAGGGGGAGCCGGCCCTGGAGCCGGACGACGAGGTGGAACAGACCTGGGCCGGCCCGGTCAGGGGATCGGTGGCGGAGATGGCCGAGCGGCTGGCCCGGATCCGGGACGCCGGCGCCACCTGGGCCGTCTGCGCCTGGCCGGGCTCACTGGAGGACGTGGCCGAGGCGGCCGCCCTCGTGCGCTGGGGCTGACCCCGTCAGACGGGGAGGCGCGCCCCGAGCAGGCCGTCCAGGCAGAAATCCACCGCCGCGTCGGCGACCTCGGACGGGCGGCCGTCCTGTTCGACCAGGAAGGTCCCGGACAGCTGGTTGGTCACGCCCAGGATGGCGTGGGCCAGGACGGAGGGATCGGTCTGGCGGACCCGGCCCTGGGTGATGGCTTCGTTGATATGGCGGACCACATCGCTGACCGCCGTCTGCTGGCCGCGGCGCAGATAGGGGGCGAAGCGTTCCTCCGAGGCGGCGAAGCGGAACAGTCCCCACAGATGCCGGTTCTGGCCCACCCAGTCCATGGTGGCCCGGATGCCCAGCTCTATCCGCCTGACCGGGTCGGCCTCGTTCTCGATGTAGCTCTGCTGGAGCCGGCGCAGGCTGCGCTGGGAGTCGGCCAGGATCTCCAGGAGCAGGGCCTCCTTACTCTCGAAGTACCAGTAGAAGACCCCCTTGCCCACGTTCATCCCGTCCACGATCTCGGCCACCGAGGTGGGGTCGTAGCCGTTGCGGGCGAACAGCCGGGCGGAGTAGTCCATCAGCTGCCGCCGGCGTTCGAGCCCCCGGGCGGTGAGGCGACGGTCCATACCGACGGTGAAGGTACGGGTGAGTTGACCGGGCGGTCAAGATCTCCCGCCCCGGGCTGGGGTCAGCCGGCCGCCGAACGTGAGGCGGCGTCGTCCTCGCTCACCACGGCCGCCGGGGTGGCCGGACGGCCGGCCGGACGGCCGGCCGGGAAGCAGCCCCCCCACTTCCGGTGCAGGTAGAACAGCCGCTCGGCGGAGAAGTCCGCCGGCCTCACCAGGACCTGCCCGCAGTCGGGGCAGATGCTCGACACTTCGGCGCCAGGTTCACCGGACTTCGACTTCATAGGCATTTCCCCCCTCGGAGGTTCCCTCCGAGACTCGTCTGTCACGCCAGACCTGCCTACCCGTTACGGAGGAATTGCACCCCAAAATCCCTCAAAAGGCAACTGGAAGTTTGATCCATTTGCCAGGGAATGCGTACGGGGAGAGCTTTCACGCGGCCGTAACGCTCCGGCAAGGTAAAACGCGGGTCGCCTCCGCTATCCTCTGGGCGTGGCCTACTGGATCGTGAAGTTCATCCTCACGCCGGTACTGCGGTTCTTCTATCGGGTCCGGATCGAGGGCAGGGACAACGTCCCGGCCGAGGGGCCGGTCATTTTGGCCGGAAACCACATCTCCTTCTGTGATTCCATTTTCCTGCCATTGGTCATGCGGCGCCGGGTCACGTTCGTGGCCAAGGCCGAATATTTCGAAGATCCTAAAACAGCCTGGTTCTTCCGGGCGGTGGGCCAGATCCCCATAAAGCGGGCCGGCGGCAACGCTGCCATGCGGGCCCTGGAGACGGCCAAGGAGGTGCTGGAGCAGGGTGGCCTGTTCGGCATCTACCCGGAGGGCACCCGCTCCCCGGACGGCCGCCTGTACAAGGGCCACACCGGCGTCGCCCGTTTGGCCGTGGACACCGGGGCCCCCGTGGTGGCCGTGGCCATGATCGGAACGGCCGAGGTCCAGCCCATCGGCCAGATCATGCCGAAGCTGTTCCGGACGGTGACGGTCAAGTTCTCCGAGCCGATGTACTTCGGCCGGGACCTGACCGAAGCCGCCCCCATGAAGCTGCGCCAGGTCACCGATGAGATCATGTTCACCCTCCGGGAGCTGTCGGGCCAGGAGTACGTGAACCGCTACGCCAAGCGGGGCGAGGCGGTGGGGGAGGCCGAGGTCAGCCATCCCCAGCCCGTGACCGGGCTCAGCCCGGCCATGGCCAGCTAGAGCCGGACAACCCGCCCGCCGGGGCCCGGCGCCCGGCCCTTCCGGGTTTCTCGGGCGGCGCGCCTCAACGCCGGGCCCAGCCCCGGGCCCGCTCCAAAGCCCGGTGCCAGCCCGCCATCCGGGCATCGGCCACGTCGGGTCCGACGCCCGGATCGAAGCGGGCGTCGGCCCGCCACTGATCGGACAGTTCGTCCAGGGATCCCCAGACCCCCTCGGCCAGCCCGGCCAGCCAGGCCGCCCCCAGGGCGGTGGTGTCCACCACGGCCGCCCGGGCCACCGGGGCCTGGAGCAGGTCGGCCTGGAACTGCAGCAGCAGGTCCATGACCGAAGCCCCGCCGTCGACCCGCATGGCGCCGACCTCGGCCCCCGAGGCCCGGGCCATGGCCTGGACCACGTCCCGGGTCTGGAAACCCATGGCCTCCACCGCCGACCGGGCCAGGTGGGCCCGCCCCGAGCCCCGGGTCAGCCCGACGATGGCGCCCCGGGCGTCGGGGTCCCAGTAGGGGCTGCCCATCCCGGCCAGGGCGGGTACGAAGTAGACCCCCTCGGTGTCGGCGACGGTGGCCGCCAGCGGCCCGGTCTCGGCCGCCTCGGTGATGATGCCGAGCCCGTCCCGCAGCCACTGGATGGCGGCGCCGGTGACGAACACCGATCCCTCCAGGGCGTAGGCCACCCGGGGCACGCCGGCCGGTCGGGGGACCTGGCCCAGGTCCCAGGCCACGGTGGCCAGCAGGCCCTCGGGGGACCGGGGGCGGTCCGAGCCCACGTTCATGAGCACGAAGCTGCCGGTGCCGTAGGTGTTCTTGGTCATGCCCGGGGTGAAGCAGGCCTGTCCGAACAGCGCCGCCTGCTGGTCCCCGGCCACCCCGGAGATCGGGGTGCCGGCCGGCAGTGCCCCGAAGGCACGGGCCGTCACCCCGAAGCGCCCACTGGACGGCATCACCTCGGGCAGGCTCCGGGCCGGTAGGCCGAAGAGATCGACCAGCTCGGCATCCCACGCCAGGGCCCCGATGTCGAAGGCCAGGGTGCGGGAGGCGTTGGTGACATCGGTGGCCAGGATGCCCCGGCCGGCCCCGCCGGTGAGCTGGTAGAGGACCCAGGAGTCCACCGTGCCCAGGGCCAGGCCGGCGCCGGGTTCCACCCCGCCCGGGCCGAGCATCCATTCCCACTTGGTGGCGGAGAAGTAGGAGTCCAGGACCAGCCCGGTGCGCTCCCGGATGACGGGGAGGCGGCCGGCGTCCCTCAGGGCGTCGCAGCGGTCGGCGGTGCGCCGGTCCTGCCAGACGATGGCCCGGTGCCGCGGCCGGCCCGTCGCCCGGTCCCAGGCCAGGGCCGTCTCCCGCTGGTTGGTGATACCGATGGCGGCCACCGGGCCCCGACCGGCGGCGTCGAGGCGGCCGGCCACCTCGGCCAGGGTGTCGGCCACCCCGGTCCAGATCTCCTCCGGGTCGTGCTCCACCCAGCCCGGGGCCGGGTAGTGCTGAGTCAGCTCCCGGTAGGCCTGATCCACGGGCGTGCCCGTCTCATCGAAGGCGATGGTCCGGATGCCGGTGGTCCCCGCATCGATGGCCAGCACGGTCCCCATGGCCCGGCGAAGGTAGCCGTCCCCGGCCGGGACCGCCCCATCTCCTCGTGCCTGTTCGCACGAACGCAAACCTTCGCGAGCACCCCGCTGAGCAGGATATTCGTGCCCGGGGATCCATTGACATCCCGGTAGTTACGGTGGTGTAATTACCCCTCATCTCGCGGTAAGATCTTGTCCGACCACAAGATGTTGTGTGTCAGCGTCGGTAGGCAGGGTCCGGGCCACGAAGTCCCAGAGCAGTATCCCGCCTGGTCATCCAGGCCCGGAACGCCAGTCAGAAAGGCTCCTACACAGCATGGCCATCGCCCCGCAGCGGCTCGGAATCGGTATCCGTCGGCACTTCACCACCCCTGGTGTCGATCCTTACGACGAAGTCGTCTGGGAGCGCCGCGACGCCCGGATCACCAACTACCGCGACGGCAGCGTCGCCTTCGAGCAGCTGGGGGTCGAGGTCCCGGCCTCGTGGAGTGTGAACGCCACCAACATCCTGGCCCAGAAGTACTTCCGGGGCACCCTGGGCACACCCGAGCGTGAGTACTCGCTGCGCCAGGTGGCCGATCGGGTGGTCGACACCATCACCGCCTGGGGGACCAAGGACGGCTACTTCCTGGACCGGGAGGAGGCCGAGGCGTTCTCCGCCGAGCTCAAGCACCTCATCATCCACCAGAAGGCCGCCTTCAACTCCCCGGTCTGGTTCAACATCGGCGTGAAGGGTGTGCCGCAACAGGCCTCAGCTTGTTTCATCCTGTCCGTCGAGGACACCATGGACTCGATCCTCAACTGGTACGTGGAGGAGGGGACCATCTTCAAGGGAGGTTCGGGGGCGGGCATCAACCTCTCCCGCATCCGGTCCTCCCAGGAGCTCCTCCAGGGCGGTGGCACCGCCTCCGGGCCCGTGAGCTTCATGCGGGGGGCCGACGCCTCGGCCGGGACCATCAAGTCCGGTGGCAAGACCCGCCGGGCGGCCAAGATGGTCATCCTCAACGCCGACCACCCGGATGTGGAGGACTTCATCTGGTGCAAGGCGGTGGAGGAGCGCAAGGCCCGCGTGCTGCGCGACGCCGGCTTCGACATGGATCTGGACGGTAAGGACTCGCACTCCACCCAGTACCAGAACGCCAACAACTCCGTCCGGGTGACCGATGACTTCATGCAGGCCGTCGTCGACGACGCCGACTGGCACCTGCGGGCCGTAACCGATGGGTCGATCCTGCGCACCATGAAGGCCCGGGATCTGTTCCGGCAGATCAGCGAGGCGGCCTGGGAGTGCGCCGACCCCGGCATGCAGTTCGACACCACCATCAACCGCTGGCACACGTCGTCGAACACCGGCCCCATCAACGGCAGCAATCCATGTTTTACCGGTGACTCGCTGGTTCATACCGACAAGGGCCTCATCGCCTTCAAGGAGCTGTTCCAGAGGGCCAACGAGGGCGAGACATTCGGTGTCTACACGCACGACGCCACCAACGTCGAGTCCCCGGCACAGCGGATCGAGCTGACCACGCCTGAGGCCTTCATGATCACCGGCGTCAATGACATCGTGCGACTCCGCTTCGACAACGGATCGGAGTTGCGATGCACTCCCGGGCACAAGATCTTCACCATCAACCGGGGTTACGTGGAGGCAGCCCAGCTGACATCAGAGGACAAGGTCAAGGCCCTCGATCTTCCGACTCCTGCGACTGCGGCTGAGTACATACTCCCGGTGTCAACCGAGTTGGCCGACTACCTGACCAAGGGAGATCACTCGGACCAGCTTCACCTACCGGAGGCTTGGACAACAGAGTTCGCCCACTATCTCGGCTGGTTGGTGGGGGACGGCTCGACGTCCGGATCGACCACGGCCACCATCTACGGCTCTGCCGAGGACCGTACCTATGTCCTTCCTCGCCATCAGGAACTGGTCGAATCCATCAACGCGCATCGGCCCCTGAAGCTCTCGGAGCAGGCGAACGGGACAGCTCAGCTCCGCCTCAGCCGCCGGCCCTTTAAGCGCTTCCTGGAGGCCCTCGGACTGGGATCGGTCAAGGGAGCCGAAAAGCGTGTCCCTTGGTCCGTTCAGCAGGCGCCGAGTGAGATGGTCGGAGCTTTTCTGCAGGGACTGTTCGATGCCGATGGATGCGTCCGCCGAGATGATTCGAAGGGCTCTTACGTCGGTCTGGGTTCTATCTCCAAGGAACTGCTGCAAGGCGTCCAAACCCTGCTGTCCACCCTGGGTGTGTCGAGCCGCATCTACCGCTCGCAGGGTGGATCCGATTCGGGCCATCTCCCCTACACCGCGGTCGATGGCACTACGCGGAGCTATGGCCGGGCGCCCAGCTATGACCTCCGCATCTCCTCCAGGTCCATCGCTGCCTTTGCTGCCACGGTCGGCTTCGGCCTTCCCCGTAAATCAGAGGCTCTGAGCGCACTGGTAGCCGAGTGCGGGTTCTATGACACCGACAGGAGCATCCGCCTGATCGAGCGTTCGGAGGAGGGCCGGGAACTCACCTACAACCTGAGCGAGCCCCGCAACCATTCCTACGTGGTCAACGGTGTCGTGGTGAGGAACTGCTCCGAGTACATGCACCTGGACAACAGCGCCTGCAACCTGGCCAGCCTGAACCTGCTGACCTTCCTGCAGGACGATGGCAGCTTCGACGTCGAGGGCTTCCGGGCGGCGGTGGAGGTCATCTTCACCGCCCAGGAGATCCTGGTCGGTAACGCCGATTACCCGACCGAGAGCATTGCGGCCACGTCGCGGCGCTTCCGTCAGCTCGGGATCGGATACGCCAACCTGGGTGCCCTGCTCATGGCCCAGGGACTTCCCTACGACTCCGATGAGGGCCGGGCCTGGGCGGCGGCCATCACCGCTCTCATGACCGGGCACTCCTACGCCACCTCGGCCCGGACGGCGGCCCGGATGGGCCCCTTCGCCGGCTACACCGAGAATGCCGAGCCCATGCTCAAGGTCCTGCGCATGCACCGGGCTGCCGTGGCCGACATCGATGAGGAGGTCGTTCCCACCAGTCTCCTCACCGCCGCCCAGGAAGCCTGGGAGCTGGCCGTGGAGACGGCGGAGCAGTACGGCGTGCGCAACTCGCAGGCGTCGGTCCTGGCTCCGACCGGATGTCTGGTGGGGGGAACGCTCGTCCCGACCGGTCGCGGTCTGGTCAGGCTCGGTTCCCTGGGCGACGTCGATGGGGAGAAGTGGCAGGACCTCAGCACGGCCGTTCAGACGGATGAGGGTCCCAAGGAAGCGACCAAGTTCTTCGTCAACGGCGTCGCCAATGTCGTGACAGTCGACACCGGCCGTGGCTTCCGCATCCAGGGCACGCCCGAACACAGGATCAAGGTGGTCACCGAGGGGAAGGGGCAGTGGGAGTGGCGCCGCTTCGGCGAGATTCGCCCAGGCGACCTCGTTCCCCTGGCACTCGACCAGTTGGTGGGCCGGCCTCAGGTGACTCCACTTCCCCCGCTGCCCGAGGCCTACTGGACCAGCGATCACTCGACCCGCGTACCTCGGCAGATGACGCCTGAGCTGGCCGAGCTGATCGGCTACTTCATGGGTGATGGCTCGCTGCACTCCAGGGGCCTGCGCTTCTGTGTCTCCGAAGGCGACTTTGATGTCGTTGAGCGACTTGAGCTCCTCGGCAAGGAGCTGTTCGGGTTGCCGGCGGCCGTGGCCGCCAAGGCCGGATACACCGAGGTGCGGTTCGACTCGGTAAGGCTGGTCCTCTGGTGGGAGGCGTGCGGCTTCGCCAAGACGCTTCCCGTCGTGGATCACTCCGGGAAGGGGTACTTGCCGCGAATCCCCGACGCCGTCCTCCACAGCAACGACCGTGTGGTCTATTCGGCCTTCCTTCGGGGGTTGTTCGAGGCTGACGGGACCGTCACCAACGGCTATCCGGTCTGGTCCACGACCAGTCTGGAGTTCTCACGTGATGTGCAGAGCCTGCTGCTGGCCCTCGGCTTTGTGACCACCCGCAAGGTCGATACCGTCCGGACCGGGTGGGGGAGGTCCCCGCTGGCCGCCCTGCGGCTGCTCAATCTGGCCGCCAACAGCCGCTGGCAGGAGGAGATCGGCTTCATGGGCGACCGCAAGAACTACGCCGTACGGTCAGCCACAGCCACACAGGCAAGCCGGCACGATCACATCCCTCTGACGCGAGAGATGGTGGACCGTCTGGCCCCGTCCAATGACCGGCTGCGGAAGGTCCTCTTGCTGGAGGTCGGCCGGGGCACGGTTTCCCGCCGGATCGCATCGGAGCTGTATGAGCGGACCCATGACGCCGAGCTCGGTCACCTGCTGTCCTTCTTCTACGATCGGGTGGTAAGTGCTGAGCTCGGTGACGATGAGCTCACCTACGACATCTCCGTTCCCGCCAATGTGACCTACGTGGCCAACGGGTTTGTCAGTCACAACACCATCGGCCTGCTCATGGACTGCGACACCACTGGCGTGGAGCCCGATCTCGGCTTGGTCAAGCTCAAGAAGCTGGTGGGCGGAGGGACCATGTCCATCGTCAACCAGACCGTGCCCCGGGCGCTGGAGCGGTTGGGCTACAGCCCCGAGCAGATCGACTCGATCATCGCCTACATCGATGAGAACAAGACCATCCTGGGTGCTCCCCAGCTGGCCGTCGAGCATCTGCCCGTCTTTGCCTGCTCGATGGGTGACAACGTCATCCATTACCGGGGCCACGTGCGGATGATGGGCGCCGTTCAGCCCTTCATCTCCGGGGCAATCTCCAAGACGGTCAACATGCCCGAGGAGGCAACCGTCGAGGAGATCGAGCAGCTGCACATCGAGGCCTGGCAGCTCGGTCTCAAGGCCGTGGCCATCTACCGTGACAACTGCAAGGTGGCCCAGCCGCTCTCGACGGCCAAGAAGGATGGCGCCGAGGCTCCCATGGGGGCAGCCGAAGTGACGGCGGCGGCCAATCCGGTCCTGGCCGCCAAGATTGCCGAGCTGGAGAAGGCCCTGGCTGTCCAGACCGTGATCGTCAAGCAGCCCATCCGGGAGCGTCTGCCCAAGCGGCGCCGGTCCAACACCTTCAAGTTCCGGGTGGCCGACTGCGAGGGCTATGTCCATGTCGGTGAGTACGAGGACGGCCGTCCCGGTGAGTTGTTCCTCAAGATCTCCAAGCAGGGTTCCACCCTGGCCGGGATAATGGACGCCTTCGGGATCGCCATCTCCATGGGCCTGCAGAACGGCGTACCGCTCTCGACCTACGTGAAGCAGTACACCAATATGCGCTTCGAGCCGGCCGGCATGACCGATGATCCCGATCTGCGGCTGGCCACCAGCCTGGTGGACTACATCTTCCGGCGCCTGGCCGTGGACTACATGCCCTACTCGGAGCGGGTCGAACTGGGCATCCTGACTTCGGACGAGCGGACCCAGCCCACCCTCCCGGGTGTGGATGAGATCGCCACGCCGACCGTTGGCATCATCGAGGAGACCACCCGGGTGGAGCCGGACCCCCAGCCCACAGTGGTGGCCGCCCCGGTGGAGGAGGGGCCCGTCGTTCTGGGCCGGACCGAGGTCAAGGATGCGCCCTATTGCTACCAGTGCGGCAATGCCATGCAGCGGGCTGGCTCCTGCTACGTCTGCGCCAGCTGTGGCACCACCAGCGGCTGTTCCTAGGTAGGTCGCACCGCATCACGGGACTCAGGGCCCCGCCAACGACCCGCACAGGCGGTCGGGGGCGGGGCCTTACCCGTGGCCGACCCCGGAGGGGCCGGACCGCCGCCACCCTGGCCGGCCCGAAGGCATAGGAATTTCTCGCCCGGCGCGGTTGATCCGCCCGACAGAGCCCCACCAACCCTTCAGACCGCACCGAGGGGTGAGCCATGGGCATGATTCGCAGGATCTGGGCAGACATGAGGACTCCGGAGCACCGGGTGCGGACACTGGTCACCGGAGCCGTCGTCCTCGTCCTGGCCGCCGGCGGAGGCGCGGCCGTGGCCATGCCGGGCGCCCCGGTGGCGTCGGTCCGATCCGAGCCGCCCGCCACGACCACCACCGCGGTTCCGGTGTCGACCACCAGCTCCATTGCGACCACGACCAACCCCGCTCCGGCCCCGGCCGTCCCGCACGCGGCCGCACCGGTCTCCCTGGTCGCCTACGGCGGCTGCACCCAGCTCCTGAACCAGGTCAAGACCGAGGCCCTGGCCGAGGTGGGCCCCTACGGGCTGGCCCAACCGGGTGGCTCGGGCGGGACCCCTACGGTCGCCTCCGGGACCGCCTCGTCCGGCGCCGCCCCGGCCCCGGAGGCGGCCACCGCCGCCCCGGCGTCGGGTGCCTCGAGCCCGACCGGCGCCTCCAACTCTCCCGATCTGGGCCCCGCCTCGGCCTCCTACTCCGGCACCAATGACCAGGAGGCGGGCGTGGACGAGCCCGATCTGACCAAGACCGATGGCCGGCTGCTGCTCGTGGTCCGCCACAATCCGGTCGGGCTGGAAGTGGCCGATGTCAGCACTTCCACCCCACATCTGGACGGCTTCATCGCCTTGCCCCAGGTCGGTTATGACCCCCAACTGCTGGTGACGGGGGGGTACGCCGTCATCATCGGCCAGGGCCAGTGGGATGCCTCGTCCAACCAGACGGGCACCGAGGTGGACGTCATCAGTCTCAGCGACCCCGCCCACCCGTCGATCGTGCGCTCCTTCGATCTCCAGGGAGCCGAGCAGGGGGCCCGCCTCATTGCCGGACGGATTCTGGTGGTGCTGCAGGGTCAGCCCAACCTGCCCTTCGTCGATCCGTCCGGATCGAGCCCGGGCGAGTTGAACGCCGCCACCAGCCAGAACCGGGCCATCGTCAGGTCCTCCGCGCTCTCGAACTGGCTGCCGGCCGTGTCGGCTTCCCCGGGTAATCGGACCCAGCTGGCGTCGTGCCAGGCGGCCCTGCACCCGACCGTGGCCTCGGGCCTGGGGACAGTTTCGGTGGTGAGCCTCAACCCGGCGTCAAGTCAGCCCGGTCCGGAAGTGACCGTGGTCGGCAACGCCTCGAGCGTCTACGCCAGCACCAAGGCCCTCTATGTCGCCACCTCCCCGTGGGCCGATCAGATCTACATGCGGCCGGAGATGGGGACGGCCATGCCGGGCCCGGGCGGACCGGCGCCGTCATCGGCGGACGGGATCACCACCGACATCCACGGATTCGACCTCTCCGATCCGGCCGCTCCGCGCTACCTCGGTTCCGGCGTGGTCCCCGGCACCCTTATCGGCCAGTACGCCCTGTCCGAGTACAACGGTGACCTGCGGGTGGCAACCACGGTCGGCCAGGCCACCCCCGCTCCCGGCGAAGGCAGCGCCCCCAGTCAGCTGTCCGACAGCCGGGTGACCGTACTGGCGCCCGAGGCCGGGGCGCTGGTCCCGGTGGGCAGCATCGGCGGGCTGGGCCAGGGCGAGAAGATCTATGGGGTCCGCTTCGTCGGGCCGCTCGGTTACGTGGTCACCTTCAATCAGACCGATCCCCTCTACGTGGTGGACCTGAGTGATCCGGCCCACCCCACTCTGGACGGGCAGCTGGCCCTGACCGGATACTCCTCGTTCCTGCAGCCGTTGGGCGGTTCCCTTCTGCTCGGTGTCGGTGAGGCCGTGGACTCCAACCTGCGCCAGACCGGCCTGCAGCTATCCGTGTTCGACGTGTCCAATCCGAACCGCCCGGTGCTGCGCTCCCGGGTGGAGATCAACGGGGCCAACTCCTCGGCCCAGAACGACCCCCACGCCCTCCTGTGGTGGCCCGGCCGCCGGCTGGTGGCCATGCCCGTCACCGACTACCAGCAGGCGCAGCCAGCGGGGGGCGGGGCGGGGTCGTCCACCAACTCCTCGGGCTCGTCCGGCTCCGAGTTCAACGGCCTGATCGTCTGGCATGTCGACAACAACGGCTCCCTGCAGCAGGTGGCCCAGTTCGCCCAACCTCAGCCCCAGTCGGCTCAGCCCAGCCCGGGTGGGTGTGACACGTGCACCAGTTCCGGCGGAGCCTCGGCCCGCCCGGCCCCGGCGCCCGGCGGCGGGACCATGATGTATGTCCCGCTCTCCAACGGGATAGAGCGGGCCGTGGTGGTCGGGGATCTGCTCTACACCGCCTCGGATACGGGCATCATGGCCACCAACATGGACTCCTGGGCCCAAGCCGCCTGGCTGGCCTACCCGGCGTCCTGACCGGGTTGGCCTGCCATTGACCCTCGACCCCGCCTTCTCCTCTGAGGAAGTCGACCTTCTCCTCTCCGCCGCATCCGGTGACCCCACCTCGGTGCGCCGGCTCCTGGACGAGGTGGCCCCGGTGGTGTACGGATTCATCTTCGCCCGGGTCGGCGGGTCCCCGGTGGTAGCCGAGGATCTTCTTCAGGAGACGCTCTGCGAGGCGGTGCGATCGGCGTCGGGCTTCCGGGGCGATTCCTCTCTGGCCACCTGGATGTGCGCCATCGCCAAACGACGTCTGGCCCGGCACTACGAGGCCGAGCGCAAGGCCGAAGTCGCCCGGCACGGTCTGCAGCTGGTGACCGAGGAGGACGAGGACCCGGAAGTGGAGCGGCTGGATCGCCAGGATGAAGTGGCCCGCGCCCTGGGCCGGCTCTCACCGTTGCACCGGCAGGTGCTGGTCCTCAAGTACCTCGATGACATGTCGGTGGAAGCCATTGCCCGCCAGTTGGGCCGCAGCCGGACCCAGATCCAGTCCCTGCTGCAGCGGGCGCGGCAAGGACTACGCAGCGAATTGGAGAGCGAAGATGGCTGAACAGCCGGCCGATATGGCCGAGGTCCTGCAGGGCATCGACCGTCCCCGCCCGCTGCCCGCCGGCCTTCGGGACCGACTCGAGATGGCCCTCTCCTCCGTGGCCCCTCCCGGTGCGGAGGAGGCGGCCCGGGCGCTTCCGCCCGGTCTCTCCGATCGGCTGAGCGGCCTCATCCTGGCCGAGGTGGGCCGACCCGGGGGCGAGATGGAAGCGAGGCGCTCAGCGGTCCGATGGGCCGGCCGCTGGCAGGGCGTTCTGGCCGGTGCGGCCGCTGCCGGCCTTCTGGTGGCCGCCGGGGTGGGGATCGGCCTCCATTCCGCCGGGCCGTCACGGAACTCGGCCACCGCCACGGGCTCGGCTCACCGGGGTGGCTCGGCATCCAATTCCAGCGGCATCAGTTCCGGCTCGCCCCTGAGCCCGACGGCCGCCCCGGCCCTACCGGGAGTGGTAGGCGGAGCGCCGTCGACGGTCAGCCCCACCAGCTCCACTGCCACCGCCTCCGGCTCTGCCTCGGCCGGTTCAGCGACCGCCGCCGGCGGATCGACGGGGACCCAGCCGGCCCCCGCTCCTCCCTCGGCCGCGGCCGAAGCCGCTCCGAGCGCCGCCCCTCAGGTCCGGTCCCTCAGCCCTACCCAGGGACCGACCACCGGGGGCACCTGGGTCACCATCACCGGCATCAACCTGAGCGGCGCTACCGCCGTCCACTTCGGTACGACCGCCGCCAGCCAGATGGCGGTGGAGCCCAACGGCCAGGTCAGGGCTCTATCTCCGGCTCACCTGCCCGGATCGGTGGATGTGGTCGTCACCACATCGGAGGGCACCTCACCCACCACCCCAGGTGACGTCTTCGACTTCACCCCCTAGTCCGTAGTTGGCCGACAGTTTGTCGACGCTTCGTGGAACCGGCTGTCGAGCATGTACACGCCCCTGCACCCCGTTACGGGCCGAGGCGCCCCAGGATCTCCTTGGATGTGATCGCCCCCGGGGGCCATCCCTCCCTCACGGCCTGCCTGGCCAGCAGACAGACCAGCTCGTTGGCCGGGGTGGGCACCCGGTGGAGCCGGCCCAGGAGGACGATCTCCCCGTTGAGGAACTCGGTTTCGATGGCGCCGGTGCCCCGGGCCAGGCTCTGCCACGAGGAGTCACCCAGTCTTTCGGCGCCGTTAACCTTCCCGAGCTGGAGGTGTTGGCCGCGCCGCTCGCGGTCCTCCTCGGCCGAGGCGTAGTCGATGCCGGCCGCCTGGTAGCAGGACTCGGCCTCCTCCCGCAGTCTCCGGTTGAGCGGGCCCCCCCTCTCCTCCGGGCCGCACAGAGCGCTGATGACGTTGCCCAGGTTCATCAAGAGCTTGGTGTACTTCCAACGCATCACGTCGGCCCGGACCTCGCTGTCGATGGTGGAGCGCCGGAAGGCTTCGGCCACGGCCGAGGCGGTGGCGTCGGTGCCGGAGGGATAGCGGCCGATATCGAGGATGGCTGAGGTCGGAGCGGAATAGGCGATGACCACGCCCGGCTCCATGTGGCCGGCCGGGCAGGCGACGAAGACCCCGTACACCGACTCGAAGCTGCGCAACATCACCCGCTCGTTGACCACGCCGTTCTGGAGACAGACGATGGCCACCGAAGGCGGTGCGGAGCGGACCAGGGCGTCGCGGGCGGCGGATGTGTCCTGTCCTTTGACGGCCAGGAGGACGACGTCGTCATTCCTCCAGTCGATCTCGGCCGGATGCTCCCTCACCTCCGGGTGCAGGGTGACACTGCCGGCGGGGGAGTCGATCCGCAGGCCGTGCTCGGCCAAGGTCGCCCGGTGTCGGCCCCGGGCCAGCAAACTCACCTCATGACCGCTCTCGGCCAGGCGGCCCCCGACCACCCCTCCGATGGCGCCGGCCCCGTAGACGATGAACCTCATCCAGCCGAGCTTAGGTAAACGGTTGCGTTCCGGCCCCGGGCTGACAGGCCAGAATGGGCCGGGTGCGGAGTACAGCGACCGGCGTCGCCATGGTGGCTCTCCTGGGCCTGGCCGGGGCCGGATGTGCAGCCGGGTCCAAGCCCCCGGGTCCGCCGGTCGGCCCCGCCGCCGCCTTCGTCCCCATTATCGAGCCCTTCGACCCGGGGCACCCGGCTCTGGCCCGGACCGGCGGAGGAACCTGTTCGGATGCTCAGACCACCGTGGCCATGGAGAACTGCTACGAGGCCAACGCCGAGAATGCCGACGCGGCCATCGATTCGCTGAGAAGGTCACAGTTTGCCGTCGCCACCGCCGCGGGCAAGGCGGCCATCAACGCCGACGATGAACGCTGGATCAAGGGCCGGCCTCAGATATGTGCCGCCGCCTATCAGAGCGGGGGCAGCATCGATGAGGTGGATATCGCCTCGTGCCTGGCCGACGTCAGCGTCGCCCGGCTGGACGGGCTGCGGGGCGTTGCGCCCGAGGGGCACCTGCAGGGGACGGACAACACCGACGTCAGCCAGCTGGCCTACTTCACTGCCGCCGACGGCACCCGCGTAGGTCTCATCCACACCCACGGAGACCAGACCGGAGGGGCGGTGGTGGCCTGGGTGATCATCGGGGGCTACCGCGGCTACCGGGTCGAGCCGGCCCAGTTCCGCTATGTGGACGGAAGCTTCACCGACCTCGGCATTCTCCAGGATGGCTCCGCCGCCGGCCACCAGGTCGGGGTCGGAAGGATGTACCAGTTCAGTGTCGACTATTCCCGCCTGGCCTCCGATCCGGGGGCGGCCAACGCGACGGGCGGATTCGACGTCGGGGCCGGGGGCGTGACCGAGGCCGTCTTCCGCTGACCGGACCGACGGTTCAGGCGGTGGGTGCCTTGGCCTCCAGCATGTAGCCCCGACCGGGGAGGGTGTGGATGGAAAGTCCGGTCTGCGCCAGCCGGCGGCGCAGTCGCAGGACCTGGATGCGTAGGTTGCCCCGGCTGTCGGTTCCACTTCCCCAGCCCGCCGCCAGCAGCTCATCGGTGGCCACCGCTTCTCCCAGCCGGTCGAGCAGGAGCCGGAACAGCCGGGCCTCCAGGGGAGGAAGGTCGACCCAGCGGTCGCCCATGTGCAGAATGCCCATGGAGTCGAGGTGGGGCCGCTCCTGGCCGCTGTGGAAGCGGAGGCGCTTCAGCAGGGCGGTTGCCCGGGCCGAGATGTCCTCCTCCGAGGCCGGCAGCCTGACCCAGTCCTCTAGGCAACCCTCGACCGGGGGTAGCTCGGCTCCGCTTTCCACCAGGTAAAGGCGGCCCGGCCCGGCCGCCCCCTGCAGAGCGACGGGTGGTCCCGGCCAGGGGATGAAAGCGACCCCGTCCACGCCAAGGTCAGATGCCGTCACGGCCTCGCTTCCACCCCGGGTCCGGTCCGGACACAGAGCTACCTTGTCCCGGGGATGTTTCCCCGGGTTTGCCCGATCGTTACGGTCACGCGAACTCCCGATAGTTCGGTTTCGTTTCGGCCCGGGCCGAAAAACATTCACGCCCAGGCGGTGGGGCGCGTCCGATCCACCCCAAATGTGGCGCGAAGGTATGTCATGGGGTTGATGAACGGCGGACCCTCGAGAATCCAGATCACGACGGGACGCGCCTATCGCGCCACCGTCACCGCTGGGCTGGTGGTGATGCTGCTGACGGCGGCCTCCTGTGGCACCGCCGCCGGCTCTCGGCGCGCCTCGACCCACGGATCGACCGGTGCGGGCGTAACCGGTTCGCCGGCGCGGGCCGCTGCCCGCGGAATGGCCAGCGGGGCGCCCCCCACCTCGACAGCCAGCCCCGCCGGCGGGACCGGGGTTGACGTCGGGAGTGGCTCGACCCCGGTCACCAGCGGCCGTACCTCGGACGGTCCGCCCACGACGGTGGCCACCGCCGACCGCCAGCCCCAGATCGACGCCTCTGCTCTGAGTGGCACCCGGCTGGCTTTCGTCTCCGGCCTTGGGCTGTGGGAGGTGAACTCCGGCGTCCTGAATGAGGTGGCCGACCCCACCGGGTTTGTTCCCTCCCACCCGGTCTTCTCCGCCGATGGTCGCTGGCTGGCCTTCCTGGAGACGCCGTCGGGTTCCTCCACTGCCGCGCCCGAGCTTTGGTTGGCCACCTCGGCCGGCCGGTCCGCCCACGTGGTCAGCGCCGCTCCCGACCCCGAGTCCCTGCAGTGGTCCCCGTCGGGGGCGAAGCTGCTCGTCACCACGGCCGGAGCCACCGGGCCGGCCGAGGTGCTGGTGGTGGATCCGAGTGGGTCGACCACCCAGTTGGGCTCGGGGCTGGTGGCCTCGGCAGCCTGGTCGCCGGACGGCACCGAGGTCGGTGTCTCTCTCACCAATCACGGGGCCGCCGGCTTCACCTCCGTCATCGAGTCCGTCCCCGCCAGCGGTGGGCTGCCGACGGTGTGGCAGACCAACACCCAGGACGTCCTGGAGGTGGCGGAGTGGTGGAGCGGATGGGGGATCATCTACTGGGACGACCCCGATGGCTCGGCGTCCATAGCCGCCGATGGCCTTCAGCTGGACGCCCTCTCGGGGGCGGCGCAGACCCCGCATCCGTTGGCCGACACCCTGGTTCGATCCGACTGGCTGGCCGCCGGGCCCGAGGGCGCCGCCGCCCTGGTGGAGGGAGGGGACCGGCTGGAGTGGGACGGCAAGACAGTGGCCGTCTGCAAGCCCTACGGCTGCCAGTCGGTCCCGACGCCGAGCGGGTCGGTCACGGTCGACCCGGCGCTGTCGGCCCAGGGCCAGCTGGCCTACGTGCAGGGCAGCGCCAGCCAGAGCTTCGATTCGGGTCCCGCCGCCGTGTCCGCCTGGGAGGCGGGGCACAGCCTGTGGGTCCAGCCGGCTGGGTCCCGCTCACCCGTGCAGCTGGTCGGCGGCGCCGGAGCCAACGCCCCGGTCTGGTCATCCGACGGCCGGCGGCTCATGTTCGTCAAGGACGCTGCTCTGTGGATGCTCCCGGCCACCGGCGGCACGCCCGTGGAAGTGGCCTCAGATCTGAGCGTCCCGCCCTCGTACTACGGCCAGGTCCAGTGGCTGTTCCAGTTCGCCTGGGCCCCGGCCTGAGGCACCGGCGGCGCCTCAGTCCAGGGCGGCGGCCAGGTGCCCTGTCACCAGGGCGTTCCATTGATCGGGCGTCTCGAAGTAGGGGGAGTGGCCGGCCCCTTCCACCACCTCCACCCGGGCGCCCGGCACGGACGCCGCCACCCGGTGGATCCAGGCGGGCGGGAAGATCTCGTCCTCGCTGCCGACGATGAACAGCACCGGGCAGTTGATGCCCGCCGTCTCGGCGGCGGTGAAGGTGGTGGTGGTCAGCCCGGTCAGGGCCCCGGCCCGCTCGGCGTTGGGCAGGCCCCAGCCCCCGAGCTGCTGGTAAAGCAGGGCCCGGTCGGGATGGGCGCTCCGGAAGGCCGCCCCCAGGGCGGGATGGTCGCCCACCACCGGCTGGGCCTGCCTGGGCAGGGAGCGGCGCTGCGTCCACTCCGGCACCGGGATGCCGCCCAAGGTGTCGGCCAGCACCAGGCTGGCCACCAACTCGGGCCGGGCCAGGGTCAGTCCCATGGCGGCCCACCCGCCCATGGACTGGCCCACCACGTGGGCTCGTTCGACCCAGAGGTGGTCGAGAAGGGCAGCCAGGTCAGCGGCCGCCACCGAGGGAGAAGCCGCTCCGGAGCGGTTGGTGGAGCGCCCGAAGCCCCGCTGGTCCCAGGTGACCACCCGGAAGGCCCGGCAGAACCAGGCCACCTGCTGGAACCAGACGGCGTGAGTCCCGCCGGCGCCGTGGCCCAGCACCAGCCAGGGGGCGGGTTCCTCCCCGCAGACCTCGTAGTAGAGCTGCTCTCCCTCCCGCTCCAGGAAGCCGGTGGTGCGCGGAACGCCGAATTCGCTCATCATCCCTTACCGGGCCGGCGGGTCACCGGCCGACACTATGTGACCGATGCCACTCCTGGCGCCCGGCGCCGGCCTTGGGCCGGAGAGGGAGGCTCCTCTACCCTGCGGGGATGCCCACCAACGCCATCGAGGCCGAAGGCCTGGTCCTGCGGTACAAGGGCGGCGTCCTGGCGCTCAACGGGGTCGATCTGGCCGTGGAGGAGGGCACCGTTTTCGGCCTGCTAGGCCCGAACGGGGCGGGCAAGACCACCGCCGTGCGCATCTTCACCACCACCCTGGTGCCGGATTCGGGCTGGGCCCGGGTACTGGGCCTGAACGTGGTCGAACACGCCGAGGAGGTCCGGGCCAGCATCGGGCTGGCCGGGCAGTTCGCGGCCGTGGACGAGAACCTCACCGGCTACGAGAACCTGCGGCTCATCGGTCAGCTGAACCAGTTGGGCCGGCGCCGCTCGGCCCAGCGCAGCCGGGAGCTGTTGAGCCGTTTCGGGCTGGACGAGACGGCCAACCGTCCGGCCAAGACCTTCTCGGGCGGCCAGCGCCGCCGCCTGGATGTAGCTGCCTCGCTGGTGGCCCGGCCCTCCATTCTTTTCCTGGACGAGCCCACTACCGGGCTGGATCCCCAGAGCCGGAACGACCTCTGGGTGATGATCGAGGAGCTGGTGGCCGAGGGCACCACCGTGCTGCTGACCACCCAGTACCTGGAGGAGGCCGACCGGCTGGCCAGCATCGTGGCCGTGGTCGACCATGGGAAGGTGATAGCTCAGGGGACTCCGGAGGAGCTCAAGTCCAAGATGGGCCGTACCGTCCTGGAACTGGAGATGTCCAGCCCCGCCGACGCCGCCGCAACCGCCGAGGCCCTGGAGCGTCTCAGCGGTGAGGCCCCCCAGCTGAGCGGAGCCAAGGTCGAGATCAAGGTGGACAACGGGGCCGAGTTCCTGACCCGGGCCCTGCGCTCGCTGGACCGGCGCAAGCTGGTGCCGCTGCACCTGGCCCTGCGCGAGCCGAGTCTGGACGACGTGTTCCTGTCCCTCACCGGCCACCGGGCTGAGGAAGAGCCGGCCCGGCAGGAGGTCAAGCCATGAGCGCCACCACCGCCACCATCCCGGTCCCTCTGGTCGGTCACCGGGAGCCCCCGGCGGCCCCTTCGGCTATGCGCCGGCTTCGGAGGGCCGTAGGCGACTCGCTGGCCATCACCGAACGGAACCTGATCGGGTTCGTGCGGGTGCCCGAGTCGCTGTTCTTCCTCTCGGTGCAGCCCATCATGTTCGTGCTGCTGTTCCGCTACGTCTTCGGGGGTGCGATCAAGATCCCCGGGGTCGACTACACCAACTACCTGATGCCGGGCATCTTCG
Organism: Actinomycetota bacterium; assembly: GCA_027315345.1. Classification (GTDB taxonomy): domain Bacteria; phylum Actinomycetota; class Acidimicrobiia; order Acidimicrobiales; family JAJPHE01; genus DAHUYE01. Next base: position 60,277 of record DAHUYE010000036.1, read on the forward strand.
TGCAGACGGCCGCCTTCGGATCCATCAGCACCGCCGTGGGCATGGCCGAAGATCTCCAGAAGGGACTGATCGAACGCTTCCGGGCCTTGCCCATGGCCCGCTCGGCGGTGATGGCCGGACGCAGCCTGGCCGACCTGTGCCGGGCCATGCTGGTCATCGTCATCATGACCGGGGTGGGCTTCGCGGTCGGGTTTCGGCCCCACGGCGGCGTGCTGGGCTTCTTCGCCGGGATCGGCATCCTGCTGCTGTTCGCCCAGGCCATGTCCTGGGGCTTCTCTCTCATCGGCCTGACCGCCCCCAACAGCGAGACGGCCCAGGTCATGGCTTTCCCCGTCATCTTCCCCCTGACCTTCGCCTCGTCCGCCTTCGTGGCCATTCCGTCCCTGCCGTCCTGGCTCCAGCCTTTCGCCCGGAACCAGCCCGTGTCCCAGATCATCGACGCGGTGCGGGACCTGATGTTGGGCAACAACGTCCACGTCCCGACGGTCCTGCTCTCGGGAGGCTCCACCTCCCACGCCGCCCTATTGGCCATCCTGTGGTGTCTGGCACTAGTGGGTGTGCTCGCCCCGTTGGCGGTGCGGCGCTACCGTCGGGCCGTGTGAGCGAAGACAACAGCCCGGCCGGGGTCGTAGCCCGGTTCATAAGCGCCTGGCCCGAGGGCGATGCCGCCGCTCTGGCCTCCTTCTTCACCGACGACGCCGTCTATCACAACATCCCGATGGAGCCGATCGTGGGGCGGGAGGCGATCGGGGCCACCTTCGCCGCTTTCATGGGGATGGCCGAGCGGATCGAGTTCGAGACCCTTCACACCGCTGTGGAAGGGTCGATCGTGATGACCGAGCGGATCGACCGCTTCATCAGCCCGGCTCGAACCGTCACCCTCCCGGTCATGGGGACCTTCGAGGTGGTGGACGGAAAGATCCGGGCCTGGCGCGACTACTTCGACCTGGCCCAGTTCACCACCCAGATGTCGGCCTGAGCACCCCGGAGTCCTCCTATCGGGCCCTCTGGGCCGTGCCGGGCCTGGCCCGTTCAGTGGCCTCGGCCCTGTTGGCCCGCACCGCCGCCGCCATGCAGGCGGTGGTGGTCGTGCTGTTCGTGCTCAGCCGCTTCCACTCCCCGGCCCTGGCCGGCCTGACGGTGATGATGGCCTCCCTGCCCGGCCTGTTGGTCAGCCCCATGGCCGGCGCCCTTCTCGACCGGGTGGCCCGGATACCGCTGATGGCCCTGGACTACTCGGTGGGCGGCTCGGCCCTGCTCGTTCTCACCGTGCTGGCCCTCACCCACCACCTGCCCCGCTGGGCCCTGCTGCTGACGGTGGGAACCGCCGCCCTCTCCACGCCCCTCTCGGCCACGGGCATGAGGGCCCTGTTCCCGACCCTGGTGCCGCGTCATCTCTGGGACCGGGCCAACGCCATCGACAGCGGCGGCTACGTGGTGGCCGCCGTCATGGGCCCAGGCCTGGCCGGCCTGGCCGTGGCCACCCTGGGATCGACGGTGGGCCTGATCGTGCCGGCCGGGTTGCTGGTCGGGGCGGCCGTGCTGCTGGCCGGCGTGCGCCTGCCCGCCTCGGTTCAGGCCGAGCCGGTCCACCTGTTGGTCGACGCCGGGCGGGCCCTGGTCTATGTGTGGCGCCACCCGACCCTGCGCATGCTGGCCGTGACCGTGTCGGTGCTCAACCTGGGCTGGGGCGTCGAGAGCGTCGGACTGCCCGTGCTGGTGCTGCGGCGGTTGCACGGGGGCGCCCCCACCGTGGGGCTGCTTTTTGCCGTCATGGGCCTGGCCGGCATCGTGGCAGCGCTGGTGGTGGGGAGACTGGGTTCGGAAGGCCGGGAGCGCCGCTTCCTTTCCATCGGCTGCGCCGTGACCGTGCCGATGATGGCCGGTCTGGCCGTGTTGCACTCCGAGGTCCTGCTGGCCGGCTGCATGGTCCTAGGGGGGTTGGCCAGCGGACCGGTGGACGTGGGTATCTTCTCTCTCCGTCAGCGGGTCACCGACCCGCAATGGTTCGGACGGGCCTTTGCTGTGTCCATGAGTCTCAACATGCTCGGTCTCCCCATCGGGGCCGCCCTGGCCGGCCCGATACTGGCCCATTCCGTTACGGCCGGCTTCCTGGCCGCCGCCGCCGTCCTGCTGGTGGCTTCCCTGCTGCCGAACCTGATGGGCGACCGGACCGCCCCGGCCACCGTCATCCACGCCGGGGGCCACCGCTGATGCTGGTCATCTGGGATTTCATCCTGGCCGGGCTGGTGTTCCTGTTCTTCCTGGTCCTGACCTGGCTCGTGCTCTGGCCCCACGGGGAGTCCTGGCTGCCCGATGAGCTCCGTGACGACCGAGGCGAGGCCTCCGGCTGGCGTACCGCCGCGCCGGCGGGCGACTGAGCCGGGCCCTCAGAAGGCGGTGGAGCAGAAGGGGGCCTGATTGGCCCCGAAGAACAGGTCGGCCCGGTCCCGGTCGAAGCCGGCCGCCGCCCCGATCACGCCGGCGTCGACCAGCACGGACGGGTTGACGCCCCCGAGCACCAGGCTGCCCAGGCCGGCCGGGCCCATGGTGAGATCGGGATCGCTCCCGGTCGGGGCCGGCCGGCATTCGGCCCCGTCGGGTGATCCCTCCACCGACCAGGTGGCGGCGTTCCACGGACACAACTCGTCTTCGATCCTGATGGCCAGCCGGTCGGCCACCCGGTAGCGGCGGGCGGACAGCACGGCCGCGGCGTCCACCGGCCTGACCCACAACCAGTCGCGGACCGAACGGGCCCGCAGCACCCGGGGATCGGCCAGCAGCCAGCGCAGTTCGTCCTCCACCGGCCTGACCCGGAAGTACACCGACTCGATCAGATCCACTTCCAGCAGGAAGCGCAGCAGAGCCGAGCGGGCGGCGGGGGAGTGGGCCACCAGTTCGTCCACCCGCAGGCGGTTCTGGCTCACGCCCGGCTCCCACTTCACCTCGACGCCGTAGATGGCGTACCCGTCATCGATGCCCTCACTGCGGTGCACCACGGCGAAGTTCTTGGCCATGTCCCTGGAGTTGGCCAGCGCCCACCAGCCATCCGGCCGGGACAACTCGCCCACCTGGGTCCGGGCCACCGGCTCGTACAACTCGGGCAGCGTCTTGCGAGCCTCGTCCTGGCTGAGCAGCCGGGTGTCGCCCACCGGGATGGGCTGGCGCAGGGCCCGAGCCCGCCCGGGGATGACGAAGTCGGCGGCCATGGTGGCCGGCCCGTAGCCGAAGCGGGAGTAGATGGTGGCCTCGCTGGCGGTCAGCACGGCCAGGGGCACCCCGGCCCCCCGCACGGCGGCCAGCTGCTCGGCCATCATGGCGCTCAACACACCCCGGCGGCGGTGGGTGGGGCTGACCGAGACCGAGGTGACGGCGGCGGTGGGCAGGCGGACGGCGCCGGGGAGGGTCAATTCGGCAGGGTAGGAGCCGGCCGTGCCCACGATACGACCGTCCTGGCGGGCGGCCAGGAGATCGCACCAGTCGAAGAAGTCGAGCTCGGCCTGAGTGGTGGTTTCCGGAATCTCCCCGAAGCCGGCCCGGAAGACGCGCTCGAACTCGGCGTAATCGTCACTCTGGACCGGGGATACCTCGAAGGCCACGCCGACTGTCTAGCCCCTGGCCGTTTCGGCCGCCCCGGAATTGAGCCCGGCCCCGGGCCCGGGTGCCTCGGCGCAGCCGATGCGGGAGTCGGCCAGGCCCAGGTACAACCGCCATCGCCCCTCGAAGAGGACCAACCCCTGGGCAAAGACAACGTCGCCGACTTGCCCCGTCCTTTCCCCTCGTCCTCGACGTCGAGGAAAGGAGCTGTGGACCGGGCGATGCAGGAGCCCGGCTCCAGCCCATCCATGAGGGCCTGGCCGGGCCGGTAGGCGAAGGGGGCCAGCCCGGCCGCGCCCCGGGCCGGGTGGTTGGCCCCGTTGTAGATGAGGTGGATGCCGGCCCCGTCCAGCACGGCCGGGGGACCGGGTTCGACCAGCAACGAATCGAAGCGGCCGGGCCGGGGCGAGAGCACCGGCCGAGCCACCCGGGGTCCCGGCACCCGGTGGACCGACCAGGGCGAGCCTCTCCGGTCGGGGTCGTGGACGAGATAGCGGTCGGGGTCGCTGTCGTATTCGATCGGGCTCCAGCGGATCAGGTCATCGGAGGCGGCCACGAAACAGGTCCCCTCGCCCCAGTACATCCAGAACCGTTCCTGGATCCGGGCCGCCACCAACCTTCCGTCCCGCACCTCGGTGACGATGGAGCCGCTCTTGGACCAGCGGGTGGCCAGCGGACTGCCGGCAAAGGCGGGGCCCCGCTTCTCCCAGTGCCGCAGGTCGGGCGACGCGGCCGAGAACAGGCTGCTGCGGCTGCCGTCGAAGGCGGTGTAGAGGCAGACGAAGTCCCCGTCGGGCGTCTCAACGACCCTGGGATCCTCGCACCCGCCCGGCCACTCCCAGGCCTGCCAGTCATCCCGGTCCGGGTAGATGACCGGCTCGGGCTCCAGGGCGAAGTTGAGCCCGTCGGCGCTGGTGGCCAGCCCGATGCGGGAGGTGCCGGCATAACGGCCGACCCGATCCTCGGCCCGGACCAGGAGGCAGACCTTTCCATCCCGCACCACCGCCCCCGGATTGAAGACGTCCTTGGCCGCCCAAGCCAGCGGTCCGTCCAGCACCGGGCAGTGGAAGCGGAGTTCTTCACGGGGCCCGAGGATCACCCCCGGCCGGCGGGTGAAGGGCCCCAGCTCCCACTCGTTCACTCCGCGCCCACGGCCTCGGCCGCCAGCACCCGGGCGCTGGGCCGCACCCGCCGCTCCCGGTCCATGAGGCCGAAGGCGACGTCATATCCGTGCCGCCACTCGTAGTTGTCCACCGCCGTCCAGTGGAAGAACCCCCGCACATCGGCTCCGCCGGCCAGGGCCTGATTGACCACTTCCAGGCCGCGGGCGAGGTAGGCAGCCCGTTGCGTGTCGTCCTCCGTGCCGATGCCGTATTCCGCCACCAGCAGCGGCGTACCGGGCAACTCCTCGCTCAGCCGCTCCAGGACCAGCCCGACCCCGTCGGCCCAGATCCCGTAGCCCAGCGGGGACACCGGCGCTCCATCCGGATGGGGCACGATCCGGCCGGCCGCCACGCCCATGGTCGAGTAGTAGGAGAAGCCGATCAGGTCGAAGCAGCCGGCCAGGTCGGGCCGGAAGATGGGGGTACGGCCGCGCACCTCCAGCCGGCCTTCCCGAACCAGGTCCAACCAAGTGGTCCAGTTCACCTCGGTGGCCCGGGCGGCCAGGCGGGCCGTGGCCGGCTCGTCATCCCGGGTCACTATGGGGGACAGGCCGTAGATGGAAGCGACCGGCCCGCCGGTCTGTTTGAGCCGGACGGCGGCTTCAGCCGTGGCCAGGTGGATGGCCTCGGCCGCCTGGGCGGCCTGATCCCGGTCGTTGTGGCCGGGCGGCCAGCCCCCACCCCGGTAGGCGATGTTGGCGTAGTAGTTGGTCTCGTTGACCGGCTGCCAGCCGTAGACGAGATCCCCGAAGGTCTCGGCCATGAACTCCACGTGGGCGGTCCAGGCCCGCCGGCGGTTGTCCTCCGCCAGGAACCCACCCGAATCCGCGAACCACCGGGGCAGGGTGAAGTGGTGCAGGCAGACCCACGGCTCCACGCCGGCCTGGCGGGCCGCCTGTAACACGGCCCGGTAGTGCTCTACCGCCGCCGGGTCCCGCCGGCCGGGTTCGGGCTCGATGCGGGCCCACTCGATGGAGAGGCGGTGGTGGCGCAAGCCGAGCGACGCCAGCAGCCCGAAGTCCTCGGCGTAGCGGCGGGCGAACCCGTTGCCCTCCCCGGAGACCGGGGCCCGCCCGGCCTCCTCCCAGGCCAGCCAGTCCGAGGCCGGGGCGGCCCCTTCGCATTGGGTGGAGGACGCTCCCGTTCCCCACATGAACCCGTCCGGCCAGCGCATGGCCGCATCCTTGCAGGGACCCGGCTAACGCCGCCGCAGGCGCAGGGCCACCCAACCCTCGTCCTCCCGGCCTTCCTCCGTCTTCATCCCCCCAAAGGCGGCCTGCACCTGGCCGGGCTGATCGAGCCCGGCGTCGGGAGCCAGCAGACCGGCCACCACCAACGCCCCGCCCGGCGCCACCAGACCGGTGAGTACGCCGGCCAGGCCGATCGGGGTCAGCGCTCCGCCCAGGTTGGCCACCACCAGGTCGAAGCCGGCCCGGATCGTGTCCGGACCGCCCGCCAGCACCAGCACGTTGACGCCGTTGCCAAGGGCGTTGGCCCGGGTGGCCAGGGCCGCTCCGGGGTCGAGGTCCAGGGCCACCACCGGGCCGGCGCCCAGGCGCGCCGCCGCCACCGACAGCACTCCGCTGCCCGACCCGACGTCGAGGAAGGAGCGGCCCGGCCCGGCCAGTAGGCCCACTTCGTCCAGGCACTGGCGGGTGGTGGGGTGGTGGCCGCTCCCGAAGCTCTCGGCCGGGTCGATGTCGAGGGTGACGAGGCCGGGCTCTGAGGCCGGCCCGGCTCCGCCCGCCGGCGGCCCGGCCCCGCCCCCGACGGTACGGACGAGGAAGGGACCGGCCCGAACGGGCTCGGCGTGGGTCCGCCAGGCCGACCGCCAGGATCCGTCATCGGCCCCGGTGCGCACCGCCCAGCGGGCGCCGACCTCGGCCGCCGCCGCCAGAGCCGAGTCCCGATGGCGGAAGCCCGCCGTCAGCCCCCCGGCCTCCTCTCCGACGGCGGTGGCACCGAGGGTCCAGAGACGATCGGCGGCCAACTCGGCCTCGGCCCGAACGCACTCGAGCCGCAGCCACCAGGCTCCGGAGGCGCCGGGCCGGTTCAACCGGCCCGGACCAGGGTGACGATGAGGCAGTCGGCCGTGACCGTCATGGCCCCGAGCTCCTCCCGCCGGGCCCGCCGCTCGGCCGGGATCTGCCAGCGGTACGGGGTCATGTCGACCAGAGCCTCCACCTCGGGCCGGTCGAGCACGAGGGTCCGGGTGATCCGGACCTGTTCGGCCACCCGGAAGCGGGGGTCGTCCTGGAGGGGGTGGCGCAGCTCGTGGAGTCGGGCCTCGGCCAGCAGGAGCTCCTTGAGCTCGATCAGATGCGAAGGCGCCGGACCGGCCACGGTCACCCGGCCGGTGGGGCAGAGAACCCGGTCGATCTCATCCGGGGCGATGGGCCCGAACACACTGACCACATTGTCGACGCTTCCTGAAACCACCGGTAGATCAAAGGCATTGGCTACCGCGTAGGCGATGCCCGGCCCCCGCCGGGCCGCCAGGCGGATGGCCGGCCGGGACACGTCGATCCCGCCTACCCAGGCCCGGCCCTCCTCCGCTCCGAGCGGGCGGGTGTAGTAGCCCTCACCACAGCCGACATCGAGGACGGGGCCTGAACCGGGTCCGAGGGCGGCCAGGACGGCCTCCCGGACGGCGTCGAAGTGGCCGCCGTCCAGGAAGCGCCGGCGGGCATGGATCATCTCCAGAGAATCCCCGGAGGAACGGTGCCGGGGCGGCCTCAGCAGCAGGTTGACGTAACCCTCCCGGGAGCGGTCAAAGCCGTGGCCCCCGGAGCAGGTGTAGGCGGTGGGGCCGGGCTCCAGCGGGGCGGCGCACACGGGGCAGCGATACAACCGCGACCTCCTGGAAGCGTCGTCCGGTGAATCCGTACCGTAGGCCTGAAGTAGAAAGGGCCATGCCCCGCCTGGACCTCGACTACTCCGACGCCACCCGTTACGCCGAGCTGCTGGGGCTGGTGCGGATGGCGATAGGAGTGATGGCCTGGGTGGCGCCGGACCGGATCACCGTGCCCTGGGTGGGCCCGGCCACCGAACGGGACACCCGCACAGTCCTGTCCCGGGCCCTCGGCGGGCGGGACATCGCCCTGGGCCTCGGGGTCCTGCTGGCCGCCCGCAACCACAAGGGCACCCGGGGGTGGGTGGAGGCCGGTGGCCTGGCCGACGCCGGGGATCTGCTGGCCACCATCATGGGCTACCGGAGCCTGCCCAAGTACACCCGGGCTCTGGTCCTGGCCATCACGGCCGGGGCGGCCGCCGCCGCCGCCGTGATCGCCCCCGCCCTCAAAGAGGCTTAGCCGGCGGGCAGCTTCCAGCCCATGCCTTCGGCAATCTCCCGGCAGGTGCCGCAGAGCTGATAGCGGCGGGGGTCCCGGCCGGGCACCCACACCTTCCCGCACAGGGCCCGCACCGGGGTGCCGTTGACCATGCCCTCGACCACGGTCGGGCCGGTGGAGACGAAGTCGCCCTCCTTGGGCTTGTAGCCCTCCAGGACGATGTGGCTCATCCGCTCGTGATCCCCGTCCAGGGCCGGGTCGGTGACGACCGGCTCGGCCTCGATCGTCCGGGTCAGGAGCGGCTGGGGCCCGGTCTCGGCCACGGTGCTGCTGTCAGGCCAGGCTGGGCTCAGCCGCCGACCAGCTCGGAGGCGTCCACCGCCGCCGAGGGGTGCCGCAGCTTGGACATGGCCCGCGACTCGATCTGGCGGATGCGCTCCCGGGTCAGGTCGAAGTGCTCGCCCACCTCCTCGAGGGTCCGGGGCTCACCGCGGTCGAGGCCGAAGCGCAGACGGAGAATCTGGCGTTCCCTGTCGTCCAGGGGCCGCAACATCCGCTCCACCTCCCGGGGCAGGGCGGCGGTGATGGCCTCCTCCAACGGGTTGGCGGCGGTGGTGTCGGCCACCAGCTCCCCGAACTCGGTGTCGGAATCCTCGCCCACCGTCTCGTCCAGGGAGACCGGCTCGGACCCGTACCGCAGGATCTCGGTCAGCTGGGCCACGTCCATCTCACAGGCCTCGGCCAGCTCATCGATGCGGGGCTGGCGGTGCAGGGTGAGCTCCAACTCGGCCGCCACCTTCCGGACCCGGGTGGCCAGGTCACCGGCGTGTACCGGCAGGCGGATGGTGCGCCCGGTGTTGGCGATGCCCCGGGTGATGGCCTGGCGGATCCACCAGGTGGCGTAGGTGGAGAACTTGAAGCCCTTGCGGTGGTCGAACTTCTCCACCGCGTGCATGAGGCCGAGATTGCCCTCCTGGATCAGGTCCAGGAGGGGCAGGCCGGAGGACTGGTACTTCTTGGCGATCGAGACCACCAGGCGCAGGTTGGCCTTGACGAAGGTGTCGGTGGCGGCGTCGGCGGCACCGATCTGGCGGCGGAGCTCGCGCCGGCGGGCGGCGGTCAGCTCCTTGGCCTTGGCCTTCTCCAGGTCGGCCCGGGCCTGGGTGCCCAGGCGGATGGCCTCACCCAGGCGCGCCTCATCATCCTTGGTCAGCAACTCGTGCCGGCCGATGTCCACCAGGTACAGGTGGACGAGATCTTCTTCTTCGCGCTCTGAGCGATGAGCGGTGGGCAAGGCGCCTCCGGGGGGCCACGGCGGGTGGGCAAATGCCTGCCCGCGGGAAACCAATTGTACCCGGAAGAGCCCGGGACGGATAGAGGTTCTCCACAGATTGTTCGAACACCTGCCGGGATGTTCGACGTCGTTCCGGGCCGTCTGGGGCGATGTTAGGCCCCGGGGGGCCCCGGAGTCATGCCGGGAGGGCCGCCTCCACCGCTTTGACCACCTCGGCGTCGTCCGGAGCCGTCATGGGCCGGAAGCGGGCCACGACCTCACCCTCGGGGGAGATGAGGAACTTCTCGAAGTTCCACTGGATGTCACCGGCCTTGCCCTCGGCGTCGGAGGTGGCCGTCAACTCCTCGTAGAGGGGGTGGCGCTCGTCCCCGTTGACATCGACCTTCTCGGTCATGGGGAAGGTGACCCCGTAGGTGGTGGAGCAGAAGGTGGCGATCTCTTCATCGCTGCCCGGCTCCTGGCCCCCGAACTGGTTGCACGGCACCCCGATGACCGAAAAGCCCCGGTCGGCGAAGCGCTCGTGGAGCTTCTCCAGCTCGGCGTACTGGGGCGTCAGGCCGCACTTGGAGGCGACGTTGACGACCAGGGTGGCCTTGCCCTTGAACTGGCCCAGGTCGAACTGACCCCCGCCCAGGGCCCCTATCTGCTTCTCATATACGGACACATCGGCATCTTACGGCTCCGCCTCGTCCGGGGCCTTGGCCAGTTCGGCCAGCAGGCCGTAGTGGTCGCTGGCCTGGACCCCGGTCAGGGCCCGGTTGGCCACCACCTCGGCCCGGCGGATCCAGGCCCGGGGCCCGGGCCGCCAGCCCAGGAAGATGTAGTCGATGCGCCGGTCGGGCTCCCGGGCGGCCACGGCCAGCGGGTTGCGGTTGTCCCACGTCCAGCCCGGCCCCCCGCCTCCGGCCAGGCCCCAGGCGTCCTGGAAGTAGGCGCTGTCTCCCCCCAGGGCGGCCAGCCCGCACAGGTAGCGGATCTCGTTGGACTCCGGGTCGGCGTTCATGTCCCCGGCCAGGATGGGCGGCACGCCGGCCGGGTCGGCCCGGGCCCGGACGAAGTCCATGAGGGCCCGCACCTGGGCCTCCCGGATGGCGCCGTCGTCCATGCGCCAGGACAGGTGGGTGCAGAAGAAATCCAGGCCGTGGCTGCGGACGTGGAGGGCCACCCGCTCGATGTCCCCCGGCAGGGACGAAGGCGGGAGGTCGGCCACCGCCGTGGAATCGATCGGCCAGCGGGACAGGACGGCGTTGCCGAACCGGCGGTCCCGCCAGGGCACCCCGGCAAAGGCGACGTGGAACTCCCGGGCGGCCCGCGCCGCCAGGTACTCGGCCTGGTTGCGCCCGTCGGCGTTCTCCACCACCTCCTGGAAGGCGACCAGGTCGGGGTCGAGCAGGTCCAGCCAGGCCACGATCTCGTCCCGCCGCTCCCGCCAGGGGCCGGACAGGTTCCACAGATTGAGGGTGAGGACCCGGGCCAGGGGCGTGTCGATACCGGCGAAGCTATCCCCGCCCTAGCATCCGCCGCCGTGAAAGGGATCATCCTGGCCGGCGGAACCGGGAGCCGGCTCTACCCGGTGACCCTCATCACCAACAAGCACCTGTTACCGATCTACGACCGGCCCATGGTCACCTACGCCATCGAGGCCCTGGTCCAGGCCGGGGTGGAGGAGATGATGGTGGTGACCGGCGGCACCCACGCCGGGGAGTTCCTCCGACTGCTCGGTAACGGTCACGCCTGGGGTATCGACCGGCTCTCCTACGCCTATCAGGAGAAGGCCGGAGGCATCGCCGAGGCGCTGGGACTGGCCGAACGCTTTGCGGGCGGGGACTCGGTCTGCGTGTTCCTGGCCGACAACATCGTCGAGCGCGGCATCGCTGCCTCGGTGCGCGCCTTCGAGGCGTCCCCGGAGGGGGCCCGGATCGTCCTCTCCCCGGTCAGTGAGCCCGAGCACCTCCGCCACCTCGGTGTGCCCGAGCTCAGCGACGGCCGGGTCGTCCGCATCGTGGAGAAGCCCGAGGTCCCGCCCAGCAGCTACGCCGTGACCGGCATCTACTTCTACGACTCGAGTGTCTTCGAGATCATCAAGACCCTGGTGCCGTCGGCCCGGGGGGAACTCGAGATCACCGACGTCAACAACGCCTACGTCGAGGCCGGCCGGATGGCCTATGACGTTCTCGAGGGTTACTGGGGCGACGCCGGGGAGTCGATCGACGCCTATTACGCCGTCAACGACTTCGTCCGCCGCCACGGCGCCAACCAGCTCGGCTGAGGCACTCGAAGGACCGACTCTTCCGGCCGGCGGGGGAGATTGAGTCGGCCTTCTCCGGGGAACGGTTGTCGGTAAGGGAGGCATGACCGCCTCGGACTGAACCAGGAGAGTGCCATGGGTATAGGTGTGAGCATCGTGTTGTTGGCGGTGGGAGCCGTCCTGGCCTTTGGTGTGCACGTCTACAACAGCGGCTTCGACATCAATACCGTCGGAGTGGTTCTGATGGTCATCGGAGCTATCGGCCTGCTGGTCGCCCTGGCCGTCATGGGCTTCGGCGGCGGATGGGGCGGCGGCGTCTATCGCCGGCGCACCACTTACGTCAACAACGCCGTCCCGGTCACCCCGGTCGTCACTCGTCCCGTCGTTTCCACCCCGGTCGTCCCGGCCGCTCCCCGCCGGGTGGTCCGGGAGACCTACGTCGACGACGTCGTCTGACGGGTCAGGCGGGGCAGCAGGGCCCCGAAGCGGCGGGCTGACAGGGCCGCCGACCACAGGCCGGCGCCGTAGGCGGCGTCATCGGCCAGCACCAGACCCAGCCAACGCCGGCGGGTGACATGGCCCGGCCGGCTGCGGCGGGCGCCGGCCGCCGCCGCCATCACGGTCACCAGCGCCACCCGGCGCCCGGGCCGGGTGACTGAGGCGATCAGCAGCAGAGGCCACCACTCCCGGCGCAGGGCGGAGAGGATCCGCCCCCCGGCCCAGAGTTGGCTTCGGCCACCGAGGCGGACGGCCTCGGTCACGGGATGGTCCAACCCCGACAGGCGGGAGACGAGGAGGGTGGTGGTGCCGGCGCCCACTCCGATCCCCGCCAGCAGGCCGGCGGTTGAACCCGAGACGAGTAGTAATGCCCCGGCCAGGCCGGTCCAGCCCGATAGCCGGACCGGGGCCACCGCTCCCGGGTGACGCCGGTCCAGGGCGACCGCCGAGCCGCCGTAGCGGAAGCGCTGAGCCATCCATGACCTCAGGTCGCCCCGGGCGTCGTGGGTGACGGTCGCCCCGGGGGCGTAGCGGATCGACCAGCCCGCCTCGCCCAGGCGCCAGACCAGGTCGACGTCTTCTCCCACCTGGAGGGAATCATCGAAGCCGCCGGCCGCTTCCAGGGCGGTGCGCCGGGCCAGAAGGGCGGCGGCGGGGACGAACGGGACGGGGCTGCCAGGATGCACCGGCGCCGGGGCCGGCCCCCGGTCCAGGGAACCTCGGGCGGACTCGTAGGCCGCCAGCCAACCCGGGGCGCGACCTCGGGCGGTCCGCACCCGGGGCGCGGCCAGGGCCACGGACGGGTCCTCGAACAGCCGGGCCAGAGGTTCAAGCCAGTAGGCCCCGTCCGGACAGCGGCAGTCGTCATCCAGAAAGGCCACCAGCTCGCCCCGGGCTTGGCGCCAGCCCCGGTTGCGAGCCGCCCCGGGACCCAGGGAGCGCTCCTGGCGGAGTAGGCGGGCCCCGAAGCGCGATGCCACCGCCGCCACCGCGGCGGCGTTGGCGGAGCCGTCGTCGACCACGATCACCTCGTCCGGGACGGGCCAACCGCGGCCGGGGCAGCGGGGCCCGTCGAAGCCGACCCCCAGTGCGGTGTTGAGGAGCCGGGTCAGGGCGGCGGGACGGTCCCGGGTGGGCACGACCAGGCTGACCGACGGATGGTGCGGCGCATCTGGCCCCGGCCGGGGGGCCGGATGGGCCATACCGGCGTCGACCAGGCGGGCGGCCAGCCGCCGGGACTGGCGCCCGTCGCCCACCGCGTGCCCGCCGGCCCAGCTGTCGACCGCCTCGGCCCCGGCCGGGCTGAGCCGCAGAACCCGGACCGGGTAGCCGCCGATGAGGACCCGTCCCCCGTCGGTCCGGCGCAGGGCCCGGTCGAGGGTGAGACCCCAGTGGGCCGGCAGGTCGGACTTCACCCGCCGATGAGGCCGGCCAGGGCCGACGGCACCGTGGACGGGCCCCCGAGTTCGACGGCCCGGCCCCCGGCGGCGCGGGCCAGGGCGGCGGCCTCCCGGGAGTCCCCGGCCGGGGCCAGGACCAGCAGCCGCTCCAGAGCCCGGGCCGCCCCCACCGGGTCGGCCCCGGCCGTGGGCCGGCCGTCGGATAGGAGCAGCACCAGGCGATCCTTGGAGGTCGAGCGGTCGAGCTGGGCCCGGGCCACGGTCAGGGCCAGGTCCAGGTTGGTGGTGCCGTGACCCCTCAGACAGAGAAGATCGTCCACCACCGCTTCGACCGGGCGAATCTCGTCCTGGGCCTTGACCACCACGGCCTCATCGGCGAAGGCCACCACGCTGTAGTCATCCGGTGCCCTCCACGCCACCGCCGCCGCCGCCAAGGCGGCGCTGGCCAGCCGCTGCCCGCCCATGGACCCGCTGCGGTCGATCAGCAGGCAGATGGCGGTGGCCGGCCGGGCCCAGCGCCGGGCCTGCATCGACTCGAGGTCCACGGGGCGATCGGCCAGGCGGGCGCCGATGATCTCTTCCAGGCTGGAGTCGATGTCCAGGTCGCCTCCTTCGGCCCAGCGGGCGGCCTGCATGCGGCCCACACCGGCGGCCCGGGGCGGGCCGGCCCGGCCGACCCGGACCAGGACCCGCCCGGCCAGTTGCCGGGCCAGTTCACGTAGCCGGGCGTCGGTGGCCCCGGCCAACTCGGCCAGCAACCCGAGGGCGGCGTCGGGGTCCTCGGACAGGGCCTCATCGAAGGCGTCCCCGTCCAGCTCGCCCGGCCGGGGCGAGAGCTGGGAGAAGCGGGCCTTCCGGGCCAGCTCCCGGCGCGACGTCGTCCGGCGCCGCTCCTCGCTGACGCTGTCCCGGGCGTCGGCGCCTTCGTGAACCCGGTGCGGCCCCGCCGACGGCCTCAGGCCGGCGGGGCCTTCGCTTTTCCCCCGCCCGGCCCCGGCCCGTCCTCCCCTGCCTCTTCCTCCGCCTCACCGTCCTCGGGGGCGTGCTCGGACCATCCTCCGTCCCGGGCCCGCCCGAAGACCTGTTCCCACAGCTCGGTCACGATCTGCTCGGCGGTGCGGGCAGAGCCTTCATGGATGCGGATGCGACCGGACAGGGCGGCCAGCGCCGCGTCCAGGCCGACCTGGGGATCGATCCGGCGCCGGCCCCGTAACTCGGCCAGGGCGGCGGCCACCATCACCGTGTCCAGGGCCCCCCGCACCGAGGACCCGACCCGGATGTCGGGATGGCGCCGGGTGAGCCGGACCAGGTCCACGACCTTGGCCATCCATTCCGGGGGGGCGCTGACCGGCTCGACCCCGCGCCGGACGATCTCCACCTCGTCCTCGGCCTCCTGGTAGCCCATGAGGATCCGGCAGGTCCGGTCGTAGATGGCCGAGGAGATGCGGGCCGTGCCGACGGCGTCGAAGGGGTTCATGGCCGCCACCAGACGGAAGCCCTTGGCGGCGGTGATCCGGCCCAGCCGGGGCACGTTCAGCTCCGCTTCCGACATCACCGTGATCAGGACGTTGAGGGTCTCCTCCGGGACCCGGTTGATCTCCTCGACGTAGAGAAGCGAACCCTGGCGCATGGCCAGAGCCAGGGGACCTTCCACGAATACGTCCGGGGAGTAGCCCTCGGCCATGACCCGGCTGGGGTCGTGGTGGCCGACCAGGCGGGCCGGGGTCAGCTCGGCATTGCCCTCCACCAGCTCGAAGTCCAACCCCGCCCCTTCGGCCAGGGCCCGCAGCAGGGTCGACTTGCCCGTCCCGGGCGGGCCTTCCAGAAGAACGTGGCGCCCGGCGGCCAGGGCGGCCACGAGCACCTCGGTCTCCCGGCGGCGACCGACCACCAGGCGGTCGAGAGTGGCGGGGAGGGTGCGGTCGGTGAAGGTCATTTCGCCGTCATCCTGACAGCCCGGGGGCCGGGTCATCCCGGCCGGCCACCTACTCGGGGGAGTTGAGGTAGGCCTCCGTCAGCCAGCCCAGGATCCGGTCGTCCAGATCCTCCGGGCCGCGCAGGTTGACCCAGTGGTAGTGGTTGGCGCCGTAGGCAGCGACCTTTCTGGTTATGAGACGGTGGGACTCGGCCCGGGACAGCGAGAACGACAGCGTCTCCCAGCGGGTCATCGGTCTCAGCTCGGCAAAGCTCCGGGCCCGCTTCAGGAAGATCCCCACCGACACCGGCTCGACATGCACCGGGCCCACCGTGTCCATGTGGGCCATGACGGCCTCGAAAATGGGCTTCTCCCAGGCCGGGCCGGTGGAGAAGTACTCCTCCAGGCTCATGGCCGGGGCGCACTCGTGGCCCTGGTTGACCCGGGCGAACTGCCGGTCACACTGGGGACAGCGCCAGGCCGGCACGGGCGCCAAGGTAGCCATCCCGCCCCCGGGCGGCGGGTCCATCCGCCCGGAGCGGAGCGCCAGCTGTTTGGATCCGGGCCGGGCTTATGACGCTGAACCTGGATGATCTCGGGGGCGAACCGTTCGGCACGGTCCTGGCCGATCCACCCTGGAGATTCCTCAACCGGACCGGAAAGGTGGCGCCCGAGCACCGGCGCCTCTCCCGCTACGACACCATGGGCTGGAAGGAGATAGCCGCCCTCCCCGTGGCCGACCTCATGGCGGCCCAGTCGCACTGCTACCTCTGGGTCCCCAACGCCTTGGTAGCCGAGGGCCTCTCGGTGCTCGAGGCCTGGGGCTTCACCTACAAGGCCATGGTGGTGTGGGCCAAGCGACGGAGGGACGGGGGCCCGGACCCCCGCGGCGTGGGCTTCTACTTCCGCAACGTGACCGAGCCCATCCTCTTCGGGGTGCGGGGCCATCTCCGCACCGGGCCGGCCGGCCGGCGGCAGGTGAACATGATCGAATCCCGCAAGCGGGAGCACTCCCGAAAGCCCGAGGAGCAGTACGCCCTCATCGAGTCCTGTTCCCCCGGGCCCTACCTGGAGCTCTTCGCCCGCTACGCCCGGCTGGGTTGGACGGCGTGGGGCCATGAAGCCGACGACGCCGTGGTCCCGAGGGGCCGGCGCTACTCGCTCTACGGCGGGCCGGACGTCGAATAGCCCCGCCGGCTGCCTCGGGGCCATTGCAGGGCTCTCCTTCATTGTCCGCAGCTGCGGACTCAGCCCTAGCCGGGTCTACCAGTGGATGGAACTTGAACCGTCGTCCGATTTTTTATTTCAGAATGGTTACGGAACGAACATCCGTTCACCACCAGTCGACAAAAGGCGAGATTTGGGGGCGTGTCTTCAAGTTGCATCCCCCATTCCGCGCCACTCAAGGTGACCCTGACGCCGTATCCCCGGCCCCTGGCTCACTCACGGTGGCGGATCGACAGAGATCGGCAGAGAGGGGGAGGGTGCCGAGGCAGAGCGCTATTGGGCCGCCGACATGCCGGCGTCGGCCGGCAGGACGGCCCCGGTCAGAGCCGAGCTGGCTGGGCTGAGGAGCCAGCGCACCACGGCGGCAACCTCCTCGGGGGCCAGGAGGCGGCCCATGGGATGGTGGACGCTGAACTCGTCCTGGTGGGCCAGTCCGTAGATGTCGGCGCTGGCCTGGAGCATGGCCGTGGCCGTCGACCCCGGGGCCACCACGTTGGCGGTCACCCCCAGAGGTCCGAGCTCGGCGGCCATGGAGCGGACCAGCCCGATGACCCCGTGCTTGGACGCCGAGTAGGCGGCCAGCAGCGGCATCCCGGTCATGCCCGCCACCGAGGAGACGGCCACGAAGCGACCCCTCCTCGGTTCCGGTCTCGCCAGCATGGCCGGCACCGCCGCCCGGGCCAGCCTCCATACCCCGGCCAGGTTGACTCCCATCAACACGTCCCAGGTCTCGTCCCGCGTCTCCCAGCCGGGCCGGGCTCCGGCCATGACCCCGGCGGCGGCCACGGCCGCGTCCAGCCCACCGTGGGTCTCGACGGCGGCGGCCACGGCCGCGTCCATGTCCGTCTGGTTGCGGACGTCCCCGACCACAGCCAGGGCGCCGCAGTCCGCCGCCACCTGGTCCAGCTCGGGGCGGGTGGCCAGCGGATAGGGCAGGTCCGGCTCATCTCGGCAGATGTCGACCAGGACCAGCTTCCAGCCGTCGGCGGCCAGGCCCCGGGCCACCGCCGCCCCGATGCCCCGGGCGGCACCGGTCACCACCGCCGTACGGGCACCCGTCATCGGGCCAGCCCTTCGGGGGACGGCCGGGCCGCCGAGTCTGCCCACTGGCCGACCCGGCCGGCCAGGTCATCGGCCAGGGCCGCCAGCCATCGGCGTCCGAGCTCGGCGCCGGCGCCGCTCGGGTCTCCCAGGACGCCATCGGCGGATACCCCTCCCACGCCGTGGCGGAGGAGGCGGGGCATGAGATCGGCCAGGGGAGCCACCACCCGGCCGGCATCGGGGGCAGGGGCGCCCACCGACTCGGGACGTATCGCCAGCATGATCGAGGTCTCCACCACGCCGGCATGGTGGTCCCCCGACAGCTGGGCGGTCATATCCGGGCTGACCTCGGCCAGCACGGCGGGGGGCGGGGACCAGGCCATCACCCTGCGCCCTTCGGCGGTCAGGCGTACCAGCGCCCGCCGGAGCGGGACGGCGTTGCCACCGTGGCCCGACACCAGCACGGTTCCGGCGAAGTGATCGGCCGAGCGCACCAGTTCCACCACCACCGACTCCAGTGCCTCGGCTCCCAGGGACAGAGTTCCGGGAAAGCCCTGGTGCTCACCGCTGGCCCCGTACGGCAGCGGGGGAGCCAGGACGGCGTCGGAGCGAGCTGCCACCAGGCGGGTGGCCAGTTCGGTGGCGATGACGGTGTCGGTGTCGACGGGAAGATGGGGACCGTGCTGCTCGGTGGCCCCCAGCGGCACGACCAGGAACAGCCCGTCGGTGACCTCGGGCCAGCTCAACCGGCCCAGGTCCCGATTCACCCGCCACCGCGGCGGCGGGTCACCTTGAGCAGGCCAGCACGGACCGGGTCACATTCCCACTGTGCCATCCCGGGCCCGTATCCTGGGCCGCCCATGGCCGGAGACTGGATGGAGACGGTGGCGGAGGCCCAACGGAGGGCGCAGAAACGCCTGCCCCCGTCGGTCTACTCCGCCCTTCTGGCCGGGGCCGAACGCGGCGTCACCTACAACGACAACATGGCCGCCTTCGATGAACTCGGCTTCGCCCCCCACGTGGCCGGCCAGCCCAGCGGCCGGGAGCTCTCGACCAGCCTGATGGGCGTGCCGATCGCCCTGCCCGTGGTGATCTCGCCCACGGGCGTGCAGGCCGTACATCCCGGCGCCGAGGTGGCCGTGGCCCGAGCGGCGGCGGCCCGGGGCACCGCCATGGGGCTGAGTTGCTTCGCCAGCAAACCGGTGGAGGAGGTGGTGGCGGCCAACCCCAAAACCTTCTTCCAGACCTACTGGTGCGGCAGCCGGGACCGGATCGTCCAGCGACTGGACCGGGCCCGGGCTGTGGGCTGCCCGGGCCTGATCGTCACCCTGGACTGGTCCTTCGTCCACGCCCGGGACTGGGGCAGCCCGTTCATCCCCAGCCGGATCGATCGGGAGGCGGTGCGCCGTTACGCCCCGGAGGTGGTCCGGCGCCCTCGATGGCTGGCCCAGTGGGCCCGGGCCGGAGGCCCCCCCGGCCTGACGGCACCCAACATGGTGGTGCCCGGAGAGCCGGCTCCCGGGTTCTTCGATGCCTACGGGGAGTGGGCCCAGACCCCGCCGCCGTCCTGGGAGGACCTGGGCTGGCTCTGCCGGGAGTGGGGCGGCCCGGTGATGATCAAGGGGATCATGAGGATCGATGACGCCCGCCGGGCCGTGGATATCGGTGCCACCGCCATATCGGTGTCCAACCACGGGGGCAACAACCTCGACACCACCCCGGCTTCCATACGGGCCTTGCCTGCGGTGGTCGAAGCGGTGGGCCGGGACGTCGAGGTGGTGCTGGACGGCGGTGTCCGGCGCGGCGGGGACGTGGTCAAGGCCCTGGCCCTCGGAGCCCGGGCGGTGATGATCGGCCGGGCTTACCTGTGGGGCTTGGCCGCCAACGGGCAGGCCGGCGTGGAGAACGTCCTCGACATCTTCAACAACGGCATCGACTCCGCCCTGCGGGGCCTGGGCCGCAAGTCGGTGGATGAACTGTGCCCGGAGGACGTCATCGTCCCCCCCGGCTTTTTGCGCCGGCTCGGGGACTGACGCCGCCTTCGGGGGCTATCGGCGCCGGCTCAGGCTGAGCCGGACCGGCTTGGAGTGGCCCGGTCCGGGGGAGGGCACGGTCCCCGCGGCCACGGTCGCCAGAGCATCGGCGCCATGGCCGAAAACGCACTCGGGATCGGGGCCGTCCAGCGGCAGGCCGGTGAAGAACTTGGCCGCCATGCAGCCCCCCTGGCAGGCGTCGTAGGAACCGCAGGAGGCGCAGGCCCCGGCACTGGCCGGTTGGCGAAGCCCGGCGAAGAGCTCTGAGGTCCTCCACACCGATTCGAAGCCTCCCGGGTCCCGGACGCTTCCGGCCCGGAACTCGGGATGCAGCACGAACGGGCAGGCGTAGACGTCTCCGACCGGATCGATGAGACACACCACCCGGCCCGCCCCGCACAGGTTGAGGCCGGGCAGCGACTCGCCCAGGGCGGAGAGATGGAAGAAGGAGTCGCCCGTCAGCACGCCCGGGCGCTCCAGCAGCCAGTGGTACAGCTCGCGCTGCTGGTCCTGGGTGGGATGCAATTCGGCCCAGCTGTCCACCCCCCGGCCCGAGGGGCGCAACCGGGTCAGGCGCAGTTCGGCCCCATACCCGTCGGCCAACTCGGCCAACCCGTCCAGCTCGGGGACGTTGTGTCTGGTCATGACCGCGCTGATCTTGAACGGGCCGAAGCCGGCTCCGGCCAGGTTGTCCATGGCCCGCCTGGCCACCGCGAAAGAACCCTCTCCCCGCACCCGGTCGTTCGTCTCCGCCGTCGCCCCGTCGACGCTGATCTGAACGTCCACGTAGTCGGTGCCCGCCAGCCGGGCCGCTTCGGTGTGACCGATGCGGGAACCGTTGGTGGAGAACTTGACCCCCACCCCCTTGGCCACCGAGTAGTCGAGGAGCTCGAAGAAGTCGGGCCGGATGGTCGGCTCGCCCCCGCCGACGTTGACGTAGAAGACCGACATGGCGGCCAGCTCATCGATGACGGCCATGGCCTCAGCGGTGGACAGCTCGTTCGGATCCCGGCGGCCGGAGCTGGACAGGCAGTGGATGCAGGCCAGGTTGCAGCTGTAGGTGAGCTCCCAGGTCAGACAGATGGGAGCGTCCAGGCCGGCCTTCAGCTGGACGGTCAGAGCCTCAGTCATGAGTGGTCTCGGTGATCATCCCGGAGCCCGACAGGGAGGCCAGAGCCTTCCGGAAGGCGGTCCGGCGGGCCTCGGGCAGGCCGGCCAGGGCCTCGTCGGCCGAGGGGTGCTGATCCAGCTCCCGCACCAGCTCGACCAGTTCCGGAGCCCGGAGGAAGACCAGCTTTCGGTTTCCGTAGTGGTAGGCCAGCGCGCCGAAGGGCTCGGGCC
Source organism: Actinomycetota bacterium (assembly GCA_027315345.1). Lineage (GTDB taxonomy): Bacteria > Actinomycetota > Acidimicrobiia > Acidimicrobiales > JAJPHE01 > DAHUYE01. Next base: position 81,324 of record DAHUYE010000036.1, read on the forward strand.
GGAGGGCGACCTGGGGATGGAGCCGGTAGGCCCGGGCGCTGTCGAAGCTCACCGGGAGGGCAGCGTGGCTGGGGAGGGCCGGAACTGGGCTCAGTAGACGCCGCACATGCCGTCGATGGAGATCTCCTCGACCAGCATGTCGTCCTCGACCAGTTCGGGCTCCGCGGCGGGAGCCTGATCCTCCACAGAGACCTCGGCCGGCGGCGGGGCGGTGGTGGTGTCGGGCATGAGCGGAGTATAACGACGGGCCGATCCCCGCAATTCCTGACCGGACAAGTCGACAATTGGCCCCGCTGGGGATAACCTTGCCTGTAACAACGTGGAGATCCACAAAAGGAGAAGTCTCAATGAGCCTCAGGCTGGGCGACGAAGCCCCCGATTTCACCGCTGACACGACTGACGGAAAGATCAACTTCCATGAGTACCTGGGCGACGGGTGGGGAGTTCTGTTCTCCCATCCCAAGGACTTCACTCCGGTCTGCACCACCGAGCTGGGCGAGGTGGCCCGGCTGAAGGGTGAGTTCGAGAAGCGCAACACCAAGGTCGTGGGCCTCTCCGTCGACTCGGTGGAGTCGCACAAGGGCTGGGTCGGGGACATCAAGGAGACCCAGGGCCACGAGCTCAACTTCCCCCTGATCGGGGACGAGGACCGCAAGGTCGCCAACCTCTACGACATGATCCACCCCAACGCCAACGACACCCTGACGGTGCGTTCGGTGTTCATCATCGGCCCGGACAAGAAGGTGAAGCTGATCATCACCTACCCGGCCAGCACGGGGCGGAACTTCCAGGAGATCCTCCGGGTCATCGACTCCCTACAGCTGACGGCCAACTACTCGGTGTCCACCCCGGTCAACTGGAACGACGGTGACGACGTCATCATCGCCCCGGCCATCAACGATGAGGACGCCAAGACCAAGTTCCCCAAGGGCTTCAAGACCCTCAAGCCCTACCTGCGCCTCACCCCCCAGCCCAACAAGTAGGCCTTCGGCTGGTCTCACGGGCCCCGGCTTCCGGGTGGTCACGAACCGTCCGGGGCCGGTGGTCAGAGCCGGCGCAACATATGGATGTGGGTCCCGATGACGGGCTCCTCCCAGGTCTCACCCCGGGTCGTGAAGCCCTGGCGCTGGTAGAAGCCGACCGCGCCCAGGCGGGCCGTGCACCACAGGATCCGGCCCTGGGCGACCCGGGCATGGTCGAGGACCCGGGCCACCAGGTCGGCGCCGACCCCCCAGCCTCTGACCTCGGGGGCGGTGGCCATTCCCCGCAGCCGCCAGTCGTGCCCGCCTGCCGGCTCCCAAGGGACCGGTTCGGGCACGACCGAGACGACCCCGATCAGGCCCAGTTCGGGAGTGCTGGCCACCCAGTGGCCGGCGCCGGGCCGGTCGTCCCCGGGGAGGCCGACCCCGTCGGGGGCCAGCTCCGGGTGCAGGATCCGGTGCCGGAGGGGGTAGGTGTCGGCGACTTGGGCCGGGCGGACGGTCCAGGGGGACCGGCTCAGGAGCCCACCAGTTCATCGCGCAGTTCCCGCTTGAGGATCTTGCCGGCCGGGTTGCGGGGCAGCTCCTCGGTCCGGAACCAGATGCGGGCCGGGACCTTGAAGGCGGCCAGGCGTCCAGCCACGTGGGCCCGCAGGCCGGCCTCGTCCACGGGGTCCGAACCGGGCCGGAGCCGCACCACGGCGCCGACCTCCTCTCCCAGGACGGGGTGGGGGATGCCGATGACGGCGCAGTCGGCCACCGAGGGATGCTCGTACAGGGCCGCCTCCACCTCGACGCAGTAGACGTTCTCCCCGCCCCGGATGACCATGTCCTTGGCTCGGTCGACTATGTAGACGAAGCCTTCTTCGTCGATGCGGGCGATGTCACCACTGTGCAGCCACCCGTCGCTGAAGGCCTCGGCGGTGGCTTCAGGCTTGTTCCAGTACCCCCTGACCACGTTGGGTCCCTTGATCCAGAGCTCCCCGGTCTGTCCGGCGGGGACCTCGGCGCCGGACTCGTCCACCACCTTGACCTCGCACACCGGGACCGGGGGCCCGACGCTCTGGGGCTTGCGGACGTAGTCGTCCCCGCTGTTCATGGTGGTGACCGAGGACGTCTCGGTCAGCCCGTAACCATTGGAGGGCTGGCCGCCGGGGAAGTGGGCTTTGATCCGCTTCACCAGTTCCGGCGGGGCGGGGGCGCCCCCATAGGCAACACTCCGCACGCTGGAGGTGTCCCGGGCCTCGAAGTTGGGTGAGTCGAGAACGCCCATGACCATGGAGGGCACCCCGCCGAAGGTGGTGATGCGCTCCCGCTCGATCAGCTCCAGAGCCCGCTCCGGATCCCAGCGGTACATCATGACCAGCTTGCCCCCGGCGGCGGTGTTGGCCACCAGCACGGAGTGACAGCCGGTGGCGTGGAAGAAGGGGACGCTGAGCAGATAGGCGTTCTGCGTCCGCGCCGCCGGCTCCTCGGCGGCCCCGCCCGCCGGACGGCCCGAGCGCAGGGCGGACCGGGCGTTGGAGAACATCAGGCTCATGAGATTGGTGCAGATGTTGCGGTGGGTCCCGACCGCTCCTTTGGGCCGGCCGGTGGTCCCCGACGTGTAGAAGATGGTGGCGTCGTCCTCCGGGCCCACGCCGGCCTCCGGGAGCAGGCTGGCGGCCGCCGCGGACAACCCGGCCGAGATCGGGGCCAGCACCTCCTCGAACCTCTCGGTCCGGCCTGTCACCACAGGCAGTTCGGAGGTACCGGTCCTTACCACCAGGGCCTGCACGTCCAGGTTGTCGATATGGCCGGCCAGCCGCTCCGCCCGTTCCACATCCAGGAAGGCCACCCGTGAACCGGAGTCCTCCAGTCCGTAAGCCAACTCCGGGGCGGTCCACCAGGCGTTGAGGGGAACGACCACCGCTCCGGCGGCCGCCGCCCCCCAGAAGGCCATGGCCCACTCGGGAAAGTTCCTCATGGCGATGGCCACCCGGTCCCCGGGGCGGACGCCGTACCGGTCGATCAGCAGGTGGGCCACCGCCGCCGCCGACCGGTAGTGCTCCTCGAAGCTGGTCCGTTCGTCCTCATAGACGAGGAAGGCCGCCTCACCGTGACGCCGGGAGGTCTCCAGGATGGCGCCGAGGGTCGGGAAGGCGTTCTTCCAGGTCCGGGTGGGCACGCCCCGGATGGTCTCGAGGGCCATCTCGAACGGTTGGCCCGGCCCGGTCAGGAAGGCGTCAGCCTCGGAGACGGACATGGTCGGTGTGGCGTCGCTCACGGGCGATCACCGTACTGGCATCAGCGATCGGCCAGGCCGGGGTGGGTATGTTCAGCGGATGCGCGGGCCAGGACGACGGGGCGGCTCGCGTCCGGCCCCACGGGCCCGGTGGGTTTCCGGGGCCGGAGCGCTGGCGGGGGCGCTGTTGTTGGGTGCGTGCGGTTCGGGGGGGGCCCGGGCCGGCCTGAATTCGGCGGCCTCGGCGTCCATCGGTTGCGTGGCCCCCTCCCGTCCGGTCTACGCCGGGGCGCGCCAGGGAGACTGCCTGGCCGGAGCGGCCCACCACTTCGTGGTGGCCGTACGGGGATACGAGGTGTTGGTGGGCAACTGGAAGCGCACGACCGATGATGCGGGGCACCGCCTCATCTGCGCCGGGGTCAACATCGAAGACGTCGGGCCTCTTCCCGTCGAGGTGCGGCCCTCGGAATTCCGCCTGCAGGCTCCGTCGGGCCGGGTGGAAACGGCCGCCGCCGCCACCAGCAACGGGTTGGCGGCCGGCCGCCTATCCACCGGGGCCCAGGAGGATGGCAGCGTTTGCTGGGCCGATCCGGGCCAGGGTGGCCAGTACGTCGCCCGCTTCGCCCCGACGGCCACCGATCCCCATAACGGGGTCTGGCTGATCAGCTTCCTGCCGGCCTCCGGCTAGCCGGGGCGAGGCGCGCCCGGGGGGTCCCGCTCCTACCTGCCGCTCGGTCGCCGGCGCCGCCAGGCGGCGGTGAGGGCGGGGGCGGCGTAGCCGCCGTCTTCCGGGTTGATGTTGGTCCCCGGCGGCACGATCTCATCTATCCGGTCGAGGATCTTGTCCTCCAGCACCACGTCGGCGGCCGGAAGCTGGTCCACCAGCTGATCCATGGTGCGCGGTCCGATGATGGCCGCACTGACGGCCGGATGGCGCAGGACAAAGGCCAGGGCCAGATGGGTGAGGGAGCATCCGGCGTCCTCGGCCACCCCCAGCAGCTTCTCCACCAGGTCCAGCTTGCGGGCGTTGACCGGGTTCTCCGGGTCGAACCGGCCCGGCTGGCGGGAGGCCCGGCCCTCGGTCGGCGTGTCCATGCCCCGGCGGTAGCGGCCGGTCAGCCAGCCCCCGTTGAGCGGGCTCCAGGGAATGACGCCCATCCCGTAGCGGGCGGCGGTGGGGAGCACGGCGGCCTCGATGCCGCGGGCGAAGATGGAATAGGGAGGCTGCTCACAGACGAAGCGCTCACGGTTGCGCCGCTCGGCGGTCCACTGGGCCTCGACTATCTCCTCGGCCGGGAAGGTCGAGGAGCCGGCCATGCGGATCTTGCCCTGGTGGATCAGATCGGACAGGCCGGCCAGCGTCTCATCCACGTCCGTCTGGGCGTCGGGGCGGTGGACCTGATAGAGATCGATCCAGTCGGTTTGGAGGCGGCGCAGGGACGCTTCGCACTCCTTGATGATCCAGCGCCGGGAGTTGCCCTGCTCATTCGGATCGCGGCCCATGGCGCCGTGGAACTTGGTGGCCAGGACGACGTTGTCCCGCCTGGCCCCGCTAAGGGCCTTGCCGACGATCGTCTCGGACTCACCCTGGGAGTAGACGTCAGCCGTATCGACGAAGTTGATCCCGGCATCCAGAGCGGCGTGGATGATGCGGATGGAGTCCTCGTGGTCGGGGTTTCCCCACTCTCCGAACATCATGGTGCCCAGGCATAGCGGGCTCACCTTCACTCCGGTCCTTCCCAGGTTCCGGTAACGCATCGACAGCCTCCGTTGTCACCGGCCCACCAGCGGGTGAGCCACTCTCCGGGGCGACCCTATAGCTCCGAGGCCGATGGCAGGACAGGACGTCGAGGGCGTCGAGTTCCACGGGTTCCTGCTTGAATGGCCTCTGGCCCTGCCGGGTGGCGGCGGCCCATGATTCTCGGGGGGATGCCGTGCGCCTCAGTATGAACCTTGCCTACGCCGGAGGCTTCAAAGAGGCGGCCGAGCAGGTGGTCGAGCTCGAGAAGGTCGGACTGGACATGGTCTGGGTGGCGGAGGCCTACGGCTTCGACGCGGCCACCCTCATGGGCTACCTGGCCGCCAAGACGGAACGGGTCCAGATCGCCTCTGGAATCTTTCCCATCTATTCCCGCACCCCGGCCCTCCTGGCCCAGACGGCGGCCGGCCTGGATTACGTCTCAGGGGGGCGGGCGGTCCTCGGTCTGGGCGCATCCGGCCCCCAGGTGATCGAGGGCTGGCACGGCGTGGCCTATGACAAGCCGCTGGCCCGGACCCGGGAGATCATCGACATCTGCCGGCGGGTCTGGCGGCGGGAGGTGCTGACCAACGATGGCATCTACCAACTGCCCCGCCCGGGCGGGACCGGCCTGGGCAAGCCTCTCAAGCTGATCACCCATCCGGTCCGGGCCCAGATCCCCATCTATGTGGCCGCCCTGGGGCCCAAGAATGTGGAGATGACGGCCGAGTTGGCCGATGGCTGGCTGCCGATCATGTTCATCCCGGAGAAGGCCAAGTCGGTGTGGGGCGATTCCCTGGCCAAGGGGGCGGCCAACCGCTCAGCCGACCTCGGGCCTCTGCAGATCTCGGCCGGGGGCATGCTGGCGGTGGGGGAGGGGTTGGAGAAGTTGCGCGACGCCGGCCGGCCCATGGTGGCTCTCTACGTCGGGGGCATGGGGGCCAAGGGCAAGAACTTCTACAACGACCTGGCCTGCCGTTACGGCTTCGAGGCCGAGGCCGAGAAGATCCAGGACCTCTACCTGGACGGCAAGCGGGACGAGGCGGCTGCCGCCGTGCCCGAGGAGTTCCTGGAGAAGACCTCCCTGGTCGGACCGGAGGGCTTCGTCAAGGAGCGCATCGCGGCCATGGCCGAGGCGGGCGTGACCGAGTTGAGTATCACCCCGGTGGGTCCCGATCCCGTGAAGCTGGTCGAGAAGGTCAAGGGCTGGGTGGAGGACCTCTAGGCCGGTGGAGGGGAGACGCCGGCCACCTCGGCCGGCGCGCCTTCTTCCTGGGCGGGGTCAACGCCGGCATCCTCAACCGGAGGAGCCTTGAACAGGCTTGTGCGGTAGTACCGGAGCTCCTCGATGCTCTCCCGGATGTCGTCCAGGGCCCGATGACCTCCCCGCTTGTTGGGGGCGGCGCTGACCACTCCCGGATACCAGCGCCGGGCTAGCTCCTTGACGGTGGAGACATCGATCGAGCGGTAGTGGAAGAAATCCTCCAACTCGGGCAGATGGGCGGCCAGGAAGCGGCGGTCGGTACCTATCGAGTTACCGCACAACGGCACCCGGTCCGGCTCGAGGTGCTGGGCCAGGAACTCCAGGGTCAGGCGCCGGGCATCGTCCAGGCTGACCGTGGAGGCGCGGATGGCGTCGAGCAGGCCGCTGCGCCTGTGCATCTTGACCACGACCTCGTCCATGGTCGCCAACTTCTCCTCGGCCACGTTGATGACCAGATCGGGACCCTCGGCCACGATCTCGAGGTTGTCATCGGTGATGATGGTGGCGATCTCGACGATCAGGTCGGAGGCCGGATCCAGTCCGGTCATCTCCAGGTCCATCCAGGCCAACATGGCTGGATCGTAGGCTCAGGCCGTGACCAGGGCATTCGGGCGCGGGATATGAGGCCGGGGCCGTGATCGAGATAGGGCTACAGCGGCTGGACCCCGATCTGCCTCTTCCCGCCTACGCCCGCCCGGGGGACGCCGGCGCCGACCTACTGGCCCGGGAGGACGCCGAGCTGGCGCCGGGCGGTGGCCGGGCCCTGGTCCCGACCGGAGTCGCCCTGGCCATCCCACCCGGCTATGCCGGCTTCGTCCAGCCCCGGTCGGGCCTGGCCCTTCGGCATGGGGTTACCTGCCTCAATACCCCCGGGCTGATCGACTCCGGCTACCGGGGGGAGATCAAGGTCCTCCTGGTCAACACCGACCCGGCCGAGCCTTTCCGGGTGCGCCGGGGGGACCGGATCGCCCAGCTGGTCATACTGGCCGTCACCGGGGCAACCTTCTCGGTGGTCGAGCAGCTCCCGGACAGCGTGAGGGGTGAGGGCGGCTTCGGCCACACCGGTTCCTGAATCGCTGGGGGCGCCACCGCTGATAACCTCCACGGTCTCACGCGGACGTGGCTCAGTTGGTAGAGCACAACCTTGCCAAGGTTGGGGTCGCGGGTTCGAATCCCGTCGTCCGCTCCAATCCAATCGAAGAAGCCCCAGCTCAGAGTCGATCCTTTGGCTCCGCTAGGACCGGCGTACGGATGCCGGCAAGCGCCGGGTCATCTGCCAGACCCCTCGGGATTCCGAAGCGTGGTGGGCAGGTTGGTGCTGTCATGCTGGTGGGGTGGATGTCCTCGTGCTGGGAGGCACTCACCATGTCGGGCGGGCGATCGTCGAGGCCGGACTGGCGCGGGGGTGGTCGGTCACCACCGTCACGCGTGGGATCAGCGGTGCCTCAACTGCTGGGGCGGAGGCGCTACACGCCGACCGGACCGATTCCGATGCACTCTCAGCGGCACTGGGCGGGAGGTCCTGGGACGTCGTCATCGACACCTGGAGCGGCCCGCCTCGGGTGGTGAGAGACGCAGCCACGCTGCTCGTCAATCGGGTAGGTCATTACGGCTACGTCTCGAGCCGATCGGTCTATTGCTGGCCGATCCCGCCAGGGGCTGACGAGCACGGACCCGTTGTCGATGGCGACCCAAGCTCCCCCGACGCGGAGGGCGGGTTCTCGCCCCGGGTCCCCAGGACCGACCGTTACAGTTCATTGACGGCCGCGATCTTGCCGAGTGGATGCTCTCCGCCGCCGACCGGCGCCTCGGCGGCATCTTCAACACCGTCAGCAAACCGGGACACGCCACCATGGGCGAGCTACTCGATATATGTCGGACTGTGACCGGCAGTTCCGCGGAGCTGGTGTGGACGCCGCCCGAGCGGATCGCCCAAGCGGCCATAACGCCCTGGACGGAGCTGCCTATATGGGTTCCGACCGACGGGGCTCTCGCCGGGTTGCACGCCGGGGATGTGAGCTCAGCCTTCAGGTGCGGTCTGGAGTGTCGCCCCGTGGCCGATACTGTCGCTGACACCTGGGTGTGGTTGGAGACCGAGGGCGACCCGCAATCTCTATCGGATGGCTCAGTAGGTCTGGATCCCGGACGGGAGGGCAAAGTCCTTACTGGGCAGTGCTGAAGTTTCCCCGTGCGTACGGGGCCACCTTGTCCGAACCTCCGGTGGAACTCATCGAAGGCTTCCCCGCTCACACCGGGCACTCGCTTCGACTTGGCCAGCTCCTTCAGCGCCTGCCGAGTGGCCTGGGTACCCGCACAGTCAGGCTCGGAGTCCGCTCGCCCGGGCCGTGCCCTGCTCCAGAAGAGCGGGCGGTGCGCATATACGGTGTATCCCCGGACTTCGGCTATTCGGGCCCGTCAGACTGGGATATTGGGGGTTCGTGACTGTCGGGAGGGGTGTGGCGATGTGCGAGGATCAGGCGTGCCCGAGCTGGTTGTGCTGAGCGAAAATGACGTCCGCGGTGTTCTAGCCTTGGATGAGCTGGCGGAGTCGCTGACCGTAGCCCTGATCGCCTTGAGCGAGGGTTCGGTGTCGGTGCCTGCCCGCATCGCGGCTCGCAGCCCGAGCGGTCTCCTCGGTGCCATGCCCGGATACGTCCCGGGACTGGGGCTGGCGGCCAAGCTGGTGAGCGTCTATCCGCACAATTCGCGCCTCGGCCAGCCGGCCCATCAGGCGATCATCGCGGTGTTTGATGAGGTGACCGGTGCTCCATCCGTGGTGATGGGCGCCACCTACATCACAGCGATCCGGACGGCCATGACCGCCGCTTTGGTCGCCCAGGCTCTGGCTCGCCCGCGGGCCACGTCGTTGGCGATCATCGGAGCCGGCGTCCAAGCTGAAGCCCACCTCGAGGCCTTCAACCATTTGACGGCGCCGGCCGACATCCGGATCGCGTCGCGCCACTTTCCCAAGGCAGTCGAACTCGCCGAGCGCCATAGGGGCGCCGTGGCGGCACCATCGGTGCGGGAGGCGGTGGACGGCGCCGACCTGGTCTGCTGCTGCACCGACGCCGCCGAACCCGTCCTGGCCGACGAGTGGATCGGACCTGGAACCCACGTGAGCTCGGTTGGCAGCGGACCTGAACTTCCCACCGCCCTGCTGAGTCGTGCCCAGCTGTTCGTAGAGAGCCGGGCCGCCACCGCCCCGCCACCATCAGGAGCGGTCGAACTAGAAGGAGTTGATCCTGAGTCGCTCACCGAAGTGGGCGAAGTCTTGGCCGGTCGATCCGGCGGCCGGCTTAGTGCTGAGAGCGTAACGGTGTTCAAGTCCACGGGGCACGCCGTAGAGGACGTAGCGGCCGCCTCGGTCGTCATGCGCCTAGCAGGCGCTCTGGGCGCTGGGACCGCCGTGGCTATGGGCGCCTAGGAGAGCGAATTGAAGCCGGGACAGAAGCGGCCCAGGCCAGCACTCGGCCGGGTCGGCAAGCCGATGGGCGGGCGGGGGGTAGCGACTGTACGGGGCGCCATTCCGACCCGGCGCTTCCCACTACGATCAACTGGCTTCGTGGCCGGAGGTGCCGCGCTGAGGAGAGGGGCAGCGTGACGGCATCGGTTGTGATTGGGGGTAGCAGTGGGATCGGGAGGCACATAGCCGAGCGCATGGTGGCCCGAGGTGACGAGGTCATCATCTCGAGCCGGGACGCCACCCGGGCCAGGGCTGTGGCCGCCGAGATCGGTGCCGCTCGAGGGCTAGCGCTGGACCTTTCGGCGCCGAAGACGATCGCCGAAGGACTCGCCGACGTAGGGCCCGTAGCCCGTTTGGTCATAACCGCCATCGAGCAAGGCGTCAATAGCGTCGCCGCTTTCGACATCGACGCCGCCGTTCGCTCGGTCACAGTGAAGTTGGTGGGGTATACCGAAACGATCCGGGTGCTCCACGCGCGTCTCGAGCCGGGCGCCTCGATCGTTTTGTTTGGTGGCTTGGCCAAGGATCGGCCCTATCCCGGCTCGACCGTAGTGACCGCCTTCAACGGCGGGGTCAGCACCCTCGTCGCCACACTCGCTGTCGAACTTGCTCCGACCCGCGTCAATGCCTTGCATCCGGGCGTTGTCGGGGACAGCCCCAAATGGCGCGACGTGGCCGACCACCCTCATCTGTCCCGCACGCCGATCGGACGACTCGTTACCATGGATGAGGTGGCCGATGCCACGGACTTCCTCCTGCGGAACACAGGGATCAACGCCCAGAATCTGCATATCGACGGCGGCCTCCTGGCCACCTGACCCTTGGTACGGTCGGCGCTCGCTGAGCCGTCAAGGCGTCTCGACGCTCCTCGGCCTCCGGGGTCCCATGCGTGTGTGTTCTCAGGTCGGGGTTGCGCACAAGTCGACAGAAGGCGCTGGAGCTAAAGAGCTTACACTAATACCTTGACGTAATTACATAGTTGTGAGACAATGACGTGTGGCTACTTCCCTGAAGACGCGAGCCACCGCCAAGCCGACGCGCCAGACTCGGCGAGTGGCGCCCCGCCGTGACTTCGAGGGAA
>DAHUYE010000031.1 GCA_027315345.1 Actinomycetota bacterium
ACCGCCCCGGGGTTGCGGTCGTGGAGGGTCTTGGTGATGGCCGCCGTGAGGGTGGTCTTACCGTGGTCGATGTGGCCCATCGTGCCCACGTTCAGATGCGGCTTGGAGCGCTCGAACTTCTTCTTGGCCATTGGGAATCTCTCTCCGAATACTCTCTCGAACTACCTACTCGCCCCGGACCCTGGCAATGATCTCTCGGGCGACCGACTCCGGTACCTGCTGGTAGGAGTGGAACTGCATGGTGTACGTGGCGCGGCCCTGGGTGCGCGAACGCAGGTCCGTAGCGTAGCCGAACATGTCGGACAGCGGCACCTGGGCCCGGATGACCTGGGCATTGCCCAGCTGGTCCATGCCCTCCACTCGCCCCCGGCGGGAGGAAAGGTCCCCGATCACGTCGCCCATGTAGTCCTCCGGGGTGGTGACCACCACGGACATGATGGGCTCCAGGAGGACAGCTCCGGCCAGGTTGGCGGCCTTCTTCAAGGCCATGGACCCGGCGATCTTGAAGGCCATTTCCGAGGAGTCCACGTCGTGGTAGGACCCGAAGGTCAGGGTGGCCCGGACGTCCACCATCTCGTAGCCGGCCACCACGCCCGAATGGAGGGCGTCCTGGATGCCGGCGTCCACCGAGGGGATGTACTCCTTGGGGATCACACCGCCGCTGATCTTGTCCACGAACTCGTAGCCCCCCCCGGGGCCGGTGGGCTCCAGGGTGATGACCACGTGGCCGTACTGGCCCCGGCCGCCGGTCTGGCGGACGTAGCGCATCTCGACCTTCTCCACCGTCTTGGTGATGGTCTCCCGATAGGCGACCTGGGGCTTGCCCACGTGGGCGTCGACCTTGAACTCCCGGAGCATCCGGTCGACCAGGACCTCCAGGTGGAGCTCGCCCATGCCGGATATGACCGTCTGGCCGGTCTCCTCATCGGTACGGACCCGGAAGGTGGGGTCCTCCTCGGAGAGGGAGTAGAGGGCCTTACCCAGCTTGTCCTGGTCGGCCTTGGTCTTGGGCTCCACGGCCACGTGGATGACCGGCTCGGGGAACTCCATGGACTCGAGGATGATCGGGTGGTCCGGGTCGCAGAGGGTGTCACCGGTGGTGGTGTTCTTGAGGCCCACGGCCGCCACGATGTCCCCGGCGTAGATGGCGTCCTTGTCCTCCCGGTGGTTGGCGTGCATCTGGAGGATGCGCCCGATCCGCTCCTTGCGGTCCTTGGTGGAGTTGAGGACGGCGGAGCCCTTCTCCATGGTGCCGGAGTAGACCCGGAAGTAGGTCAGCTTGCCCACGAAGGGGTCGGTCATGATCTTGAAGGCCAGGGCCGAGAACGGTTCGCTGTCGTCAGCGTGGCGCTCCATGGGCTCGACCTTCTTCATGTCCGTGCCCTGGATGGCCGGGACGTCCAGGGGGCTGGGCAGGAAGTCGACCACGGCGTCGAGCATGGGCTGAACGCCCTTGTTCTTGAAGGCCGACCCGCACAGCACGGGGACTATCTCGTTGGCGATGGTGCCGTGGCGCAGGGCCCGGCGCAGGTCATCGGCGGTGATTTCCTCATCGTTGAGGAACTTCTCCGTGATGTCGTCATCGAAGTGGGTCAGGACGTCGACCAGCTCGTGGCGGTAGGAATCAGCCTGCTCCTGCAGGCCGGCGGGGATGTCGGTGACGGAGAAGTTCTCGCCCATCTCCCCGGCGGCGTCGGCCCAGACCAGGGCCTTCATGTTGATCAGGTCGATGCAACCCACGAACTCGGACTCGGACCCGATGGGGAGCTGCACCACAGCCGGCACCGCCTCCAGGCGGTCTTTGATCATGTCCACGGCCCGGAAGAAGTCGGCCCCGATGCGGTCCATCTTGTTGATGAAGCAGATGCGGGGGACGTGGTACTTGTTGGCCTGGCGCCAGACCGTCTCGGTCTGGGGTTCCACGCCGGCCACGGCGTCGAAGACGGCCACGGCCCCGTCCAGCACCCGCAGAGAGCGCTCCACCTCCACGGTGAAGTCCACGTGGCCGGGGGTGTCGATGATGTTGATCCAGGTGTCGTTCCAGTTACAGGTGGTGGCGGCGCTGGTGATGGTGATGCCCCGCTCCTGCTCCTGGACCATCCAGTCCATGACGGCGGCGCCCTCGTGGACCTCACCGATCTTGTAGCTCTTGCCCGTGTAGTACAGGATCCGCTCGGTGGTGGTGGTCTTGCCCGCGTCGATGTGGGCCATGATCCCGATGTTGCGGGTCTTGGCTAGGGGGTACTCCCGGGTCATGGGCATTGGGGACTCACTTCGTCGTCTTCGTTGGAATGCTGGGCGCTAAGGAAAAGGATGTGCGGGCGTGCGCCGACCAGGACCGGCCGTAGGCCGGTCAACCAGCACAACTACCAGCGGTAGTGGGCGAAAGCCCGGTTGGACTCGGCCATCTTGTGGATGTCCTCCCGGCGCTTGACGGCCGACCCGATGCCGTTGGAGGCATCCATCAGCTCGTTGGCCAGGCGAAGGGCCATGGTCTTCTCCCGCCGCTGGCGGGAGTAGCCGACCAGCCACCGCATGGAGAGGGTGGAGGCCCGGGGCGGGCGCACCTCGACGGGGACCTGGTAGGTGGCGCCGCCGACCCGGCGGCTCTTGACCTCGAGGGCGGGCTTGGTGTTCTCCACCGCCCGCTTGAGGGTGGCGATGGGCTCGGCCCCGGTGCGCTCCTTGACCATGTCGAGGGCGTCGTAGACGATGCGTTCGGCCAGGGTGCGCTTGCCCCGGGTCAGGATCTTGTTGACCAGCTGGGTCACCAGGACCGAGCGGTAGACAGGGTCGGGGGTGAGGTGCCGGCGGGGAGCCGGTCCCTTGCGGGGCATCTCTAGCTCTCCCTCTTGGTGCCGTAACGGCTGCGGGCCTGCTTGCGGTCCCGTACGCCGGAGGCGTCCAGGGCACCGCGGATGATGGTGTAGCGGACCCCACCGAGGTCCTTGACCTTGCCCCCCCGGACGAGGACGATGCTGTGCTCCTGGAGGTTGTGACCGACACCGGGGATGTAGGCGGTCACCTCCTGGCCGCTGGTCAGCCGGACCCGGGCCACCTTGCGCAGGGCCGAGTTCGGCTTACGGGGCGTCGTCGTGTACACCCGGGTGCACACTCCACGGCGCTGGGGGGCGCCGCGCAGGGCGGGGGTGTTGGTCTTCGACTCCTTGGATTCCCGTCCCTTGCGGACGAGCTGGGAGATTGTGGGCACGACGAAACCTTCCGGGAACAGCTGGTGAACGGGGGGGAAACGGCCGACCGGCGCCCTCAGGCGAAACCGGTCCGACCGGACATTCTAGGGGCCAAAACCGCCTGGCGGCAAACGCCGAGGGCTGGTGGCCCCGGTGGGCCTCCCCCATTCTACCGGCCCCGGGAGGGCGCTCCGTCGGGCCGCATCCGCCCGGCCGGACCCGGCTACGAGGCTCAGTTCAGGATGTTGACAGCCCGGGAGACCACCACCGCCACCGTCACCAGGGAGGCCAGTGACTGCAGCATCATCAGCAGCTTGGCCCAGGCGGTGAGCGGCATGGTGTCGGTGGGGCTGAAGGCGGTGGCGTTGGTGAAGGACGTGTAGACGTAGTCCAGGAACCGGGGCGTCCAGCCCGGGGCCGCCCCCGGGGTGGACATCTGGGGAAAGAGGAAATCCGGCCGGGGATGGGAGCGGAGGTGCCGGGCGGCCGGGCCGCCCCGGTCCAGTTCCCAGTACCAGAGCCCGAAGACGATGACGTTGGTCAGCCAGATGGGCACCGAGGCGTAGACCAGGGAGCGGCCCCCGGCCTTGGACCCGTACAGGAGAGCGTGGAGCAGGTCGGTAAGGGAGATCACGTTGGCCACGGTGATGAGGGCGATCAGGCTGACGCCGATGGCCCGCAGGCGGATCTGCTCCTTGGAGATGTGGCCGGGGTTGGCGATGAGGAGGACCAGGATGAGCGCCCCCTCCAGGGCCGGGATCAGGCTGCGGTTGCCCAGGCCCTGAATCAGCCGATCGGGCAGGACCAGCTGGAGGCCGATGGCGGTCGCCACCGCCACCAGGGCCGGCCACCGGGGCTCCCGGGCCGAAGGGATTCCCCAGGCGACAGCGTCATCCCGGCTGGCATCTGGCACCGACCCACCGTACCGAGGCAAACGGGCCGACCGGGGATCGTCCTGACGGGGCCACCGGAGCGGCCCCGTCAGGCGAGCGAGGATCAGGAAGCCGAGTCGGCTGCTCCCGGGTCCGGCTCCCAGTCGGCGGCGGCGCCGTCGGGGGTGGTGGTCCAGGCCTCGGCGGCCTGGACCACTGGGGCCTCGTCCCCACCGATCCCGGCCAACCAGGCGGCCAGGTCCTCGGTGGCCACTTCGGCATCGGAGGAGTAGAAGGTCATGTGCTCGGCCTCCGGCGCCTCCAGGTCGACCTGGCGGTACCGGCTCATGCCGGTGCCGGCCGGGATGAGCTTGCCGATGATGATGTTCTCCTTGAGGCCGAAGAGCTGGTCCGACTTGCCCTCGATCGCCGCCTCGGTGAGCACCCGGGTGGTCTCCTGGACCGACGCCGCCGACAGCCACGAGTCGGTAGCCAGCGACGCCTTGGTGATACCCATGAGCTCGGGCCGGCCCTCGGCCGCCCGCTTGCCCTCGGTCACCAGGTGGCGGTTGACGTCGGCGTAGATGCGGGAGTCGACCCTCTCCCCCGGAAGGAAGTGGCTCTCGCCCGGCTCGGCCACCGACACCCGCCGCAGCATCTGGCGGACGATGAGCTCGATGTGCTTGTCGTGGATGGACACACCCTGGTCCCGGTACACCTTCTGGACCTCTTCGACCAGGTACTGCTGGGTCTCTCGGATGCCTTTGATGTCGAGGAGCTCCTTGGGATCCTTGGGCCCTTCGATGAGGGCGTCCCCCGCCTGGACCTCCTGGCCTTCGCTGACCTCGAGATGGGCCCGGGACGACACGCTGTAGGAGTCCTCCGACCCATCGTCACCCACCACCGTGATGCGCCGGCCCGCCTCCTCCTCGGATATCCGGACCACGCCCGAGGTGCGGGCCAGCACGGCCGCACCCTTGGGGGTGCGGGCCTCGAAGAGCTCGACCACGCGGGGCAGACCGTGGGTGATGTCCTCACCGGCAATACCTCCGGTGTGAAAGGTACGCATGGTCAGCTGGGTACCGGGCTCACCGATGGACTGGGCGGCAATGACGCCGACCGCCTCACCCAACTCGATGGGGCGGCTGGTGGCCAGGGACTGGCCGTAGCAGAGCCCGCAGATGCCGTGGATGGCTTCACAGGTGAGGACGGAACGGACCCGGACCCGGTTGATGGAGGCGTCGTCGCGGACTGCGGCTATCTCGTCCTCCCTCATCACGGTGCCGGCGGTGAGGGTGGTCCCGTCGGAAAGGGACATGTCCTCGACCAGGATTCGCCCGTACAGGCGGGTCTCCAGGTAGCTGCGCCGCCCGGCTTCATCGGGGACGACGTTTTCGACCCAGATGCCCCGGACCGAACCGCAGT
>DAHUYE010000032.1 GCA_027315345.1 Actinomycetota bacterium
ACCGCCCCGGGGTTGCGGTCGTGGAGGGTCTTGGTGATGGCCGCCGTGAGGGTGGTCTTACCGTGGTCGATGTGGCCCATCGTGCCCACGTTCAGATGCGGCTTGGAGCGCTCGAACTTCTTCTTGGCCATTGGGAATCTCCTGCTCTGCCCGTTCCTGGGGGGTAGATAATTGTCGGTCTGGTCTGGTAGCGGCGGTCGGATTCGAACCGACGACAACACGATTATGAGCCGTGTGCTCTAACCACCTGAGCTACGCCGCCAGGTCGGGCCCGGCTGGGCCCTGAGCCCCCTGTCGGAATCGAACCGACGACACCAGCCTTACCATGGCTGTGCTCTGCCGACTGAGCTAAGGGGGCGCAACGGCCGGGATCGCCCCCGGCCGCAAGCCCGCAATGATAGCAATGGCCCCCCTGTCAACCTCAGATGACGAAGGGCAACACATGCAGGTCAGACTGGCCACTCCCACCGACAACGAGGCCATCCGGGACATCTACAACCGGGAGGTGGTGGGCTCCACGGTCGTCTTCGACCTGGTGCCCCGGACCCCGGCCGAGCAGCGCCGCTGGCTGGAGGAGCACTCCGGGCCCTACCCGGCCGTGGTGGCCGTGGCCGATGAGGGTGCCGTGGCCGGCTTCGCCTCCCTGAGCCCCTACCGGCCCAAGCCCGCCTACGCCACCACGGTGGAGGACTCGGTCTACGTGGACCCCGCCCACCAGGGCCGGGGGGTGGGAAAGGCGCTGCTGACCGAACTGGTCCGCCTGGCCGGCGCCCACGGCTTCCACGCCGTGGTGGGCCGGATCGTGGGGGACAACGAGGTCTCCATCGGGCTGCACCGGGCCTGCGGGTTCGAGCTGGTGGGGGTCGAGAAGGAGGTGGGCCGCAAGTTCGGGATGTGGCTGGACGTGGTCGTGATGCAGAGGCTGGTCTAAGGCGAGGCCTTGGCCTCGGTGGCCCTCCACAGGTACCAGGCGGCCACGCTGCGGAACGGGGCGAAGCGCTCCCCCGCCTCCTCCAGCCAGCGGGGGGAGGGCAGCTCAGCCAGGCCGTAGGCAAGGGAGTAGCCCTTCCTGACCCCGTAATCCGAGGTGGGCCATACGTCCAGACGCCCGAGGGTGAATATGCAGAACATCTGGGCCGTCCAGGGCCCGATACCCCGGAGGCGGACCAGTTCGGCCACGATCTCCTGGTCGGACCGCCGCCCGATGCGGTCGAGGACCAGGCTGCCATCGGCCACGGCCTCGGAAAGGCCCAGGATGGTCGAGGCCTTGGAGCCGGACAGGCCGGCGCCGCGGAGGGTGACTTCGCCGGCGGCGAGGACGGCCTCGGGGGTGACCTGCCCCCCCACGGCGGCCACGAACCGGGCGTGGATGGCCGCCGCGGCCGAGCCGGCCAGCTGCTGGTAGAGAACCGACTCGACCAGGGCGGCGTACCGGGTGGCGCCGGCCCGGCTGCCCCGGCGGGCCGAGGGGCGGGACAGGACACAGGGCCCGTGCCTGGCCACCAGGCCGGCCATGACCGGGTCGGCGGCGCCCAGGTGCGCCTCCGCCTCCGCCAGTCGGGAGGAGGCCAAAGCCGGGGTCAGTCGGCCAGCAGGGCCCGGGACCGCACCTGGGCCAGCACCGCCTCCCGCTCAACCAGGATGGCCCGGATCCGGGTCACCAGCGGCGGGATCGGGATGGCCAGCAGGACGGCCAGGGCTAGGGCCACCGACCACAGGCTGGCCCGGCCCAACTCCTGGACCAGCAGGTACCCACCGGGGAAGCCGATGAAGGATCCGATCAGAGTGGTGGCCACCAGGATCGGCCTCCAACGCCCGAAGCCGATAGGGGCCAGCAGGACCAGGCCCCAGGCCAGATACCAGGGCTGGACCACCGGGCCCAGGACGACCACGGCCAGCAGGCTCAGGCCGATGGCTTTGATGACCCCGATCCGGTCGCTGTTGAACAGCAGCCAGGCACAGGCCACCCCCGCCGCCAGCAACCCGAGGGTCCTGGT
The DNA here is from genome assembly GCA_027315345.1 of Actinomycetota bacterium. Classification (GTDB taxonomy): domain Bacteria; phylum Actinomycetota; class Acidimicrobiia; order Acidimicrobiales; family JAJPHE01; genus DAHUYE01. Next base: position 1,998 of record DAHUYE010000032.1, read on the forward strand.
CACGTGGAGCATCATCGAGACCCCGAAGGGCAGATGGAGCAGATGGGTGATCGAGCCCAGGATCATGCCCAGGGCGGTGGGGGGGTCCAGGATCGAGCGAACCACCGAGGGGTTGTCCAGGGCCTTCACCCAGCCCCAGCCCAGTCCGGTGGCCGCCGTCACCACCGCCGCCAAGCCGCCGCCGATGAGCCCGGCCGTGGTCAGGGGCCGGATGCGGTGACGCCAGGGCACCCCGGGTCCCACCCAGTTCCAGCCGATGTAGACCAGGCCGATGGCGGCGGGCGCCTTGACCATGGCGGCCAGGGCGCAGAGGACGATGCCGACTACGGGCCGTCTTCGATGGGCCATGGCCAGGCCGGCCACCAGCAGGCCGAGCATGAGGGCGTCATTGTGGGCCCCGGCTATGAGGTGCAACAGCACGACCGGGTTGAGCACGGCCAGGGTGAAGACCGTCCCACCGTCCCGGCCCATGGAGCGGGCCAGCATGGGCAGGAAGATGCCGAGCAGGACCACCCCCACCAGCTCGAGAAGACGCAGACCCTCCACCGTGGCCAAAACGTGGTGGCCGGTCAGGGTCACGATCCCGGCGTCGAGGATCATGAAGACGGGCCCGTACGGGGCCGGGGAGGCCCCCCACAGCTGGTCCACATAGGGGTAGTAGGCGTTGGCCACCCCCAAGGCGTCGGGGCCGTTGTGGTACGGGTTGATCCCCTGGGTGACCATGGCCCCCTGGGCGGCGTAGCTGTAGACGTCCTGACTGAACAGCGGCGGCCCGATGAGGAGGGGCAGGACCCACAAGGCGGCCACCACGGCCAGGGCCGCCACGGGGACCGGGCGCTGGTCGGAACGGGACGGGGAGACGGTGCGCAACATGTCCAGCCAGGCCCGGATGAGCAGCAGCATCCCCCCGTAGGAGCACACCAGGGACACCAGCATGTTGCGGCCCGGGGGCGTGGTGATGGACGGCACTCCGAAGAACCAGGCCCCGGTCACCTTCAAGGTGAAGGGCGAGCCGAACTGGGAGGCCCCGTAGGTGATGGCCATGGTGGAGAGCAGGCCGAGGAGGACCGGCCGGGCCAGCCTCCTGGCGATATGGCGCAGGTCCGTCTCGGGCTCGGCCCGGGTCTGGCCCGAGTCCGAGCGCCCGTCCACGGTCAAAAGGCCGAGCGCGGCCCAGGACGCCGTCGCCCAGCGGCGAAGGTTCCCAGCGGTCCGTTCGGAGGTGTGGGGGGGGACACTCACTCCGCCGCCATTTTGCCAGAACCGGAGGGGGGTGACCATGCAGCCGACGCCTTCCCGCCTGCTCAAGGAGCCAAACCGGCTCCAGTAATCAGGTCGAGCCGCCCCGGGCGCTCCGCCATCCCGCCGGGATCAGGACACCTGGGCCCCCGGCTCCATCTGGCGTTCGACCATGGCCTCGATGCGCTCGGCCGGCACGGCCGGGGAGTAGAAGTAGCCCTGGATCAGGGGACAGCCCAACTCCCGCAGCATCTCCAGCTGAAGAGGGGTCTCGACCCCCTCGGCCACCGTCTTCATGCCCAGGCTGTGGGTCATCCGGATGACGGCGGCCACGATCTCGGTGTCGACGGACTGCTCGCCCAGCCCGTCCACGAAGGACTTGTCGATCTTGACCACGTCGACCGGGAACTTCTTGAGGTAGGACAGCGAGGAGTAGCCGGTCCCGAAGTCGTCGATGGCCAGTTGCACCCCCAGAGCCTTGAGCTCGGCCAGGGTGGCCAGGGTGGTGGACAGGTTTTGCATCACCACCGTCTCGGTGATCTCCAGGCAGAGGTGGCGGGCTTCCAAGCCGGTGCTGGCCAGGATGGCGGCCACGTCCCGGCCCAGGTGGCCGTCGAGGAACTGCCGGCCGGAGAGGTTGACGCTGAGCCCGATGGGGTCCGGCCCGGGATGGGCGTCGTGCATGGCCTTGACCGTGCGGCAGGCCTCCTCCAGGACCATCCGGCCCAGGGGGAGGATGAGACCGGTCTCCTCGGCCACGCCGATGAACTCGGCCGGGGACAGGAGGACACCGTTGGAGTTCCAGCGCACCAGCGCCTCCACACCGCTCAGGCGACTCTCCTCGACGGACACGATCGGCTGGTAGTGGACCCGCAGGTCCCCCGCCTCCAGGGCCCGCCGCAAGGACGCTTCCAACTCCAGGCGCTCCAGGGCCCGGTCCTCCATTTCCGGACCGAAGACGGCCAGCGTGTCCCGGCCCGCCTTCTTGGCCTCCCGCATGGCCACCTCAGCCCCGTGCACCATGCGCTGAGCGTCATCCAGATCCGCGCCGTTGGCGGCCACACCAATGGAGAGGGAGAGGATCACTTCCCGGCCGACCGCCTGATAGGGCCGGCCCATGACGGCCAGGATGCGTTTGGCCAGGGCGATGATCTCGGCTTCATCGGCCACGGACTCGACCAGGACCATGAATTCATCGTCCCCCCAGCGGCCCAGGGTGTCACGGGGACCGAGGCAGGACGCCACCCGCTGGGCCACCTGCCGCAACAGGGCGTCCCCGGCCCGGTGACCCAGGCTGTCGTTGACCACCTTGAAGCGATCCAGGTCCATGAACAGGATCCCCACCGTGCCGGCCCGGGTGCCCAGGGCGTGCTGAAGCCGGCTCAGGACCAGGGAGCGGTTGGCCAGGTCGGTGGTCGGGTCGTGCAGGGCCTGGTAGCTGATCTGGGCCTCCAGGGCCCGTCGCTCGCTCATGTCCCGCAGGGCCATGACCGCCCCGGTGATCCGGCTGCCTTCGTAGAGAGGGGAGGCGGTGACACTGGCGGGTAGGGTCCCGGACCCGGGCCGGACGAAGCGCTCGTCCTCGTAGACGGTGGTGCCGTCGTGGGTCAGCACCTCGAGCAGCGGGCAGGCCGCCTCCGCAGCATGGACGACGCCCTCACGGCCATGGAAGACCTCGTGTACCGAATGCCCGGTCAGGTCCTCGGCCAGCCGCCCCACCATGGCGGCGGCGGCCGGATTGGCGAAGGTGATGAGGCCCTTGGTGTCGACGGCTATCACCCCCTCGGCCAGGCTGTCGGCAATGGCCCGGCTCTGCTCGGACATCTGGCGGGTCCGGTCGAACAGCCGGGCCGTCTGAAGGGAGGCGGCCACCTGATTGGCGAAGGTGGGCAGGACCTGGCGCTCCCGCCGCATGGCCCTGGAAGCCTCCACGAACCCCACGCGGATCATCCCCAGGCACTCCCCCGAGGCCAAGAGCGGGGCCGAGATGAGATCGGCCACACCCAGCCGGCGCATCTCCCGGCGCTGGCCGGGCAGGGCCCAGCCGATGTGGGCCCGCACCACCCGCGTCTGGGTGCTGACGTGGGGCCAGAACTCCGGGGCGGCCGCATCGGTGGCCACCGTCGAGATCTCCACGCCCCGGTGGGCCCACCGGCAGACCTGGGACTGACCGTCCGCCCCGGTGATCATCAGCTCCACGAAGTCGGCGTCGAAGAGGTCGGCGCCCGTGGTCATGGCCGATCGGGCCAACTCATCGACATCGACCCCGCTCAGCTGTCCGCCCACGGACTGGAGCAGCCGCCAGGTGTCGGCCTCCTGGGTGGCCCGGAGGTAGTTGCGGTACACCAGATACACCAGGCCGAGAAACAGCGGCAGCATGTACAGGGAGGACCGGTCGTAGAGGTACAGGGCCACCAGGCCGATGCCGGCCACGGTGTTGGCCATCCAGACGGCCGCCCCGAGACTGAGACTGCGCGCCGCCACCTGGCGCAGACGCACGCCCTGGGACAGGGCGATGGCGGCCGACACACTGCAGTGGTTCCAAGCGAAGAAGACCAGTGACGCCAGCCCCAGGCCCACCAGGGTGGACGTTGAATCAAGCCGGGTGGCGGGACCCCCGTGCACCCACCAGAAAACCTCTGCGGCCAGGAAGGTGCCCAGGGCCATGCCCATGGCGTTGAAGCCGGCCTTGTGGAGCGGCCGGCGCAGGGCCAGGCGCATGCTCAGCACCCCGATCGGAACACCCACGACCAGCCAGGGAGCCGGCACCAGGGCAAGACCGGGAAGCAGGAAAGCCTCCGCCCAGGTGAAGGAGCGGCGGTTGTGCCCGAAGCGGACCTTGATCAGGCTCAGGTCGGCCAGCGCCCCGATCCCGACCGCCAGCACCGGCTGCCACCAGGCCACCGCCGTGAACGGACTGTGCTGAAGGACGCTCAGCACCATCACCAAACCACCGGCCAGCAGTTCCAGGGCGACGAAGAGGCTCAGCGCCGGCGGATCGGCCGCTCGCCCGTACCGGGCGGGCCGGTCTCTCGTCGTTGACAACAGCAACCGCCACCCCTCCCCCCGGTTGGATCGTTCTCACTTTCGAGACTAGAGAGGAAGGCAGAGTGCGACAATGGCCCTTCAGGACCATTTACAACTGATCCGAAATGACGCCCTCGGATGGCCCGGGGGGTACATCGGACGCGTAATCGAGCGCTGATCGGTTTCAGCGATCGGACAGGAACATCTCCGGCAACACGATCAAGTTGGCGTACTGGATGACGGCCACCAGCACTTCAGCCGCCCCACTTCTGCAGGCGGTCCAGCGCCTCGGCCAGCACCTCGGCCCGCTTACAGAAGGCGAAGCGGACATAGGGGGCACCGACCAGCCGGTCCTGGTAGAAGACCTGAGACGGGATGGCGACCACTCCGCACCGCTCCGGCAGTCGGCGGCAGAACTCCAGTCCGTCCGGCGCTCCGAGGGAGCGGGCGTCGATGGTGGCGAAGTAGGTGGCCGCCGGGACGAAAACCTTCGCCCCCAGTTCCTCCAGCCCGGACACCAACAGGTCCCGGCGTTGGCGCAGCTCGTCCCGCTGCCGGAGGAAGGTGTCATCGGGCAGTCCCAGCCCGGTGGCCACCGCATACTGGAAGGGGCCACCGCTTACATAGGTCAGGAACTGCTTGGCGGTGCGCACCGCCCCCACCAGGGCGGCGGGCCCGGCGCACCAGCCGATCTTCCACCCGGTGACCGAGAAGGTCTTTCCCGCCGATGAGATGGTGAGGGTCCGCTCGGCCATGCCGGGCAGGCCGGCCAACGGCACATGCGATCCATCGAAGACCAGGTGCTCATACACCTCGTCCGTCACCACCAGCACATCGGCGGCCGAGGCCACCTCGGCCACCACCGCCAGCTCCTCGGGGCTGAACACCTTGCCCGTCGGGTTGTGGGGCGTGTTGAGCAGGATCAACCGGGTCCGGGCGCCGATGGCTCGGGTCAGGTCGGCCGGGTCCCAGTCACCGGCCGGGGACAGCGGGACGAAACGGGGTACGGCCCCGGCCATGGAGATGGCGGCGGTGTAGGAGTCGTAGGTGGGCTCGAAGACCACCACCTCGTCACCCGGTTCACACAGGGCGAGCAGGGCGGCGGTGATGGCCTCGGTGGCCCCAGCCGTCACCAGCACCTCGGTGTCCGGGTCCACCTCCATCCCGTACCACCGGCGCTGATGGGTGGCGATCGCCTCTCGTAGGGGCGTCACGCCCGGACCGGGCGGGTACTGGTTGAGACCATCGTGTATGGCGGTCACGGCGGCGTCGAGCACCTCTTGGGGCCCGTCGTAGTCGGGGAAGCCCTGGCCCAGGTTCACCGACCCGGTGGCCTCAGCCAGGGCCGACATCTCGGCGAAGATGGTCGTCCCGAAGCCGCGCAGTCGCGAGGCGACCACGGGCCGGAACATGCCCGGCAGCCTACGAGCCCGACCCGCTCCGAGCTCGTCTCCCAACCGGGGCCGAAGTGCCGCGCCGGCGGGCCGTCATCTTCCCAGCCGCCCGGCCCTTCTCCTTGGCCGTCCCGGCAAGTGCCTTGGCAAAGTTGGCTCCCATCTGAGGGAGGCTGCAGAGGAAATGTGGGTCCATGAATCACCACCCTCGGTCACTTGTGCGGCGCCGGCATCCCGACGCCGTGCGGCCCAAAGGGTTCATGATGGGGGGGAAATGAGCGAAACGGGCACATTGCGGACGGTGATTGTGGATGACTCAGCCGACATCCGCCTCATGCTGCGCCTGCTACTCGGTCGCGACGACCGCTTCGAGATCGTGGGTGAGGCGGCCAATGGCCAGGAGGCGGTCGAGGTTTGCGCCCAGGTCCATCCCGGCCTGGTGATCCTCGACCGCCAGATGCCGGTCATGGGGGGGCTCGAGGCCATACCTCTGATCCGGGAGCAGTGGCCGGGGGCCCAGATCGTCCTGTACACGGCGGCGGCCGAGCCGGACACGGAGGAGGCTGCTGCCGCCGCCGGCGCCGTGGGCGTGCTGCAAAAGCAAAGCGCGGCGATCGACGTGGCCGGGGATCTCACCCGCATCCTGGCACGCGGCGGTGGGATGGAGACGGAGAGGTCGGGCGACGTCGAGGTCCGGCTCGGACCGGTTCCGTCCTCGGCGGCCGTGGCGTGGGTGGCCAACACCAGGCAGATCCTGGCCGCCCTCCAGCGCCGACCCGATGTGATCGGCGGTCCCATCCGGGAATCGGTCATGGCCATGTTCGGACGTTTTCTCGACGTCTGGGAGACGGTGGCCCAGGGCACCGAGGTTTTCTTCTGGACCGGCCGGGCCAATCCGGCCGAGGTGCAGGGAGTGGTGGAGGAATGGGCCCGCATCGACGCCATGGACGATGCCACCGTGGCCGCCCTCGGCTGTGACTGGAGCCCCCCGGAAGGACAGGCCTTCTTCGCGGCTCTCACCGCCGCCGTGGTTGACGCGCTATCCGATGAGGAGGGCACACGCCGGGTGGCCGAACGGCTCGGAGGGGACTGGACCACTCCCGACTGATCGGCTGGCACCGCCGGTCAGGAACAGGAAATGAACCGACCGTGATCCGTTGGTGTCAGGCGATCTTCCGGAACGTCAGCCTCTCATCATTCAGTTCCCTGCGGCTGACCTTCCAGCCGGCGTAGAGCCACGCTCGGGCCTGCTTGGTCAGAGCGCTGTTGGTCCACCACCGGGCTTTCCGGGCCGCCTCGGGCAGACCACCGACCATCTCGGCTATCTGATCCAGAGTCATCACGACCTCCGAGCCGCGGCATGAACTCAAGGCCTCGTACAAACCATGGAAGGGCTGGTCGCTGGCCAGGCCACCACCTGCGCTCGGGAGCAGGCGGTGGCTTTCCGCTTCACTCGACAACGAAGGCCGACCGCTGAGCCCTGACCGGACGCATCACGAACTCCGGGCGCCGCCGCCCGCTCGGTCAGGTAAATATGCGTAAGTGCGCATGGTGGTACTAGATACTACCGACGGCTGCGGACAGGGCGCTGCTCCGTCCCCCTGATCCAGGGCATGGGCGTCTCGTCAGTGGGAGAACCGAACATCGGGTAGCGCTCGGGCCAGCCAACCAGGTAGGTGCCAGGCACCGTGACCGCCGAAGCGAAGCATGACCGGGAGCAGCACCAGCCGGACCACCAAAGCGTCGAGGGCGACGGCCACGGCCAGGATGACGCCCATCTCCTTGGGGGCGAGTGGTCCTGACAAGGCGAAGGTCAGGAACACGGCCACCATGACGGCTGCGGCCGAGAGGACCACCCGCCCGGAGGAGCGCATCGAGCCGAGCAGGGCCCGCTCGGGATGGCCGTGGGTCTCGTAGCCCTCCTTGGCCGTGGAGAGCAGGAACAGGGTGTAGTCCATGGCCACCCCGAAGACCATGGCTCCGAAGAACAAGGGACCCCAGGCGTCGATGAAACCCTGCGGGGTGAAATGCAGGATCCCCGACAGATCCCCATTCTGGAAGATCAGCCGGGCGACGCCGAAGGCCCCGGCCACGGAAAGGCCAGTGGCGGCCACGCCCCCGGCCGCAATCAGAGGCGCCCGAAGAGCGATGAGCAACAACAGGAAGCCGAGCAGGGTCAGCACCCCGAAAACCAGGGGCGTGCGCCCGGCCAGGGCCGTCTGGAGATCGTGGTTCTCCGCCGCCGCTCCGCCCACCAGGCTGCCCCTAGGCAGTCGCTGGCGCATGGCGTCGATGGTGGCGGCGGTGGCCCGGCTGGACGGGCCGGTGGTGGGAACGACCTGGTTGAGGGTCCAACCGCTGTTGGACGGACCCGGCATCACCCCGGCCAGACCGGGGGTGTGGGCCAGGGTGGCCAGGGCGGCGGCCTCCGAGGGAGTCCGAACCAGTACCTGAAGAGTGCCCGGTGCGCCTGGTCCGAAGGCCGCGCTGACCTGGTTGTAACCGATCCGGGCGTTGGCCGAGGCCGGCACGATGGTGATGGAGGGCATCGAGGTGCGAAGCCCGAGAACGGGGAAAGCAGCCAGGAGCAGCACCACCAGGGCGGCGCCCCCGGCCAGGACCGGATGCCGCCAGAGATGGCCGGCCCAGGCATGCAGACGCCGCTCCAACCCGGCACCGGCCGGCTGGTGAGGACCGTTCCGGCGCAGACGGATCCGCCCGGCATTCACACGGGTCCCAAGCCGCCCCAGGACCGCCGGGAGCAGGGTCAGGGCGGCGGCCAGCACGGCCAGGACCGACAGCATGATCCCCAGGGCCATGGAGCGGAAGGCCGGGCTGGGAACGAGCAGGATGGACGCCAACGAGGCCAACACGGTCACCGCCGAGAAGGCCACGGCTTTGCCGGCCGTGTCCATGGTCTCGGCCACCGCCGCGGCGGCGCCGACCCGGTCACCAGGGGCGACCTCCCGGCGGGCCAGGGCGGAGCGGAAGCGCACCACCAGGAACAGGGCGTAGTCGATCCCCAGGGCCAGGGCGAACATAAGGGCGAAGTTGAGTGCCCAGATCGACACCGGGCCGACATGGTCGGCCAGGACCAGGGCCCCGGCCGCTACCACCAGGCCGGCCATGGTCAGCATCAAAGGCAGCCCGGCGGCCACCAGGCTGCCGAAGGCGACCACCAGGATGGCCATGGTCACCGGCCAGGAGAGCATCTCCGAGCGCATCATGGCCGAGTGATTGGCCTGGTTGAAATCCGCCCAAAGGGCGCTGTCCCCGGTCAGGGTGACACTCAGGCCGGGACGGGACAGGTTGTGCAGTGGACCGGCCAGCGCCACGGCGGCGTTGACCATGGCGTTGGGGTCGGCCGCGGCGCCGGCCGTGATGATCCCCGTCCGCCCGTCACGGGACAGAGACAGCCCGGGCTGTGGCGCCACGACCGTCGAGACTCGCGGGTCGGCCCGGAGTTTGGCGGTGGCGGCGGCCAGGACCGCTCGGGCGGCGGGGTCCGAGGCGATGGGGCCATGACTGTCCACCACCACCACCTCCAGGGCGCTTGAGCCCAGGCCGGCGAAGTGGGACTGGATGATGTTGCGGGCCGCCACCGAGGCGCTGGTCGAGTCCTGCCAGCCCGCCCCGGCCAGGACCGACTCCGCCTTGGGGGCCAGAGCTCCGAATCCGATGAGGACCGCCAACCAGCTGAGTAGCACGATGCGGAAGTGGGTGGCCGTCCAGGACCCCAGCCGGGCCAGGCGGCCGGGCGGGCGGGAACTGGCGGGGGCGGCCTCATCCTCGACGAGGGCTCCGGGCATGGTCAGAAGGGTCAAGGGGGTTCCTCACTCTCGAGCCTGCGGCCCGTCCGCTCAACTATGCCATACCCCAGGGGGTATCAGGTCGGTCGGGCCATTGGCCGGGCGAAAGGCCCATCCCTGGTCCCCAGGTACTCCCGGGGGTAGTAATAACGTGGGGTGGGCCGGCGTTGGCCGGAAGAACGGGAGTTGGAGTGGAACTGCCACCGGAAGTCACCGAGGATGTCGGTCGAAGGCTGAGGAAGGTCAGAGGACAGATTGCCGGGATAGAGCGGATGCTGGAGGCGGGCCGCGAGTGCCGGGATCTGGTCACCCAGATCTCGGCCGCCAACCACGCCCTGGAGCAGGCGGGCTTCCGCCTCGTGTCAGCCGGCCTCAGGTACTGCATGGAGAATCCCGACGCCGCCGAGGCCGACGGCTACCCCATCGCCGCAGTCGAGAAGATGTTCATGAGGCTGGCCTGAAAACCGACCGTCCCGGGCTCAGGCTTGTGCGGTCGCCGCGGATCCCCGCCCGGCGGCTCACGTTTCTCACCTTGATAGTCGCGGTCAGCTTCGCCGCCGTCGTGGTCCGCTTGGTGGAGGTTCAAGCCCTGGGCCGGCGCAAGGAGGTGGCCTATGGCGACTCCGAGTTGATCCATACGGTCGCAATCCCAGCGCCGCGAGGAACAATCTATGACCGGGAGGGCCAGATACTGGCCATGTCCGTTGCGACCGTCGATATCGTCGCCGACCCTCATCAAGTGTCGGATCCGCGCCTCGAAGCCATCCGGCTGGCCCCCCTGCTCGCCATGCCGGTTGGTCAGCTCCGCGCCGAGCTCAGCCAGGACGCCGGTTTCGTCTATCTGGCCCGACAGATCACGACCAACCAGGCGGCCGCCGTGAGCCGCCTGGGCCTAGCCGGAGTAACTCAAGAGCCGGACAGCACTCGCGAGTATCCGGACGGCTCGCTATTGGCATCGCTGGTTGGCGGAGTCAACGCACAAGCGCACGGGATCTCTGGCTTGGAATATCAGTACGACTCCCTGCTCTCGGGCCGGCCCGGGCAGCAGATCATCGACGAGGGCGCCAACGGGGTGGCTATCCCGGGAGGCACGCTCGAGCGCACCCGGATGGTTCCTGGGACAAGCCTGGATCTGACCGTTGACGCCGCCATCCAGTACGAGACGGAACAGCAACTGGCGGCCGAGATGTCGTCTACCCACGCCAAAAAGGCCACCGCCCTCGTCCTGTCGACCAAGACAGGCGCCATCCTTGCCGCGGTGGGGCTGAAGGAGGGCCCGGGCGGCTCGCCCGTCCCCTCCCCGGTTCCCATCGCCTTGACCGACGTCTACGAGCCCGGTTCGGTGATGAAGCTGCCCACCTACGCCGAGGCGATCGCCGGCCATCTGATCACCCCGTCCACCCCGATCAACGTCCCAGCCCAGCTCGACATCGGCGGGGACGTCTTCCACGACGCTGAAGCTCACCCGGATGAGACCCTGACCGCGACCCAGTGTCTGGATCAGTCGTCCAACATCTGCACCATCGAGGTGGCGGAGAAGCTCGGAGCCGCCGGCCTGTACAACGCCTTGCGCACCTTCGGCTTCGGTCAGGCGGCTATGAGCTTTCCCGGGATGTCCCAGGGCCTGCTCAACCCAGTGGCCCAGTGGTCGGGCACCGCCCTCGGCTCGACGGCCATCGGCCAGGACGAGGCGGCCAATCTTTTGCAGCTGGCCGACGCCTACGGCGTCGTCGCCAACGGCGGCATTTTCGTCGCTCCCTCCCTGGTGGCGGCCACAGTCGGACCAGACGGTCGGCGGGTGCCCGAGACCCGGGCCCAGACCCGGCGGGTGGTGAACCGGAGCACCGCTCAAACCGTCACATCCATGCTCGAGGGGGTCGTGTCAACCCAGGGCACGGCCCCCGGTGCGGCCATCCCCGGTTACACGGTGGCCGGCAAGACCGGTACGGCCCAGATCCCCAATCCCAACGGAACCGGCTATCTGCCAGGGGCCTTCTCGGCCACTTTCGTCGGGTTCGCACCGGCTCAGGACCCGGCGGTCACCGTGGTGGTCGACCTCACCGAGCCGGACGTGATCTACGGCGGCTCGGTAGCCGCCCCCGTGGCCGCCCACATACTGAGCTACGTGCTCCATCGCTTCAGGGTGCCGCCCCCCGTCGGGACCTTCAGCCAGGGTGCCGGCTCGAGTGTCAACACCGGGCCCACCGTCTC
>DAHUYE010000052.1 GCA_027315345.1 Actinomycetota bacterium
GCTTCGCGGATGAGCTGTCCGTCTCGGACTTCGTAGATGACGCTGGCGGCCACTTCGATGTGACGATCGGTGGCGGGGATGCCCATGAACGGGCCGCCATGGGTCCCGGAGAAGACGAGCTCGTCGATAATGACCGAGCCGTCCTGGTATCGATGGAGGAGCCGAGGCTCCAGATCGGGAAAGGCGCCGAAGAGATCTTGGTAGAAGACCCGGATCTCGGCGGGTCCGATGAACTCGCGACCGGTCGGCTTGGGCTCCAGCACGGCGTCGGGTCCGAAGGTGGCGACCACCCCCTCGACGTCCTGGGCGGCCTCGGCCTCTTCGTGGCGATCGATGGCGGTGAAGTCCTGGTCGGTCATGGCGGTCATGCGCGCCTCCTTGGCTATTGACAGGGCCTGAAGGGCTCAGGCCTGTGTCAGGGTGACAGTCCTGTTCGTTCGACGCATCGGGGATGACCCCAAATCTGGGCCGGCCGGCATCAGGGATTCCACCCAGGCCGGCCCGTCCGGCCCGGTTCGGTTGACGACCCGGATTGGTACCCTTTCCAGGTGGATCGGCGGTCCCTCACGCGCATGCTGACCGGACGCGAGAGCGACGTGGTCCAAGGGGTGGTGGACGGCAGATCCAACAAAGAGATCGCCAATTTCTTGACCATCAGCCCTCGTACGGTCGAGCACCACCTGACCAGCATCTTCCGGAAACTGGATGTGAGCTCCCGGACCGCTCTTCTGGCCAAGCTGGGGACTGCGACCTCCGAGGAGTCGGGCTCCTCCTGGGGCAAGGCCCCGGTGCCCACCAGCTACGCCGTGAGCAACGGGGCTCGTATCGCCTACCAGGTGCTGGGAGAGGGACCGGCGGACCTCGTTCTGGTGCCGGGTTTCGTCTCCAACGTCGACATGGGGTGGACGTGGCCGGAACTGGCGGCCTTCCAGTTCGGGCTGGCCTCGCGTCACCGACTCGTGCTGTTCGACAAGAGGGGGACCGGGCTGTCCGATCCGGTGCCGTCGCCCGCTCATCTCAGCCTCTCCCACCGCATGGACGAGCTCCGGGCCGTCATGGACGCCGCCCATTGCCGGAGGGCGACGCTGTTCGGCTTCTCCGAAGGAGCGGCCATGGCCATGCTCCTGGCCGTTACCTATCCCGAGCGGGTGGAGCGGCTGATCCTGTGGGGAGCGCGGGTGACCGGCGGGACCGACCCGGATGATGCGACCAGCCCTTTGATGGCCGATGACTTGGCCGAGCGGTGGCGGCGGATCCAGGATTGCTGGGGCACCGGTCGCTACCTGGCTCCATTCGTCCCCTCCCTGGCCGGTGATCCCGTCGCCTTGGAACACCTCGCCCGTTTCGAGCGCCACGGAGCCAGCCCGGCGTCGGTCTTCGAGACCGTTCGTCTGGCCGGCGAGGGCGATGTCCGCCATTTCTGCCCGGCTATCCGCGTGCCCACGCTCGTGCTCCACCGACTCGGGGACCGCCTGGTGCCGGTGGCCCATGGCCGCTACCTGGCGCAGAACATCCCCGGCGCCTCCTACGTCGAGCTCGAAGGGGCGGACCATCCCCCCTGGGTGGGCGACACGGAACGGGTGAACCGCGAGATCAACGACTTTCTCAGCCGTCCCGACCCACGGTGAGCGAAGCGCTCAGGTCGGCCCTCAGGAAGCCGAGTGGGCCAGGGCGGTGACGGTCTGTTGAGTCACCGCTGTGGTGCCGCCGAAGACCTCGAGGGAGTTGAGCGTCGGGCCGACGCTACCCAGGTAGCCCGCTACCGAGGCGGGCAGCGGGGAGCCCGAGGGCACCAGGAGCAGCGGGCTGGTGACTCCGAGGGCCGGCCCGGCCGCCAGGGCGTCGGGGAAGTTGGCGCCGGTGGCCACGCCCACGACGGAGGGCCGGGAGAAGAACCGCTGGGCCACGGCCACGGAGGTGGCGTAGCGATCCGGTCCCTGGATGGCGGTGGCGCCCCGATCGGCCCGAGCGGCCGGTCCGCCGATGGCGTAGCGGGCATCGGAGGGGTGGGCGCTGAGATAGGCACTCGTCTCGCTCGACTGTGTTGCACCGGCGGTCAGGAGGATGGCCGCGCCCTGAGCGATGGCGGCTGGACCGGCCGACAGCCCATCGGGGAAGTCCTGGCCGGTCACCTCGAAGATGGTCCTGGGATTGCCGAGCTGTTCGGCTATGGCCACGGCGGTGGCGTAACGGGTGTCCCCCTCGATGCGCACGACCTTGAAGCCGCTCCCCGTCAGGGTCGAGTCGATGCCTGGATTCAGCGCCGCCGCACCGCCGAGGACGTAGACGACGGCGCCGGGGCGGGCGACACGTCGGATCTCGGCCAGGACGGCAGCATCGAGTTGCTGAGGCGCGCTCAGCAGCAGCGGGCCGCCTTCCCTGGCCGCCAAGGGGGCCCCGGCCAGGGCGTCGGCGTAGTCATCCGAGCGGGTCAGGACCACGGCCTGAGCCGAGTGGGCCACCGGAAAGGCGGCCTGGGAGGCGGCGATGGCCGTTCCCTCCCGGTCCGCGCCCGACACCCTCTCGGATTTGATCCGGAGGCTGGCCACGGTCGTGGAGGTGGTCGTCGTCGGTGCCACCGAGGTCGAAGTGGTCGACGAGGTGCTCGAGGTGGTCGTGCCCGTCGGAACGGAGCCGGTGAAGTTGAACCAGTCCGACTTGAGACCGAACTGAGCGGCAAAGGTGTCTCCGGTGATGCTCACCGATCCGGTGCTCCCCGTCAGGGTGACCTGCGTGGCCCGACCCCCGAAGTCGGCCTGGGCCGGACCGCTGCGGGCCGTGACCGCCGCCGACTGCAGGGTCCCGATGGATGGATAGCTCGACTGGATGGTGGAGACGGGCACCGACGCCGACCAGTCGTGGTTGGGATTGCAGGCGTAGGCGACACAGACGCCGTCCCCGGCGTCGACCACCGCCGGGAACTGGCCGCCGGCGGTCCAGCCCCCGGTCGAGGAGGAGAACTCGGCCAGGGCCGGGGCGCCGGCCGAGGTGAGGACCACCTGTCCGGCCGTGTCGTTGACGGCCAGGATCCCAAGGGCCGTCTCCCCCGCCACGCCGCGGTAGACCTGACAGGCGGTCGTGTCACAGATGTCGGCGTAGCCGAACTCACCGGAGCCGTGGTTGGAACCCATGTCGGCCATGGCGTAGGAGCGGGCGGCCACCGCCTGGGCCTCCAGGGCCTGGAAGCCCTGGGGCTCGCCCTGGGGGCCGGGGGAGCCGAGGCTGCCCCAGTAGGACGGGGACTCGGAGGTGACCACGCCCTGTAGGTAGGAATCGATGGGCAGCACGTCGACGGTCCGGGCCACGCCCGACACCTGGGCCGCCACGATCGATCCCCGCAGGGTCATGTTCCCCCCGGGCAGGCACAGTTGGAGCAGGGATGACCCAGGCGCGCTGGGGCTGGTGCCGGCGGGCACGGCCACCGCATCGGGCTGGGCGCCGTTGTCCACGGCCTGGCCGACGTTGGTCCAAGGACCACCGCAGTTCGGCGCCGTGTCCACCTGCCAGGTGTCGGGGGTGGCGGTGAGGTGCATCCGGGCGGCCTGTCCGGCCGGGATGGTCCGGCCGGCCACGGTGAAGGTCGAGGCGGAGGTCAGGATGATGTCGTTACCGTCGTTCTCGACTATCCGGACCCGGATGTCGGAGTCGGGGACGGTGCCGGGGGTGGTGCCGCCGTAGTAGTGGGAGGTGATCCAGGAGTAGCTCTGGCCCGCCAACGCGTAGCCCAGTGCCCCCCACTGGCCCATGCCCCGACCGTGGCCCCAGCCATGACCGGCCAGCGATAACGACGTGGGCGGGGGTGGGGCCGAGGTGGCCTCCGCCGGCCGGGCGGCGGCCAAGGCGGCCGCGCCGGTGGCGGCCAAGCCGAGGGCGGCGGTAGCCACCAGGGCCAGGCTGGTCTTCAGTAGGGATCTTCTGCCCACGGGGAAGTCTCTCCAAAGCGAGGGGGAGGTGGCCTTTCGAGCCGGTGCATTAAAGGTCTCGGCAGTTGGCGGCTGGAAATTGAGTGGCCCCGGGCACCTCTACCCCTTTGGTGACGCCGTCTACGCCGGATGGGCCGGGCAGTCCCCCTAGTCGGGCGGGGGCCACCATTAGGGTGGAGCGGCTCTGATCCAACCGCACTCGCCCCCGGCGTGGTCCTACGCCGCTTCGATCCTCGGGGCGGGCGTGCTGACCACACTGCTGACCCCGTGGGCCCTCCGATTCGCCCAGCGGCGCGGCGTCCTGGACCACCCCGGACCCACCAAGGTCCACCCCAAGGCCGTTCCCTACCTGGGAGGGGTGGCCATCGTGGTGGCCTTCTCGGTCATGGTGGTGGGCATGGCCCTGGTCTGGCAGCCCTCGGGGGCCGACCTGGGGGCGCTGGGCATGACGTTGGGGCTGGGGGTCGGACTGGCGGTCCTCGGCCTCCTGGATGACCTCAAGGACCTGGCCATCTGGCCCCGCCTCCTGGTGGAGACGGCGGCCGGGGTGGTGGTCTTCGCCACCGGCACCCGGGCCGGCGTGGCCGGGCTATCCGGGGGCGCTGACCTGGTCCTGACCGTGATCTGGGTGGTCGGCATCACCAACGCCTTCAATCTGCTCGACAACGCCGACGGCCTCTCGGCCGGGGTGGCCGGCCTGGTGGCGGTCAGCTTCGCCGGCATCGGGCTGGTCAACGACCAGTACTTCGTGCCCCTCCTGGCCCTGGCCCTGGCCGGCTGCGCAGCCGGTTTCCTGCGCCACAACTTCCATCCGGCCCGCATCCACATGGGCGACGCCGGCAGCCTGTTCCTCGGCTTCGTGCTGGCCGTCCTGGCCCTGAGGCTGCGGGCCCATGTCGCCCATCAGGTCAGCTTCGCCGTGCCCCTGGTGGCCCTGGCCGTGCCCATCTTCGATACCAGCCTGGTGGCCGCCACCCGTTCCTGGCACCGGCTCAACCCGCTGCGCGGCCGACGGGACCACGTCAGCCATCGACTGGTGGCGCTGGGCTGGACGGTGCCCCAGGCGGTGGCCGCCACCTACGCCGTGGCCGCCGCCTGCGGGGGCCTGGCCATCGGGCTCACCCGGGTGGGGAGGGGGGTCGGCTTCGCTGTCGTGGCCGGGTTGGCCGTCTTGGCCGTCCTGGCCGGCGCCGGCCTGGCCCGGGTGCCCGTATACCCCGGGTCGCCCGACTACGGCTCCGGGAACGGCTCCGGGAGCGGATCGGGTTAGGTTCCTTGTGGCATGCTCCTTGGCATCATCTGATGTCTTGTTTGATGCCGGGAGGCAACATGCGGACGACCCTCGCCCTGGACGATGACCTGCTCATCCAGGCCCAGCGCCTGACTGGCACCACCGAAAAGACCGCCTTGGTGCGTGAGGCGCTCCGGGCCCTGATCGAACGGGAGAGCGCCCGGCGCCTGGCCCGGTTGGGCGGGTCGGAACCGGGCCTGGGCGATGTGCCCCGCCGACGCAGCCCGCACCGGTGATCCTGGTCGACACCTCCGTATGGGTCGATCACCTCCGGATCGGGAACACGGCCCTGTCCCGTCTCCTCGATGACAGCTCGGCCCTGATCCACCCCTGGGTCATCGGGGAGCTGGCGTTGGGGAAACTCGGGCGTCGAGACGACATCCTCGAGCTGTTGGGTGCCCTGCCCCGGGCCACGGTGGCCGAGGACGATGAGGTCCTGGGCCTGATCGACCGGGAGGAGCTCCACGGCACGGGGATCGGCTATGTCGATGCTCAGCTTCTGGGTTCCACCCGCCTCACCCCGGACGCCAGGCTTTGGACCCACGACCGGGCGTTGTCGGCCGCCGCGGCCCGGCTGGGCATCGGATTCGCCCCGTCCCAGCCGTAGGGGGCTCAGGTTCTGGGGCCGATGTGCCGATGCAGAAACGGCATGCGATTTGCCCCAATCAAACGGCGCCGGCTCAGGCGAGCCCTGGTTCCCGCCGTCCTGGTCTGCGGCCTGCTGGCCGGTGGACTCGGCCAGCCGGCTCTGGCCGCCGCCTCGGCCCGGGGGCAGTCTCGGGCCCTGGTCCAGTTCCACCTCCGGCCCGCCGTGGCGCCGGCGGGGTCCACCCGGCTCGGACCGGCGGCCGGCGTCCAGGCCCTCCACCTGACCTTGACCCTCGCCTCCCGGGATCCGGCCGGCTTGTCCGCCTTGGCCTCGGAGGTCAGCAACCCGGCCAGTCCGGAGTACCGGCGCTTCATCAGCCCGGGTCAATTCGCCGCCCGGTTCGGAGCCTCGCCGGCCGAGGTGAGTTCGCTGCGGGCGTCCCTGCGGTCGAAGGGCCTGGCCGGGGGGCGGCTGGCTAGCAATGGCCTGTCCCTGGCCGTGACCACCACCGTGGCCACGGCGGAGCGGGCCTTCCACACCTCTATGGCCGCCGAACGGCTGGCGTCGGGCCGCCTGGCCTACGCCAACGTCAGCGCCGCCACCTTCCCGCCCGGCGTTTCGGGGGTGCTCGGTCTGGACGACCTGGCCCAGGCCCACTCGGCCCTGACCCGCAGCGCCCTGACCCGCAGCGCCCTGACCCGTACCGCCCTGGCCGAGCCCCGGACCACGGAAACGTCCTTGCCGGTGAGCAGTTGCGTTTCGTCATCGACGGCTAATTCGCCGTCGTCGTTGGCGGCGGCCTACGGGCTCGGGGGCCTGTACTCCCAGGGAGTGGACGGGACCGGGATGACCGTGGCCCTCTTCGAGCTGGCCGACTTCGCACCCTCCGACGTGGCCGCCTTCGCCTCCTGTGACGGCATATCCGGTGAATCGGTCAGCGTGGTGGCCGTCGACGGTGGGGCGGCGGTGGGAGCCGGCACCACCGAGGCCACCGCCGACATCGAGGATCTCATGTCCCTGGCCCCCGGAGCCGCCATAGTGGCCTACGAGGGCCCCAACACCACCTCGGGCCTCTACGACACCTACTCCGCCATCATCTCGGCCGACCGGGCCCAGGTGGTGGCCACCAGCTGGGGCATCTGCGAGGCCCAGAACGACCCCGGCTTGATGCAGGCCGAGAACACCCTGTTCGAGCAGGCCGCCACCCAGGGTCAAACCATTCTGGCCGCATCCGGGGACTCGGGCTCCCAGGACTGTTATGGGCCCCCCGCCAGCTCGGATACCTCCCTGGCCGTCGATGACCCCTCCAGCCAGCCCTACGTCACCGGTGTGGGTGGGACCTCTCTTTCCTCCACCAGCCCCCGGACGGAGGCGGCGTGGAACAGCGACGGCGGAGCCGGCGGCGGGGGCATCTCCAGTGTCTGGCCCATGCCCTCCTGGCAGACGGGGGCGGTCACCAGCCAGTCCTCGGGCTTGCCCTGCGCAGCCGCCAGCGGTGACTGCCGTCAGGTCCCGGACGTCTCGGCTTCCGCCGATCCCAACTACGGCTACCTCGTCTACTGCACGGCGGGGGACTGCAGCGGCCGGGGCTGGGGCACGGTGGGAGGGACCAGCATGGCCTCCCCCCTATGGGCGGCCGTGGTGGCTCTGGATGACCAGTCCTGTGCCACGTCCAACCGGGCCGGTCTCATCAACCCCGTCCTCTACGGAGCGGGACGGAGCGATCTCAACGACGTGACCAGCGGTAACAACGACCTCAACGGGACCCATCCCGGGGACTACAACGCCGGGACCGGCTACGACATGGCCACCGGCCTGGGCAGTCCCGATGCCACCGCCTTGGCGTCGGCTCTCTGCGCCTCATCCAGCCGGGTCTCCGCCGGGGGCTCCGCGGGCGGGAGCTCGGGGGGCGGAGGGACCGGGACCACCACGACCACCACTACGAGTACGACCACCACCAGTACCACCACCACGACGACCACAGCTCCGACTACCACGACCACCACCGCTCCGACGACGACCACCACGACTGCCCCGCCGGTAGTCGCCGCGCCGGCCCCGGCCGTCGCCCCCGGCTACCGCTTCGTGGCCTCCGACGGTGGCGTGTTCGACTTCGGCACCGCCGCCTTCGAGGGTTCGGGCGCCGGCACCGGACTCGGGGCGCCGGTGGTGGGTATGGCCGCCGCCCCGGGCGGATCGGGCTACTGGCTGGTGACCTCAACCGGGCGGGTCCTGGCTTTCGGGACCGCAGCCAACCTCGGATCGCTCGGCGGTCTGCCGGCCGGCCCGATAGTGGGCATGGCCGCCACCCCGGATGGCGGGGGCTACTGGCTGGTCTCCTCCGCCGGGGCCGTCTACTCCTTCGGTGACGCCGCCTTCCACGGTTCGACTGCCGGCCTGGCCCTGGCCGCCCCGGTGGTGGGGATGGCCGTCGACCCGGTGACGGGCGGCTACTGGCTGGTGGCCGGGGACGGGGGGATCTTCAGCTACGACGCCCCCTTCTACGGCTCGGCCGGCGCCATCCACCTGGCCAAGCCCATCGTGGGGATGTCGGCCATGCCCGACGGGCGGGGCTACCGCTTCGTGGCCTCCGACGGTGGCGTGTTCGACTTCGGGGACGCCGCCTTCTACGGCTCGGCCGGCGCCATCCGCCTGGCCCGCCCGGTGGTCGGGATGTCGGTGACCCCCGACGGGGCCGGTTACTGGCTGGTGGCCTCCGACGGGGGCATCTTCTCCTACGGGGATGCGCCCTTCCTGGGCTCCACCGGCGCCATCCGGCTGGCCCAACCCATCGGGGGGATGGCCGGGGTCTGATCCCCGATGGGGGACTCAGGCCCCCAGCGGTAGTCGCAGGCGCTTGGCCGCCGCCGTAGGGGACTCGGCCAGTCCGGCGGCTTGTAGCTGCTGATCGGCGCTGACGAGGGAGGACTCGAGCGCCTCGGCCGCCGCCGCCCAGGCGGCGTCGTAGAAGGTGAGGCGGTGATTCGAGCCGATCACTGCGGCGCGTCGAAGCCAGGCGGGTTCCATGGCCAGCGGGGCTCCGCAGATGGCGATCAGGTCATCCAGTTGATCGGCTACGTCTGCACCGTCCCATCCGAGGCTTCGCAGCAGGACGTTGCCCAACTCGTAGAGGGCCAGGTCGAGGATCAGGCTGCGCAGTTCGCCTCGACGGGTGGCGTCCCGGATGGCGCGGGCCTGAGGAAGTTCAGACTCACCTGGGCCGTGGAACCACTTGACCAGGACCGACGTGTCGATGAGGAGGGTGGTCAAGCTCGGCTGTCGCGGTCCCGTCTGACCAACTCGGCCGCTTCAAAGGCCGGCTCGGACTGGAAGCGCCGCTCGGATCTGGCGATCGCCTCCGACACCGCGTCTGGATCCGGGCGATCCAGCTCGCGCCGGGCGGCCGTCGCCAAGAGGGCGCTGCGGCTGACCGAGCGCCGGGCGGCCTCCCGGTCGAGCTCCCGGACCAGGTCCTCGGGCAGTGAGACCATCACCTTGGCCATCCAGGAATTATAGCTCTCATTATTGCTATTGAGCTATAACGAGCAGGGCGGGGCCGTCGAGGGGACCAAGCCCGCCAGCTCTGCCCGCCGGCTCAGGGCGGCCCGGTAGTCGACCCAGGCCTCCACGCCCATCTCGTTCCTGACCAGCTCCAGCTGGACGGCCAGGAAGCCGGCGCCGTGGCCCTCCCCCGGGCCGGCCAGCACGTGGGCCAGCTCGTGCAGCAGGACGGCCTGGGTCAGATGGCCCGGGGCGAGCAGGACGACGGCCCCGGCCGGCCCTGGGGCTTGCCTGTTGTCCTCGCCCAGGGCGGCGGCGGTCGAGTACCGGGCCCCGGAGCCCCGCCGTTCCACCTGAACGCGGCCGAAGAGGGGCCAACGGGCGGCGAACCACTCCCGGCCCACCAGCGCCTCCGCATAGGCCTGGGCCTGGGCCAGGCGGGCCCAGCGCTGACCCCAGCCCTCCAGGGCCTCGGCCTCGGCGGCGTAGACGGCGGCCTGGACCACCCCGAGCTGTCGTGGGGCCATATCAGACGGGCCGCCCTCGGCCCGAGCGGGCCATGACGATCACCGACGCCGGGCCGGCCTCAGGCGCTCAGGCTGCGCCGGCCCGACAGGGGGGCCTTGGCCAGCTGGGCCCGGCTGCCGGCATCCCGGCCCGGCTGGTAGCCGGACCAGCTCTGCAGCCGGACGTAGCGGTGCATGGTCCTCACGTGGGGAAAGTGGACCTTGAACTCATCGTCCACCCGCTTGTCCTTGGCCGCCAGGACCAGGGCGACGGACGGTCCCTCGACCGGGGTCCCTGGCCGGTCCCGGCCTGCGGGGCCGGCCCCGCTGCCCCCTGACCCGCCCGCCCCTGACCCGCCGGCCCCTGACCCGCCGGCCCCGGCCCGCTCGGCGGCAAAGGCGGACACGGCGTCGGCCACGGCCTGGCGCCGGGCCCGCAGCAGGCGCTCGCCCACCTCATCGGTGAAGCCCTTGACGAAGCCGACCGAGAAGGTCCGGCCGTGGACGTGTTCGGGCTTGGCCCGGCTGGCCTGGGCCAGGGCGATGGACAGCTGCAGATCCAGGGAGGCGGCCAGGGTCTGGACCCAGTCCACGTCGTGGGGGAAGCCGACCACGCTGACCTGGTGGGCCCCGCCCCCGAGGCGGGCGTAGATGGCCCGGCAGTCGTTGGACCGGGCGGCGGAAAAGACCATGTCCAGCTTGTGGGCCGAGTACGGACCGTTCACCTTCCATACCTTGACCACCACCTGGTCGGCCCGGTCGGCGTCGACCACCATGGCCAAATCGATGCTGTATTTGGTCATCAGCTGCTGGGCCTTGGCCGTGAAGGTGGCCGCCTCCTCCGGGGTGGCCCCGGGGTCCTCGGCCTGGGCCAGCAGCTTGCGGACCTTCTCGGCCATGTCGGCCCGCATCTCGTCAAAAAGACCGTTCTTGCTCATGTCCCCATCCTGGCGGCCCCCTGTGACGCGGCCACGGATGGGTGCCCGCCTGACCCGTCCCCTTCGACGGCCAGGGGCCGTCGGGGTCTGACCTGCTACTATATGAGCATGTTGGACCGGAGACTCCAGGTCCTCATCGATGAGGAACGCTGGCAGCGCCTTCAGAGCGAAGCCGACCAGCGGCGGGTGTCGGTCAGCACGCTGGTGCGCGAGGCCATCGACTCTCATTACCCCATCGATGCCTCCGGCCGCCGGGCTGCCCTGGAGAGACTGCTCGGGGCCGAGCTCATTGATGTGCCCGACGCCGATGAGCTGGTGCAGGAGTTGGACGAGCTTCGCGCCTCTCGATCCGAGTGATCGTTCTCGACACGACCATCCTGGTCTATTCCGGGGGCCGTCAGCCTCAGCTGCGGGAACGGTGTCAGTCGCTCCTGGTCTCGATAGAACAGAAACAGATCCGCGCCACTACATCCGTGGAGGTGATCCAGGAGTTCTGCCATATCCGGGCCCGCCGGACGGGAGCCGCCGAGGCGGCGGCCCGGGCCAAGGACCACCTTGATCTCCTCCGGCCACTCTTGCGTCCTGATGAGGACGACCTGACCGCCGGATTAGCGGCCTACGCCGCGTCCGGAGGACGCCCGGGCGCCTTTGACGCCGTGCTCGGCGCCACTGCCCAGCGCCGAGGGCTGCCGGTGGTGTCGGCCGACCGGGGATTTGGGCGAGTGGGAGGCCTCACGTGGCTGAACCCGGCCTCATCTTCCTTTCTGGAGGACTGCCTCTCGTACGGGTGAGGGGGCCTCGGACCCCCCGACCGCAGGCGAGGCCCCGACCGGGACGACCACGCCCTGTCGCCATGATCCCCTAACCGGCCGTTCACCCGGCGTTCCCCTGCGACCCAGGCCTCCGCCTCAAGGCCGCCCCGATCCTGCCGAGGGATAGGGGCAACTCCCTCTTTTCACGGCGGAACGGTGGAATGTCCCTCTCCCTCCCTGGGCGCGTGCGCCCCTCCATGCAGCGCTTGATCCGGGCCGGCCTGGCCGGCCTGGCCGCCGCGGCGGCCGCTGTCGGCGGCCTGGCCCTGAGCGTGGCCTCCCCGGCTCTGGCCGCTACGGCCCCAGCCGCCGCCGCCGCTCCGGCCGCCACTGCTCCGGCCGCCGCCAGCCCGGTCCCGGCCTCCGGCCCGGTGGCCACCCCGGCGGACCGGCCGGTCACCTCGGGCTACTGGCTCCTCACCGACAACGGCGGGATCATGAGCTTCGGCGGGGTCCAGCTCTTCGGTTCGGCCACCGGGCTCGGGTCCAAGGTGGCCGGCATGGCCACCACCCCGGACGGCCAGGGCTACTGGATAGTCGGCGCCGACGGCGTGGTGGCCGCCCTCGGGGATGCTCCGAACTTGGGTTCGGCCCAGAATCTGGTGGCCCCCATCGTGGGTATCACCGCCACCCCCGACGGCGGGGGCTACTGGCTGGTGTCCTCGGACGGAGGCGTGTTCAGCTTCGGTGACGCCCGCTTCTGGGGCTCGGCCGGGGACATCCACCTGGCCCGGCCCGTCGTCGGCATGTCGGCCAGCCCGGACGGCCGCGGCTACTGGCTGGTGGCCTCGGACGGGGGGATCTTCAGCTTCGGGGACGCCGTCTTCCACGGCTCGACCGGGGCGGAGCGGCTCAACCAGCCCATCGTCGGCATGGACACCACCCCGGATGGCGGCGGCTACTGGCTGGCCGCCGCCGACGGAGGGATCTTCACCTTCGGGGATGCCCCCTTCTACGGCTCGGCCGGGGGAGCGCCCCTCGACGCGCCGGTGGTGGGCATCTCCCGGGTCCCGGGCGGCGCCGGCTACTGGCTGGTGGGCGCCGATGGCGGCGTCT
Source organism: Actinomycetota bacterium (assembly GCA_027315345.1). Classification (GTDB taxonomy): domain Bacteria; phylum Actinomycetota; class Acidimicrobiia; order Acidimicrobiales; family JAJPHE01; genus DAHUYE01. Next base: position 12,617 of record DAHUYE010000052.1, read on the forward strand.
TCACCTACGGGGACGCCCCCTATCGGGGCTCGGTGGGCGGCATCCCGATGCTGCATGCCGTCAAGTCCATCGAGGAGGGCCCCGGCTACGGCACCGGCATCGTGGCCAGCGCCAACGAGGGACTGGGCCCGTACACCTCAGGCAGCACCGGCTATGACATCGCCTGGCCCCAGTGCGGCGGCCCCTATCCCGGTGCCCACCAGGTCGGCATCGTCGGGGTCAACAACGGCCACGCCGACTCCACCAATTCCTGCCTGGGCGATGAGGTGGCCTGGGCCGGCCCGGCCCACAGCCTCTACATGAACTTGAACTCACCCCCCGGCTCACAACCGCCCTACGACTACGGCTACAACGCCGCCGTCTACTCCGTGGCCGCCGCCACCGCGGCCGGGGCGGTGGCCCAGCAGTGGTGGATGGACGTGGAGACAGCCAACTACTGGAGCGGGGACACGGCGGCCAACACCCAGGTCATCCAAGGGGCGGTGGCGGGCTTGCGCCACGCCGGGCTGAGCGTCGGCGTCTATTCCACCCCCTACCAGTGGTACGAGATAACCGGAGGGGCCCAGCTGGGCCTGCCCGTCTGGGTGGCCACCGGCACCGGCCTGGCCAACCCGTCGTCCTGGTGCAGCGCCGGCCACGCCTTCAACGGGGGCCCGGTCTGGATGGTCCAGTACGGCCTCAACGGCTTCGACGGGGACTACGCCTGCTGAACCGAGGACTGGGTCCTAGATCAGAGGTGCGGGGCGGCAATGGCGATAGACACGGCGGTGACGATCACCACTGTTATCCGCCAGGTCATGAGCCTGAGTTCGTGTTCAAGCCGGTGAGCGAATCTGGCTTCCAAGAGGTCCGGATCGCGTCGAGTGGCTACATCGGTCCAGCCGACCGGGGGCAAGTAGGCGGTCACGAGTTGCCCTGGCTGCCGACCCCGCCGATGGTCCCGCCCGGACAGCGCAGAATGTGCTGACAGGCGTTGGAGATGGGGACGCTGAAGTAGACCCCGGCGCTGGGGAAGCCCAGGGGTGCGTAGGACAGCGACGCCACCCCCACCACGTCCCCGGCCGTGTCCAGGAGCGGTCCGCCCTGGCCGGCCACCCCCACCGGGGCGTCGTCCTGGATGAGGTTGGAGGACCGGTCCGCCACCGCCCCCTGGGTGATTGACCCCCCGGCCGAACCCAGCCCCGACACCGCGTACACGGTGTCGCCCACGTTGAGCCCGGGCGCGGTCGGGGCGAAGTTCAACTTGGGCAGGTTGGGCTGGTTGATGATCAGGAGAGCCAGGTCGTTGCCCTGATCCCAGTTGTAGAGCTGCACCCGGGTGTCCTGGCCGTTCTTGCGCACGTAGATGGGCGGGGCGGGCAGATGGGTGGCCGCCTCGATGGTCGTGTACGAGGTGACGAGAAGCGACTGGTTGGAGTCGGCCGCCACCACGAAGGCCGTGCCCACCGAGGGGGCGCCCGAGCTGTCCAGGGTGTGGACGAAATAGACCGACGGCGCCGCCTTGGACAGGGCCGCGGACAGCTGGGCCCCGGCCGCTTGGACCTTGAGCAGGGGCGCCAGGGCCTTGTCGATCTCCGCCTTACCGTTGGCGGTGTCGGCGGTGATGGTGGAGGCGGCCGTCTTGAACCGGTTGTCGAAGCCGTTGATGTAGGTGTTGATCCGGGCGTTGGTCTTGTTGAGCTGGTAGCTGTAATAGGCGAAGAGCACCGTTCCGCTGAAGGCCGCTCCCAGGGCCATGGCCAGGATGAGGACCACCAGGCTGATGAGGGACCGGGGCAGGAGGCGGATGGGCCGGTCCGAGCGCCGGGCGGCGCGGCTCCCCGGCGCGGTGGTGGTGGCCATGGCCGCCCAAAGTTACAGACCCGTATGGTGGGGGTCATGTCCAGGGTCGCTTCCACCGAGCCAACCCCGTGAGCACGGTTCCGGCCATCCGGGACGCCGCCACCGTGATGCTGGTCCGGGACGGGCAGGCCGGCATGGAAGTCTTCATGCTCCGCCGTAACCTCAACTCGGATTTCGTGGGCGGGGCCTATGTCTTCCCCGGGGGGGCGGTCGACCCCGCCGACCGGGAGGCCGAACTCGAGCCGCTGTGCTCCGGGCGCACCGATAAGGAGGCCTCGTCCCTCCTCACGGTGGATTCCGGAGGCCTGGCCTACTGGGCCGCCGCCATCCGGGAGTGCTTCGAGGAGGCCGGGGTCCTCCTCGCCTACGACCGGACCGGCGCCATCCTCTCCCTGGCCGATCCCGACACGGCCGAGCGGTTCGAGACCCACCGGGAGGCCGTCTATGACGGCACCGCCCGCCTGGTCGGGCTGTGCGAGGCCGAGGGATTGACCCTGGCCGCCGACCGCATCCATTACTTCAGCCACTGGATCACCCCGGTGGGACCGCCCCGGCGCTATGACACCCGTTTCTTCGTCGCCCAGGCCCCGCCCGAACAGGTCCCCCTGGAGGACCGGCGGGAGACGATCGCCTCTCTTTGGGTCCGCCCCGCCGACGCCATCGAGCGCCACCGGCGGGGGGAGTTGGACATCATCCTCCCCACCATCCGCAACCTGGAGGCCATCGGCCGCTTCGAGCGCAGCGCCGACCTGCTGGCCGCCGCCGAGGCCATCGAATCGGTTCCCACCATCCTGCCCCGGGTGGTGGCCGACGGGGACGGCATGCGCATAGTCCTGCCCGGGGACCCCCTCTACGACCAGCTGGGCGAGGACGCCGGCCTTCCCGACGGCACCCCATGGCCGGGCCGGGAGGGCGGCCCCCGGATGCCCACCAGCGGTGCCTGAGCCGATCCGGCCCCGGCCGATCCGGCTTGAGCCGACCCTCCGCCCGCCGATGGGCGACCCCACGGTCCGCAGGCGTGCCTGAACTGACCCCGGGGGCGGTGGTCACCCTGGCCCCCCGGCTGCGGCGCATCCTGGCCCCCAACCCGGGCATCTTCACCGGGCCCGGGACGAACACCTACCTCCTGGGCGAGGACGAGCTGGCCGTCATCGACCCCGGCCCCGATGACCCTGTCCACATCGAGGCGGTGGCCGCCGCCGGGGCCGGCCGGATCCGCTGGATCCTGGTGACACACACCCACCCCGACCACGCCCCCGGGGCGGCCGGATTGGCCAAGCTGACCGGGGCCGAGGTCCTCGGCTTCGACGCCCGGGACGACTTCAACCCCGACACCGAGATCGGGGACGGCTGGTCGCTGCGCACCCCCGAGATCCACCTGAGCGCCGTCCACACCCCCGGCCATGCCTCCAACCACCTCTGCTACCTGCTGGAGTCCGAACGCATCCTGTTGTCCGGGGACCACATCATGAGCGGGTCCACCGTCATCATCTCCCCGCCCGACGGGGACATGGCCGCTTACATGCAGGCCCTGGCCCGACTCGAGCTCATCAAGCCGCCGATCAGGACCATCCTCCCCGGCCACGGGGACGTCATCGATGACCCGAAGGCCAAGGTGGAGGAGTACATCACCCACCGGCGGGCCCGGGAGGAGGAGGTCTACGCGGTGGTGGCCGAGTCCGGTAAGGCCGGCCTGGACGACATCGTGAGCGTCGTCTACGCCGGCGTGGCTCCCGAGTACCACCCCCTGGCCCGCTTCAGCGTCTGGGCCCATCTGCGCAAGATGGCCGATGAGGGCCGGGTCCGCTCTGCCGACCGGGACGACATGAGTGCCGAGTGGCACCCCGTCCGGCGGAGGAGCCAGGCCCGGCGAAGTCGAACAAAACAGACGTGACCAATCGGGAGACGGGCCGGTCCCTGCTGCCCCTGGCGGAGGCGGCCGCCTATCTGAGCCTCCCGGTTTCCGCCGTCGAGGCGCTGGTGGCCGGCCAGTTCCTGCCCATCGCCGGCTCCTCGGCTGCCGGCGCGCCGGCCCCCGGGGCGACCACCCCTGGTGCGGGCGCGACCGGCGCCATCCCCCCGGAGTTCCGCATGGTCGATCTCAAGGCCTTCCTGGCCCGCAACGCCGATTACGGGTCGGGCAACCTCCTGCACTTTCCGCCCGATGATCCCGATCCCCAGGCCCTGCTGGACGATCTGGACGCCCGGTCGGAGGAGATGGCCCGGCGGGCCTTCGAGATCTTCGCCGCCGCCATCACCGAGGCCCGGAGCTGGTCGGAGGAGGAGAAGGGCCGCTTCGTGGCCCAGGCCAAGGCCCGCTTCGAGGCCATCCTGGCCGTGACCGCCCAGGGGGCCGAGGTGGATCAGGCCCTGGTGGCCGACCTGGGTGAGGTGGGCGCCGCCGCCGCCTGGTCGGCCTCCTCCCTGCCCCAGCTCCTGGTGGTGCTGCGCATCTCCCGGGACCTGGTGGTCCAGACGGCGGTGGAGCTGGCCGAGGAGCGGGGTGGGCGCTGGGGCCTGGCCCTGTCGCTGCTCCTGACCCGGGTCCTGCCGGCCATGGACCGCCTGACCGACGCCCTGGCCCAGGGCTACTGGGACGCCGTGGTCCGCCGGGAGGAGGAGGCCAGCGCCCGCTACGCCCACGTAGTCGAGCACTCCAGCGACGGCGTCTGGGAGGCCGACCTGGACGGGCGGATCTCCTACGCCAACGCCGCCTTTGCGGTCATCGTGGGCTGGGACATCGACGCCCTCGAAGGCGTCGCCCTCACCGACCTCTTCCCGGCCCCGGGATCAGGGGTGACCCTGGACACCCTGACCCCGACCAGGCCGGGACCGTCCGAGCCCTTCGAGGTGTCCCTGCGCCGCCCCGACGGGATCCGCCGGGTGCTGGCCGTGCGGGTCCAGCCCCGGCGGGTGGACGACCAGGTGGTCGGCTTCCAGGGCGTGGCCCGGGACACCACGGCCGTGCACGACCTGGAGGCGGAGAAGAACGAGTTCCTCGCTCTGGTCACCCATGACCTTCGCACCCCGCTGTCGACCATCGTGGGCATGGGCGCCACCCTGGAGACCCACGGGGACGAACTGCCCGCCGACCGCATCAAGCGCATGGGCGAGGCCGTCCGCCGCCAGGCCGAGCGCATCTCCCGCCTGGCCGACGACCTCTACGACGTCAGCCGCCTGGAGGCCAGTTCCCTGCTCATAGCCGTGCGCCCCGTCGACCTGGCCCAGGTGGTCCAGGCCGCCCTCGACACCGTCGACCCCCACCGGGAGGTGGTGGCCCAGGTAGAGGTGGGAATTCCCTCCGGCGTAGCGGTCATGGCCGACCCCCGCCGGCTGGAGCAGATCGTGGCCAACCTGGTGGCCAACTCCTTCGAGCACGGTTCGGCGCCCATCGCCATCCAACTGGCCCGCACCACCCCCAGCGAAGTCACCTTCACCGTTTCGGACTCCGGCCCCGGCGTCGCCCCCGAGGTGGTTCCGGTCCTCTTCAGCCGGGTGCACACCCTGTCCCGGAACCACCACGCCGGCCGGGTGGGCCTCGGCACCGGCCTGGGCCTGTTCCTGGTCCGGGGCCTGGTGGAGGCCATGGGCGGCCGGGTCGCCTACCACCCCGGTGAGCCCGGCTCCTGCTTCGAGGTCACCCTCCTCCCGCCCCGTCGCCCCGCCGACTCCCTGGTGCTCTGACGCCGGTCCCATCCGCCCGGCGGTCCCTCCTTCGCCTGGGCTGGGTCACCCGGGCGGCGGCCCTAACACTTTCCTCATCTTCTTCCTCAACAATCACAACCGGCGGCCCGCACACTGGCCGTCAGTCAGCCTCGCTCGAGGCCCCCAGAGGAGAGACACCGATGAGCAAGCTCCGTATCCCCCACCTTCCCCACGCCAAGGCCGTCGTGGCCGCCGGCGTCTCCGCCGCCGTGATCGGCTCCGGCGCCATGGCCTACGCCGCCATCGGCCCCAGCTCCTCGGCGCCCACCGCCGCTCTGACCTCGGCCCGGCTCACTGCGGCCACGAACGCCGGAGCCGGCGCCAACGCCGCGGGCAACCGGGCCGCCCGCCGGACCGGGACCGGTACCGCCGGGGCCCGGAGGGCCCCCCTGCGCCAGCTCGGCAGGCTCGCCATAGGGGAGGTCACCTCCCTGTCCACCTCGGGCGGGGCCGCTTCGGCCGGGACCATCACCATCCAAACCCCGGACAGCAAGTCGGTGACGGCCAACCTGGCCACGCGCACCCGGGTGGTCGCCTACCAGGGCCCCGGCACGAAACCGACCCCCGAGAATCTCTCGACCCTTGAGACCAAGACCGACGAGTTGGTGGCGGTCCGGATCGTGGCCCGGAAGAAGCCGACCGCCTCGACGGCCACCGGTACGCAGGCCCCGGTCCGCTACGCCGTCCTGATAGTCGACCTGGGCTACGCCGCCGGCACCCCCACCTCGTAGCGCCCCACCTGGTAGCGCCCCCACCTGGGGGGCGCCCCGCCCGGAGTCCGCAGCGGTGGACGGGCCAAATGTTCCCCTTGTGGCTTGTGTGGCCAGAGTGAAGAATGTGAGGTCATGCGACGCGGGGTGGGACGGTCGGTGCTGGGCCTGTCCGTTCTGGGCCTGGTGGCCGGCGCCGGCCTGGCCGTCGGGTTGGGCTCGGCGGCCCAGGCCGACCAGGTCACGGTCCGCGGCGGGGACACCCTGACCGCCATAGCGGTGCGCTACGGCACCACCTCCTGGGCCCTGGCCCGAGCCAACCGCCTCCCTGATGCCAACCACATCGAGATCGGCCAGCGCCTGACCGTCCCCTCCCCGGTCCAGGTCTCCAGGGCGGCCGGAACGGGCGGGGTCTCCCGGCGGGTGACGGTGGCCCGGGGCCAGACCCTCTCGGCCATCGCTTCCCACTACGGGGTGACCGTGGCCCAGCTGGTGGCGGCCAACGACATCGCCAACCCGGACCGGGTCGAGGCCGGCTCGACGCTGGTCATCCCGGGGGCGGTGGCGTCCTCCTCGGGCCTGACCTCGCTCGGCGGCCCGTCCGCAGCCGTGCTCGACTCCTCCTACGGCCGGGGCCTGCTGGCCGACTTCTCTTACTGGTCCGCTCACTACGGGGTGCCGGTCAACGTCCTGGAGGCGCTGACCTGGTGGGAGTCGGGCTGGAACAACGCCGAGGTCTCCGCCACCGGAGCCGTGGGCATCGGCCAGCTGGAGCCGGCCACCGTCGCCTACGTCAACACCGTCCTGCTGGGCGGCGCCGACCTCAACCCCCGGGTCGCCTCGGACAACATCCGGATGACGGCCGCCTTCCTGGCCCACCTCATCAGCCACAGCGGGGGCAACCTCAGCCTGGCCGTGGCCGCCTACTACCAGGGACTGGCCTCGGTCCAGGCTCGGGGCGAGTACCACGTCACCGCCCACTACGTCGCCGGCGTCATGGCCTACGCCCGGGTCTTCTGACCGCCGGCACTCGTAACACCTCCACTTTGGGGTCATTCAGCGAGTCGGGTCAGACGATCCGAGGGCGGCCTCGATGTTGTCCAGCATGCGGGCGGTGCAGCCGGCCAGCTCCACGACCGGGGCGACCTCGGTGGCGATGCGCTCGGCCAGAGCGATGAAGGCATCCCGGACTGCCAGTCGACTCGGGGCACCGGGGGATACGGCGGGGGCGTCGGTGCCGGCCGGGGAGTCATGGGGACCGGCCAGGACGGCGGGGCGGCCGGCGTCTCCGCCGGCGGCCACGGCCGGGTCCAGGGGGATCCGGGCCAAGAGGGGGGCGCCGATCTCATCGGCCAGGCGCTGGCCGCCGCCGGAGCCGAACAGGGGATAGGAGACGCCATGGTCGCACTCGAAGGCGCTCATGTTCTCGATCACGCCGGCCACCCGCAGGTAGCCCCGGCGGGCCATGTCGGCGGCCCGGGCGGCCACCTTCTGGGCGGCCAGGGCCGGAGTGGTGACGATGATCATGTCGGCCCGGGGCAGCATGCGGGCCAGGCCCATCTGCACGTCCCCGGTACCGGGGGGCATGTCGATGAGCAGGTAGTCCAACTCGCCCCAGTCCACGTCCTCCAGGAAGTGCTGGACGGCCCGGTTGAGCATCAGACCCCGCCACATCACCGCCTCGTCCTCCCCGGAGAGGAAGCCCATGGACACCACATCGATGCGGCCTCCGTGGGGGCCGACCGGGAGGCGGAGGGGGATCATTTTGCCGGCCTTGGCTTCCAGGCGGGCGTCCAGGCCGAGCATGCGGGGCACGGAGAAGCCCCAGATGTCGGCGTCGAGGATGCCGACCTGGAGGCCCCGCAGGGCCAGGGCGGCGGCCAGGTTGACGGTGACGGAGGACTTGCCCACCCCGCCTTTGCCCGAGGCGATGGCCAGGGCCCGGGTGGAGGGGTGCACGGCCGTGGGGGCGGCGGCCTCCCTGGCCTTCCAGCGGGCCCGGGCCATGACCGCCGAGCGTTGGTCGGCGTCCATGGTCCCGACGGCCACCTCCACCGAGCTGACCCCGGGCAGGGAGGCCAGCCGGCGGTTGACGTCGCCTTCTATCTGGGAGCGGAGGGGACAGGAGGCAATGGTGAGTGCGACCGAGACGCTGACCTGGCCGGTCGGGGAGATGGCGATGTCCCCGACCATGCCCAGGGAGACGATGTCCTCGCCCAGCTCGGGGTCGACCACGCCGGCCAGGGCGCCCCGGACGGCGTCGGCCGAGGGGGCAGGGGGGCGGGTGTCCGGCACGGCCGAATTCTACCGGTCTGGGCCGGTACAATTCGGGGTGTGGATCTGGAGCCACTCGACGTCTACAAGGCGCTGGGGGACCAGACCCGCTACCAGCTCTTCTCCGAGCTCCTGAGCTCAAGGGCGGCCCTGTCGACCTCGGAGCTGGCCGACCGGCTCTGCCTGCACCCCAATACGGTCCGGCCCCACCTGGAGCGGATGCGGGAGGTGGGCCTGGTCGAACTGGAGGTGGACGGACGGGGGGCGGTGGGCCGGCCCCGGCACCGTTACCGGCCCGCCCCGGACCGGCGGGCATAACCGCCCGGGCTTGTCGGTTAGTAGACTCGGTACCAAGTCTCCTCAGGAGGACAACTACTCGTGACCATGACGTCCACGGTCAAGATCGGCCGGAAGCCCACACCCATCACCCTCACCGACGCCGCCATCGCCAAGGTGGCCGAGCTGATCGAGAAGGAAGGCGAGGAAGGTCTGGCCCTGCGGGTGGCGGTCCGTCCGGGGGGCTGCTCGGGCTACAGCTACGAGATGTTCTTCGATACAGAGGTCAATGATGACGACATCAGCCGGGAGTTCAGCGGCGTCAAGGTGGTCATCGACAACGCCTCGGCCGAGCTGATCAAGGGCGCCTCCCTGGACTACAAGGACGGCCTGCAGGGGGCGGGATTCCACATCTCCAACCCCAACGCCCAGCGCACCTGCGGCTGCGGCAGCTCCTTCTCCTAAGCCCAGCTCCTTCTCCCCGCCCCTCAGCCCCTGATCTCCTTCACCCTCGACGGGGCGCCCGTCGAGGTGGTCGATGACGGCTGCTCCCTGCTCGAGGCGCTGAGGGACCGCCTGGGCCGGCGTTCGGCCAAGGACGGCTGCTCCCCCCAGGGCCAGTGCGGTTGCTGCACGGTATGGGTGGACGGGGCGGCCCGGGTGGCCTGCGTGACTCCGGTCCGGCGGGTGGCCGGCCGGTCGGTCACGACATTGGAGGGTCTGGACCCGGCCGTTCGGGACCGCTGGGCCGGGGCTTTCCTCGACCACGGGGCCAGCCAGTGCGGGTTCTGCACCCCGGGCATCATCATGCGCCTGGCCGCCCAGGAGGCCCGCCAGGGCGGGAGTTTGACCGAGGACCAGGCCGAGTCGGCCCTGCTGGCCCACCTGTGCCGCTGCACCGGGTGGCAGACCATCGTGGAGGCGGCCACGGCGCCGGCCACCGCGCCGGCCACAGTGCCGGCCACCGCTCCGGCCGGCGCCGGGCGGACCCGGGACCTGGCTGCTGCCGCCCGGCGGGCCCGGCTGGAAGGAGGAGCCGTCCAGGCCGTCGGGGCCGAGGTGGCGCTGGGGTTGGGGGGCTTCGCCGATGACACCGCCCCCGCCGACGCCCTGGTGGCCGTGCCCGACGCCGCCGGGGGCTGGGCCGTGGGCGAGACCCTGTCCGAAGCCCGGGCGGCGGCCGGCAAGGTCCAAGGCCGGCGCACGACCCTTGAGTTGACCTGGCCCATCGAGATCCCGCTGGGGGACTGGGACCTGCGGCTGGCCACCACCTGGGTCGAGCCCGCCTACCTGGAGACGGATGCATCCTGGTGCCTCCCCGGAGGGGAGCCGGTCACCCCGCTGGCCAACGGGGGCGCCTTCGGAGCCAAGACCACCAGCCCGGTCGGCCGGGCCGCCCGGGAGCTGGCCGACCGCCATGGCCGGGCCGTCCGGGTGGTGTTCTCCCGGGAGGACGCCGTGCGGTGGGGGCCCAAGCGTCCCCCGCTGGCCGCCGGGGTGCGGGCGGACGGCACCGGCCTGGTCCGGGTGGCCCGCACGGCCGGGATAGTCGAGGCCATCGCCTCGGTGGCGCCCGGGCTGGAGGTGGAGGAGGTCGACGTCCCCGGGCCCCCGACTTCGGCGGCCATCCGGGGAGCGGGTTGGATGGAGGCGGCCGTCCTGCTCGCCGCGGTGGGTCAGGCCGGCGTGGCCGGGAGAGCCGCCGCCGCTGGGCCTACCGCCGCCGCTCGGCCCGCCGCCGCCGGCAGGGCTCGGGCCGCCGTCAGCGCTCCGGGCGGGGGCCGGGCCGAAGCCGGCATCGGCTCCGACGGCGGGATATCGGTGCGGGTGGCCTGCGGGGACCCGCTGGACGAGGTCGTCCTGCGCTCCTACTGCATCGGCGCCGCCCACATGGCCCTGGGTTGGGTGCGCAGCGAGGGCCTGGCCGTGGACCCGCAGGGCGAGATCCAGGACCTGACCATCCGGTCCTTCGGCATCCTGCGGGCCAAGGACATGCCGAGGGTCGAGGTCGAGATCGAGGCCGGCTCCGGTCCGGCGGTCAACGGTTCCGACGCCGTCATGGCGGCCGTGGCGGCGGCGGTCTGGCTGGCCGACGGCCTCCCGGAGCGCTGGCCTGGGCGCCAAGCCGGAGGCGCATCCCGGCAATGAGAGGTAGACCTCTACCTCCCAAGAGGCAGACTTGGGCCTGATGAGTCCCAATAGCGAGAACGAAGAGACGGCTCGTCTGGCCCGAACCCGGGAGATGGCCCAAGGGTCCGGAGCGCGGTGGAAGGAGCCTTACCGGTCCGAGGACCATGGCGATCTCCTCTATAAGGGCTGGGAGCTCTATAAGGGCTGGGAGCGCGCCGATCCGCCCAACGAGGGGGACAGAGATGACTGAGCGACCGTATCGACCGCTGGTCAAAGCGGGGGACTGGCTGGTCTGTTCGGGCCAGATCGGGATGGTGGACGGAAAGCTGGCCGACGGGGGCCTGCGGGGCCAGCTGGCCCAGGCGGTGGCCAACCTGTCCGCCCTCCTCGAGGCCGAAGGCGCGTCGCTCGAGGACGTGGTCAAGACCACCGTCTTCCTCACCCACATGAGCGACTACGACGTGATGAACGCCGCCTACCTCGAGGCCTTCGGGGACCACCGGCCGGCCCGGTCGGCCGTGGCCGTGGCCGGCCTGCCCTTCAGCGCCATGGTGGAGATAGAGGCCTGGGCCTACCGGGGGTAGCTCGTGTTGCTATCACCTCTTGATAGCATCTAAGCATGGCTTCATCCCGTACCACCTTCACGCTGGACGAGGAGCTGGCGGAGAGGGCCCGCCAGCTGGGGATCAACATCTCGGCGGCGGCCCGCCAGGGGGTGGCCGACGCGGTCCGGGCCGCCCTGGCCCAGTCGGACCGGGAGGCCTACCGGAGACACCCGGAGAGGACTGATGCCGCCTGGGCCGCAGCCGAGGTCTGGGGTGAGCCGTGAGGCGCGGTGAAGTCTGGCTGGCCGAGGTGGGTGGGAAAAGGCGGCCCGTCCTCGTGCTCACCCGGTCGGAGGTGCTCGACGTCCGCCTCCTGGTCACGGTGGCGGAGGTGACCACTTCCGTCCGGGGCCTGGCCGCCGAGGTCGAGCTGGACCACGCCGAAGGCGGCCTGGACCGCCCATCGGTCATCAACTGCGACGGTCTCCATACCGTCGCCCAATCGTCACTGTCCGGCCCGGTGGGCCGGGTCGGGGACGAGGCCATGGACCGGGTCTGTCTGGCCGTCAGCCACGCCCTGGGCTGCTGAGGGCGCCGAGCCGATAGGCGATTACGGGACCAGTTTGAGGCCGTCGAGAGCGGCGGCCCCCCAGACTCCGGCCGCCTCGGTCCCGGCGGGGCCGGATGATCGGAGGGTGTGCATGGGCAGGTCGTGGGGGGCCAGGAGTAGGAGCCCGGCCTCATCGATGTCGATGCGGCCCTCCTCGGCGGCCCGGAAGTAGGCCTCGATCACCTCGGCCGGTATGGGCCGGCTGTAGTGGTAGCCCTGGGAGTGGGCGCAGATGGTGGAGCGGATGAAGGCGTCTTCGCCGGGGGTTTCCACTCCTTCGGCCACGATCTCGATGGCCAGGTCCCGGGCCAGGTTGACGATGCCTTTGAAGACGGCCTGAAGGCGGGGATCGAGGTCGACCCCGGCCACCAGGCTGTGGTCCAGCTTGAGGGCCCCCACCGGCAGCTGGCGCAGGCGGCTCAGGGAGGAGTAGCCGATCCCGAAGTCGTCCAGGGCCACCGTCATGCCCATGTCGGTGAGCTGCTTGATGCTGGCATCGGCCCGGGAGCCTGCTCCGAAGATGGCCGTCTCGCTGATCTCCAGGATCATCTGGCGGGCGGGCAGGCCATGGCGGGCGAGACGGGCCTGGATGGCGCGGGCCAGGCCGGGTCGGCTGAGCTGGTCATCGGACAGGTTGACGCCCACCCGCATGTCCCGGGCCACCCAGAACTCGGCCCGCCAGGCCGCCATCTGTCGGCAAACCTCGTCCATCATCCAATCGTCGATGCTGCCCATCAGGCCGGCTTCATCCGCCACGGGCAGGAACTCGGCCGGGGTCAATAGCCCCCGGGTGGGATGACGCCAGCGGATCAGGGCTTCGAGCCCGCCCAGGCGCTGGCCGGCCAGTTGGATGATGGGCTGGTAGACGACGGTCAATTCGCCGTCGTCGATGCCGACCCGCAGGTCCTTCTCCATCTCGATGCGCTCCACCAGCTCCCGGCGCATGTCCTCGGAGAAGACCCGGAAGGCGCCGGTGCGGCTCTCCTTGGCCCGGTACATGGCCAGATCGGCGTCCCGCAGCATCAGCCCGGGCGGGCCCTCCGGGGACGGGCCCAGGGCGATCCCGATGCTGGCGCTCACTTGGATCTCCCGGCCGGCCACGGTGAAGCCGGGCTGGAAGGCGGCCAAGAGGTGGGCGGCCACCACTTCGGCCTGTTGTCGGCTCTCGAGGTCATCGACCAAGACGGCAAACTCATCGCCTCCCAGCCGGGCCACCGTGTCCCCCGACCGGGTGGCCTCCGACAGCCGGGCGGCCACGGCCTGGAGCAACTCGTCCCCGGTGGCGTGGCCCAGGGTGTCGTTGACCAGCTTGAAGCCGTCCAGGTCCATGAACAGCACGGCTATGGCGCTCTTACGGCGCTGCGCCTTGGCGGCGGCGGTCTCCAGCCGGTCCAGGAACAGGGTCCGGTTGGGCAGGCCGGTGAGGGGGTCGCGCAGCGACTCTCGGGCCCGGCGCTCGCTCTCCCGACGAAGTGACCTCTCCGCCGCCACCGCGTCCACCGACCGCAGGCTGAGCCCGAGGATGCGGCCCAGGCCCCGCAGCAACAAGATCTCCTCCCGGTCGAACTCCTCGACGGAGCGGGCCACCACCAGGCGGCCCCCGTCCCCCACGGGCACCACGGCGGCGTGGAAGACGGTGGCGCCGATGCGGAGCTCGTCGGCCTGGCCGGCCAGCACCGGGGCCAGCAGGGCCGAAGCCTTCTCCTTGGGGCCGAAGCCGACGTCCACCACCAGCTTGTCCTGCCACACCACGGCGGCAAATTCCGCCTCCACCGCCTCCGCCGCCCGCTCCGCTCCACTCTGGAGGGTGGAGGACCGGGTCGGGCGGCGCTCGGGCGACGGGGTCAGCTCGGACAGGTAGCGGATCAGCTGCTGGGTGACCCAGCTGCCGTCGGCCACCTCAGGCAGCGCCCACGTCAGGCCACGCCCATGTCAGGCCAGCGCCAGCACGACGAGGGTCTGGTTGTGGAAACCGGTCATGCCCTGGGTACGGGCGAATTCCCCGTAGGTGTAGAAGCCGGCCACGGCCGCCTCCGGGGCCAGGGCCGCCAGCCGGCAGGCCTCCCCGGCGATTCCTTCGTCCCCGAGGACCCCCCGCCGGGCGATGCAGTCGAAGGCCAGCAGGGCGACCGGGGGCCGGCCGCCCAGACCGGCCAGCGCCTCCCGGCCGGCCTCATCGCTGGCGTCGAGGACCGAGGCGGCGTCGCCTTCCATCAGGTAGGCCAACCCGTCCTCGGGCACCTGGGCGATGCAGATGAGCTCCCGGGTGGCGAAGTCGGCCCCGGCCACGAAGCGGATGCTCACCCCGGTGCGCCGGTCCAGGCCCAGGGGATGGGTCTGGGCGAAGTGGGTGAAGGCCACGCCGTCGGTGTGGGCCAGGTCGGGGGGATTCAGGTGCTCGAGATAGACGTCGAGGGCGGGGCGGTCGTTGAGCTTGGCCACCCGGGTGCCGGAGGAGGACGTCACCACCAACGGCTCGCCCACCTTGACCCAGCCGTGGCCCACGCCGATGCCGAGCGGGGCGTCCGAGGCGATGGAGACGGCCACCACGGCGTCCTCGAAGACGGTGTCGTCGCAGATCTGGCGGGTGCGGGTCATGCGCAGGTCGTCCCCGGCGCAGCCGCCCACCAGCGGGATGGACGCGCCGGCGGCGCTGTAGGCGCCCCGCACCACCTCGTTCTGGTCCCCGGCCAGACCGTCGGTCAACAGCATGAGGACCTGGTGGGCGCCGCTCTGTCCGGCCAGAGCGGCGGCGGCGGCGTTGGCGCCGGCGGCCCGCAGGTCGGCCGAGGCCCGGGGGGCCACGGCCGTGGAGACCGAGATGCCGTCCCCGCCCAGGGCGAAGACCACGGTCCCGTTGGAGCCGGCCTGGCCGGTCCAGATCTCCCCGGCGGTGCTGCAGCCCACCAGCGGAGCGCTCCCGATGCAGGGGCGGATCCCTTCCACCAGGGCCTCCAGGTCATGGTCGTCGGAGGCGAAGACGACCACCAGGGCGGCGTCCCGGCCGGCCACGGCGGCGGAGGCGGCGTCCCGGCCGGCGGCTTCCGAATCAGTGAGGGAGGAAGCGCCGGTGCCGGCCCAGTGGGCCCCGGCCGGCGGGATGGAGCCGTCGGCGCCCTCCCCGATCACCGATGTCGGCGGGCCGGTCCCGATCGGGGGGACAGTCATGTCTAGGTATCGGCCGGCCCCGGGGACGCCTTTAGTCCCACCGTTGGGCCGCTCGGGCCGGGCCGCTCGGGCCGCGCCGCCAGCGATGGCCCACCCGGGGGGGAACCACCTCCTGGGGTCCATCGGTGACTATTTTCTCACCAAGGCCGGCCCGGGGGGGCGGCCCTGGAAGAGGGAGGCAAAGATGGCTCTCGATTCGGACCGGGCCGGAGGCCCGGGGCGCGCCGCGGACACCCCGCTCGGCGCCAACGTGATAGCCGGGGTCCTACTGGGCCTGACCGGGGTGGGTCTTCTCTGGGTGGGGATCTACAGCCGGCTGCGCCCGACGCTGGGCGGCATCCCCTTCTTCTACTGGTACTCCATGCTCTGGGTGATCGTTAACGCCGGGCTGCAGGCCATCGCCTACCGCCTGGTCGTCCGCCGGCGCCCCTCGGTGGCCGGCTCGGCTTCAGCCTCGATGTCGGGAGGTGCCGGCCGATGAGCACCAGCCTGGATGGCGTCGCCCTGACCGTATTCATCGTCCTCTTCGCCGTGGTCACCGGCCTCGGCTTCTACGCGGCCCGCTGGCGCCGGCGGGACCTGTCGAGCCTGGACCAGTGGGGCCTGGGCGGGCGCAGCTTCGGGGGGTGGGTCACCTGGTTCCTGCTCGGAGGTGACCTCTACACCGCCTACACGTTCATAGCCGTGCCCGGGGCCATGTACGCCCTGGGGGCGGTGTCGGGCTGGTTCGCGGTCGCCTACACCATCCTGGTATGGCCGATCGTGTTCGTGCTGATGCCCCGGCTGTGGTCGGTGGCCCATCGCCACGGCTATGCCACCCCGGCCGACTTCGTGCGGGGTCGCTTCGACTCCAGGGGTCTGGCCCTGGCCGTGGCCTTCACCGGCATCCTGGCCCTCATGCCCTACATCGCCCTGCAGCTGGTCGGCATCCAGTCCGTGCTTCAGGTGATGGGGTTGGGCAACGGCGCCAGCTCCTTCGTGAAGGACCTGCCCCTCATCATCGCCTTCGTGATCCTGGCCGCCTACACCTACACCTCGGGGCTGAGGGCGCCGGCCCTGATCGCCTTCGTCAAGGACAGCCTCATCTACATCGTGGTGCTGGTGGCCATCATCTACATCCCCATCCGCCTGGGCGGCTTCGGCCACATCTTCCACGCCGTGTCGGCCCACGCCGCGGCGGTCAACGGTAAGGCGGCGGCGGCGCACAAGCCGCCCGTCTTCGCCCTCATACCCGGGGGCAAGACCTACTGGGCCTACGCCACCCTGGCCCTGGGCTCGGCTATGGCCCTGTTCATGTACCCCCACGCCATCACCGGGGTGCTGGCCTCCAAGCAGCGCGAGACCATCCGGCGCAACACCGCCTTCCTGCCCCTGTACTCCCTGGCCCTGTCCCTCATCGCCCTGCTCGGCTACATGGCCATAGCCGCCGGCATCAAGACCACCAATCCCCGGCTGGCGGCGCCGCTGTTGTTCCGGGCCATGTTCCCGTCCTGGTTTGCCGGCGTTGCCTACGCGGCGGTGGCCATCGGGGCGCTGGTCCCGGCCGCCATCATGTCCATAGCCGCCGCCAACCTGTTCACCCGCAACATCTACCGGGAGTTCTTCCGCCCCTCCGCCGGGGCTGCCGAGGAGGCCCGGGTGTCCAAGCTGGTGTCGCTGGTGGTCAAGTTCGGGGCCCTGGCCTTCGTGCTCGGCATGAACACCCAGAACGCCATCAACCTCCAGCTGCTGGGGGGAATCTGGATCCTCCAGACCTTCCCCGCCATCGCCGTCGGCCTGTTCACCCGCTGGCTGCACCGCTGGGCCCTCCTGGTGGGCTGGGCGGCCGGCATGGTCTACGGGACCTGGACCGCCTACGACGTGGCCACCCCGGCCGTGCATCACTTCGCCGGGTCGGTGGCCAAGATCCCCGTCTTGGGCCAGACCGGCTACATCGCCCTGACCGCCCTGGTGCTCAACCTGGTCGTGTCGGTGGTCCTCACCGCCGGCCTGCGCCTGGTGGCGGCCCGCACCGCCGGTGACCCCGACGCCGTCCGGGCGGAGGACTTCACCGCCGATCTGGGTGATCCCGGCGTGGAGCCGGCCGTGGTCTCCTAGCCGGACCCGGACCCGGCGCCGGCGCCGGCGCCGGCGGTGGTCGGCTGAGCGGCGCCGGCGGCCCGGAGAGGACACCTGATCGAGGAGTCCCCCCGGGCCGCCGACCGTGAGGCCGGGACCTCCGGGCCTATCCGGCCACGTTCATCGGGTACTCCCCGGAGATGTCGAAGCCGGTTACCGGTCCGGAAAGCGGCTTGGCCGGCCCTGGGATCGGGGTGGCGGAGCCGAAGTTGTAGACCTTTCCGTTGGCGTCGACCATCCAGTAGCCCGGTCCGGCCGCGGACCGCGCCGCCACGATGGGCGCAGCCAGGTGCTGGTTGCCCAGCGAGCCGGCGAAGCCGGAGTCACCGAAGTTGAACACGCCACCGGCGGCGGACACCAGGGCGTAGCCGTGGTTGTCCGTGGTCGGGATGATGGCCACGATCGGCTGGTTGATCTTCTTGCCGCCCAGTGACCCGTAGAAGGCGGCGTCACCGAAGCTGAACACGCCGCCGTCGGCGGCCACCAGCCAGTAACCCTCACCGTCGGCGGTGGCGGCCATGCCGACCACCGGGGCGGCCAGGCGGAGGTTGCCGGTCGAACCCTTGAAGGGGGCGTCACCGAAGTTGAACACCCCGCCGCTGGAGCTGAACAGCCAGTAGCCGAGGCCGCCTGTCCCCGCGCCGATACCGCCCGAGGAGTCCGGGGTCGGAACGATCCCGACTATGGGATGCGCCGGGGTCACGTGCTCGGCCGGCAGCGACGTCGGCGCCACAGGCGATCGGAGACCGGCGTCCCCGAAGGCATAGACGTTGCCGTCCCGGCCGGCCAGCCAGTAGCCGCCGGAGTCACGGGCCGCGGCCAGTCCCACCACCGGAGCGGTCAGCTTGGTGGCCGAACCGAAGTTGTCCACCGCCCCGCTGGTTGTGACCGCTCCCGAGCCCGTAGACAGGAAGGCGCCGGCGCCGGTGGCCGGTCGGGTGTAGAGGGGGAAGGCGGCCCCGCTGATCGAGTTGGTCTGCATGATGGTTCCGTTACCGAAGCCCACGTTCGAGACCTGGGAGGACGAGGAGAGCCAGACGCCGTAGTACTCGTAGCTGATCTTGTTGGCCGAGATGGTGGTGTCGGTGATCCTGGGCGCCGCTGGGCCGGGGATGGCCTCGGCCTCGAGGGCTATGGCCGTCGGCTCAGGGCCGCCGTTGGACTTGCTCCAGTTGTTGCGGCTGAGGGTGTTCCCGGTGATGTTCGTCCCGCTGATGACATCTCCAGGGGCGTTGGCATGCAGGACTATGCCCGTGGGCAGGCTCTGGGTGACGGTGTTGTCGGTGACACTGACGTTCTGCAGCTGGGCGCCCACCCCGTCACCGGCCAGGACGATCTGGCCGATCACCGGGCCGTGGGGACCGAACTGGGCAATGGCGCCGGTGATGGTGTTACCGGTCACGGTGATGCCCTGCACGCCGGGCCCGGAGTTGTAGGTGGCCACGATGATCGAACAACCGCCGTAGACCGAGGAGTACTTGTTGTCCGACACGGTGTCGTTGACCGACGGAACCTGCCCTGAAGGCCCGGCGTTCGGCGCGGCCGGGTCGAGCGGTCCGTCGTCGGCCACCCGGGTCCCCCCGGCGTAGTCACCGCTGACCGTGTTGCCGGTGATGGTCGAATTCGAGACACCGGCGAAGAAGATGGCGTCGTCCCCGGCCACCTTCGGATTGGGGTTGGTGCCGTCGTTGCTGATCGTGCTGTTCTCGACGGTCACGTTGGAGGTTTCCTCGGCCAGGATGGCGTGGTCCGTGGCGTTGCTGACCGTGGCGTTGTCGACCGTCACCCCGGTGACCCCCGGACCGATGTAGATCCCGAGGTTGCAGCCGGTGGCGTCCACGGAGCCGGTGATCATCTGGCCCGGGGTGGCTACGACGGCGGCGGTGAAGCCGGTGGAGCCGGCCGGACTGCAGGAGCCGGCGGCAGCGGAGGCGGCCGGCTCGGTGAGGACCGCCATGCCGGCGCAGGTGAGGAGCACCAAGGCGGTGGCCATCCATCGAAAGGCGGTTTTGCGGGAATTTCCAGACTTCATACTGCCCCCTCTTCAGCCCGGCGGGCGCCGGTCAGGGAGCAGGGTAGGTCACCGTGGCGGCGATTAGAAGGGCCGAACCGCCGGCCGGGTCGGACCGGGTCCCGCCGGCTCGAGACCAGCCGGCCCATGGGCCGGCCCGGGAGGGCGATGACCCGGCGCGCTCAGTCCCGGGGCCCGGAGATGACAGGATCGGGTCGATGACCCCCTCGGGCCGAATGGGGGCCCCCTCGGGCGCCCGCTCGGGCGGGCGGAACATGCGCATCGTGCTGGTGGCCCGGGGCCTCATGAGCGCGGCCCGGGCCGTGGCCGGAGTGGTCGTGGCCCTGTACCTCAGCGCCGAGGGCTTTACCGCCCTCGAGCTCGGCCTGGTCTTCGGTGTGGTGGCGCTGACCTCGGCCCTCATGAGCGCGCTCATCGGGCTGGCCTCCGACGCCATCGGGCGCAAGGTCTTCCTGGTGGTGATCCCCGGGCTGGCCGCCCTGGCGGCCGCCGCCTTCGCCGTCTCCCGGACCGACGTCGTGCTGGTGGTCCTGGCCGCCCTCGGCAGCTTCGGACGCGGAGCGGGGGCCGGGGCGGGCAATGTCGGGCCCTACCAGCCGGCCGAGGCGGCCTTCGTGGCCGAGTCCGTGCCCGAGGAACTCCGCACCCGGGCCTTCGGCCGGCTGGGCTTCGCCTCCTCCCTCGGCGCCCTGGCCGGCGGGCTCCTGGCCGGTTTGGCCCGTCCGGGCCATTTGACCGGCGCCGCCGCCATGGCCGCCTACCGGCCCGCCTTCGTGGCCGCGGCAGGTCTGGCCGGGGCGGCCGGGCTGGTGGCCCTCGGGCTCAAGGAGACCCGCACCGCCCCTCGCCCGCCCGCCGGCGGGCGGCGCCTGGTCTTTCCCCGGAAGTCCTGGAACGTCCTGTGGCGCTTCTGGATCACCAACGGCCTCAACGGGCTGGCCGTCGGGATGTTCGGGCCTTTCGTCAGCTACTGGTTCCACCGCCGTTACGGGGCCAGCCCGGCCCAGATCGGGCTCCTCTTCGCCGTCATCAACGTGGCCACGCTGGGCTCCGCCCTGTCGGCCGCCGGCATCGCCAGGCGGGTGGGAACCCTGCGGGCCATCGTGGCCGTCCGGCTCATCCAGGGGGCCCTGCTCGTGCCCATGGCCCTGTCGCCCTGGTTCTGGACGGCGGGAGCCGTGTACCTGGTGCGGATGGTCGTCCAGCGCGTCGGCCTGCCGTTGCGGCAGTCCTTCACCCAGTCGGTGGCCGACCCGGCCGAGCGGGCCAGCCTGGCGGCGCTGTCGACCCTGCCCGCCCAGGGCACCCAGGCCGGCAGCCAGGTCCTGGCCGGCTATCTCTTCGCCGAGGTGGCCCTGGCCGCCCCCCTGCTCCTGGCCGGCCTGCTGCAGATGGTCAATGCGCTGGCCTACGCCGGGTTGTTCCGGGGCCTCTTCGCCGCCGCCGAAGGGGCGGAGCCGGCCGGCGCCGGGGTGGAGGGCGCCGGAGTGGGGGAGCGTGCCGGCGGGGCCGGGGCCGGCGCCGGGGTGGACGGTTCCGGGGTCGAAGAGCGCCGGCACTGAGTCGCCGGGCGGCTTGGGTCGGCCCCCGGAGGGCGATGACCCGGCGTTTATCTCAAGGCGGCGGCGGGGCGCGTCGATAGGCGGATCCACGGCCCGACGCGGCGCAAGGGCAGAGATCGGAGGACGGAGTGGGACGACGGAAGCTGGTGACCACCTTTGGCATCGCCCTGGGGCTGGCAGCCATGAGCGCGGCCACCCTGGCGCCCTCGGCCCAGGCTGACGATCAGCCCGGGGGGGCCTCCCAGGTCAGCGGGGAGCCCAACTCGGCCATGAGGGTCACCGTCTTCCCCCACCACGCCCAGGTGGGCGAGCCGGTGACGGTGATGGCGTCCTACCGTCTCGGCGGAGGGGCTGATGGTCCCGACGCGCCCCTGCCCCTGCCTCCCGCTCCCGCCACCTCCTGCTCCAGCTCCAGCGGGGGTTCTGGGAGTACTGCCACCCCCGCTACTCCCTCGGATGTCCGATCGGGCGATACCGGCACGACGACGTCCACTTCGGCGCTGCCGGTGAGTTTCAGTATCGACTTCGGTGACGGCACGCCGGTCACCCCCACCGCTTCCACCGGGGCCGGCGCCGACTATGCCGTCGCTTCCCATGCCTATGCCGCCGACGGTTCCTACACCGTGACCGTCACCGCCACGCCGCTGGCGTCCACGTCGACGCCGACCGGGGGCACATCGACCTCCGCCACGCCGCCGGCGGGCACGTCAACGTCGGGCACACCAACGTCGGGCACATCAACGTCGGGCACATCAACGTCGGGCACGTCAACGTCGGGCACATCAACGTCCGCCGGCGGGACCCCGGTCGTCTACACCACGACCGTGGTGGTCGGTACGCCCGGCCCCGCCACCAAGCAGGGGGTCCGCCTGGACGGGACCGACCGGTTCGGGACCGATGTTGCCATCGACCGCCAGGAGTTCCCGCCCTGCTCGGCCAGCAGCGCCATCCTGGCCACGGCCGGCTCTTACAAGGACGCTCTCTCGGCGGCTCCTCTGGCCAGCATCCTCAACGCCCCCCTATTCCTCACCGATCCGGCCCAGCTGCCCGCCGACGTCCAGAACGAGATCACCCGGACGGTCAAGCCGGGGAGCAACGTCTACATCCTCGGGGGTCAGGCCGCGGTCAGTTCCTCCATCGACGCCATGCTGAGCGGCCTGGGCTACACCCCGGTCCGCATAGCCGGCGCTGACGCTCCGGCCACCTCGGTGGCCGTGGCCCAGGCCATCGTCACGGCCGGGGTGCCGATCACCAAGGTCGTGATCGGATCCGACACGGATTTCCCGGACATGACCGCCGCCGCCGCCTTCGCCGCCCATGAGCGCGAGCCAGTGCTCCTCACCGATCCGGCCACCCTGTCCCCCGAGGTGGCGACCTTCCTCGGCTCGTTGGCCCAGCCGGATATCACCGTGGTGGGCGGCCCCGCCGCCGTGTCGGACGCGGTCTATACGGCGCTGTCCTCCCTGGCGGGCAAGATCACCCGCCTGGCCGGGGAGGACCGTTACGCCACCGCCGTGGCCGTGGCCGAGGCCGGCTTCACCGCTCCGTCCTCGGTGACGGTGGCCACGGGCACCAACTTCCCCGACGCCCTGGCCGGGGGCGCCTTCGCCGCCGGAAACGACGGACCGGTGCTGCTGGTGCCCTCCACCGGGGTGCCGTCCTCGGTGGCCGCCTATCTCCAGGCCAACGCTTCGAGCATCGCATCGACCTTCGTGCTGGGTGGTACCAGTGCGGTCCCGGCCTCGGTGTCCGATGACATCGCCGCCGCCGTGGGGGTCAGTAGCTCCGAGCTCGGCTGAGCCGCCTCGGCCGGCGGCCGGCGCGCCTCATGCCAGGGTCGAATGGCGTCGATACTGATGCCTGAGCCGGTCCCGGGAGGGCGATGTCGCTCGGAGAGCAGTTCGAAACGATCCTGCCCGCCGCCCAGCGGGGGGCGGCCTGGGCCTTGGAGGCGCTGTACCGCGCCCTGGCGCCGGCGGTGGTGGGCTACCTGCGCCTGCAGGGGGCCGAGGACCCCGAGGACCTGGCCAACGAGGTCTTCCTGGGGGCCTTCCGGGGTCTGGCCGGCTTCCAGGGTGGGGAGGAACAGCTGCGCTCCTGGGTCTTCTCCATCGCCCACCGACGCATCATCGACGAGCGCCGGCGCCGGGCCCGCCGGGTCCCGGTGGTGCCGCTGGAGGAAGCCGGGACCTACCGCTCCAGCGGGCCCAGCGTCGAGGACCGGGCCTTGGGGGCCCTGGAGGAGGAGCGGCTCCGCCGGGTCTGTGAGCGCCTGGCCCCGGACCAGCGGGATGTGGTCCTGCTCCGCTTGCTGGGCGACCTGAGCGTGGAGCAGACGGCCGCCGCCCTGGGCAAGCGACCCGGCGCGGTCAAGGCCCTCCAACACCGAGGGGTGGAGGCCCTGCGGAGGGCCCTGGCCGAAGAAATCTCTGCGGAAGGCGTATCCGGATGAGCGAAGGCGGCGATTACCCAGACGAGATGCGCAAGCCCCGAGCACTGGACGACCGGGCCGTGGAGGCCTTCTTCGCCGGGCGGACTCCGCCCGAAGAGGAACTCCTCGGTACCTTCGCCCAGTCCGTTCGGGCGTTCAGCCGCCAGCCGGCTCCCGTCCCTCGGGGCGAGTTGGCCGCGGTACTCATGGACGGTCTCACCATCGAAAAGGGCGACCTGCCGGTGACGGCAGCCAGCAACGCCACCGGGCCTCGACGCGAGGTATCCGGGCTACCGAAGTGGAGGAGACCACGAATGACCGTATCCGGATTGCTCTCAGCACTCATTACCAAGCTCGGTGCCTTGGGCCTGGCGGCCAAAGCCGGCCTGGCCATAGCCCTGACCGCCGCCGGCGTTACCGCCGCCGGCGCCGCCGGCGCCCTGCCCGCCCCGGTGCAGAACGTGGTGTCCCACGCTGTGAGCGACGTCACCCCGTTCAGCTTCCCGACCACCGCCAACAGCCACGCCGCCTTCGGCGGCAAGACCGCGACCCTCGCCCACACCAGCCACCACGGGGGGATCGGATCCACGGTCAGCAAGGCGGCCAAGAGCCAGGGCACCAACGAGAGGGCCCACCCGACCACCGGTGCCCCGACCAACCCCGGCTCCCATGGTTCCACCGACCTCAACCAGGCCAACCCCAGCTCCCAGAGCTCCACCGGCCTCAACCAGGCCAACACCACCCCGGCCAAGGGACACGCCCCCACCTCGGTGCCCGCACCCACCAACCCCGGCAGCCAGTCCGGCTCCCACCCGAGCGGCCCGCCGACCGGCTCCACCGGCTCCAGCTCCGGCAGCACCAACTCCGGCTCCGGCTCCGCCAGCTCCGGCTCCAGCAACCCCGGCAGCACCAACTCGGGCAGCCATAGGCCGTAGCGCACCTGTTCGTCAGTCGCAGAGAAGTTTGAGCGGGGTGGGCGTCATGCCCACCCCGTTCAGCTGTAACCGACCGACCGACCGACCGACCGACCGACCGACCGACCGGCCGGCCGGCCGGCCGCAGCCCGGGACGGAGTTGCTCAGCCCGGCCAGCGGGACTGGCCGAAGCGGTAGCCCACGCTGCGCACGGTGGAGATGAGATTGGCGTGCTCCTCGCCCAGCTTGGCCCGCAGCCGGCGGACATGGACGTCCACCGTCCTGGCCCCGCCGTAGTACTCATAGCCCCATACCCGGGACAGCAGCGTCTCCCGGGTGAAGACCTTGCCGGAGTGGGTGGCCAGGAACCGGAGCAGTTCGTATTCCATGTAGGTGAGGTCCAGGGGCCGCCCGCCGATGGAGGCCTGGTACGTCTCCAGGTTGAGCACCAGCGGGCCGTGCTCGACCAGCTCGGGGCGCAGGCCCCGCCCCGTCCGCCAGAACAGGTGCTTGAGGCGGGCCTCGAGCTCATCGGCCCGCAGCGGTGCCAGCACGAAGTCGTCGAAGAGATCGTCGCGCAGCTCCAGTTGATCAAGGGCGGCAGGCTCCACGATCAGTAGCAACGGCTCCAGGGGCACGTCCCGCTTGCGCACCGCCCGGCAGACGGCAAAGGCATCCTCGGCCCGCACCCCGGTGTGCACGATGGCCCCGGCCCAGCCGTCGTCGGGCTCGGACTTGGTGGCCTGCTCGGCCACGCTGACCGCCTTCCAGGGGTAGCCGGCCCGGTCCAGGACGAGGACCAGGTCGGCCGCCGGCGGGTCGGGATAGATGAGCAGGGGTTCCACGTTGGGCCGCTTCCTAGAGCCGGGGTAGGTAGCGGTCCAACTCGAACCGGCTGACGTGGGCCTTGTAGTCCTGCCACTCCGACTGCTTGTTACGCAGGAACCACTCGAAGACGTGATCGCCCAAGGTGGTCTGGACCAGCTCTGAACTCTCCATCAACTTGAGGGCGTCGGACAGGGAGCCGGGCAGGGAGGTGATCCCCCCGGCGGCCAACTGGGCCGGGGTCATCTCGTAGAGGTTGGCGGCGGCCTCCCCGGGAAGGTCGTAGCCCTCGTCGATGCCCTTCATGCCGGCGGCCAGGATGACGGCGAAGGCCAGATACGGATTGCACGCCGGGTCCGGCGCCCGATACTCGAGGCGGGTCGCCTCGGCCTTGCCGCCCTTGGGCACGGGGATGCGGATGAGGGCGGAGCGGTTGTTGCGGGCCCAGGAAACATGCACGGGCGCCTCGTAGCCCATGACCAGGCGCTTGTAGGAGTTGACCCACTGGTTGGTGATGGCGGTGATCTCGGGGGCGTGGCGCAGCAGGCCGGCTATGAAGCCCTTGGCCGTCTTGGACAGGCCGTGGGGATCGCCCGGGTCGTGGAAGGCGTTGACCTCACCCTCGAAGAGGGAGAAATGCGTGTGCATCCCCGAGCCCTGGACCCCCTCCAGAGGCTTGGGCATGAAGGTGGCGTGCACGCCCTTCTCCTGGGCGATCTCCTTGACCAGCAGGCGGGCGGTCATGACCGTGTCGGCCATGGTCAGGGCGTCGGTGTGGCGCAGGTCGATCTCGTGCTGGCTGGGGGCGTCCTCGTGGGTGGCGTACTCGACCGGGATGCCCATCTCCTCCAGGGTCAGCACCGTCCGCTTGCGCAGGTCCCCGGTCAGATCGGCCACGGTCAGCTCGAAGTAGCTGCCGCTGTCCAACGGGGTGGGGGCCGTGCCGGGCTTCCGATCCCCGGCGAAGTAGAAGTACTCCAGCTCCGGGGCGGCATAGAACGTGTAGCCCCGGCTGCGGGCCTCGGCCAGGGTCCGGCGCAGCACGTGGCGGGGGTCGCCCTCGAAGGGGGAGCCGTCCAGGTTCAAGATGTCGCAGAACACCCGGGCCACCGACAGCTCGGCCTGGCGGGAGGGGAGGATCTGGAAGGTCTGGGGGTCGGGGCGGGCCAGGACGTCGCTCTCCTGGACCCGGGAGAAGCCGTCGATGGCCGAGCCGTCGAAGGTGGTGCCCTCCTCCAGGGCGTTCTCCAGCTCGGCCGGCGGGATGTTGAAGCTCTTGGGCGTGCCCAGGATGTCGGTGAACCACAGCTGGATGAAGCGGATGCCCCGCTCCTCCACCGTCCGCAGGACGTACTCGTGCTGACTGCGCATCTCTTCTCCCGATTGCGCCGCCGGCCGGCCACGCCCCCCCATTCTCCCAGGCCTGGCCCACGGCCGCACTGGCCTGGGGCCCAGGATGGGGGTCATTAACAAGCAGTTAACGCGCCGGGCGGCGCGCCTGGGCCGCGCATGGCTCAAATGAGGGCCTCTGTGTCAGACTTGGACCCGGTCAGGCGTAACGGGGCGCCCAGACGATTCCGGGGAGCAGGCATGAAGATGGGACTACGGCGGCTGTCTCGAGGTGTGGTCTGCGGCGTGGTCCTGGGGGCCATGGCGGCCTCGGCCCTCGTCGTCGGCGCCCCGGCTTCGGCCAACGCCACGTTCAGCTTCACCCGGGTGGCGGGAGCTGATCGCTTCGCCACGGCCGCCCAATTGGCTGAGAGTGCCTTCCCGTCGGGGGCCTCGGTGGCCTTCCTGGCCAACGGGACGACGGCCCATTTCCCCGATGCCCTGACCGGCGCCTACGCGGCGGGATTCGTGAAGGGGCCGGTGCTGCTGACAGACACCGACTCACTTCCCTCCGCCACCGCTTCGGCCCTCCAGGCCCTGCACACCACCAATGTCGTCATCCTGGGCGGCCCGGCCGCCATCAGTTCGGCCCAGGAGACCCAGCTGGCGTCCAGCTACAAGGTCACCCGGCTGTACAACCAGGATGGCTGTACCACCAGCTGCAACCGATACGACACCTCTCGATCCGTCGCCATCTCCATACCGGTCAGCCACGTGGGGACGATCGGGGGCCGTCCGGCCGCCATCGTGGCCAGCGGCGCCAACTTCCCCGACGCCTTGGTGTCCGGGCCCCTCAGCTACGCATCCGGTCTGCCGGTGCTGATCACCGATCCGGCCAGCCTGTCCCCCCAGACCAGCCAGACGCTCAAGGACCTGGGCATCGGCTTCGTACTGATACCCGGTGGCACCGCCGCGGTGTCGGCGGGAGTGGAAACCCAGATTCAGGCTCTCGGGATCACGACCCGTCGCTTCAGCGGTCAGGACCGCACGGACACCGCCGCTCAGGTGGCTCACTTCGCCGTGGACAACCTCGGCTTCACCAACAAGACGGTGGATCTAGCTCGTGGCGATGACCCCGCCGACGCTCTGGCCGGAGGACCGTACGGGGGAGCGTCCATGACCCCACTGCTCCTGACGGACGACCCGAACACCCTCGGCGCCTACAGCGCCCGATATCTCACTGATCTGGCCCCCAGCCTGGCCAGCGGCACCATCTTCGGCGGGACCAGCGCCGTTTCCCAGGCGGTCCAGAACCAGGCCACCACCGACGCCCAGAACACAGCCGGTCCCCGCTTGGCCACCGCCTCGATCAGCACCGGCTCCTCCACCCTGACCCTCACCTTCACCGAGGCCATCGTGTGTTCCAGCCTGGACGCCAACGGGAGTGATTTCCAGGTGAGTGTCGGCTCGGCCGCGGACAACCCGAGCGCGGCCGCCTGTGTCAGCCCGACCGGGGGCGCAGCCGCCACGGTCGCACTGACCCTTCCCACGGCCGTGCCCGCCGGCAGCACCGTCGCCGCCACCGCCGAGGCCGGCGGGGACGGGAACACCGTCCTCGACGCCCAGGGCGCATCCGAGCCCGTCGGGGATACGGTCAGCACCAGCACGGGGGTGGTGCCTCTCTTCAGCGGCGCGTCCTCGGTCGTGGGCTCGACCAGCGTCACGGCCGTGTACCAGGAGGCTGTGCAGTGCTCCTCAGTCGACACCGGGGACTACTCCGTCACCGTGGGCGGCGCCGGAGACTCGGTGAGTTCGGTCAGCTGCCCGCCGGGGTCTTCCCCGAGCGCCGGGACGACCTCCAACTCGGTGCTCATCACCGTCGCCACCGCTCCGACCAGTACCGCCCAGACCGTCTCCGTCACGGCCCAGGTCGGGACCGACGGGAACACCGTCCTGGATTCAGCGGGTATGGCCCAGCCGGTCGGGAACTCGGCCTCAACCTCACCGACCGCCACCACTCAGCCCCGGATCGAGGCCTTCACCGCCGGTGATGCCACCAACGCCTATGTCACCTACAACGAGTCAATTGTCTGTTCCAGTGTGGACGCCAACGGGAGCGACTACTCCGTGGTGGACAACACCACGGCTGATAATCCCACCGCCGCCAGCTGCGTCAGCCCGTCGGGAGGCGCCGCTTACCAGGTGGAACTGACCCTGCCCACCGCCCCGGCCAAGGGAGACACCGTGACGGTGACGGTCAAGAGCGGAGCGGATGCCAACACCGTGACCGACGCTCAGGGTGGAGCCGAGACGGTCGGGGACTCCGCCGCCACCACCGCCATTGCGCCCGTCTTCACTGGGGCCACGGTCTCGGCTGGATCCTCCACGGTCACCGCCGTCTACAGCGAGGCCATCGTCTGCTCCAGCGTCGACCCGCTCGATTACACGGCCAGCGGCAATCTGGTGACGGGGGCCGCCTGCCCGTCCACCGCCACAGGCGGCCAGTCCAACCAGGTCGTAATTACCCTGGCCAATTCGGTGGCGGGCAACGCCAGCGAGACCATCACGGCCCAGAAGGGCAGCGATCAGAACACCGTCCTGGACGCCAACGGCTACAGCCAGCCGGCGGGCGACACCACCACGGCCACGGCCAAGGTGGTGCCGGCCATGACCGCCATCAGCGCCACTCCCGGTACCAACTCGGTCACGGTCACCTACAACGAGACGATCGTGTGCTCGACCGTGGACGCCAACGGCAGCGACTACGCCGTGACCAGCTCCACCGGATCGGGCAGCCCCACGACCTACACCGTGACCGGGATCACGTCCTGCAGCACGTCCAGCCCGCAGACGGTGACCATTTCCCTCGGCCAGAGCGTGCCGTCGGGCCAGACCATGACGGTCACGGCCCAGAACGGCAGCGACGGCGACACGGTCAAGGACTCGGCCGGCAACCAGGAGGCCGTCGGGGACCATGTGTCGACCTCCAGCGGGGCCGCCTCCACCACGCCGACCTTCACCGGCCTGACCCAGCCGTCCATGGACACGCTGGTGGCCACCTACAACGAGGCGATCAACACCACCAGCTGCGACACCACGCCGGCCTACGACTTCACCGTCAGCCAGCTCAGCAGCACGCCGGGCTCGAGCGCATCGCCTCTGCCCATCGCCTCGGTGTCCTGTGACAACAACGGCTCCTATACCCCGTCAGGGGGCACCACCCAGACCGGTGTCGGTGAGGCTGTCATCACCCTGACCCAGGACGCCACCTCGGGCGACACCATCACGGTCACGTCCCAGGTAGGCGCGGACAGCAACACGGTGTGCGCGTCGGGCTCGACCTCCAACTGCCAGGCCGCCGGCCAGACCGAGACGACCGCGGCCACCACCATCGTGCCCAAGATCACCTCGGTCACAACGTCCGACGGCTCCAACCCGGCCACGCCCCAGGCCACCATCACGGTGACCTACAACGAGGACATCCTCTGCTCGACGGTGGACAGTGGGGACTACACGGTGTCGTATGCGCCCCAGTCGGGCGGGTCAGCCTCCAACTACCCGGCCGGCTCCTTCGTGCCGTCCTGCTCCCCGTCTACGGGCAGCTCCAATCAGGTGCTGTTGAGCTATCAGACGGCCGGTGTCCCCTTCACGCCCGGCTACACCATCACCGTCACGGCCCAGACCGGCTCGGACACCAACACCGTCTGCACCAATCCGGCCGCGGCCCCGGCCCCGTTGGGATCCCCGAGCAACTGTGAGGCGGCTGGGGACTTCGGATCCACCAGTTCCCCCAACGCGGCGCCGGTGATGACCGGTGTGGTCCTGTCCAGCAACACCGGAGCCAATCCCGTCGTCACCGTTACCTACAGCGAGCTGATCACCTGTAGCACCGTGGACACCAACGGCTCGGACTACACGGTGGTGGCCAACCCGACGACGGGCTCGGCCATTCCGACGCCGGCCACGGCGGCCAGCTGCGTCAACCCCAACAGCAACGGCTACAGCGACCAGGTCACCATCACCACGTCCGACGGCCCGTATCAGAGCGGACAGACCATCACAGTCACAGCCAAGAACGGGGGAGACGGGAGCACGGTCGTGTCGCCCTACAGCGCCCAACCCGAGCCGGTTGGTGACTCCAAGACCTCGGCGGCCGTGACCTGACCGGCCACCTGGTCGAGCGCGCCGGAGCGCGGACTTCTTGGACCGGCTGGACCAGGAACCGGTGCTCGCTCCTCGACCGGCCGCAAGAAGCACTCGTGCCGGCGGCGCGCCGCTCGGGCCGCTGGCCGCGGCCTGCACAGAATCGATTAGCTCCGCCGAGGTGGCGCCGCCTCGGCCCCGCCGACTCCGCCCCGCCGTGCGCTCCGCCGGCGTCGCCGAGCCGCCCCACGCCGTCGGGCCCGGCTCAGGGCCACCGGCTCAGGTCCGCCGGCGGGTTCCCCCCGAACCGGCCATGGCTGCGGCCTTGGCCCCCGCCTTCGTCTTGGTCCGGATCCGATCCGCCACCGCCGCCTGGCGCCGGCGATAGCCCGAGGTCCCCTCCGGGAAGTCCCGGGCCGTCTTGGCCCTATGACAGGCCCGACAGCGGGGCCGGAGGTTCTCGAATGAGGTCACCCCGCCCTTGGCCGAGGGCTGTAGGTGGTCCCACTCCAGACCCAGGCCTCGGCCACAGTCGATACAGGAGTTGAACATCGACGCCAGCGCCGAACG
>DAHUYE010000061.1 GCA_027315345.1 Actinomycetota bacterium
CAAGAGTCCATATCGACGGGAAGGTTTGGCACCTCGATGTCGGCTCGTCGCATCCTGGGGCTGAAGCCGGTCCCAAGGGTTGGGCTGTTCGCCCATTAAAGCGGTACGCGAGCTGGGTTTAGAACGTCGTGAGACAGTGGACATAACGCGCTGTCTATAAATTCGGCTATATGCTGGAAACACCGAGAATCCTCCGCTACGAGTCGGTTTTGAGTCGACCGTGACAATGCGAGAGGTGCGGTCAATCAGCAGGAAAGGCCGTGACGACTAGTCGTCCGGAATCCTCAGAGACCATATGCCGAACATCTGCCCAAGGGCAGGTGAAGATATGGTCCGATCTGCATGGCGACATGCAGAGCCAGGCAGAAATGTCCTGGCCCCTGGCTTAGCCAGCGGTAACAAGAATGTCGGTCCCTATCCGTCGCAGCCGTAGGAAACCTGAGGAAGGCTGTCCCTAGTACGAGAGGACCGGGACGGACGTAGCTCTCGTGTGTCAGTTGTCCTGCCAAGGGCACCGCTGATTTGCGACCTACGGAAGGGATAAGCGCTGAAAGCATCTAAGTGCGAAGCTCGTTCCAAGATGAGGTTTCCCACAGGGTTAACCTGGTAAGGCCCGTGGCCAGACGACCACGTTGATAGGCCGGAGGTGTAAGCGCAGCAATGTGTTCAGCCGACCGGTACTAATCGGCCGAGGGCTTGGGGGTCAATAAAAGCTCGTGCTCGCTATGGAAGGCTCAAAGGAGCGGCCGCGCCCTGTCGGCGCGGCGATCCTTGATATGCCACGGTTTCCGGTGGCCATAGCGGCAGGGTCACACCCGTTCCCATCCCGAACACGGAAGTTAAGCCTGCCCGCGCCGATGGTACTTGGGGGGAGACTCCCTGGGAGAGTAGGTCGCCGCCGGAATATTTCTCAGAAAAGAGCCCCCGCCTGAGCGGGGGCTCTTTCGCGTACCGGTACGCTGGGTGGGTGCCCGCACCGCAGGACCCTGATTCGCCGCGCCCAGGGCGCCGGCCAGCCAACCCAGGGGCGCGTGCCGCGGGTCCGGTGAGACGCACCGGCGGCGGGGGATCGGGCTCCGGAGGTGGCTGGCGCAAGTCGGACGCTCCCCGATCCGGAGCGCCGGGAGGGCCGCGCCGCGATGGCGGGTCCGGAAGCGGAGCGGGCGGCTCTCGAACCAACGATCGGTCGGGCCGGCCCCCGCGCCCCGGTGGGAACCCCGGGGGCTACCGGGGGGACCGGTCCTCCGGGGGAAGCTACGGGGCGGGCTCCAGCTCCCAACGGAGCGGGCCGCCCAGGTCCGGATCGGCTTATCGAGGTGAGGGCGGCTACCGGGGGGACAGGCCGGCGTCTTCCGGTGGTTATAGAGGGGAGAGACCCAATAGCTCGGGCGGCTACCGGGGCGACCGACCGTCCGGCCCGCGGGCGAGCAGCGGCTACCGCGGAGATCGCCCGACGGGCCCCCGCCCCTCCAGCGGTTACCAGGGCAATCGCCCCGGACCGCCCCGTGAGACTGGCTACCGGGGGGATCGACCCACTGGGCCGCGCTCCACGAACGGGTACCAGGGCAGCCGCCCCCACAGCTCATCCGGTCAGTCCGGCTACCGAGGGAATCGGCCGAGCGCCCCGCGCTCTGACGGCGGCTACCGGGGCGACCGCCCGGCTCGGCCTCCTTACAGCTCGGGGCCGGCTTCCAGCGAGGGTGGCTATCGGGGCGCAAGGCCGACCGGAAGCGGCGGTGGCAGTGGCGCCGGCTATCGAGGCGCAAGACCGACCGGAAGTAGCGGCGGCAGCGGCGGCTATCGAAGCGACGGCCGGCCCCCCCGCCGCGACGACCGGCCTCCCTACGACCGCGGCGGTCGCCCAGACGACAGACCCGCCGGCCCCCGCCCGGGGCCGCCGAAGGTCAAGGGCTGGGGCAACGTCGCCCGCCGGGGCGCCACGGAGCTCAACCGGGACCCCGAGACCTACGGGGACCGCCGTGAGGTGGGCCCCGGCCGCCAGTCCAGGCCGGCCTGGCAACCGGAGCGCTGGGTCGAGGACGTTCCTGCCAAGCGCCAGCGCAGCAAGCCGTCGGCCGCCAAAGGCGCCCCCCAGCCCAAGACCTTCCTGCCGGCCGAGGCCCCCCGGGCCCGGCGTCCACCCCGTATCCCGGGAGAAGTCGGCGCCGAGCTCTCCTCCGCCGCCGGCCCCACCCGGGCGCCGCGGCTGGCCGCCCGGCTGGCCGACGCCACCCGGGCCTACGAGCGGGACCGCTACGAGGAGGCCCGCCGCATCCTCAAGCCTCTATCCGAGGAGGCTCCGGGGGCGGCCGCCGTCCGGGAGCTCTACGGCCTGACCCTGTACCGGATGGGCCGGTGGCGGGACGCCATCAAGCAGCTCGAGGCCTTCCACACCCTGAGCGGGTCCTACGACCAGCACCCGACCATGATGGATTGCTACCGGGCCCTGGGCCGCCACGCCCAGGTCGACTCGCTGTGGACCGACCTCGGGGAGGCGTCGCCCTCGGCCGAGCTGATGACCGAGGGCCGGATCGTGCGGGCCGGCTCGCTGGGTGATCGGGGCGATCTGCAGGGCGCCATCCGGCTCCTCGACTCCTCCGCCAAGCGCATCGACCGGCCCCGGGAGCACCATCTGCGCCTGTGGTACGCCCTGGCCGATCTGTACGAGCGGGCCGGGGAGATGCCGGCCGCCCGCGACCTCTTCGGGCAGATCCTGCGTTACGACCGCGGCTTCTTCGACGCCGCCGAGCGGCAGACGGCCCTCGGCTAGGCGAGAGTCAATGACCACGACAGACGCCCCTCTGGCCGGGCAGGGCCAATGACCACGGTGGTCCGGGCCAACGATCTGTGCTGGTGCGGGAGCGGCCGGAAGTACAAGCGCTGTCACAAGGACAGCGCCGAGAGGGTGCGGCCCGGCCAGCAGAGCCCGACCCGCCCGGTTCCTCCGGCCATCGCCCGGCCCGACTACGCCGAGAGCGGGCGGCCGGTTCTCACGAGCGAACCGCTGGTGAAGGACGCCGCCACCATCGAGGCCATGCGCCGGGCCGGGCGCCTGGCTGCAGAGGTGCTGGCCGTGACCGCCGCCGCCATCGCCCCGGGCGTGACCACGGACCAGCTCGACCGCGTTTGTCACCGGGCCTGCCTCGACCGGGGCGCCTACCCCAGCCCGCTCAACTACCACGGCTACCCGAAGTCGGTTTGCACCTCGGTCAACGAGGTCATCTGCCACGGCATCCCCGACAGCCGGCCCCTCCGGGACGGGGACATCGTCAACATCGACGTGACCGTCTTCATCGACGGGGTCCACGGGGACACCAATGCCACCTATCCGGTCGGCCTCATCGATCCGGA
The DNA here is from genome assembly GCA_027315345.1 of Actinomycetota bacterium. Classification (GTDB taxonomy): domain Bacteria; phylum Actinomycetota; class Acidimicrobiia; order Acidimicrobiales; family JAJPHE01; genus DAHUYE01. The sequence goes on from DAHUYE010000061.1 coordinate 3,352, forward strand.
CTCGGCCCGGCTCATCACCGTCACCGCCGAGTGCCTGGAGTTGGGCATCCAGGCCGTCCGCCCCGGCCGGCCCGTCAGTGACATCGGTCGCGCCATTCAGGCCCGGGCCGAAGCTGAAGGCTTCGGGGTGGTCCGCAACTTCGTGGGGCACGGCATCGGCCGGGTCTTCCACAACGGCCTGGCCATACCGCACTACTACGACCCGTCGGCCACCACCATCATGGAGCCGGGTATGACCTTCACCATCGAACCCATGATCACCATGGGTTCATGGCAGGCGTCGATGTGGCCGGACGGTTGGACGGCGGTCACCGCCGACGGAGGCCGGACGGCGCAGTTCGAGCACATGATGGTCGTCACCGACCAAGGTGCCGACGTGCTCACCCGTCCTCCCGTCTGATCGACCCTGTTACAGGGCATCCCTAGCCTCTCCATCGAGCTTCCCCTTCGCCCCAGGGCCGCCGGCCCGGGCCTCGGAATGGTCTGAGTGTCCCGCCCGCCGGCGGGGCGGAATGGAGCGAGTGATGAACATCGTGGCCCTGGCCGGCCGGTTGAGCCGGCCGCCGGAGGAGAAGACCCTGATCTCGGGGTCCAGAGTGATGACCCTCCAGGTAACGGTGGAGGGAGTGGGGGACAAGGCCCGGGCCGAGTCCGTGCCGGTGGCCTGGTTCGATCCGACCGCGGGGGCGCTGGATCTCGACCAGGGTGACCCGGTGGTGGTCATCGGGCGGGTCCGGCGCCGCTTCTTCCGGTCGGCGGCGGGCACCCAGAGCCGGACCGAGGTGGTGGCCGAACGGGTGGTGCCGGCCGGGCGACCGGCGGCGGTGCGGACCGCCATGGCCTCGGCCATCGAGCGACTGGCTGAAGGACTGGACCAGCCCCGCCCCAAGGCCCGCCGGAAGTAGGCCCGGCCGGCCGGCGGGTACGCTCCTGGGCAGCAGAGCAGCCCTCCGGGACCCCGGACGGGCGACAGCTAGGAGCAGCCCAAGTGGACCTGGAGAAGCTTCTCGGCGCCGAGGCCGAGTCCTTGCTTAGCCATCAGTCGAAAGCCATCCCTGCCCAGGACCTCATCCTGCCCGGACCGGACTTCGTGGACCGGGTGCTGTTGGACAGCGACCGTCCCGTGTCGGTGTTGCGCAACCTGCAGAGCGTCCTCAACCACGGCCGCCTGGGCGGCACGGGCTTCCTCTCCATCCTGCCGGTGGACCAGGGGATCGAGCACTCCGGAGCGGCCAGCTTCGCCAAGAACCCGGCCTACTTCGACCCCAAGAACCTCTGCGAGCTGGCCATCGAGGGCGGCTGCAACGCCTTCGCCACCACCTTCGGGGTTCTGGGAATCGTGGCCCGTCGATACGCCCACAAGATTCCCTTCATCGCCAAGCTCAATCACAACCAGATCCTCAGCTACCCCAACCAGTACGACCAGATCATGTTCGGCTCGGTGCGCCAGGCCGTGGACCTGGGAGCGGTCGGCGTGGGGGCCACCATCTACTTCGGCTCGGAGGAGAGCAACCGCCAGATCCAAGAGGTCAGCGAGGCCTTCGAAGAGGCTCATGAGTACGGCCTGTTCACTGTGTTGTGGTGCTACCTGCGCAACCCGGCCTTCAAGGTGGGCGACACCAACTACGAGGTGTCCGCCGACCTGACCGGCCAGGCCAACCACCTCGGTGTGACCCTGCACGCCGACATCATCAAGCAGAAGCTGCCCGAGAACAACGGCGGTTACAACGCCATCAAGTTCGGTAAGACCGACCCGCTCGTCTACAGCGAACTGACCACGGACAACCCCATCGACCTGACCCGCTGGCAGGTGGTCAACTGCTATCTGGGCCGGGTGCCGCTCATCAACTCCGGCGGGGAGTCCAAGGGCGAAGGCGACATGGGCCAGGCCGTCCGCACCGCCGTGATCAACAAGCGGGCCGGCGGAGCCGGGCTAATCGTGGGCCGCAAGGCCTTCCAGCGGCCCATGGCCGAGGGAGTGGAGCTTCTCAATGCGGTCCAGGACGTCTACCTGGACAGCAGCATCACCGTCGCTTAGCCGGCGTCGCCCCCCGGCGGTCGGTGCTAGACCGAACAGATGAGGATCGATATCTGGTCCGACGTGGTCTGCCCGTGGTGCTACCTGGGCAAGCGGCGTCTGGAGTCCGCCCTCGGGCAGTTCGAGCACGCCGATGAGGTCGAGGTGCACTGGCGTTCCTTCGAACTCGACCCCAATGCCCCGCCCGAACGCGAAGGCGACCCGGCCGAGCGGATCGCCCGCAAGTACGGGGTCAGCGCGGACCAGGCCCGGTCAGCCAGCCGGCGTCTCACCGACCTGGCCGCCGCCGAGGGCCTGGACTACCACCTGGACCGGACCCGGTCGGGCAACAGCTTCGATGCCCACCGCCTCATCCACCTGGGCGCCGAGCGGGGCATCCAGGACCGGGTCAAGGAGCGGTTCCTGGCCGCTTATCTGTGCGAGGGCCGGGCCATCGGCCGGCCCGAGGTCCTGCAGGCCGAGGCGGTGTCGGCCGGATTGGACGCCGCCGAGGTGAGCGCCGTCCTGGAGGGGGACGCCTACGGAGCCGAGGTGCGGGCGGACGAGGCCGAGGCCCGGGAGCGGGAGGTCACCGGCGTGCCCTTCTTCCTGGTGGACGGCCGATTCGGCATCCCCGGGGCCCAGGAGACCGAGACCATCCTGGCCGTGTTGCGCCGGGCCTGGACGAAGGCCGAGGCCCGGTCATGAGATTCAGCGTCTGGCCAGGACCGGACCGCCCCTGGGCCGACACCCTCCGGCTGGTCAAGGAGTGCGATGAGGCCGGCTGGGACGGGGCCTGGTTTGCCGATCACTTCATGCCCAACGACGCCCAGGGGGCCACCCCGCTGGACGGACCCACCTTGGAGTGCTGGTCGGTCCTGGCCGGACTGGCCGCCTCCACCCGCCGGCTGCGGCTGGGTCCGCTGGTGTCGGGCAACCTCTACCGGCATCCGGCCATGGTGGCCAACGCCGCCGCCACCATCGATCACATCAGCGGAGGCCGCTTCGTCCTGGGCCTGGGCTCGGGCTGGCAGGTCAACGAACACGCCGCCTACGGCATCGACCTGCTCGGCGTCAAGGACCGCATGGATCACCTGGAGGAGTCCGCTGAGGTCATCACCTCCCTGCTGCGGGAGCGGCGGACCAGCTTCGAGGGTCGCCACTACCGGATCACCGACGCCCCTTGTGACCCGAAACCGGTCCAGGATCGCCTGCCCCTCCTCATCGGGGGCCGGGGGGAGCAGCGGACGATGCGGGTGGCGGCCCGCTTCGCCGATGAGTGGAATGCCTGGACCACCCCGGAGGACTTCGCCGCCAAGTCGGCCGTCCTCGACCGGCGCTGTGAGGAGATCGGCCGTGACCCGGGCGAGATCCGCCGCTCGACCCAGGCCATGGTCTTCCTCAGCACGGACGAGAAATGGCTGGAGCGCCACCGGGGGCCGGCCGGCCGACCCGTCCTGGTCGGGACGCCGGCGGAGATGGTGGACCAGGTTGGCGCCTACCGGGATGCCGGAGTGGACGAACTGATAGTCCCGGACTGGACCATTGGCGACGCCGGCCGAGCCTCCGAGACCCTGGCCCTGTTCTGGTCCGAGGTGGCCGCCCACCTCCGATGAGCGCCGCCGCGGCCCGGAGCCGGGCCGAGTCCGAGCTGCGCACCCAGGTGGAGGCGTTCGTCCCCCGCACCGAGCGGGAGGCGGAATCGAGGCGGAGGATGCTGGCCGAGTTGGACCGGTTGGAGTATCCCTTCGACCAGGGCGCCGATGAGGTGCACGTGACCGGCTCGGCCCTGGTGGTCGGGCCCCGGGGCATACTGCTCCACCGGCACAAGCGGCTGGGCATCTGGCTCCAGCCCGGCGGGCACATCGAGGCGGGGGAGACCCCGGCCCAGGCCGCCCTCCGGGAGGCGGCCGAGGAGACCGGGATCGAGGTGGCCCACCCCGCCGCCGGCCCCCGTCTCGTCCACATCGACGTCCACCGGGCCTACGCCGGCCACGTCCACCTGGACACCCGATATCTCCTGGCCGGCGCCGACCAGGACCCGGCCCCGGCGGCGGGGGAGAGCCAGGACGTGGCCTGGTTCAGCCCGGCCGAGGCCGCCGGCGTGGCCGATCCGGGCCTCATCGACGCCCTGGAGCGGCTGTGGGAGGGGCCGGTTCCGGGAGGCGCCACCCGGCCCGGGTAAACTGCCTCTGAACGACGGTCCGCACCTGCTGTAGCCGCCGATCACTCAAGGGCCGGCAACGGTGCCGGCCCGGATCACACCCACGGGGGCATTTCGTTGACCGAAACCGCGGCTAAGGCCCGGCCTGTGCAGGAGTTGGATCGCGTCGTCATTCGCTTCGCCGGGGACTCCGGTGACGGCATGCAGCTCACCGGTGATCGCTTCACCAGCGTCAGCGCCCTGTTCGGGAACGACCTTTCCACCCTGCCCGACTTCCCCGCCGAGATCCGGGCCCCGGCCGGGACCCTGGCCGGGGTGTCGGCCTTCCAGGTCCATATCTCCGACCACGACATCCTGACCCCGGGCGACGCCCCCAACGTCCTCATCGCCATGAACCCGGCCGCCTTGAAGGCCAACATCGGGGACCTGCCCACCGGGGGCACCCTGATCGTCAACACCGACTCCTTCGGGGAGCGGGACCTGGCCAAGGCCGGTTACGCCGCCAATCCCCTGGAGGACGGCAGCCTGGCCGGCTTCACCGTCTACGAGGTGGCCATGACGGCCATGACCCTGGAAGCGGTCAAGCCCACCGGGGCCAAGCCCCGGGATGCCGAGCGCTCCAAGAACTTCTTCGCCCTGGGCCTGGTGACCTGGCTGTACAACCGGCCGGTGGATCCCACCCTGGGCTGGATCAAGGAGCGTTTCTCCAAGAACCACATGGTGGAGGAGTCCAACACCCTGGCCTTCCGGGCCGGCTACAACTTCGGTGAGACGGCCGAGCTCTTCCTCTCCACCTATCAGGTCCGCCCCGCCGCCCTGGATCCGGGCGTGTACACCAACATCAACGGAAACACCGCCCTGGCCTGGGGCCTGGTGGCGGCCGGCCAACTGGCCAAGCTGCCCATCTTCCTGGGTTCCTATCCGATCACCCCGGCCTCGGACATCCTCCACGAGCTGTCCAAGCACAAGAACTTCGGCGTGCGCACCCTGCAGGCCGAGGACGAGATCGCCGGCATAGCCGCCGCCCTGGGCGCCTCCTTCGGCGGCAGTCTGGGCATCACCACCACCAGCGGGCCCGGGGTCGACCTCAAGTCCGAGACGGTCGGCCTGGCCATCAGCCTGGAGCTGCCCCTCATCGTGGTCGACATCCAGCGGGGCGGGCCCTCCACCGGGCTGCCCACCAAGACCGAGCAGGCCGATCTCCTCCACGTCATGTACGGCCGGCACGGGGAGGCGCCGGTGCCCATCGTGGCGGCCAAGACCCCCAGCCACTGCTTCGAGGCCGCCATCGAGGCGGCCCGCATCGCCCTCAAGTACCGCACCCCGGTTTTCCTCCTGTCCGATGGGTATCTGGCCAACGGCTCCGAGCCCTGGAAGCTGCCCGATGTCGACTCGTTGCCGGACATCTCGGTGGACTTCGCCACCGAGCCCAACCACGTCGATGAGGAAGGCAACTCCGTCTTCTGGCCCTACATCCGGGACGAGGAGACCCTGGCCCGGCCCTGGGCCATACCCGGCACCCCCGGCCTCGAGCACCGCATAGGCGGCATCGAGAAGGCCGACGGCAGCGGGAACATCTCCTATGAGCCGGCCAACCACGAGCGCATGGTCCACCTACGGGCGGCCAAGGTGGCTGGCATCGCCAAGGACATCCCCGACGCCGAAGTCGACCACGAGGACGGCGCCGAGCTGCTGGTCCTGGGTTGGGGCTCCACCTACGGCGCCATCCAGGCGGCCGTACGGCGGGTCCGGGCCCGAGGCACCAAGGTCGCCCACGCCCACCTCGTCCACCTGAACCCGCTCCCGCCCAACCTGGGCGACGTGCTCTCCCGTTATTCGCGCATCATCGTCCCCGAGATGAACCTCGGGCAGCTCTCCAAGATGGTCAGGGCCGAGTTCCTGGTCGACGCCCGGTCGGTGACCAAGGTTCAAGGTCAGCCCTTCCGGGCCGCCGAATTGGAGAGCGCCATCCTGGAGGCCCTTTCATGACCGACACCGTGCCCGTCACCACCAAGAAGGACTGGACCAGCGACCAGGAGGTGCGTTGGTGCCCGGGCTGCGGGGACTACTCCATCCTTACCGCCATGCAGATGCTCATGCCGGAGTTGGGGGTGCGCCGGGAGTCGACGGTGTTCATCTCCGGCATCGGCTGTTCCAGCCGCTTCCCCTATTACATGAACACCTACGGCCTGCACTCCATCCACGGACGGGCGCCGGCCCTGGCCACCGGTCTGGCCCTGGCCCGCCCCGATCTGGATGTCTGGGTAATCACCGGGGACGGTGACGGCCTCTCCATAGGTGGGAACCACCTGATGCACGCCCTGCGCCGCAACGTGAATCTGAACATCATCCTGTTCAACAACCAGATCTACGGCCTGACCAAGGGCCAGTACAGCCCCACCAGTGAGGTGGGCAAGGTGACCAAGTCCACCCCGTTCGGCTCCCTCGACCGGCCCTTCAATCCGATCAGCCTTGCCCTGGGTGCCGAGGCCACTTTCGTGGCCCGCACCCACGACATGGATCGCAAGCACATGCAGTCCACCTTCAAGCGGGCCTATGAACACAAGGGCGCTTCCTTCATCGAGGTGTACCAGAACTGCAACGTCTTCAACGACGGCGCCTTCGAGCAGATCCTCTCCAAGGAATCCCGGCCCAACAACCTCATCCCCCTCGAGCACGGCCAGCCCATCCGCTTCGGCCCGGACGGTGAGCGGGGCGTCGTCCTGGACGCCAAGGGCGCCCGCATCGTGGACGTGGCCGATGTCGGGGAGGACAAGCTGCTGGTCCACGATGAGGCCCGGGAGGATCCGGCTGTCGCCTTCATGCTCTCCCGTTTGGCCCACGGGCCCTATGAGCCCACGCCCATCGGGGTGTTCCGAGCCGTGGAGACGGCCGACTACGGATCGGGCATGGACCGCCAGCTGGCCGAGGCCCAGGAACGGCGGGGCCCGGGCGAGTTGAGCAAGCTGCTTACCTCCGGGGCCACCTGGACGGTGGGCGCCGGCGCCAACGGCCACGCCTGAGGCTGAATAGGCCGGCCCTCCCGGGGGCCCGGGCCGCCGGCTCAGGCCAAGCTGCGGAATACCAGCCCGGTGCGGGGCTTGGGATAGAAGAAGGTGGTCTTGGGCGGCATGCGCAGCCGCTGGCGGGCCATGGACTCGATGATCTCCACCGAGGCGGGCCGGAGCAGCACTCCGGCCTGGGCCTGGCCGGAGGCCACCGCGGCGGTGATGTTCGAGACCCCGTGCTGGTAGGCCAGGTCGTGCTCGGGCAGCTGGGCCAGGGCGACATCCAGCCGGGCGGAATCGAGGGGGAACTCGGCCGCCTCCTCGGTCACCGGGCGGGGCTTGGCCCACCACGCGCCGGCTGGCGTGACCAGGCAGAGCGAGCCCGCTTCGATCATCCGGGCCGGAGTGGTCCCGTCGAGGGGACCCGCCTCACTCAGCTCGAACCAGGGCGAGAGGGCGGCCGGCAGGTCGGTCCCCTCCGGCAGGCCGGAGATGAGGCGGTGGATGGCTTGAACGGTCAGCTCCCGCTCGGACAGTTCGACCACCAGGGCCATGATCAGATCGGCCGGTCCCGTCTCCCGGGCGCCGGCATCGATCAGCTCCTGGCGGTAGTTGAGGCCGGTCTCGAGGCGGTGGTGGCCGTCGGCCAGGACCACCGGAGATCCCGACACCACCGCCTTGACCTTCTCCACCCGATCGGCGGGGAGGGCCCACAGCTCGTGGATGACTCCTTCACCGTCGACCGAACGGCCCAGGGAGGTCCCGTCCGGGTTGCCTCCGGGCGCGATCAGGTCGGATAGCCCGGCCGCCATCGACAGCCCCCATACCGGGGAGAGGTTGGCCCGGCAGGCCCGCTGCAGGTTGAGGCGCTCGCCCTTGGGCTTGGGGGTGGTCCGCTCGTGGGGCAGCACGTCCCCGTCGCCCGGAGGGGTCAGCTCCAGGGCCCCGATGACCCCGGTGGTGGAGCGGGTCAGTCCCGACTCATCGGTGAAGGACATACGGCTGACGTAGAAGGTGTCGACAGGGTCGCTCCGCAGCACGCCCTCGGACCGCCAGGTCCCCCACAGATCGGCGGCCACCTCGAAGCGGTCCCGGCCGTTCTCATCGGCGGGCAGTTCGATCCGAACGCAGTTGTGGGCGCTGCGGGCGACCAGGGCGGCCCGCTCCTCCGGGCCGATCACGTCGTAGGGAGGGGCCAGAACGGAGTCCAGGTCGACTTCGTCGGCGTAGCGGACACCTGGGAAGGGCTCGAAGCGCGGCATCCCCCTATCTACCACCCCGGGAGGGACTGGAAGGATGGGGTGGTGAGCATCAGCGGCCAGTGTTGGGTCCTCGATCTCGATGGTGTCGTCTGGCTGGCCGACCACCCCATACCCGGGAGCCCTGAGGCCGTGGCCCGGGCCCGCCGGGCCGGCGTCCGCATCCTCTTTGTCACCAACAACTCCTCCATGACCGTGACCGACTATCTGGCCAAGCTGGTCCGGATGGGGGTGCCCACCGAGGCCGAGGACCTGGTGACCTCGGCCCAGGCCGCCGCCGCCCTGCTCGAGCCGGGCACCACCGCCCTCGCCTGTGCCGGGGCCGGCGTGGCCGAGGCTCTGGCCGAGCGGGGCGTCGAGGTGAGAGAGGAAGGGCCGGTGGACGCGGTGGTGGTGGGCTGGCACCGGGACTTCGACTTCGCCGGGCTCAACCGGGCCTGCCAGGCGGTGTGGGGCGGTGCCCGGCTGGTGGCCACCAATGCCGACGCCACCTACCCGACCCCGGACGGGCTGCTGCCCGGAGCCGGGTCGATCCTGGCCTCGGTGGAGTTCGCCACCGGCCGCAAGGCCACGGTGGCGGGCAAGCCCTACCCGCCGGTGGTCGATCTCCTGAAAGCCCGCGCCGGCGAAATCGCCCTAGTGATCGGCGACCGTCCCGACACCGACGGCCTCCTGGCCCAGAGGCTCCAAGTGCCCTTCGGTCTGGTTCTCACCGGCGTGACCAAGGAGGCGCCGGCGCCCGACCCGATGACCGAGGTGGCGCAAAGCCTGGAGGAGATCGTTGCCGCGCGCCTAGGCGGGCACTAGCTTCGACCCATGGCGCAGAGCGATACCTTCCGGCGTTACCTGGATACCGGCCTGGCGATCGGGCAGATGACCCGGGCCCGGGCCGAGGAGGTCGTCAAGGACCTGGTCAAGGCGGGGGAGGTCCAGCGCGAGCAGACCCAGCAATGGATCGATGAGTTGGTGGACCGGAGCCGGAAGAACACCGAGTTCCTGGTCGCCCTGGTCTCCGCCGAGGTTCGCAAGCAGTTGGAAGCCGGCCCCCTGGCCGGCCGGGCCGGCCGGAGAGGATCCTCGTCGCCCTCGGGCTCGGCCAAGAAGTCCTCCGGAGTAAAGGCGCCGGCCAAGAAGACAGCCGCCAAGAAGACAGCCGCCGAGAAGGTCTCGGCCACCAAGGCTCCGGCCCAGAGGAGCCCGGCCAAGAAGAGCTCGGCCCAGAAGGCGACCGCCGCCAGGCCGGCCATCAAGGCGCGGGCCACCAAGGCGCCGGCCACCAAGGCGCCGGCCACCGAAGCGCCGGCCACCAAAGCGCCGGCGGCCAAGGCTCCCGCCAAGAAGGCCTCGGCCAAGAAGGCGCGGGCCAAGAAGGCGCCGGGCACCTGACCGACGTCGCCCTGATCGTCCACCCCGGTCGGGCCGAGGCCGTTGAACTGGCCACTCGGGCCGTCGAGTGGCTGTCCGCCCGCTCCCATCAGGCGGTGGTGACCGAGGAGGACCCGAGGCTCAGCCGCTTGCCCGGCGTCAAGGTGGCCCCGGAGTCCGAGGCCGTGGCCGGAGCCGACCTGGCCGTCAGCCTGGGTGGGGACGGGACCATGCTGCGCACGGTGCAGCTGGCTCTCGAGGCCGGAGTGCCGGTGATGGGGGCGAACCTGGGCCAGCTGGGCTACCTGAGCGCGGTCGAGCCGGCCCGGCTTTGCGAGGCTCTGGAGCAGTACCTGGCCGGGCGCTACTCGATCGAGGAGCGCCTTGTCCTCACTGTCCGCCTGTCCCGGAGCGAGCGGGTCCTGGCCGCCCTCAACGAGGCCGTGCTGGAGAAGACGGTGCCCGGCCACACCGTGCGGCTGTCCCTGTCCCTGTCCGGGGAGCACTTCATCACCCTGGCCGCCGATGGGGTGATCGTCTCCACGCCTACCGGCTCGACCGCCTACAACCTCTCGGCCCGGGGCCCCATCCTGTCCCCGAGCCTGAAGGCCCTGTTGGTGACTCCGGTGTCCCCGCACATGCTCTTCGACCGCAGCCTGGTTCTCGACCCCCAGGCCGTGGTCCGCCTCGAGGTGCTCCGGGAGCGCCCGGCCGTGCTGGTGGTGGACGGGGTCCAGGTCAGCGTGCTGGAGCCGGGTGACGCCGTGGAGTGCCGATCGGCGCCCCAGCCGGCCCGCTTCGTGGCCTTCGAGGACCAGCCCGCCTTCCACTCCATCGTCAAGGCGAAGTTCAACCTCAGCGACCGCTGATGCTGGTCGAGCTGTCGGTCAGGGACCTGGGGGTCATCCATGACCTCCGCCTGACTCTCGGGGAGGGCATGACCGCCTTCACGGGTGAGACGGGGGCGGGCAAGACCCTCCTGGTGGAGGCCATCGAGCTCCTGACCGGGGGCCGGGCCGATCCACTGCTCGTCCGGCCCGGCGCGGCCGAGGCGGTGGTGGAAGGCCGGTTCCTGGCCGGCCAGGATGAATTGATCCTGGCCCGGGCCGTTCCCGCCCGGGGCCGCTCCCGGGCCTATGTCGACGGGCGGATGGCGCAGTCGGCTGCCCTCTCGGAACGGGCCGAGGAGCTGGTCGACCTGCACGGTCAGCACGGTCACCAGAGCCTGCTGCGTCCGGCCGGCCAGCGCCAGGCCCTGGATGTCTTTGCCGGGGTTGACCTGGCCCCGCTGCGCCTGGCCCGGGACCGGGTCAGGGTGGGCGAAGCGGCCCTGGCCGGTCTGGGCGGGGACGCCCGGGCCCGGGCCCGGGAGATGGACCTGCTCGAGCACCAGCTGACCGAGATCGACCGGGCCGGCCTGTCCTACCCGGACGAGGAGGCGGCCCTGGCCGCCGAGGAGGAGCTCCTGGCCCGGGCCGTGGACCACCGCACCCAGGCCGAGCTGGCTTATGAGCTGCTGGTCGGGGACGGCGGGGCGGTGGACCGGGTCGGAGGGGCGGTGGCGGCCACGGCCGGCCGGAGCCCGTTCGGACCGCTGCACCAGCGCCTCTCGGCCCTGGCCGCCGAGCTGGGGGATGTGGCCAGCGAGATCAGGACCACCGCCGAGGGCATCAACGAGGACCCGGAGCGACTCGAGGAGCTGAGGCTGCGCCGGCAGCTGCTGCGGGACCTGGTCCGCAAATACGGCGCCGACCTCGGGGAGGTCATCGAGTACGCGGACCGGGCCCGGGAGCGCCATGCCGAACTGGCCGGACACGACTCCACCGCCGCCCGGCTGGAGGCAGAACTGGATCGGGCCCGGGCCGAGGTGGAGGCGGAGGAGGCCAGGATCAACCGGGAACGGGTGGCGGCCGCCCCGGCGCTGGGGGCGCGGGTCGGAGAGCACCTCCGGGCCCTGGCCTTGGGCTCAGCCGTCCTGGAGGTGGAGGTGGGCCGGGACGGGGCCGGGGACGCCGTCACTTTCCTGTTCTCGGCCAACCCTGGTTCGCCTCCCCTGCCCCTGGCCCGGGTGGCATCGGGGGGGGAGCTGGCCCGGGCCATGCTGGCCACCCGCCTGGTCATCAGCGCCGGCCCGCCGGTACTGGTCTTCGACGAGGTCGACGCCGGGGTCGGCGGGGAGGCGGCTCTGGCCGTGGGCCGGGCGCTGGCCGGATTAGCCCAGGACCACCAGGTGCTGGTGGTCACCCACCTGGCCCAGGTGGCGGCCTTTGCCGATCACCAGGTGGCGGTGAGAAAGACCGTCGACGGGGATACCACCCGGACCGAGGTCGAGATGCTCGATTCTGACGCCCGGGTGGTCGAGCTGTCCCGGATGCTGGCCGGCCAGCCCGACAGCACCTCGGCCCGCCTGCACGCCGAGGAGTTGCTGGAGCTGGCCCGCCGCCGGGCTTAGGCCCGCCCGGGCGGGACGACCCAGTGCCAGGCCAGGCCGACCAGGCTGGGGCCGGTGTGGGCCACCAGGGCGGTCCCGAAGCCGGACAGGAAGCTCTGCACCGGGTGGACCTCGGCCTCCACCGCCGCCAGGAGATCGGCGGCGTCGGCGGCGTCCAGGGAGTACATGCCGATGACATGGAGATCGGCGCCCTCCACCTGGCTGCGCCGCCAGTGGGTCAGCAGCCGCTCCCGGGCGGCCTCGTCCCCGAAGGCGGGGCGCAGCGGCCTCACCTTGCCCTCCCTCAACTCGATGACGGGCTTCACGTGCAGCCGCTCGGCGGCCCAGCCCGCCGCGGCGGGGATATGGCCCCCCTTGACCAGGTACTCCAGGGTGCTGAGGGATCCGACCAGGCTGACCTCGGAAGTGGCCTTCCGGGCCGCCGCCGCCACCTCCTCCAGCGAGCCCCCGGCCCGGGCCGCCCGCACCGCCGCCAGGGCCACCAGGGCCTCGGCCCCGGCCGCCGTCTGGGAGTCGATCACCTCCACCGGCCCCCCCGCCTCCTGGGCGCCGAGCTGGGCGGACCGGTAGGTCCCGGACAATTCCCCGGCCAGGGTGATGACCACCACCCCGTCCCCGGTCTGGGCCTTCTCCACCGCCTTGGCGAAGTCGCCCGGAGGCGGGCCGGAGGTGGTGATGCCCTCATCGAAACGGGCGATCATCTCCTCGGTGTCCAGGGCGGACTCCACCACGGGCAGTCCACCGATGGCCAGGCCCATGGGGACGACGCTGATGCCGTTGGCCCCGGCCACCTCGGCGGGGAGGGCCGAGGCCGAGTCGGTGACCACGGCCACGGTCACGGCCGGCACCGCCCGGCACGGAGACCGTCGCTGCCCCGGTCCTGGTTCATGTTGCCATCAGGCTATGTGTTACCCGGGGCCGCTCCGGTCAACCAAACCGGGATACACCAGGGAGGCGGCCGGCCCGCGGTAGCTTTGGGGTTTCCAGACCAGGAGGACCAGTGGCCAAACACATCTTCGTGACCGGAGGCGTGGCCAGCTCTCTCGGTAAGGGCCTGACCGCCTCCTCGCTGGGCCGGTTGCTGCGCTCCCGGGGCCTGCGGGTGACCATGCAGAAGCTCGATCCCTACCTGAACGTGGACCCGGGCACCATGAACCCCGATGAGCACGGTGAGGTCTTCGTCACCGATGACGGCGGGGAGATGGACCTCGACCTGGGCCATTACGAGCGTTTCATCGATGAGGTCCTGACCAAGGATTCCAACGCCACCACCGGGTCCATCTACCGCTCCGTTATCGCCAAGGAACGCCGGGGGGACTTCCTGGGCCGCACCGTGCAGGTCATCCCGCACATCACCGACGAGATCCGGGGCCGCATCCAGCGCCTGGCCACCGATGATGTCGACGTGGTCATCACCGAGGTGGGCGGCACGGTGGGCGACATCGAGATCCTTCCCTTCCTGGAAGCCATCCGGCAGTTCCGCAAGGACGTGGGCCGGGACAACGTCTGCTACATCCACCTCACCCTGGTGCCCTTTCTCGGACCCTCGGGAGAGCAGAAGACCAAGCCCACCCAGCATTCGGTCACCGAACTGCGCAGCCGCGGCATCCAGCCGGATGTGATCGTGTGCCGCAGCGATAAGCCCATCTCCGACGGGCTCAAGCGCAAGATCTCCAACCTGTGCGATGTGCCCATGGAGGCGGTGGTTTCGGCCATCGACGCCCGCAGCATCTACGAGATCCCCCTGGTGCTGCACGAGGAGGGCCTCGACGCCTACGTCTGCCAGCTGCTGCGCTTCGACGGTCCCCAGTACGACATCGATCTGTCCGACTGGGAGGCCCTGGTGGAGCGCATCGACGCCTCCAGGAACCGGGTCCGGATCGGTCTGATCGGTAAGTACACCGTCAAGGACGCCTATCTGTCGGTCTTCGAAGCCCTGCGGCATGCCGGGTTCGCCTATTCCACCGAGGTGGACGTGGTCCAGATCCCGGCCGAGGAGGTCTCCGAGCTCCTGGCCCCCGAGCAACTCGGTGACCTGGACGGAATCGTCATCCCGGGCGGATTCGGGGAGCGGGGCACGGAAGGCAAGGTGGCCGCCGCCGGCTACGCCCGCGAGAACGGCATCCCCTGTTTGGGACTGTGCCTGGGACTGCAGATGATGGTGATCGAATACGCCCGCAATGTGGCCGGCCTCAAGGGCGCCCACTCCGGAGAGGTCGACAGCGACAGTCCCCACCCGGTCATCGACATCATGGACGACCAGCAGGAAGTGGTGGACAAGGGCGGCACCATGCGGCTGGGGGCGTACATAGCCGTCCTCCATCCGGGCAGCCAGGTGGCCGAGGCCTACGGCACCACCGTGGTCTCCGAGCGCCATCGCCACCGTTTCGAGGTCAATCCCCGCTACCGCCACCGCCTGGAGGACGCCGGGCTCGCTCTGTCGGGAACCTCCCCCGACGGCCGGCTGGTCGAGTTCATCGAACTGCCCGGACATCCCTACTGGGTCGGGACCCAGGCCCATCCGGAGTTCAAGAGCCGCCCGGACAAGCCCCACCCCCTGTTCAAGGGATTGCTGGCCGCCGCCATCGAGCGGGCCCGGCTGCGTTCCGAGCCGGTCACCGAGCCCGTCATCGAGCCGGTGATCACCGCCGCCATTGACGTCGTCTCCGAAACCGTCTCTTGATGAACGGCCTGCCCTAGCCCCGGAGGCCGAGGAGTTTCTTTCCTGGCTGGCAGTGGAGCGGGGCCGGGCCCGCAACACCGTCATCGCCTACCGGCGCGATCTCATCGCCTATCAGGCCTGGCTGGAGCAGCGCCACCTCGACCTGGGGGAGGCGGACGAAGCCGTCATCCTCGACTACGTGGCCGCCCTGCGCCAGGCCGGGTTGAAGCCGGCGTCGGTGGCCCGGGCCCTGGTGTCGGTCCGCAGCCTGTACCGGTTCTGCCTGGAGGAGGGCGGAGCCGCCTCCGACCCGACCGGGGAGGTGGCGGCGCCCCGGGTGCCCCAGGGCCTGCCCAAGGCCCTGGGCGAGGACGAGGTGAGTTCCCTGCTCGGGGCGGTCACGGGCGACAGCGCCCTGGCCCGGCGGGACCGGGCCATCCTGGAGGTCCTCTACGGGACCGGGATGCGCATCTCCGAGCTGGTCGGCCTGTCTCTCGGTGACCTGGTGCTGGAGGAGGGCCTGGTCCGGGTCCTGGGCAAGGGGTCCAAGGAGCGCCTCGTCCCCCTGGGCAGTTGGGGCCGCCAGGCCGTCTCGGACTGGCTGGCCCCGGCCGGACGCCGGGCCCT
Source organism: Actinomycetota bacterium (assembly GCA_027315345.1). Taxonomy (GTDB): domain Bacteria; phylum Actinomycetota; class Acidimicrobiia; order Acidimicrobiales; family JAJPHE01; genus DAHUYE01. The sequence goes on from DAHUYE010000061.1 coordinate 18,906, forward strand.
GGAGCCCTCCCGCTGGGCCCGGCGGGGCGATGCCGAGGCCGTCTTCCTCAATGCCCGGGGCGGACGCCTGAGCCGGCAGGGGGCCTGGGGAATTGTGCGTCACTACGGACGAAAATGCGGCCTGGACGACCGGCTGACCCCCCATGTGCTGCGCCATTCCTGCGCCACCCACATGCTCGACCACGGCGCCGACATCCGGGTGGTGCAGGAATTGCTCGGTCACGCCTCCATATCCACCACCCAGGTCTATACCAAGGTCTCGGCCGAACGGCTGAGGCTGGTGTACGACTCGGCTCATCCGCGCGCCAGGTCGGAGGCCCGAGGGTAGGCTGCCGCCGTGTCAACCCAACCCCTGACCGACCAGGCGCGTTCGTATCTCGAGCGCGAGCAGGCGGATCTGCGCCATCAGCTGTCCGAGTTGAGGCCGGGGACGGAGGGATATGACAACAATTTCGCTGATTCCAGCCAGGTCACGGCGGAGCGGGGCGAGGCTGAGGCGCTGGCCGCCAAGTTGGAGGAGGCCCTGGCCGAGGTAGATAACGCCCTGGAGAAGCTGGATGCGGGGACCTACGGCGTATGCGAGGAGTGCGGTAGGGGGATCGCTCCGGCGCGCCTCGAGGCCAAGCCGGAGGCCCGCCTGTGCATCGACTGCGCCTCCAAGCGCTGATCCCCCCCTCCCCCGGGGGGCGGATTTGAGGGGCCCGACGCCGGGCTGGAGCCGCCCGGGGACCGGGGCGGGGCGCAGCCGCAGCCAGCTCATCGTGGTGGGCGTGGTGGTTCTGCTGATCCTCTACGCCATCAGCCGGGCCCACAGCGTCAGCAGCTTCCAGATCCTCTTCTTCGTCCTGCTGGTGCCCTCGATCATCCTCCACGAGGTCTCCCACGGCTGGGTGGCCCTCGCCTTCGGGGACGACACGGCCAAACAGGCCGGCCGCCTCACACTCAATCCTCTGCGCCACATCGACCCCATCGGCACCGTCGTGCTGCCGATCATCCTCATCCTGTCGGGGGTGGGCGCCTTCGGCTACGCCAAGCCGGTCCCGGTAAACGTCCGGCGCCTGCGCAGCCCCCGCAACCAGTCTCTGCTGGTGAGCCTGGCCGGCCCGGCCGTCAACATCGTGCTCATGCTGGTCGCGCTCCTGGCCCTGCGGGT
>DAHUYE010000062.1 GCA_027315345.1 Actinomycetota bacterium
GTCGTGCTGGGTACCGCCGCGCTCCCGGCCTGGCCGGGCCGACACAGCCTGATCCTGGTCGGACTCGGACTGTTGTTGGTTGTGGCGGGCCTGGTCCTACTTATTACCGAAGGCAAGCTCCCACCGGGGGCCTACAGCCCCTTCGTCGCCGCGGGGACCCTGGTAATGGGTGGACTGGTGCTGGCCGGAGGCTCGCCCAGGGCCCCCAGCATCTACCCCTGCCTGTACGTATGGGTGGTCGTCTACGCCGTGTACTTCTTTCCGAGGCCCTTGGCCCTGGGTCATCTCGGTTTCGTCCTACTCACATTCGGGGCCATCCGCCTGGGTGACAGGCCCACCTGGATCGGCTTGGGCGCCTGGCTGACGGTGACGGTGACCCTGGTGGTGGCGGCCGGTGTGGTGTTGGTCTTGGTCGACGGCCTGCGAAAGGCAGCGCGCTCGGACGGCCTCACCGGCCTCGGCAATCGTCAGGCATGGGAGGAGGCGTTAAGCCAGGAGATGTCCCGCTGCCGGCGCCGGCCGGAGCGGGGACTGTCCATCGCCCTGATGGACCTCGACGACTTCAAGTCGGTCAATGATCGTCACGGTCACCACGGCGGAGACCTCCTTCTGCGGGAGCTGTCGGGCGCTTGGACGGCCCGCCTACGGGGGTCGGACCTGCTGGCCAGACTCCAACCGGACAGCCGGGCACTGCTGGCTCGCTACGGGGGTGATGAGTTCGCCGTGCTGTTGGCATCCTGTGATCCTGAGAACGCCCGACATGTCCTCGACCGGCTGGCCTCCGCCCGCCCGGAGGCCACCTTCTCCGCCGGCATTGCCTCCTGGGATGGACAGGAGTCCGCTCCGGGGCTGATCGCCCGGGCCGATGAGGCTCTCTATTCGGCCAAGAAGGCTGGAAGGAACCGAGTCATGGTCCTACCGTCGCCCGGAGGCGACGGCCCGAACTGACACGGGCAGCCGATCGACAGCCTGCGCCACCACCCCGATAATCCGGGACGCGCCGTCCCCGAAAACCAGAGTCCCCCTCGCCCAGTCGTACGCGAGCGATCGTGGGTTATGACGTCCCCTCGTCCTGTTCAGACTCTCCTCCTACTTCTACGGCGCCAATCTCACGGACCCTGGAGGCCGTCCTCCCCGCCACAGTCCGAGCGTGAGCCAGGGCGCCACTTACCAACCTCAGCATGCAGTATCCCCATGGTTACGACCCCGAGTATTCCTGCCTGGGGCCGGATGGTAGGGAAGTCCCGCGTGCCTCCGCCGCCCGCTGGGCAGGCGCATGACGACGGACACGTCATGGAGGGCTCAGACCAGGTCTGGCCGTGTCTCCAAGCCTGCCTACCGGGATATCAACGGGTAGGGGGAGCTGTCCCCCGTTGTTGGGATACCAGGGATGGCGCAATGGCCGGGCTTGGGGGGCAGGATTGGCGGCGTGCAGGTCGATCTGTTGTTCGATCCCTTCGGGACCACGTGGCGTGACGTCCATGAGGGGGCTGTCGTGGCCGAGGGCGAGGGCTTTGATGGTGTCTGGATCTATGACCATCTGGCCGGGTCGGTCCATGGCCAGGCGGGGGTGTTGGAGTGCTGGACGACACTCACGGCGATCGCCGTGGCCATTCCCCGCATAGCTATCGGGTCGATGGTCCTCAACGTGGCCAATCGCGACCCTGGACCCTGGCGGTGTTGGCCGTCACCCTGCAGGAGGTGAGTGGAGGCCGTCTGCTGTTATGAGTCGAGGGCAGCCATTCGTCGGCTCCTTCCGCCGCTCGGAGATTCTGCTCCGTCGGAAGCGCCGTGCTGAGGCATCGGAACCGGCCGAAGGTCGAAGACCGCCCGGCGAGACGTCATGTTGGTTGGAGCTGACTGCCGAGTTCTGGGGTGGACGACAAGTCGCCAGCCCTTGGCAGCGTCCCCTACTCCAGACCACGGACGCCTGATGCCACGCCACTGCAGTGCACGACACCCGAGGCGCCCATCGGCCCGGGTAGTCGCCAGAGGACTGACCAGGCCGACTCTCGACTCAGGATGGCAATGCTTCGAGCTGGCCGTGGGGGATGTCGTGGTCAGTTGTGCCCGGTCGGCGACCACTGGCGAGCAGGAGGGCCGCGATCATGGGGAGGGCGCAGATCACCGCCAGGACCAGCCACTCCAAGCTCGTGAGGTGGGCCATCCCAACGATGGTGAAGGGATGCCCGAGGGGACTCGTGACGATGGCGGAGTGCCCAGGGGCAATGCCCGCCGTGGTGCCGGGCCGAGCTTCGACCCGGATGGGCAGGATGCCCGTGTCAAACACCCAGGTGTGTGTTTGGCGGGCCAAATGCGTGACGCTGATGACCTGCCAGCGCACCAAGGGATGCAGTCGTAGCGACGTGAGCCAGATGGCGGCGGAGATGGAGTCGACGATGGCCCATCGGCGCCATCGGGGGTAGAGGAGGCCAACAATCGCGCCAATCAGGATCGCGACGGCCAGGATCGGCGCGGCGAAGACGAGGTAGCCAAGGTCAGGCACCACGACGGCCACCCGGCCCGTGACGTTGCCTGCTGGAATGGTCCAGGGGTCGGGCTGGGGGTCGTTATTGCCCTTGGTGTGGTAGCTGGGACCGGCCAGGCTGGCCACGATCTTGTGGATGTATGTGTGGCTGTCACCGGGCGGGCGAAAGACGATGACCTCACCGACGCGCCCCGCTTCGCGGAGGGGTGCGGTGATGACCAGGGCACCAACGGGGATGGCGGGGCTCATGGAGGGCGTCGCCACTGTCGTGAGACGCCAGCCGTTGGAGAAGAGCCAGACGCCCCCGACCAGCGCGCCGAGCACAACAGTTATCGCGGCTAGGAACACGGTGCGCCACAAGTAGCGATAGAGACGATGGCGCCGATGGAGCGCTGCGGCCGGCGGGGTCACAGAGCGGTCTCGCTGTTGGGGAAGGCGGCCTGGACCCCCCAGGGCCCGTTGACACCCGAGACGACGAGGTCGACGATGACATCGGCTCCTACGAGGGATGCCGACACTCCAGAGGCATCGGCGGTGGCGATGCTAAGCGTCGTCGTCGCCCCAGGCACGGTCGGAGAAGGCGAGGTGGCGGGGGCCGACTCCAAGTCGGTGAGGGGCAGGCCATTGGCACCAGGTGGGCAGGCCGTCCCGTTGGGCTCGGGGGGAAACATGCAGGTCGTGGTCCCTCCCGAGGTGGTGGCGATGGTGGCCAGCACCGAGTTGCACACACCACTCTGATCGAGAGCAGTGAGGGGCCAGTCCACCAAGGGGGTGTCGGCTTGGACGGTGCTGGTGTAGCTGGAGAACGAGGCGGACTGGTAGAGGCCGGCAATCTGGGCGGTGTCGAGGACGCCAGGCAGTACCGCGACACCGGCGAGGGAGCCCTCGAAATAGGACACCCCGGCGGTGAGAGGTGGCGCATCGGGCCAATAGGCGAGCTTGGCCGCTCCGATGGACCACCAACCGCTGTAGACTTGGGCGGTGATGGCGGCGGTGTCGGTCGCCTGGAGCACCCCGTCGAGGTAGAGGCTCAAACCCGTCGGGCCGAGGGTGACCGAGGCCAGATGCCAGTTCCCGTCGGTGACGGTGGTGGTGGAGGTGACC